>NZ_JBFTKQ010000006.1:0-292717 GCF_056396025.1 Allobosea sp. 05T438
TCGCACCGTTGATCACCTCAAAGCGCCGGACTTCGCCCTCCGGCTCAAGTCTATGGTCAAGCCTAGACACAAAACGACCCTCCAAATCTGGATCGTCACACTGACCGCTCAGACCCCGTCGAAGAAGGTGAGATCGGGACACCGCTTACAGAGGTAGCGGCCGCCCTCAATGTCCACGACTGCACCAAGCCGCGATCTCCATGCCCCGGCTTCGTCGGCAGCATAAGGAAGCGCATCTATCTCCTCGCGGAACCATCGACGCAGGTCGAAAGCCTCAGGCCGCGGTACCGAGATCGCGATCTGGACGATCTTCTCAATGTAGGCGTGCCCATTTTCCACCTGGGCGGCTGCCTGTATCGAGTGGGCAACAATGCTAGGATCGTAGCAAAGCATATAGACCACATTCGGGAAGTCGGCGACTGAACGGACGAGCCGCAGAATCTCGACAACCTCACTTGGTTCCAACCGATCAACGTCGTCGACGGTGACAACGATGCGGCGCGGTAAGGAGCCGAGGCGTTGGCGCAAGTCCGCCTTCTCGGCGGCAATCGAGCGTTTGCCGTCCAGACCGTTCGCCGCCTTAGCGATCGCCTCGATGGCCTCACCGGCAAGCGCCGCCCCGGGAACGACGGAGCCGGCGACCTTTGCCAATGTGCCTAGGCCGCCGAGTTGTGCGGCGAAGCCAACGACCTTCTTGCCAGCCTCTCCCAGTTCACGGCGTTGCCGTCCGACCGGATCGCCCGAGCCCTCTTCAATTGTATCAACAGCTATGGCGAGCTCGCTGAACAGCGCCAGCAGCAAGCTGTTTCTGTCACCAATGAGCCAAGGCTTGAATTCGATGACCTCCGGCGCGGAGCTGGATGCCCGCAACGCGGCCACGGTCATGTTCACGAGACTGGACTTGCCCGATCCCCAGCGGCCCTCAACTCCGATGACCAAGCCGTCGACGACGGGCTGCCGAAGAACCGCGGCCGCGATCGCTTCCGCAGTCGCTGCGAAGCCCAGGCGATCTTCAGCGGAACTCTGAAGCGCCTTGTCGCCACTCAGATCCAAAGTTGCATTCCTTCGGCGTGGAACGATTACCCAGGTAGGTGTTGGGGGGCCGTTGTGTCGCGGCCTGAACATTTCTCCAGTGATCGCGCGGCAATCTCTGGAAATCGAAAGCCCGGCCGAAGCCGGGCGTTCTCAGGCTTGATGACCCCGTTCCAGAGAGCCCGCCGCAGGGGTGCGGCGGACTTCCGCTCTCATCGAGGCGCACTTTGGGTGGAATCAGACCAAACTTCCGGAGCGCCTACACAGGCTTCACAATTGAGGAGGCAGGCATAATGTTTCCGCAGGCAATGACATAAGATCTTGAAATCATTCAACGGCGACGAGGGACTTCTGCAGGCTAAGTTCCGCAAATTGAGGGATAGTACTTCCGCATAATTGTGCGTACGGACCGCGTCAGAGCAAAAAAAAGAGCCCGGCCAAAGGAGCCAGGCTCTTCTCAGCCGAAAGGGGCGGGAACCTAGAGATCCGGAGGAATTTCAGACCGCCGATAGAACGAAGCCATGACCTGTTTATGCGTCAAAGCCGGTTCGATGCCCCTCGACGCCAATTCTCGTTTCAGGATCGGCATGTGCTTGGAGCGGCCGCGCGCGAGTTCATGGAGTGATGCGAACTGAGCCTTGAACGCTTCGGCGGCTTTTCGAGGGACGGCGACGTAGGGACAGCGGTTTTTGGGACTTATGCGCCTCTCGCTCGATAGCGCCTTACTCTCGACGAGTGCGCTCAGAACCCGATCTGTTGTGCCGAGCATGTCTGCCGCTTGGCCCATCGTAAGATGATCGCTGTCTTCACTGCGTATGAGTCTTTTCACCTCGGTGACATCGACCAACAGAGACGGGAAACCGGTCGTAGCGGTCCATGAACCGACCCAACGGAGCCGGCGGTCCAGGATTAGTCTTACAATCTCCATTGCTGAGCAGCAGGTACGTTTCGCGGCAGCGGCGATCGTCATCTGGGGCCACTCTGGTTCTTTGACCCAAACGACGTTGGTGAATAGCCGCATCTTAAATTCGTCGAGCTCGCGACGGTCGTAGCACTGATCGCCAAGCTCGAGCCGTTCATGGCCTTCCATTGGCTGAATGAAGCCATGATCAACCAGCAGTTTCGTGTGTACGCGACCAGAGTTCAGGTTGGTCTCGACCTGCTTCTGAGTAAGTGCGTTCTGAAGTTTGTCGAGGACCGGCACGGCAGCCTCAGACGAGAACGTTGCCACGTTATCCGTGAGGTGATCGGACCTGGCGGTTAGGATGCCGGATGCGCGAAGCACGCGCCGGAGACGCTTACGGTGAAGCCCGGTTGCGCTGCTTGCCGTGGAGACCGAATGGAGGCGCCGCTCCGTCACGATCTGCTTGCCGAAAAGAAGATCCTCAGGACTTACGGGGGCCGTATCCGCAACGAAGTCAATGATGAGGTTGCGGATGCAGTCGTAATTCGGGTCTTCCCGAAGCGAATACAGCCATTTGAAGAGCCGACCGAACCATGCTTGCGGCCCTGCACTGTGCCCATGCGAACCGACATGCGCCGTCCAGAGATCATGCAGAAGCTCCCTGACGCGCTTGGGCCCGCCAATGGCCAGGTCGAATCCAGCTTCTCCTGCGCTGCGCCAGTCTTCATCGCTCAGTTCTTTCAGCGTGACGTGTCGGCCCCTCTGGATGACCGCGCCGACGACTTCACAGGTCTTAATCGCAACGTAGCAGGGCAGAGAGTCCAGCCAGGGGCTCCCGGCGCGCCCGTCCAGCCTATGCTGCACATAGTGCTCAAAGCGCGTCGGGGTGCGGCTAACGGCTTCGGCGGCCAGTTGCACCATACGGGGGATCGCAGCAGCCGCGCTTCGCGCGAAGTCGTGCACCAGCGAGGGATCGTCGGTATGAGCAACGCACACGAGTTCGACGTGGTGAACCATGCAGATGCGTGAGTGCTGAAAAAGCCAGTCGGCGCGTGCGCTCACGTTCCAGGAGGGGCCGGTCTCGAGATCTTCCGTCAGGCAGCGTGGGCAGGCCATTTGGCGCGCCCGCCGAAGGGATGATCTGGAGAAGGTCTGGCCGCGATACTCGTAGTGCCCCTCATGGCGGATGATCGCCCATCGTGAGATCACGGCAGGAGTTTCATCAACGAGATGGGCTAGGCGCGCCAGTGCTCCTGGGTCGCCGTCGACTATTTCCTGCTGCTGGAAGCCCATATCGAGGGAGAAGACGCGGACGCTCTGCGACCGATGGAGCAGCGCGAGACGCGAAACAAGGCTCGCCGGAGACTCGCCCGTTCGCGGCTTCAACGTCGGATACAGAGATGTCATGACCGGCCGCCCTTCTTGCTGCCGCGTCCGCGGCGGGCTTTGGACAAGGGCTGCCACTCCGGGTCGACCGGAGGCTCATTGGCAAGCACGAGCGTGCAATCGAGTTCTGCCCAACCCGACGCGATGAAAGGGTTCATCGGGGAGGCGCATCCAGTTCGATCGGTGAAGGCGGTCGCGAACTGCTCTGTCCCCAGAGGCTTTTTCTCCGCAAGGGCATGTTCGATCGCCTCGTGGATGAGTTCGATGGCGACGCCTAGGCGGTAAAGCGCGGCATGGATGAGGCGAGGGGCGATCTCTGTCGGCTGTGCGTTGCTAATTTCGACGTTCGCAACTTCTGCCAAGCCAAGGATGAGGCCTTCAATCATGTCCAAATCGCGGGGCAATTGCAGCAGAGGGACCGAGACGAATTGGCCACGCCTGCGGATCTCGTCGACGCGTCGCATCTCAGGGACGAGACCGGGCAAACCCGAGATGATTAGTCCAACCGGCCAGTCAGGTGAGACCATGAGCCCCTTGAGGGCCTTGCGGATATTGTCCAGCTGCAGCGAGTTCGCGCCGTCTGTCAGATTATGCATCTCGTCGAGATGGATGAGCAGGACGCCGGCGGCAGGCAGCAACTCATGGATACGAGCCCAGATGATGTGGTCCGCCAGTTCCCGGGACAGCGGATAGCCAAGTGCTCTCAACAGCTCCCGCCCGAGCGTCTTTAACGTACAGGGAGCCGGCACGGTCACGCGAATGAGGGGGGAGCGTTGCTCTCCCCGGGGTTGGAGAACCGGATGCGTCCGAAAAAGCCGGTCGAGAGACTCCGTCTTGCCAGTTCCCGCCTCGCCGGTCACGACGAGGCATCTTGCTTCAAGCCGTGTTTCGGGAAGAGGCCATCCCGCCACGATTCTGCGCGAGAGAACAGATCTGAGAAGCGTGTCGAACTTGGCACGGAGATCATCGTCCCAATCCGTCTGGATGTACCGGCCTTTCAGGCGCTCCCGCACGTCAAGCAGACGGCGCTGTGGCTCGGAGAGAGACGACCGGAGCAGGTCGATAACGTGGAAATCGGATTCGATAGACATGGCATCAGTCCGTGATGGTGAAGCGGCGCGGAGGGGGCGTCGGCTGATCCGGGGTAGGGCTGTTCGCGACCGCATGGTTCGCAGCCGGAATTGCACCGCTCGTGAGATCCTGATTGATCGGTTTCGTGTCGGGCGGCAGTTGCACAGCACGCTTGAACCCGAAGCCGATCTCTTTCTCGGTGTGTGCCAACTGTTCCGGAGTCGGGCGTGTCGAAAGAATGGAAGCCCTCTCGCCGGCAGCCCTAGCCAAATCCCAGGCGTCCTTGACCGCTTGCGCGACAATCTGGTCGTCGAGCTCGGTTTGAGCCTTGAAGCGACGACGCAAGTCGGCCTCGGCCGCGAGCCAGATGTCGAGCGAGACGCCGTCGAAGCAGGGCCGGCTATTAGGTACCACCAACCACCCGCCATCGTGGAGTCGGACAGAGACATGCGACAGGTCCATATGATCGAGGCGGACCGGAAGCCTGATACCTCCGTGTTTCCGATGGAGCTCCTGCAGCTCGAGCGAGTTGAAATGCAGCCCAAGAACCCTGACGCCACGAGGCGTCAGGCAGCATTGGGATTCAGCGCCAAACACGACGCGGCGGGTATGACGGTCCGGAGGAGGGGTGATCCCGTAGGTCTTGACCAGTCGCTTCCAACAATTGGCTGGCGTCTCACCGCCAAGCCCGGAGTGCGGGCTGTTGTGATAGATATCGAGGACCCAGCGGGTGATGACATCGCAGAGTTCCGGCAGCGTTAGGCTGATGCGAGCGATCGGATCATAGTCACCCTTTGCTGCTATCGATTCGAATGTCCTTCCGGTGAACGGACTCAGGGCCTGCGTCCCAGCCGTCTTGAAGAAGCGTTCGACGCGGCCTCTCAGCGCCGGGATTCCGGCGGGCGGTGCCTCCGCGTCTGCGCCAAGATCGATGACGGCGCGGCGGAAGCGAAGCGACATGAAGGCAGCCCCCTGATCGGTCACGATAGTTTCGGGGCTCCCGTAGAAATCTTCCCGCGATAGGGCTCCCGCTGCTAAGGCGTAAGGGGCCTTTGGTGAGACGACCATTTCGAGCGTATCGATCGCCAAGTCGGTGGTCGGGGTCAGCCCGATCTTGAAGCCGAGGACCACTCGCGTTGCGCAGTCGAGGGCGGCGCAGAGCCACGGTCGTACAGATGCGATCTCTGAACGAAGCCTGTCGGAGAGCTTGTCGAGGATCCCAAGATCGGCGCACAGCGCCTGAAGGTTGATCCGCCATTCATCGAGTTCCACACGCTGCAGCGGCCGCTCGACATCGACGCCATTGAGGACTGCGGGAAAACGCCTTTTCGCGGCGTCCAAGCCGTGTCGACAAGCGTACGTGTCGAACTCGGGAAACGAGCGGATCTCCTGCGCGAGGCGTTGGTAGCTCGGGACACGTAGAGCGAGTTCTCCGGCCGCGAGCCGCTTTACGTTCTCAAGATCGATATGGGCCTTCATCAGGCGATGAACGTCCCGGATCGTCGGCCTGGTCTCGCTCATATACCGATGGGCGAACTCAAGGAGGAGCTTGCGCTCTTCGAGCCTGAGCCGTTCCGTCACCCGATTGCCGCTATTGATCCGGCGATGGCGGAGCGCAATCGCCCGCTGACCTCCTTCGATGTACCACGATCGCCACTTGCGCGCTGTTCGGGGGCTTGGTGGCTTTGGCATGCCCGGAAGTTGATCGCCCGCCTGGAGGCGAATTGCGACGCCCTCGGCGTTTCGTTTTGCGGATCGCTTCAGCTGCGTCTCATGCAGCTTCTGCACGATTTCCGGTGCGATGCGCTTAAGCGCAGAATCGGACAACGTTGTCTTGCGTTCGACCCGCAACTTCTCGAGCTCGCGGCAAAACTCTGCTCGCCACAGGATTTTTTCCTGCTCCCTGTGAGGAAGCGAGCCGATGAATTCATCGAACGATTGGCTCGTAGCAAAGGCCTTGCTTTGGGAGAACGCTCCTCGATCGAAACGAAAGCCCTCCTTCAGAGAGGCTTCAAACAGCTCGCGATCGGTGAACTTCTGGACGACGTCCGGATCTTCGACGCGTTCAAGGACATAGCCGTGTGCAAGCCGAGACCTGCGCTTGTACGCGATGTTGTCGATGACCAGGCGATCCTGGAATGCGAGGTTGAAGCGGGGTGTGAATTCGGTCGACATCACGCAAGCTCCTCGTCATTCGAGGCGGTGACCAGACCGATCCGAGCGGCGTAGCTAATCCGCTCGTCGTTGAGGAGGCGAGCCTTGCCGCTAGCAATCAGGCGGATGACCGCTTGGAAGCCTTCACCCTCGAGTTTGCTGGCTTGGACGATTTGCCCAACGGTGGATTGAGGGGTCTTGGCGAGAAGAGTTGAAACCGCCGCATCATGGACCGGATTGGAGGTTCGACGAGACAGGCGGATCAACTTGGCGTTGTGTACCAGGTCTAGCGAGATGTCCCGGTCGGTGATCAGCTTAACGTAGTCGGCGAACCCGCCTGGAAGCTGCAGGGCCATGGACCTCAGCTTATGATCGAGACCTTCGCGCTGCGCCTTTTCCCACGGCTTCACGGCTACAGCTATCTTGCAGCCGGACAGGAGGGTTAGCAGGAAGTCGAACGTGTATCGCCGCCTCGTTCCTGCGGCGTCGGTCCAGTCTATCGCGGGCGGCTGCTCGACGATGTCCGCAATATCTGGACAGGTCGAGAGGACGAGGGCGACGTCGCGCTCCAAGCCGCTCTCACACATCAGCTCGTAGGGGACGCTGCCTGCAATGATGCTGGGCCGGCAGGCGCCACGGCTTTTCGAGTGAACGTTGCGCGAGGATCGAGATTCGCCTGGCAAATAGACGATCGGCGCCGGCGAGGGGGCAATTTCAACAATTGGGTTCATGAGATCTATTCGTTCGGTAGGCGCGCCACCGCGATCTCAGTATTCGTGCGAAACTGCTTGCACGCGCTCGCGCTCGCAGGTACACACGAATGACCAAGTCGGCAGTCGCCGGGTATGGGAATCGCTCCGAGGTTCTGAAGGCCGCTAGGAGCGAAGGATTTCTACGGGAAAGCACTTCGATTGCCGTCGAAGTGCTTTCTTCGTTCTGGGCGCGGTTTTACATTGCGATGCCCTCCGCTTCAGAACCGGGCACGGCAACGGCCAATCGCTCGGCCTCCGTTCGGGCGGCTCCTTGGAAAATTCGGGCGATGCCCAGAACGCGGCAGATCGCGGCTATTCTGGGATCGGTCGTCACAAGGTCCGGCTTCAGAACGATAAGCCCCGAAAGTGAGCCGGCTGGCGCATTGCCCAACTTAGGAGGAAGCTCGGCAATCAACGCGACGTAGTCTTGGACAGAGGGTGGAGTAGGGGCGGATACCGCAGCGATCGAACGCTCTGATGCTAAATCGATCGCGACGAGCGATCGCAACTCGCAGAACTTGATCTGGACGGCCCAGGGCTCGTCAGCATCTAGCTGACTTGTTCGAAACTCCAAGTTTGACACGCGACCTCCTTTTGGCCGCAAGCGCCGAAACCGCTTGACCTGTTACCTAGGTCGCAAGAGAGTTCGGAGCTCATCGGCGCCAGCCTTTGAGATGGTGAAGTTCGGGGGCTCGATACTTTCCTAGGGTCTCTCGCCAACGAACTTCATTGCAAAAGCGTCGGCTTTCGCCGGCGCTTTTTTGTTGTTTGCGAGCTTGGAAGCTGAATTGCGCGGCTCGCGAAATCAGGATCAGCAAGTAGCGGCCTCCCGTCGAGTCGATTCTTTCGAGCGGTGGACCCTCAAGCTCAGCTTGCCGCGCTACCGCTTTGAGCCGCGGTGCTAGGGGTTCGAAGTCGAGCGGTTGGGTTCGATTCTAGCTGCAACATTCTGAGATTGTTCAAAATTTCCCAGATCAAGGAATCGATCGTAGGTATCTTGACTCTGTTTGAGTGTAATGTTATGCGGTCCCCCGCGGTGCGGCGGAAATTCGCGGGGGTAATTGTGCGCGATTTAAATTCAGCACGCCGGTTTTTTATTTGCGAATATTACAATTCCGATATCAAATTCGCAGTATTATTGCTCGCGCAGGCGATGGCGATACCGGCTATTTCGGGCGTTTAGCCGCTTGCCTCTCGCCGCGCGGTACGCGTTCTGGCGCTCCCCCAACCACGAATTGCTACTGACAGTCTCAGCCAACGCCAGCATCTAACCTGCTGACTGGTCATTGGGGCCGCTTCGCTCCTTCCTGCCTGCATACATCGCCTCAGGGCGGTTGCGCCGCCGAGCGTGACGCGTTCCTCCTGCTACGAAGGTCTTCGGATGCGTCTGCTTGTCATGTCGGACATCCATCTGGAGTTCGGGCCGTTCGCATTCCCCGCCGACCTGCCGGATTCGACGCCGCGGTCTTCGCTGGCGACATCCATCAGCCGGTCACCGCCGCGGTCGAATGGCTCGCGCAAGAGCGCGACACCGGCGCGCTGAAAGGTCGACCGATCGTCTACGTCCCCCGGCAACCACGAATTCTACAATCATGAAATGAAGTCCGAGCTCGCCAAAGGGCAGGCGGCCGCTGACGAAGCAGGGATCCTGCTGCTGAACAGGCGCGCCGTTGTCATCGACGGGGTCCGCTTTGTCGGTGCGATCCTCTGGACCGACTACCGGTTGCTAGGCACTCCGAAGCCATCAATGATCACGGCTGGGGACGAGATGAACGACCACCGCCTGATCCGATATCGAGAGGACAGTGGCCACCATGCCCGGTTCATGCCGTGGCACGCGGCCGCCGAACATCGCAAAGACCGCGATTATCTGAGGCAGGAACTCGAGCGGCAGCACGGCGGGCCCACTGTGGTCGTAACCCACCATGCGCCGCATCCAGGCTCGGTGCAGCCGCGACATCAGGGTGGATCACTGTCTCCGGCATTCGTGTCGAATCTCGGTTGGCTGATCGAGGCCACCAGGCCGGAGTTGTGGATCCATGGGCACGATCACGGCTCTCACGATTACCTAGTCGGGCAAACGCGGGTGTTTGCCAACCAGGCCGGTTACCCGCGCGATGGATTAAGAGAGAACCCGGGTTTCCGGATCGACTGTATCGTCGAGGTCTAGGTTCGGGCAATGATACTGGCCTTGGCCCGGCTAGGCCCGCGCCGCTCGGGGTTGTCTCTCTTACGCTAACGGGCGCCGTCGTCCTTATCCGAGAAAAGGAATTGTCGTGCCAGGTCAACATTTCCCTGTTTCATCTGCTGAATCGGGCGCGGTCGTCACCAAAGCCGCTATTCGGGCAGCGGACCAGCTCAAGATCAGCTCCGAGACGCTTGCCGCGATCATCGGCGTCAGTGAGGTTACAATCTCGCGCATCAGGCGCGGCGGCTCTGCACTTGAGCCTGGCACAAAGCCGTTCGAGCTTGCCGTCCTTTTCGTGCAGTTGTTTCGCTCGCTCGATGCAATTGTCGGCGGTGACGATGAGATCGCCGCAAGCTGGCTTGCCAGCGCGAACATCCCCCTCAATGCCCGGCCGATCGAGAAGCTGCAGACCGTGGCCGGGCTCGTTGATGTCATCGCCTATCTGGACGCACGTCGCGCTCTCAACTGAGCTTGGAGGGATCTTACCGCTGTAAAAAGGGCGGCCGAGGACATTGCCATCAACGGAGCAGTCATCCTCGCCTTCACGTCGGTCAGATCCACGCCCTCACTCAGGCTGAGCGCCGCAAGCGTAACCTGCTTCGCTCGGATCGCCGGTGGCGGCCAGAGCGCGGTGGCCTCACCCAGCTTCAAGCCGGTGATGGAATATCTTTGCGTCCCGAAACAGCGTGTTTTCGTCCTCGGGCTGCATTCGGCTGCCGCCTAACCTCATCCGCATCCGGATCGCGGCCGCAGTGGCCGGTCTTTGAGAGAGGGATGAGTCATGATGCTGGGAAAACGACTTCTGCTGATCGCCTGCCTTGTGGGGAGTGCCGGTCTCGCGCATGCGGAGGGCGACGCGGCAAAGGGAAAGACGTTGTTCTCCCGCTGCTCCGCCTGCCATGCGGCCGGGAGCCAGAACAAGATCGGACCCGGACTCGCCGGCGTCGTCGGTCGCCCGGCGGCGAGCGCTCCCGGTTTTCGTTACTCGAAGGCGATGACGGGCTCCGGCCTGACCTGGACCGAGGAGCAGCTCGACACCTATCTCGGGGGACCTGCGAAGGCGGTTCCCGGGACGACCATGGCGATCGCGGTCCCGAACACACAGGATCGCAGCGATATCATCGCATTCCTGAAGACGCTGCCTGCGCAGTAGGGGCGGGCCGCCCAAAAACACTCGGGCGCGCGCCGGTGAACATCACCGGCGGCCGGGCAGTCCAGGCTCCCCGACGCCGCCCATCGGCGCTCCGCTCTCGACGATCTCGACATGAACCTGAGGCATCGCGGCTCGGGACAGGATCGGATAGTCATCGAAATTGTGAGACTGGCGTAGGCCCCCATCATAGACGAGTTCCTCGAACAGCGTGGCGGAGAGCCCTAGCGCTGCCGCCGACTCGACCTGCGACTTCACGATCGCGGGGTTGACGATGCTGCCGGGATCGAATGCGATCCAGAGGTTGTGAACCTTGACCTCGCCCGCTTCGAGCGAGACCTCGGCGATCGTCGCTGTTTCCGAGCCGAAGGGCGAGGCCATGGCTACGCCGCGCGCCCGCTTGCCGCCCTCCGCATCATAGGGGCCGCGCTTCCAACCGCCCGAGATCGCGGCCACCGTCTCCAGCAGCTTCCGATGGCGTGGCTTGTCCTTCAGCAATTCCATGCGGAGCTGGAAGGGGTCCTGTTTCCCGGCATCGGCCATCTCGTCGAAGAAGCCCTCGTAGAAGTAATCGTTCATCGAGTGACCGACCGAACGCCAGAAGGCGATCGTCACGGGATGGGGGAAGCGGACATACTCCATGCTGCGGGACGCGATGGCATAGGGCTTCTCGACGATGCCCTCGACCGCGGAGCTGTCGACCCCGCCCTTCGCGCCGGCGCCGAAATAGCGTCCCAGCGGTCCTTCTCCAACGGTACGGACCTGGATGGCGGTCGGCTTTCCATCGGGGCCAATCGCGGCCCGGAAGCGGCTGAAGCTCAACGGGCGCAGCGCGTCGCGCTTGAACTCCTCCTCGCGGGACCAGAGCAGCTTGACCGGCTTGCCGGTTTCCTTCGCCAATAGGATCGCCTGCTGGAAGGGATTGCCGGGCCCATAGACGAAATGGCGCCCGAAGAACCCGCCGAGCATCGGCGAATGCAGGATCACCTTCTCCGGCGGCAGTCCGGCCGCCTGAGCCGCGACCGACTGGAACAGCTCGGGCATCTGGTTGGGAAGCCAGAGCTCCAGCGAACCATCCGCGTTGAAGCGCGCGATCGACGAGGGCGGTTCGAGCTGGCCATGAGCGAGGTATGGCGCATCGTACTCGGCCTCTACGGTCTTAACGGCCTTGGCGAAGGCTGCCGCAACATCGCCCTCCTTTTCGGCCGAGACGGCCTGGGCGGTGTTGCCTTTGAGCTTGGATAGCAGGCCCGCCGAAGAGTAGTCCGCCGCGACGGCGTCGAAGCCACTCGCAGGCGGCGCGGACCAGGTCACGTCCGCCGCCTCGACCGCCTTGCGAGCCCGGTACCAGCTGTTTGCGGTGACGGCGACCGCGCCGGGCAAGCGGTGCACGCCATGGACTCCCGGCATGGCCTTGAGCGTGTCTTCATTCGCGATCCCGGTCGGGTTCGTGCCGAGATGCGGCGCATGCTGCACGGCCGCGTAGAGCATGCCGTCGACTTTCTGGTCGATCGCGTAGATCGCTTTTCCGGTCGATTTCTCACGAACGTCGAGCCGGGGTACGGGCTTTCGCAGCCAGCGGAAGGTTGCGGGGTCGCGCAGCTTCACCTCGGCGGCGGGGGTGAGCTTCAAGGCCTCCTCGGCGAGTTCGCCATAGGCTACGCGCCGACGGGATGCCGCGTGAACGACATGGCCGTCTTCGGTCGTGAGACTGTCGGGCTTGACCTTCAGGCGCGCCGCGGCTGTCCGAATGAGCATTTCGCGCGCGCTGGCGCCGAGCCGGCGCATCGGCATGTAGCTTGAGCGCGTCGAGAAGCTGCCGCCCGTCATCCGCAATCCGTCGATGACGGCGTAGTCGGGTCCGGGTGGCGCGCATTCCACCTCGAAGCGGGCCGGGTTGACGTCGAGCTCCTCGCCGATCGTCTGCGCCATGCCGGTGTTGATGCCCTGACCGCCTTCGACGAAGGGGCTGAGGATCTTGAAGCTGTTGTCCTTGCCGATGACCAGGAAGGCGGCAACGCGTGTGCCCGGCTTGACCGCCTGAGCGGTCTGGGCGCGCGCTGGGATGGCGGGCAGCAGAGCGCCCAGCACCAGCGAGGCCGCGCCACCGAGAACGCCCCGGCGAGAGAGATTGGCGACGCCTTCGACGGGGATCAGCGCAGTTGCGTTGGTGGACTTGATCGCTGCGAGCATGTTCATGTCGATCCCTCCTCAACCAGCGGCCTGATGGATCGCCGCTGCGATCCGATTGTAGGTCCCGCAACGGCAGAGATTGGTCATGGCGTCCTGGATGTCCGCATCGCTCGGCTTCGGCGTCTGCTTGAGTAGCGCGGTCGCGGCCATGACCTGTCCCGACTGGCAATAGCCGCATTGCGGCACCTGCTGCGCCACCCATGCCTCGACGACCTTATGGCCGACAGGATCCTGCTCGATCGCCTCGATCGTGCGGATTTCCGCGGTGCCGACGCTGTCGAGCGGCATCTGGCAGGACCGGACGGCCTGACCGTCCATTAGTACAGTGCAGGCGCCGCATTGGGCGATGCCGCAGCCGTATTTCGTCCCGGTCAATCCCAACGTATCGCGCAGAACCCAAAGCAAGGGCGTCTCCGCTTCCGCATCGACCTCATATGCAGCCCCGTTGACCTTGATGCTTGTCATGACCGCTTCCCACTGCGCGAATGAAGCATGAACCTTAAAGGGGGCGGGGCCAGCGCGCAGGACGAAGACGAGGCGATTTCGGACAAATCCCTTCGAGAGCCACGAGCGCGTCTGTGGTGCAAAGACAGGCAATCGGGACGTCCCGCGCAGGGATGTTTCGCGCCCACGTCCCGAATTGCCTCGTCTTCGTCCTGCGGTCCTGCTGGGTTTGCCGCTAAGGTCCGCCATGTCCCGACCGGGCCGATGAGATGCGGAGATATTCCTCGCTCGCGGAGGCGCGCGTCTCATTAAGCCACCTAGCCGAACAACCCAAAGCCCAACCCGGATGGACAGATCCATGAGCAAACCCCTCGCCATCCCCGCCTCCTTCTTCGGCATGGTCCTGGGGCTGATCGGGTGGGGCAATAGCTGGCGGGCGGCGCATGAGGTCTGGGGGCTGCCGGCTGCGATCGGCGAGGCCCTGATGCTGGCAGGCGGTTTCGTCTGGGCCGTTCTCCTTGTCCTCTTCGCCGCCAAATGGCTGGCGGCTCGCAGCGAAGCCATCGGGGAGGCGAACCACCCGGTCCAGTGCTGCTTCATCGGGCTGGTCGGAGTTGCGACGATGCTGGTTGCGATTGCCGCCAACCCCTATTCCAGCCCCGTCGCGGTGGCGCTTTTTGCGGCGGGATTGACCTTCACTCTGGTCTTCGCCCTGTGGCGCACCGGCATCCTCTGGCAGGGCACGCGCGATCTGGCCGCGACGACGCCAGTCCTCTATCTGCCGACGGTCGCAGGTTCCTATGTCACCGCGATCGGCCTGACGACATTCGGGCTCGGAGACTGGGGCCGCCTCGCCTTCGGGGCTGGCCTCCTGAGCTGGTTGGCGATCGAATCCGTTCTGCTCCACAGGCTCTACACAGCGCCGGAGATGCCGCCGCCGCTGCGGCCGGTGCTGGGCATCCAGCTGGCTCCGCCTACGGTCGGCGCCGCGGCCTATCTAAGCGTCACGAGCGGCCCGCCTGATATCGTCGTCTACGGCCTGATCGGCTACGGCTTGCTGCAGCTCCTGCTGCTCGCGCGGCTGGCACGGTGGATCTTCGCTGCCGGTGTCACAGCCTCGGTCTGGGCTTTCACCTTCGGGCTCACCGCGCTGGCAACGGCGATGGTCAAACTCGTCGGCCGCGGCGATGCAGGTCCGGTCTCCGTCCTGGCGCCCGTCGTGTTTGCATTCGTCTCGATCGCGATGGGCGCGATCGTTCTGCGGACACTCTGGCTCCTAGTCAGGGGAAGGCTGCTGCCAGCCCCACCGGCTCCGTCGGCCACGCGCTGACCGCCGCGACGTCCTCCTCCAGATCAAACGCCCCGACGACGATGCAAAACTCAGCAGACCACATGATCTTGAGCCCGGTCGCAGAGGAGACGAACCCGGTCGAGCCGACTGGCCTGCTTGTCATCGCTCACCCGCGGCTCGACCGCAGCGTCGTGAACGCCCGCCTGGCGAAAACGGCGGCCGAGCAGCCCAGGATCGAGATCCACGATCTCTACCAAGCCTATCCAGACTATCAGATCGACGTCGCTGCGGAGCAGGAAAGGCTGCTGCGCCACAAGGTGATCGGGATCCAGTTCCCGCTGTTCTGGTATTCGGTGCCGGCTGTCCTCAAAGAGTGGTTCGACCTCGTCTGGCTTCACGGCTTCGCCTATGGCGGCAGCGCGCCGCGCCTTGCCGGCAAGACCTTGTTCTGTGCGGCCTCCACCGGCGGCGATGAGCGGAGCTACCGCGAGGACGGTCGCAACGGTTACAGGGTGGAGGAATTCCTGCGGCCGCTGGAGCGGACAGCGGCGCTCTGCCAGATGCACTGGGCCGCGCCCCATCTGCTCCATGACGCCCCTCGGTTGCGTGGAGAGCAGCTGGAGCAGGCAGCGCAGGGATATAGGCGCTATCTCGACAATCTGATGCGGGAGACCGTCATATGAGCACCGGCGAAATCCTGGTCCGGACCTTCGTCTATCTGCTTGCCGGCGTCATCGCCGTCCCTCTGGCCAAGCGTTTGGGGCTCGGATCCGTTCTCGGCTACATCATCGCAGGCGCCGTGATCGGCCCGGGCCTGCTCTCCTTGACGGGCGATATTGCCGCCGTCAGCCATGTCGCCGAATTCGGCATCGTCATCCTGTTGTTTCTCATCGGCATGGAGGTTCGCCCTGCGCTGCTGTGGCAGATGAAGGGACTAATCTTCGGGCTCGGCATGGCACAGATGCTCGCCGTGTCGGTGGTGATCACGCCCATAGCCATGATGCTGGGGCTCTCCTTCGCGGTCTCGGTGACGCTTTCTCTCATCCTCGCGATGAGTTCGACCGCGCTCGTCATGGCCACACTGGAAGAGAAGGGGCAGCGGTCGGGGACCATCGGCCGTGCCTGCTTCGGTGTGCTGCTGTTTCAGGATCTCTCCATCATCCCGCTGTTCCTCGTCGTTCCGCTGCTGGCGTCGAACGCATCTGCGGCAGCGGAGGGCAATCCGGCCGCCTGGCTGCGCGGCGCCGAGGCCTTGGTGGCAGTAGTCTTCGTCGTCCTCGCAGCCCGGTTCGCCGTCAGGCCTCTGTTCCGATTTATCGCGGCAACGCATTCGCGCGAGGTCTTCACCGCAGCGGCATTGATGCTCGTCGTCGGCGTGGCGGCTCTGATGACCGTCGTCGGTCTGTCGCCGGCTCTGGGTGCCTTCATCGCCGGGGTTGTCCTCAGCGAAACCGAGTTTCGGCAGGAAATCGAGAGCGACATCGATCCGTTTCGCGGCTTGCTGCTGGGGCTGTTCTTCATCACGGTCGGAGCGGGACTCGATCTCCAACTGCTGCGAAGCCAGCCGCTTTCCGTCATCGCGATCGCGGTGGGCCTGATGCTCGCCAAGACGCTCGCGATGTACGCGGCCTCCCGCGCCTTCCGTTTCCGTCCCATCGAGGCGATTTCGCTGGCTGTCCTGCTCGCGCAAGGCGGGGAGTTCATCTTCGTCTTCATCGGCTTCGCCAAGCAGTTTGCGCTGCTGCCCGAGCAGCTGTCGCGCCTGCTGCCTGCCGCCGTTGCCATCTCGATGCTGCTGTCGCCGCTGCTGATGCTCTTGCTGGACCGCATCATCCGTCGCCGGATCGCTCCGTCGCAGCAGGCCGCGCCAGACGTCCAATTCGAGGATCGCGTCGATGTCATCGTCGCCGGGTTCGGCCGTTTCGGGCAGATCGCGGGCCGGTTGCTGCAGGCCAACGGCCTGCGGATCTCGATCATGGACACGAGCCTGACCCAGATCGAAATCCTGCGCCGCTTCGATCAGCGCGTGAATTTCGGGGATGCAACCCGGCTCGACCTTCTTCGCGCCGCGGGAGCGGAAACGGCAAAGATCCTCATCGTCGCCATCGACGAGCGCGAGCAGATCAGCCATCTGGTCGAAACGGCTCGGACGTCGTTTCCGCACCTCGTGATCCTCTCGCGTGCGTGGGATCGGCGCCATGCCTACGAGCTGCTGCGCCTTGGAGCGGATCACGTCGAGAGCGAGACCTATGAATCCAGTCTTTCGATCGGGAAGGAAGCCTTGATCCGTTTCGGTTTTCGCGCTCACCGGGCGCATCGGTCTGCAGCCTTGTTTCGAATGCACGACCGCTCGCTCTTTGGTCGGAGCCGGCCATCGAGTGCAGACGAGAATGGGTTCCTGCAGGCGTCGAAGGCCGCCGCATCGACCCTGGCCCAGCTCCTTGCCGCAGATCTTGAAAATGAGCGCTCGCACCGGGGCCAGGAAGAGGACTGGGGCACGCGCGGGCTCTACGGGGAACTCACCGCCGACACACGGGAAGCCTCGGGCGGCGGTCAGACCTGACGATAGCCGCCCGTGACCCAGGCCGAAACGGCATCCATATAGCCCGCGGCATCATCCTCCCAGACGAAATGGCCGGCATGGAATACCCGGTGGGCGGCATGGGGAAGGTTTCGCGCCAGAAGCTCGCCGTTGGCCGGCGGCACGATGGGGTCGTCCTTGCCGGAGATCACGAGGACGGGCGTCGTCACCGTCGGCAAGAGGGCCTGGAGCCTCGGCAGATCGCGCGGATAGGCCCTGACATAGTCCGCGGCCTCGATCCAGCGCCGCCCCAGTGAGGACAGGCGGAAATCTTCCATAGCCTCGGCCGGTGGGGTCGCACGCGTCAATCGGGTGATCGTGCCGACGACCTGGGCGCCGCCGTCGGGCTCGCCATACGTCCCCGGCTTCGCCTCGATCACGCTCCGCAAGCCCTTGCCGAGCAGGCCCATGTCGACGCCGCCGCTGCCGACCACGAGGCTTTCGAACAGGTCGGGCCGGGTGGCCGCCGCGAACAGCATCGCCGAGGTGCCCACGTCGGGACCGATGGCATGCCACCGTGCGATGCCGAGCTCTGCGGCCAGGCGGATGACGAATTGCCCCATGGCTGCCGGCGACATCAGTTCGGAGCGATGATCCGAGCGCCCGAAGCCCGGGAGATCGACCGCAATGACGGGGCCGAGCTGCATCAGGTCGTCCCAGATCGCGTGAAATGCGTAGATGCTCTGCGGCCAGGGCGCAGTGATGAGGATCGGTAGGCCGAGCCCCGGGCTTCGCAGAATCCGAAGCTTATACCCCTCCACGGGGATGAACCCAGGCTTGAGAGGATCAAAAATGGCTTTGACCATGATGCCGCCTCGCTGATGCACCTTGCGGGATGTAGACGGATATTCGGCGGCTCGATCCGTCAAAGACACGCCGATTTGGGACAATCCGCGCGATCCGTCAGCCTTGTGTCTTGAAGCCTGCGCGCCGCTGGCTATGTCGCCCAATGGTGGCCGACTGGCGTGACGGCTTTCGAGCCCCGCTCTGCCGTGCATGAAATCATGCTATCAAGCGAAACCGGTGAGGTGGAGGTGCGGATGAGACATGTCGGCTTCATCATGGAAGACGGTTTCCAAGTCATGGGCTTGGCTGCCTTGTCTGCATTCGAGTTCGCCAACCTGCAGCTTGGCCGCCACGCCTACTCGGTCTCCGTCATGTCGGAGAGAGGCGGGGGCATCTTATCTACCTTGGGCATGAAGGTTGAAACCGTCCCGCTAGGGGAATTTCCCGACACCCTCATGGTTCTCGGCGAGTTGCGTCCGCGGCCCCTTACGACGGCGTTGCGCGATTACATCGCCGCTGCCGGCCAGCATTCCCGCCGTGTCGCTGGCGTCTGCACAGGCGCATTCGCGCTGGCGGAAGCAGGTCTGCTCGATGGGAAATCAGCCACGACGCACTGGGCCCATGCCAAGACGCTGCAGGAGCGTTACCCCGCCGTGCGGGTCGACGACGACCGCATCTTCATCAAGGACGGCAATGTCTGGACATCGGCAGGAATGAGCTCCGCGCTCGATCTAGCCCTGGCGCTGATCGAGGATGACTATGGCGCGGAGCTGGCCCGGGGAGTCGCGCGCCGGCTCGTCATCTATCATCGGCGGCCCGGTGGCCAGTCGCAGTTCTCGGCCTTGCTTGAACTTGAGCCGCGCTCCGATCGCGTGAAACGAGCGCTCGTCTATGCCAAAGAGAATCTCCGCAACGCCTTGACCGTCGAGGAACTCGCGGATGCGGCGAGCCTGAGCCCACGGCAGTTCACCCGCGTGTTTCGCGAAGAGACCGGGCAATCCCCGGCGAAGGCTGTCGAGCGGCTGCGCCTGGAGGCGGCGAAGGCGATGCTGGAGGATGGCAGGCATCCGATGGATATCGTCGCTCGCGATACCGGCTTTGCCGATCGCGATCGGATGCGCAGGGCTTTCCTGCGCTTCTTCGGGCACCCGCCGCAGACGCTGCGTCGCAATCTACGCCTGGCGGAAGCGCAGGAACAGGCAGGCGACGTGACATCTGGCATGGCCGAGGCTGGCGAGTAGTTCCCCGGCCAGCGAAGCCATCGCACCCAACTCGGTTCGCATAACGCGTCAGGTGCCGCTCCGGCAGCCAAAAGAAGACGCCATGGCGGCGGCCATGTCCGGAATTGCCGCCTTGTTGACTTAGGAGCGGACGACTGTGGGGCCTAGCTTGTCTCGACCGTCAAGGTCGAACGCCGGAGGCAAGCGTGGCCGTCAAATCCGAGATCAATGCGCTGGAAACATCCTTCGGGCGGTTGGCATGGCGTGAAGACGGACCGATCGGCGGTTTGCCGCTGGTCCTCCTTCAGCGCTTCCGCGGCACGATGGACGATTGGGACCCGGCCTTCATCGCGGCGATCTCACAAGACAGGCGGGTGATCCGCTTCGACAGCGTGGGCATAGGGCGCTCCGATGGGAGCGTGCCGGAGACGGTCGCGGGACTCGCCGCCGTCGCGGCCGAATTCATCCAGCGTCTCGGCTGCTCGCAGGTCGATCTGCTCGGCTGGTCGCTGGGTGGCGTGGTCAGCCAGCAATTCGCCCTCGATTTCCCGGCGCTCGTCCGCCGGCTCATCGTGGCGGGGTCGAGCCCGGGGCCGGTCGCCGACGGTCCGCAGCAGCATCCGCGAGTGCCGCAGATCATGACAAAGCCGGAAAACGACGCCGACGATTTCCTGTTCCTGTTCTATCCGGAGAGCGAAAGCGCGGTCGCTGCCGGCCGCAGCTCGCTCGCCCGCATCGCCACGGCGCCAGGTCGGGGGCCGCCGGTCAGCGCTGTGTCGTTCATGGGGCAGGTTAAGGCGGTGTCGAGCTGGCCTGGCGTACTGCACCGCGCCAAGGAGCTGAGGCTGCCGATGCTCGTCGCGAACGGCGCTCACGACGTGATGCTGCCGGCCTATCGTTCCTATGTGCTCTCGCAGCAGGCGCCAGATGCCAAGCTGGTGCTTTATCCGGACGCGGGACACGCCTTCCTGTTTCAGCACATCGACGACTTCGCGGCCGAGATCGATCGCTTTCTCGAAGGCTGAGCCCAGCCCGCAGACCGCGCGGCCGTCAACGTTCGGCGATAGCGAGATTTCGCGACGCAATGTCTCAAATCGACGCTTATGTGTCATTTGAGACATTGCGATTGTTTGCGATTGTCGGTCCATCGGCGGCGGGGAGTGCCCGGTCTGCCTCAACGAGAGATACCAGGTGACGCCATGCAGATGACCGGCAACACGATCTTCATCACCGGGGGGACCTCGGGCATTGGGCGGGGCCTGGCCGAGGCATTCCACAAGCTCGGCAACAAGGTGATCGTGGCGGGGCGCCGCCGGGCGCTGCTCGACGAGGTGACGACGGCCAATCCGGGCATCGATGGGATCGAACTCGACATCGCCGATGCCGCCGATATCGAACGGGTGGCTGGCCGCCTGACGCAGGCCTATCCGACCCTGAACGTGCTGATCAACAACGCCGGCATCATGCCCTTCGACGATGCGGGCGGCACGATCGACGATGCGACGTCGCGCAAGATCATCGACACCAATCTGCTCGGGCCGATCCGGCTGACATCGGCGCTGATTGGGCATCTGAAGGCCCAGCCACGTGCGACGGTGATCCACAACACCTCCATCCTGGCCTATGTGCCGCTGGCGACAACGGCTGTGTATTCGGCCACAAAGGCAGCCCTGCACTCCTATGCGCTGTCGCAGCGCTTCATGCTGCGCGAAACCGGCGTTTCGGTGCAGGAGATCGCGCCACCCTGGGTCGATACCGACCTCATCAAGAAGAGCGGCGACTCTCGCGCCATGCCGCTCGACATCTTCATCGAAAAAACGATGGCCGGTCTCGCCACCGAGGCGGCAGAGGTGATCGTCGACGAGATTAAGGCGCTGCGGGATAACCCAGGCAGCGGTGAGCACGCGCTGGTGCAGGGCTTCAATCTCGAACTGATCGCCAATCCCATTCCGGTCTGATCCGTAGAGGCGCCCCCATGTCGGTCCGGCAGGGGGAGCCTGCGGCGTTTGGAGCGCTCTCGATGATTCATGACAAGCCGCTATCCTCCGCGGCTAAGGCCCCCGCCGCCGTCGAAGCGATGGCGTCGAAGCCGGTTGAGGAAGGCTCTCTTCTGCCCCCGGCCTTTCTCGCGCTCGGCACCTTCGCCATCGGAACCGAAGGGTTCATGATCGCGCCGCTTCTGCCGACCATCGCCGACGACCTCGGGATGAGCCTCTCGGCGACGGCCACGCTGGTCGTCGTCTTCACGCTCGTCCTTGCCGTAAGCTCGCCGATCTCGACCGTCTTGACCGCGAGCTTGCGGCGGCGCGATACGCTGCTTCTCGCCATGGCGATCTTCACCGCCGGGAACCTCATCGCAGCGCACTCCTCGTCCTTCGCGGCGCTGATGCTCGCCCGCATCATGATGGCGGTCGCGTCGGGGCTCTACATTCCGGGAGCGAACTCGCTGGCGGGAGTCATCGTACCTGCGGGCAAGCGCGGACGTGCGCTCGCCATCGTCAGCGGCGGCATGACGATCGCCATCGCGCTCGGCCTGCCTCTCGGCGCCATCGTCGGCCATGCTTTCGGCTGGCGAACCACCTTTCTCGCCGTGGCTGCGATGGGACTCGTCGCGATCGTCGGAATCGGTCTCGGGATTCGCTCCGACGCCGGGTTCGGGATTGCGGTGGCGAGCCTGAAGCAACGGCTCGGGGTGGTCCGGCGCCCTGCGATCCTTCGCCTCCTCGCCGTAAGCCTGTTCTGGGCGATCGGCGCCTTCACGGCCTACCCCTACATCGCTCCCTATCTGAAGGCGGTGCTCGGTTTCGGTGCCACCGGAATCAGCGCGACGGTCTCGATGTGGGGCCTCGCCGCAGCGATCGGCGTCACGGTCGGCGGCACGCTGAACGACCGCTTCGGATCGAACCGGGTGGTGCGGAGCTCTCTCATCGCTCTTTCAATCTCCTTTGCAGCTCTCGCCGTTGCGACGTTGTTGGCGCCGGCAGGGGCCCTCGTAGTCGCGCTCCCTGCCATCGCGGCCTGGGGCTTCAGCGTGTGGTCGCTGTTTCCTGCCCAGATGGCGCGGCTGATCGCGGCCGGGCCAGTCTCGGAGGCATCCGTTGCGCTCGCGCTCAACACCTCGACCACGTATCTCGGCTTCTCCATCGGATCGGCGATCGGTGCCGGTATCATCGGTATCGGCGCGGTCTGGGCCATCGGCGCGATGGCGGCGCTGGCTGAACTGGTGGCGATGATGCTCGATCGACGCGGGGCAGCCCATGCGACGCGGTGACGACGCCTCTGCGCCGGGGGCGCCCGGCTCACTGCCCGGTTCCTCGGCCGAGCTCGCGAACCGCGCGGGGTCGGCTGTGCCCGTCGATCCGCGCACCAGACGCATGCTCGAAGCGCCCGTGCTGCCGCTGCTGGTCCGGATGGCCTGGCCGAACGTGCTCATCATGCTCGCCCAGGCATCGAGCGGGCTGATCGAGACCTGGTTCGTGGCCAAGCTCGGGACGGAGGCGCTGGCGGGCATGGCGCTCGTGTTCCCGACCGTCATGCTGATGACGATGCTCTCGAACGGCGCGATCGGCGGCGGCATTTCCTCGGCCGTGGCGCGTGCGCTCGGCTCCGGACAGCGCGCACGGGCTGACGCTCTCGTCCTGCACGCGATCGTCTTGAACCTCGCCCTCGGCCTCGGCTTCTCGGCCCTGTTCCTCATCTTCGGCCGGCCGATCTATCGTCTGCTCGGCGGCTCCGGCGGCGATCTCGAGGCGGCCTTGACCTATTCGGGCGTCGTCTTCGCCGGCAATGGCCTGATCTGGCTGATGAACGGGCTCGCCAGCGTGATCCGCGGCACGGGCAACATGGCATTCCCGGCCATCGTCAGCTGTGTCGGAGTCGCCCTGCTGATCCCGATCTCGCCCCTACTGATCTTCGGCTTCGGCCCCATTCCGGCTCTCGGCATCGCGGGAGGAGGGGTGGCGCTGCTCACCTTCTACGCCGGCGGAACGCTCGCCATGGCGTGGTACGTCCTCTCGGGGCGCAACCCGGCGCGGTTCCACTGGGTGCGCCTGCATTGGGAGCCGCTCGCCGGCATCCTGAAAGTCGGCGCGCTCTCGGCGCTGCAGTCGCTCCAGACCAACCTCATCGTCGCTGGCGCGACCGCGATCGTCGCCGCCGCGGCCGGGGTGGATGCGGTCGCGGGCTTCGGGACAGGCGTCCGGCTCGAATATCTGCTGGTCCCAGTGATCTTTGGCATCGGCGCGCCGATGGTCGCGCTCGTCGGCACCAATATCGGCGCGGGCCAGCGCGAGCGGGCACTGGAGATCGGGCTGAGCGGAGCGGGCCTGTCCTTCGCGATCACCGAAGTCATCGGTATCGTGGCCGCGCTGTTTCCCGCCGCCTGGCTCGGGCTGTTCAGCGCCGAGCCCGCGATGATCGCGACCGGCAGCGCCTATCTGCGGATCGTCGGCCCCTTCTACGGCTTTTTCGGGCTCGGACTGTCGCTCTACTTTGCCAGCCAGGGCGCGGGAAAGCTGCTCTGGCCGCTGGGCGCCGGCGCGCTTCGCCTCGTCGTCGCACTGCTCGGCGGCTGGCTTGTCTTGCGGCTCACGGGTTCGCTCGAAGCCTTCTTCGCCTCGCTGGCGCTCGCACTCCTGGCCTATGGGCTGGCGATGTTCGCTGCGGTGAAGGCGGGCGTCTGGTTCAAATAGCCCGGATCCGGAGTCGTGCACCGGAGTGGGCGAACCATTGGCGAGCGGATCATGCGCAGGGCCGCGGCATAGAGGCAGCGGCCCTGCTGCGGAATCAGGCCAGCCGGATGTCCGAAAGGTCGATCGAGACGACCAGCGGCTCGGCAAGCGAGGTTCCATCCGGCTGACGCGGGTAGATGCGCCGCTCGGTCGGGAAGCGGAGACCCTGCACCTCGACATAGCTGCCGATATAGTGTGCGCCCGGCGTGTTCCCGGCGATCTCGACATCGTAGTCGTGACGCTTCAGCAAGCCGGCATCGTCGACGTAGAGCGTCTGCACGGTGCTGTGCGTGGCGATGTCGGAGGGAAACGCCACTTCGAGCTTCTGCCAGGTCTCACCCTTCTCCCGCCACTCCCCGACGGATCGGCTGACGACGCCGGGCGCAGCCAGCAGGAACGGCATGTTGAGATAGGTCCACATCGCAATCCCGGCGAAATAGGCCAGTTGAGGCTCTGTCCATGGTGTTTCGAGCGTATGCCCGGCGAAGGAGGCGCGAGGCTCGTCCAGCTCCTCGACGATCTTCCCGGCGGCGTCCCTGATCTCGACGCGGCCCGGCTCGAAGCGGGTCACCTTGCCCTCCGGCCCGAACGGCGAATGAGAAGCCCACTCCCGCCCGAGCCCGACCGTGACGTTCGTCTCGTCTAGCTTGCCGCCATGCCCCTTGAGCGGCCAGAGCACGCCGCCCTGCCGAAGGTGGGCGGTCAAGGTGGTGAAATTCTTCCATCTGTCGAGCCCGCCATGGGCATCGATGATCTTCCGTGCCAGAGCGTCCATGTCGTCATCCTGTCGTTTGCTGTGTAGTTCAGGCGCCGAGAAAGGTCTCGACATGCGAAACGAATGTTTCCGGATACTGGAGCAGCGCGCCGTGGCCTGAATCCGGATAGATAATCAGCGTGGTGCTGCTCATGTTCTTGAACATCTCGTAGGCATTGATCGACGGGAACATCGTGTCGTCGCTGCCATGGACGATGAGCGTCGGCTGTCGGATCGCCCTGAGCGAGGCGTGATCCGGGTCCGGCTCCGCGCACCAGCGGATGATGGCCTGCGCCTGCGGGTTGCTGACGGCCTCGCCCCGGTCCGGATCACGGTCGCTCGTCCGGGCGCCGGCGCGGTCGATGAAGGCGGCGCCGGCGGCCTGGCTGGCTTCGGACGGCGTGAAGAAGAGGGGAAGCCTGACGTCGCGTGCGTTCCGGGCGAAGGCCTCTTCGACCACTTGCAGCAGATGCTCCTCGCCGCCGCGCGGAGCCGTACCGGCGAGGATCATCCGGCGGACATCGACCGCGCCGCGCGTCGCCATCACCTGGGCCAGAAAGCCGCCGAGCGAGAAGCCAAGGAGATCGACCTGCTTCAGGCCGAGCGCTGCGATGAAGGCTTCGGCATCGGTGACCTGCTGCTCGACGCTGTCAGGTGTTTCGCCGGAGGAGGTGCCGACGCCGGCATTGTTAAAGGCGATCACCGGCCGCCGCGCCGCCAGCGCATTGACCACCGCCGGATCCCACGCGTCCATTGTGCCGGTGAAGTGCTGCAGCAAAACGAGCGGAATACCCGCCTCCGGCCCGAGCCGGCGATAGGCGAAGCGCACACCGCCGCTATCGATATAGCGCGTCGGAGTCCGTTCGAGAGTATCAGGCATGGTCGGTTCCTTTCGCTTCGAATGAAGATGAGCCCTTCCGAAAGCGGTGGCGCCTGCGCAGCCGCTCGAAAGTTGTTCGGGTTTGTGTCGGCGGATGGACGCTCAGGGTGCCGGTGTCGGATCGTCGAGGCTGACCATGCCGCGTCCTTCGGCGTGAAGCGCGGCCTTGACCGAATGCCTCGTTCCGACCAGCCGAAGGAAAGCCGCCAGCCGGGGATAGGCGTCGAGCGCTATGCCGTAGAAGCGCGTCCAGCTGGCGATGACGAAGAGATAGGCGTCGGCAGCGGTGAAGGTTTCACCGGTGAGGAACGGGCCAACCATCCCTTGTTCGGCGAAGGCGAGACGTCCCCGGATGCGGGCGAGGACGAGCTCGCGCATCGGCGCGTCGATCTTCCAGTTGAGCGGGATGAAGCTCTTGTGCAGCTCGGCGGCGACGAAACTTTGCCACTCCATGACCCGGTAGCGCGCCATGGTGCCGGGAGCAGGCATGAGATCGCGTCGCTCCGCCCGATCGCAGATGAATTGCGCGATCACCATGTTCTCGGTCAGCCGCTCGCCACCGGGAAGCTCCAGCAGCGGCACCATGCCTCTGGGAGCCACGTCGCGATAATCCGAGCCGTCCGCCCGCTGCTTTGCCGTCACGTTGACGACCTCGAGATCGAAGGGCTCCCCGATCTCGCGCAATAGGATGTGCACCGAGAGCGAGCTCGCACCCGGATGGACATAAAGCTTCATGCAACAGCCCTCCTGGCAGGTGCCTCGGCACGAGTGCCGAGGCACCGCTTCATCAGGCCTTCACGAAGGCGAGCAGATCCGGATTGATCACGTCGGCATGGGTCGTGAGCATGCCGTGCGGATAGCCCTTGTAGAGCTTCAGCGTGCCGTTCTTCAGCAGCTTCACTGCCTTGAGGGCGGCATCCTCGTAGGGCACGACCTGGTCGTCGTCGCCGTGCATCACCAGCGTCGGCACGTTAATGGCCTTCAGGTCCTCGGTCTGGTCGGTCTCGGAGAACGCCTTGATGCCGTCGTAGTGGGCCTTGGCCGAACCCATCATGCCCTGGCGCCACCAGTTCTGGATCGTGCCCGGGATCGGCGTCACGCCCGGCCGGTTGAAGCCGTAGAACGGCCCGGTCGGCACATCGAGGAAGAACTGCGCGCGGTTGGCCGCGAGCGCGGAACGGAAGCCGTCGAACACCGCCATGGGCAGTCCTTCGGGATTCTTTTCGGTCTTCACCATGATCGGCGGGATAGCCGACACGAGAACCGCCTTGGCCACGCGGCCCTGCGGCTGACCGAACTTGGCGACATAGCGCGCGACCTCGCCGCCACCGGTCGAGTGGCCGATATGCACGGCATTGCGCAGATTCAGGTGCTCGGCCACCGCGGAGGCGTCCGCAGCATAATGGTCGATGTCGTGCCCTTCGCTGACTTGCGATGAGCGACCATGACCACGCCGGTCATGCGCCACCACGCGATAGCCGTTGTGAAGGAAGAATAGCATCTGCGCGTCCCAATCGTCCGATGACAGCGGCCAGCCATGGTGGAAGACGATGGGCTGGGCGTTCTTCGGTCCCCAATCCTTGTAGAAGATCTCCACGCCGTCCTTGGTGGTGACGTAAGCGGCGCTCATGGCATGTGTTCCTTTCGATGCTTGGACAGTGGAGAAGGGAGTAGCGAAGGCGGGGGCCGGAAGAATTGCGGCTGCCGCTATACCGACCGCTGCGGTCAGGACCGTGCGGCGGCTCTCGGTGGAACCTGGATAAGACATGACGGTGGCCTCGAAAAACTTGCTCCAAAGAGCAGTAAAGCCAATCCGGATTCACTGACGGACAAAGAAGCCTGAGATCGGGACATATCGACCTCTGCCGCTCGTAGGAGCCGACGATGCGTCGAGAGAGTGCGGGTGCGCCTGACGGGCTTCGCTCCGGAGGCGCTCACGCTGATGGGGGCCATGAACCTCGCGGCGCTCAATATCGCCAACGCCATCGGCGCCTGGGCGGGCAGCGTGACGATTGCGGCCGGCTACGGCCCGCTGTCCGCTGTATGGGCGAGCTTCGGGCCGACGCTCCTGGCCCTTCTGGTCTTCGCGCCCATCTTGCCGAAGGCGCCGCAGTTCGCGCCGGCGTGATTGCGGTCAAGCTCCTCATCTGGTCGGATGGCGTCGCGCGCGAGAAGTGGCATAGGCCCGATACGGAGGTCACCCCATGGCAATCGGCGATGCTCGGCGAGAGCAGATTTTTCCGACACTGTCCGCCCTTCAGATTGCGACGTCGCGTCGCTTCGCCAGCGGCGCACCGCGCCGCTTCGGTCCGCGTGAGGTCGTCTACGAGATCGGCGCCCGCGACGCCCCCTGCTGGCTGATTCTCGATGGCTCGGCTGACGCGATCCGACGCGGCGCGGCCGGCCGGTCGTCGCTGGTCACGACCTACGGTCCCGGCCAGTTCACCGGCGAGACCAATCAGCTCTCGGGCCGTCCATCCCTCATGTCGGTCGTGGCGGGGGATGCTGGTGCGGTCGCGATCCCTTTTGATGCGCCGCATCTCCGCGCGCTCGTCATCGGATCGGCGGATGTCGGTGAAACGATCATGCGCGCCTTCATCCTCCGGCGCGTCATGCTGATCGAGGAGGGGCAGACCGGCGGCGCAGGATCAATCCTGGTCGGACGCCGGGATGATCCGGGCATCGTCCGGTTGTCGGGTTTTCTCACCCGCAACGGCTACCCCCACACCGTCATTGCCGCGTGCGAGCCGGAGGGGCGCGAACTCGTCGAACGGCTCGGCGTCGCCCCCGAAGACCTGCCGCTGATGATCTGCCCGAACGGCACATTGCTCAGAAGCCCGAGCAATGCCGATGCCGCGACCTGTCTCGGCATCACGCCGGATCTCGATCCGAAGACTGTCCATGACGTGGCGGTCATCGGGGCCGGGCCAGCCGGGCTTGCCACTGCCGTCTATGGCGCATCCGAAGGGTTGTCGGTCCTGGTCCTGGACAGCCGCGCCTTCGGCGGCCAGGCGGGCGCGTCCGCCCGGATCGAAAACTATCTCGGCTTTCCGACCGGCATCTCCGGACAAGCCCTCGCGGGCCGGGCGTTCAATCAGGCGGCGAAGTTCGGCGCCGAGCTTGCCATTCCGCTGACCGTCGAATTGCTCCGCTGTCACGGAGCGGATGCGGAAGCCCCGTTCACCCTCGAGCTCAGCAATGGAGGCACCGCGCGGTCGCGCACCATCGTGATCGCCTCCGGAGCGCGTTACAGGCAGCCCGACATTCCCAACATCGAAGCGCTGGAAGGGGCGGGCGTTTCCTACTGGGCATCGCCCGTCGAGGCGCGGTTGTGTGCCGGCGAGGATGTCGTCCTGGTTGGCGGAGGAAACTCGGCGGGCCAGGCGGTTGCCTATCTCGCGCCGCAGGTCAGGCATCTGCACCTGGTGGTGCGCCGCCCCCTCGAGCAGACCATGTCCCGGTACCTGATCGATCGGATCGCGGCCTTGCCCAACGTCGAACTCCATGTGGACAGCGAAATCGTCGATTTGCACGGCGACCGGGCGACTGGCCTGACCGGGACGAGGTTTCGGGACCGCCGGACAGGTGCGATCCGGGAGTGCACATCACACCACCTCTTCCTGTTCATCGGCGCCGATCCCAATACGCACTGGCTCGACGGCTGTGTGGCGCTCGACGCAAAGGGCTTCGTTCTCACGGGGGAGCGCGCCGGCGACGGCGAGCGGCTGCCGCTCGAAACCAGTTGCCCAGGCATCTTCGCCGTCGGAGACGTGCGGGCCGGTTCGACCAAGCGGGTCGCCGCCGCCGTTGGCGAAGGCGCCGCCGTCATCGCCCAGATTCATTCCGTCCTGACACGGAACGTCGGGCCCGCATTGAATGCGGTGCGGCAAGCTTGATGGAGCGTGGCCTCTGCATCGCGTCACGGCCAGCGGAGTTGAGGTGCATGCCCGGTCCCAAGGAGTTTTGAAAGCCTCCGAGTGGCGGGACCGAAACGCGCCATAAGCGGAACTTGCAACTCTGCCAGAAAGCCGACATTCCGCGGTGCCGGTCGAGACAAAAGCTCGTCGAGCCGGTTCGCGTGTCAGCGCAGGGATCTCTGCCACAATTTTTCAGCAGCTTCATCAGGTCCAATCACGGTCAATCATCCGAATTGGCCGCGTCGAAGACCGCATCGAACCGGACCAGGGGCATAACCTCACGGAAGTAGTGCTCTTCGGCTTCATGCCATTGGCGCTCCCAGGGACCTATAATGCCCTCTCTCACAAGCAGTCTTGCTTTGCGGAAAGCGTCTGAAGCTGTCACGAGAACTTTCATGTCGATGAGGTCCGCGAGTTCCGGCCGAGCCGAATAGACGCCCTCGAGGATAACGACGGATCGCGGTGAAAGCTCAGACACGCTTGACTGCAACCTGCCGTCAAAAGCTTCCCAATCGAACGCGCGCCAACTGGCAGCGCGACCCTGCCGCAAGGCGCCCAGCACAGCGCGCTGGCGGGGCCAGTCGATACAGTCGGCAGCGCGGATGGCGGGGGCATCTGATCGCAACCCAGTGCCGCCGGCAAAGAAGTCGTCACCCTCAATGAGCGCCGCTCCCACCTTATCTGCTAGCAGCGCTGCCAGAGTCGACTTGCCCACGCCGCTGCGTCCGTCGAGCGCAATCACATAGGGCCCATCCGCCTTGGCCGCGTGCAAGTGGATCTGACGAGCGAATGTGCTGGTATCGGAGAAATGCATCAGCGTCTGGCTTCCTGGTAAGTCCGGCGCGATACGCCTCGGATGAAGAAGCTGCTGTCCCGCCATGCCGGTCAGCGTTCCCGTGCAACACTCTGCAAGCAGGTGGCTCTTTCCTCGTTTAGTTATAATCGACCCAGCTATTCTGCGGCGGGATCAATCTCCGCGAGGAACCATTCTCTGAAAGCGCGTATCGCACGGGCTTCCGGTCGCGATTTGAGGCGTGAAAGCCATTATGCATCGGTGGTACCTCCAATTATAGCGGTTGTCGCAGCGTGATCCATGCGCGGGCATCATCGTGGATCACGTTCGACTCGCATCCATCGTGCGCTATCAATGGGCATTCGACTTCCACCGACAACCGTTACCCCGACCTCAGTGGTTGCAGTTTGCCACGGAAAATATCGGCGAATGCTGACGACCGGCTCCCCTAGCGAGATGGAAGCCCGAATGCCTTCATGGCTTGACGCGTCGCATCCGCTACGACGGCATCAATGGCGCCCGGTGTTGCGTCTTGTGCGCCCGTGAAGAACACGCAGATCAGGATCGATGGTCCGCTTGGCGGCCAAATGATGCCGATATTGTTGTGCGTCCCCCGCGCGCCCGTGCCGGTCTTGTGGCCGACGGTGTAGCCGGCGGGGACGCCGGCCTTGATCCGGCCGGCCCCGGTGGGTGTCTCGGTGATCCAACGCGTAAGCAACTGCAGGTGCGCCGCTGAAAGCAAGTTGCCGCGCAAGACGCGGTCGAGGTTGGCCACATATTGCTCGGCCGTCGTGGTATCGCGCATATCGCCGGGCAAGGCGCTATTCAGCTCAATTTCCAGTCGATCCACGCGCGTGACGTGGTCGTCAATGCTGCCATACCACTGCTGGAAGGCAGCCAGTCCGCCCATTTCGCGGATCAGAATATTTGCCGCGGGGTTGTCACTAACCTCGACTGTCGCTTTGCACAGCTCTTCCAGCGTGAGCGTTCTGCCGATGGCCGGCTGCGTGACCGGCCCATGCGGCACCATGTCGGCAGCCGTGATCGGGACGTCTCGGTCTAGCCGATCGCGCCCCTGCTGCACGGTCTGCATCACATAAGCTGCGAGAAACAGTTTGAATGTCGAACAGAAAGCGAAGCGTTCGGTTGAGCGCCAGCCGACCCGCTGGCCGTCCCGCGTCGCGAAAAGCCCGAGACGGCCTCCATGGCGGGCTTCAAGAGACTTGAGATCGAGACTAGTCCCAGGAGCAGCCGCGGCATGCCCGGCGCCGACTAGAGTGGCGCCGGCGCCGATCAAGAATGAGCGCCGGTCCGCAAGGAAATCAATGGTGCGAGTTGTCATGTGCGTTGCGTCTCCAGAGGGAGGCGCAGAGGTAGCGAGGCCGCATGGCCCTAGCCAAATGATCGTTACTCAGATTTGATATGAATAAAATTGGGGCTTCTGGATGGATGTTTCGAGATTGCCGCTCATCGCGCTGCGCGCCTTTGAAGCGTCGGCGCGGCTCGGTAGCCTGACCAAGGCGGGGATGGAGCTGCGCGTGGGCCAGACCGCAATAAGCCATCAGATCAAGCTGCTTGAGAAAGATCTCGGCTTCACGCTGTTCGAGCGCTTGCCGCGTGGCATCGCTCTGACCGAGGAGGCGCAGGCGCTGCTGCCGGTGTTGACGGATGCGCTACGTCGGGTCAGCGACAAGGTGCACCAACTGCGTACCGGCGGCACGGCCGAGATTCTCACGATCGGCGTGGTCAGCAGCTTCGCCCTCGGGTGGCTCCTGCCGCGCCTGCAGGACTTCAACGCGCGGCACCCGCAGATCGAGGTGCGGATCAAGACGAACAACAACCGTGCCGACACGCTCCTCGACGGCCTCGATCTTTTCATTCGTTTCGGTGACGGTGCCTGGCACGGCACAGAGGCGGTCGAGCTGATGCAAGCCCCGCTCGCTCCGGTCTGCAGCCCTGGCCTCGCCATGTCAGTCCGCACTCCGGCTGACCTGCTGGCCCAGCACCTCCTGCGCTCATACCGCCAGGACGAATGGCCGCTCTGGTTCCTTACCGCGGGACTGACCCCGCCGGTCGCGCGGGGCTGGATTTTCGATAACTCGCTGGCCTTGGTCGAAGCGGCAGCGCAAGGTCTCGGTGTTGCGCTGGTCCCCGCCGCGATGTTCTCGCGCGATATCTCTTCCGGTCGGATTGTACAGCCTCTCGACGTCGGTATCGTTACCGGGGCCTACTGGATGACGCGATTGAGGTCACGGACCGAAACCGGCGCCATGGTGGCCTTTAAGAGGTGGATTGTCGCCGAGCTTTAAGCTGAGCATGGAGACGATTGTTTTCAAAGGCGTGCGCCAACAATGGACACTAGTGGTCAGTGTGAAAGCGGGCAGAGATCTGGACAACGCAACCGAAGAGCCGGCACTGACCTGAGAGAGAGGCACGGGCCCGGCCGCAAGCCGAACAGTGCCGAAGGAGTCGCCGCCACTGCTCATTGGGAAGGCTCCGACGCGGGAGATCTGCTGCGGTAAGTTTGCGGCTGACAGCGGCCCCGTGGGACAGCGCAATGTTTCTTTTCGACGGCCCCGACCAGGCCGACGTGACGATCCTCCTGGCGCATGGGGCCGAAGCTCCGATGGGCTCGCGATCAATGACGGCGTCCGCAAATGCCTTAGCCGGAGAGGGCTTTCGCGTTGCCCGCTTTGAGTTCGACTATATGGCGGCGGCGGACCGCAGTTGGGCGCATGCCGTCGGCCCGCGCTGAAAAGCTAAACCCGCGATATATCGCTGCCGTCGACGCGCTCGGCAGGGAGAGCTTGTTATCGGTGGCAAGTCGATGGGCGGGCGCGCCGCGAGCATGGTCGCGGACACGCTGTTAGAGAGTGGACGGATTCGTCGCCTTCTTTGCCTCCGTTATCCTTTCCATCCGCCCGGCAAGCCGGAGCAATTGCGCACCGGCCACCTTGTCGATCTGAAAAATCCCACCCTCATTGAGCGGCCGATCATCTCGTGACCATGTCCGACGCAACTCTTACCTGGGCCGGGCAGCTCAAACCCCCGGCAGGGTCGCGATATGAAGATGGACATCGGGAAACGCCACGAGCAGCGCCGGGAAAGAGCAAGTGATGACGCAGCACCGCATCTACAGAATGAGCTTTGCCAAGATTTATCCTCTTCTGGTCGCCAAGGCGGAGAGGAAGGGGCGCACGAAGGTGGAGGTCGACCAGATCATCCACTGGCTGACCGGCTACGGCCAAGAGGCACTTGCCTCTCAGCTGGCGAAAAACTCGGACTATGAGACCTTTTTCGCCCAGGCGCCGGCACTCAATCCCGCGCGCCTCAGCATAAGGGGAATTGTCTGCGGTGTCCGCGTCGAGGAAATCGCCGAGCCAGTGATGCGGGAAATCCGCTACTTGGACAAGCTCATCGATGAACTCGCCCGAGGGAAGGCGATCGACAAGATCTTATGCCGTCGACCATAGTCAGCGCGCTTGCCGGGGGGACGCCATTCTTAGATTTTGGACAAGGAACCGAACCTGTTCGCGTATAGCGACGCCCTTCAAGGGCGCGCGCTCCGGGTCACCAAATACGCTGCGTTAGACTGCGAAGGAGTGTTCGGAGGTGCGGCCAAGGCGACCGAATTCCACCGCGGCTCAATAGGGTGGGATGGATTGGCTCATCTGCTCACCCTGCCAGCGGAGGCTCGACGTGCCGCCAGAAACATGACGGCAGCGGCACCGGCGTTTGCGAGAGCGCTGACGGCAATGGGTATGACGTAGCTATGGCTGCGATCGTAGATGAAGCCTGCCGCGCCTGGGCCAACGAGCGTGCCTAGGGCAACGCTCGAATAGAGCACCCCGATGATGCGGCCGGCATGACGCGCACCGAACAGATCGGCGACCACTGCTGGCAAAATCGCGACCCACCCTCCGTAGAAGAGACCGAAGATCAACGCAAACAGTATGAGCTGGCTCAAGGAGCCACCAAGGATCCAGGTCGGAAGTGAGGCGGCCATGCCAATGTACATGGCGATCAGGAAGCTCTCGCGGCCCATCCTGTCCGCGATGCCGCCGAGGAAGAAGCGGCCGATCGTGCTGCCGATGCCGATGGCACCAAGCAGCCAGACTGCCGCCGAAGCGGGAACACCATGGTCGACCGCGTAGGGCGCGAGATGCACGAACGGTACGAAGACACCAAGCGCGCTCAGGAACGACGCAAGATAGAGCCCCGCAAATCGTCGCGTCCGGATTGCTTGGCCCACGGGCGTATCATTGCCCGCCTGCAGGGAGCCAACGACGATGGTACGTGTGATGCCGTCGGGCTGCAGGCCGCGGCGGCCAGGCTCGTCCTCCATGACGAACGCCGCTGCCAGGCCGACCACGATCGCGAGGACGCCGAGCGTGGTGTAGGCGTTCCGCCAGCCGATGTCCGCGATCAGCCAAAGCGCGAACGGCGGCATCACGAGCGTCCCGACGCCAATGCCGCTGACCGCCAACCCGGATGCGAGACCACGGCGCTTGACGAACCAGCGTTGCACAGCGCCAAGTGTGGGCACATAGGCACAGCCGACACCGACGCCGATACCGATGCTATAGGCCGCATAGACCTGGAGAATGGTTTGCGCCTGTCCGGCCAGAATGAGGCCGAGGCCGACTAGCGTCATTCCGATTGCGGAAAGCGCCTTCACGCCGATTCGATCCGCGAGCGGCGCGGAAACGATGCCGAGCGAGAAGTACATAAATCCGGCCAGCGAAAAAACCGCCGAGACCGAACCGCGCGATGCCGCGAACTCGTGCTGGAGCGAGTCCAGGAACGAGCTGAATGTGTATGCGCTCCCGAAGCCGACGAAGGTTATGACGAAGGCTGCGGCGACCACAAGCCAACCGTAAAAAATCGCCGATTGCCTTTCCAGGTTCATGATTATCCTCTGTTGGCGGGCCGAGCCGTCTCGGCGTGCGATATGCGGGCCGCTCCCAAGACCTTAGGATCGCTTCGGGCCACTGAGGCCCGGTTGACGACGATGCCAGGACGTTGCGCCCTGAAACGCTGCGCCGAGAGCAAGAAGCGCGCTTTCGTCGAACTCGGCAGCGATCAATTGCAGGCCGATGGGCATGCCTTCCACCGAGGCGCTCCCGGGGAAGGCCAGCGTTGGATGGCCGCTCATGTTGAAGGGGCAGGTGTAGCGTTGCAGCTTGGCGATCAGCTCCGGCTGCTCGCCAAGGGTTGCGATCGTCTTCAGCGTGAGCGGCGCGAAAGGATGGACGGGCGTCAGGATGGCGTCGACCGATGATAGCAGGGCCTCGACCTGGCCACGGAATGCCGCGCGGCGACGAAGGATTTCCTGATAGGCCATCCCCGAAACGGCCATTCCGTTCTCGATGACGGACGATAGGATGGCGCCATACTGTTCCTTATGGAGGGCATAGGGCGCTTGATGGGCAACTGCCGCTTCAACCGCGCAGTTCGGTGTCCAGTCCGCCACGATCTGGCGGACATCGGGAAATGACACCTCGGCGATCTCGGCGCCCAGGTTCGAGAATATCGCGCAGGCTTCCGTCAGTGCGGCCTGTGTCCAATCGTCGACGTCTTCGGAGTTCCAGTGCGGGTCGATCCCGATACGCTTGCCGCGTACATTCCCGCTTGCGTCGGCCAAGTAGTCGGGAACCGGACGAACGCTCGTCGTCGGGTCATTGAGGTCATGCCCGGCAATGACATTGAGGATCGCCGCGACGTCGATCACGTTCCGGGCAATCGGGCCGATATGGTCGAGCGAGGGAGCGAGGTCGAATGTCCCATAACGGCTGACGCGCCCCCAGGTCGGCTTCAGGCCGCTGACGCCGTTGGCGGCCGAGGGCCAACGGATCGACCCGCCCGTGTCGGACGCGATGGCGCCGAAGCACAGGCCGGCGGCGGTCGCGACCGCTGATCCGCTGGAGGAGATGCCCGCCCAATAGTCGCCGTTCCATGGGTTTTGCACTGGCGGAATCGATGGGTGGTAGTCGGAATACGCCCCCTCGGTGAGCTGGGTCTTGCCGATCAGCACTGCCCCTGCGTCGATGAGCTTTCGCACGACGGTCGCATCGCGCGCCGGCACATAGTCCTTATGGACCACGGTGCCGGCCGCCGTTGCGACGCCCCTGATCCAGCAAAGGTCCTTTACGGCTATGGGAACGCCATGGAGGGGGCCCCGGTGGATTCCCGCCTCGATCTCGCGGTCGGCAACCTCCGCCTGGCGGAGGGCGCTCTCGTCCAGGACGCTTGCATAAGCCTGCAATTCACCATCAAGACGCCGAATGCGCGAAAGGAGCGCCTCGGTGACATCCTTTGAGGCGATGGCGCGGCGAGAGATAAGCTCTCCGACCTCTGTGAGACCATAGAACTCCACGTTGAAAGACATCCGATCCAACCTCTCCAGCGGCCACGCACGACAGTCTATGATTTAGAATTCATGCGATTCTTGGCGGCTTGCTTGCAGCATTGACGCTTGATATCGGCGGGAATTATGCTGACGCTCGCTGCTTGGACAAACCAGAAGACTTAACCCTGATGAATCAGATTTTCTAATTCATGCCGAGTCGATTGCCTCCCCTTAACGCGCTGAAGGCATTCGAGGCCGCTGCCCGCCACCTCTCGATCAAACTGGCCGCGGAAGAATTGTGCGTGACGCCGGGGGCCGTCAGCCAGATGATCCGGGTTCTGGAGGAAAATCTCGGCGTGAAGCTCTTTGAGCGGGTGACGCGAGGGATTTTTCTGACTGACGCGGGCCGCGATTATCTGCCATCGATACGCAATGCATTCCGCCAGATCGCCGGTGCATCCGAGCGGATCGCAGCCCAGCTGGATTCTGGGCTGCTCACTGTCAGCACCACGCCCTTTTTTGCATCGGCATGGCTGGTGCCGCGATTGTCATCCTTTCGAACGGCGCAGCCCAGCATCGATCTGCAGATCGTCACCAGCAATGCACTGGTTGATTTTTCTCGCTCGGACACGGATGTTGCGATCCGCCATGGGATGGGCCGATATCCCGGACTTCGCAGCGACCGCGTCGTCACGGTCGAGATGATCGCCGTGGCCACCCCCGATCTGATCGACCGAGCCGGCCGTCCGAACCGGCCATCGGATCTCGTGCGTTGGCCGCAGGTTCACGATGCCGAACGAAAGGGCTGGAGCCTGTGGTTTGACACGCACGGCGTTGCTGAAAGGACGACTGCGCGTGGCCTCTCCTTCGATGACAGCGGCCTCTTGCTAAAAGCGGTGCTCGCCGGTCAAGGCGCGGGACTGCTCCCGGCTGCCCTGCTTGAGGATGAACTGCGCGACGAGCGTTTGATCCAGTTGTTTCCGCCCGCTCGAATGGAGGAGTTTGCCTATTATCTCGTCTGTCCGGACAACCGACAGCAGCAGCCCAAGATCGCAGCGTTCCGGGATTGGATCTTGAACACATGACGGCAAGAGGGGACGGAGTTACATCCTCAGGTACTGACTTCAGCAGAGAGTAGATATCCACGCTTCAACTGACCAAGGCCCCGTTAGGGTGGTGGGAAATTGCCATTGGCGACAGCGGGCTAGCGCCAAATGCTGACATTGGACTGACGCCCAAAAGCAGACCTTCTTTAGACTGGCGTTGGTCTCATGGAGGCAAGCGGCCGATCCGGGCGCGATAGGCTTTGGTTCGTTACCGTGAGTTGAACAGCTTGGGCTTAGCTCCTCCGGTGGCCCGATGCGTTCCTGCCTGAGGAACGCAGAAGTCCTCGTTACGAATCTAGTGTTCCTCGTTGAGAGCGGCGATTTTCTCCTTGTCCCCGGCAGAAGACATGAGGTCGGTGCTTGAGGACAGGGCGAGGCGCCTATGCCTTGCCACTTATCGAGACGGCGGAGAACGACCATGCACAAGAATGTTTACACTCCCGAGAATGCAGCGATGCTGCTGATCGATCATCAGGTCGGCACTATGTCGTGGACCCACTCCCACGACATCAATCTGGTCAAGGCCAATGCTGTGAAGTTGGCGAAGATCGCGGTCGGCGCCGATATCCCGGTGCTTCTGACCGTCAGCATGGAAGATCATGCGCAAGGGCCGCTCATTCCCGAGCTTCAGCAGATCCTGCCGGAGGCTTACGCGAAGCGCATCAAGCGGCCCGGTATCGTCAATGCGATGCATCACGACGGCTTCAACGCTGCGGTCAAGGCGCTTGGCCGCAAGAAGCTGATCGTCGCAGGGATCACGACCGAGATCTGTGTCCTCTTCCCGGTGCTGCAGATGTTGGACGAAGGTTACGAAGTGCAGGTGGCGGCAGATGCTTCGGCCTCCTACACCAAATATGGCGACGACCTCGCCTTGCGCCGGATGGAGCGTGCGGGCGCGGTGATCATAACGCATGACCAGTTGATTTCGGAGCTGGCCGTCGACTGGAGCACGCCACTGGGCCAGCGCCTGTCCGGCATCCTGGCTTATCACTGAGCGCTACTTGCCGCGCTCGTAAGCCCTTCCGGCCGAGAAGCGATGTCGTCGGCCCGCTTTCAGCTATGGCCATCCGGGCGGTATCGTACCTGCTCGTATGGCCATGGCGAAGACGATGGGCCTCTCTGGCGTTCGACCGAACCCTTCGCTCCCCCGTCATTTACCGCGCGGCGCCGCAACTCCTGAACGAAGGAACACCCCATGAAGGCGATGACCGTTGGTTCCCCGGCAACCCTGGAGACCCTGGGTTTCAGCGAAAAGCCGGACCCAGGCCAGCCCGGAGAAGGCGAGATCCGTGTCGCATTGCACGGTAGCTCACTGAACTTTCACGATTTGGGTGTGGTCACGGGACGCATGCCGGCGGAGGCTGGCCGTATCGCGCTAGCGGATGCCGGTGGAACGGTCGAGGCTGTCGGAAACGGTGTCACCGAGTTCGCAGTGGGAGACCGGGTGGTTTCCTGCTTCTTTCCCGACTGGCAAGACGGCGCGCCGACGATCGGCAATTTCGCGCGCACGCCCGGCGATGGGATCGACGGCTTCGCGACCGAGTTCGTTGTCACCCGCGCGACCGCCTTCACCCATGCGCCGCGCGACTATGATCATGTCGAGGCCGCGACGATAACGACGGCCGGTTTGACGGCATGGCGAGCCCTGATAGCCGATGGTGGTTTAAAGGCTGGCGATACCGTGCTGCTGCTCGGCACAGGCGGGGTCTCTATTTGGGCCTTGCAAATCGCAAAGGCGATGGGTGCGACCGCGATCGTCACGTCCTCGTCCGGCGAGAAGCTTGAGCGTGCACGCGACCTCGGCGCCGACCATGTCGTCAACTATCGGGAGGTGAAGGGTTGGGGCCGTGCTGTCGCGGATTGGACCGGTGGCCGGGGCGTCGACCACGTCCTTGAGCTGGGCGGTGCCGGCACTCTCGCCAACTCGATCGCGGCGGTCCGCGTAGGCGGGCACATCGCGCTTATCGGCACTGTAACAGGCGTCGCGGGCGACGTGCCGACCGCCGCACTGATGGCCAAGCAGGCGCGATTGCAAGGCTTGATCGTCGGATCGCGGCGGCAGCAGCAGGAGTTCGTGCGCGCCATCGATGTGACCGGAATCCGTCCGGTGGTGGACCGGCGTTTCCCGCTCGGCAAACTTGCGGAAGCCTTCCGCTTTCAGCAGTCCTCCGGCCATTTCGGCAAGATCGGCATCGAGTGGTAGGTCATTTCGCAGCCGGCCCGATCCTCTCGATGAGGATTTCCGTCAGCACCCTCACTTTGCGCGGGAGGTGCTGACCGGGCGGGCGCACGACGAAGATGCCAACCGATGGCAGCGACCACTCGATCATGATCGGCACCAGCCGGCCCGCCGCGACATAGCGCTCGGCAATCAACTGCGGCAGTGCCGCGATCCCGATGCCGGCCGCGGTCGCCTCGGCGATCGCCACGGCGCTGTCTGCCTTGAAGCGACCATGCGGGTGAATTTGCGTGACCGTGCCGTCGCGTTCGAATTTCCAGCTCTCCGTTCCGATCATCACCGCCGAATGACCGGCTACCTCCGCGGGAACCGATGGTGCCCCATGGGCGACCACATAGTCGGGGCTGGCAAAGAGCCTGACGGGCAGCGTGCCGATGCGTCTCGCCACCAGGTTTGAGTCCGGCAGATAGCCGACCCGGATACCGCAGTCGAAGCCCTCGCTGATGAGATCGACATAGCGGTCGTTGAACAGAGTGTGGACGTGCAGAAGCGGATGGCGCTTCGCCATCTCGGCAAGGACAGGCGCAAAATATTCGGGGCCGAAGGATGACGGTGCCGCCAATCGCAGCAGTCCGCGCAGTTCGCCCGAGGGCATGATCTCTTCGCGCGCGGCATCCAGCTCCGAACATATCCGAGCGGCGTGCTCCCGAAACGTCACTCCGGCCTCGGTCAGCGCCGCACCGCGGGTGGTTCGCGCCAGCAATTGTGCCCCCAGCTCTTCTTCCAGCCGCACCAGACGCCGGCTGACGATCGACTTGGCCAAGCCGAGACGCCTCGCGGCAGGCGATACCCCTCCGGCGTCAGCGACTTGAACGAAGGTCCTCAAATCGTCGACATCCATGGCGTTCCTCTTGCCGAAACTCAGCTGACCGTCAGACGTGGCTACTCGCCCGCATACAGCAACGCTACCTCTTCTGGCGAGAAGTCCATCCCGGACCTGAGGAGTGTCATCATGCAACCGACCAAAATCATGCCGTCGATCACACGGGGCGACTGGAAGCACGGCTTCGGCATCAAGGTGTTCTATCCGGGCTCCCTGTCGAACGAGGTCGACAGCGGCATCGGCGCGATCGGCCGGATTGACCGCGCTCAGATTCAGCCCGGACACATCATCGGAATGCATCCGCACAAGGATGACGAGATCTTCACCTACAAGAGGGCGGGCCGTATGCTTCATCTCGATACCGTCGGCAACCGCGAGGAGGTGACGCCCCGCCGTTTGATGATGATGAACGCCGGGCATAGCTTTCAGCACGAGGAACATGTCCTGGGCGACGAGCCCACGCAGGCGCTCCAGATCTTCCTGCGTCCGCGCGAGGGCGATCTGGAGCCGAAGGTTCAGTTCCACGAGATGGATGCGGAGCGCAGCGACGATGCCTGGCGGCTTCTCGTTGCCCCGCAGGGAGCGGCTTTCGAAGTTCGTTCGCAAGCGTGGGTTCGAGATGCGCATTTGCACGCCGGTCACACTCTGGCTTTGCCCGACGTCATAGCGCCCGGTTTCGTCAGTCTCCTCTTTGTCTTCTCAGGCAAGGTGCGCGTCGGCGACCTCGCGATCGATGCTGGAGAACTCTACCATCTTGGCGACAGCGAGGCTGGCATCGCGGCGGTTACCGACGCAGACATCGTTCTGTTTACCACTGATACCACGGCTCCGGTCTTCAAGGGCGGCATGTTCAGCGGGAACGTCGCGCAGGCATGATCGAGCGGCCGATATCGGGCCAATATTGGGCGTTTCGCCTGGATGGCCAGGCGCATGTGAATCGGCCATTCTTCCACGTCGCGTAACAATGAACTGCCGAGCTTGAGCATTCTGCAAGAGTGAAACCTGCGGCACCTTGGCGATGCGGATCGGGAACAGGCCCGTCCATCATCGCAGGAGTGAGCCGTGAAGCTCTATCATCATCCCCTTTCGGGCCATGCCCACCGCGCCCGTCTCTTCGCTTCTCTTCTGGGGCTGCCGCACGAACTCGTCGAGGTCGACCTCAAGGCCGGCGCGCACAAGAAGCCCGACTTCCTCCGGATAAACCCGTTCGGTCAGGTTCCCGCTCTAGAAGACGGCGAGGTCGCCATCGCCGACTCGAATGCCATTCTCGTCTACCTGGCCAAGAAGGCAGGACGGAACGATTGGCTTCCAGACGATGCAAAGGGCGCCGCCGCGGTCCAGCGCTGGCTGTCGGTCGCTGCAGGCGAGGTCGCCTACGGTCCGGCTGCCGCACGGCTCATCACGGTATTCGGGGCCAAGTACAACCCCGAGGAGGTCATCGCCCGCGCTCATGTGCTGCTGGCGAGGCTTGAGAGCCGGCTCGACGGTCGCGATTGGCTCGTCGGCGACGGCCCCACCATCGCGGACGTGGCGATCTACAGCTATGTTGCCCGCGCGCCGGAAGGCAATGTCGATCTGACCGGCTACCCGAATGTCAACGCGTTTCTGCGGCGCGTCGAGGCCCTGCCCGGGTTCGTACCCTTTGTGCAGACCCCCGTCGGCCTGGCTGCGTGACGATGTGCCGGAGCGCGCCCGCCGGCGCGCCCGGACCTTTCATTCGAAGGAGCGGGGACATGGATACGACACTCGCGAAGCTGCCTGTATGGCATGAGGGAGAACGGTATCTGCAGGAAAAGGCCGGCATGGCCGAACGCATGGCCGTCGCCGGGCAACGGGTGGTCCGTGACTTCATGCCGGACCAGCACCGCGAGTTCTATGCGCAGCTGCCCTTCATCGTGCTCGGCAGCGTCGATCCTGCCGGGGATGCCTGGGCAACGTTCATCGAGGGGCGGCCCGGCTTCATGTCGTCACCGTCGCCGACCGTTCTCGATATCGCAGCACATCCGGCCGCGGGCGATCCGGCGGCCGAGGGCATGGCGGATGGCGCTCCCATCGGGCTGCTCGGCATCGAAATGCATACCCGCCGCCGCAACCGCATGAACGGCTTCGTCTCGACGTCCGCCGCAGGCCTCAGCGTCGCGGTCGACCAGAGCTTCGGCAACTGCCCCCGCTATATACAGTTGCGGGATTTCTCGTTCAGCCGGGAGCCCGACATGCAGCCGGGGTTGATTGCCGAGAGCCTGGCGTCGCTGGACGATGCTGCGCGCGAGACGATACAGCGTGCGGACGCGTTCTTCGTTGCCTCCTATGCCGATCGAGGAGATCGCCGCCAGGTGGACGTCTCGCACCGCGGCGGCAAGGCCGGCTTCGTCCGCGTCGGCGAGGACGGAACGCTGACCATCCCGGATTTCGACGGCAACCTGTTCTTCGCCACCCTCGGCAACATTCATCTGAACGGTAAGGCCGGGCTGCTGTTCGTCGATTTCGAAACCGGCGATGTGCTCCAACTGACGGGAGACGCGGCGCTTGTTCTGGACTCGCCGGAGATCGCCGCCTTCCAGGGGGCCGAACGGCTCTGGACCTTCAAGGCGCGCCGGATCGTCCGACGCCGCGCCGCGCTCGCCCTGCGCTGGAACTTCCGGCAGAACGGCTGGTCTGCGAACTCGCTGATGACCGGCGATTGGGAGCAGGCCGCCGACCGGCTTCGGGCGGCGGAGCTGGCGACGCGCTGGAGGCCAGTGCGCATTGCGAGGATCGTCGACGAGAGCGCTTCGATCCGATCGTTTTATCTGCAGCCCACGGATGGAGCGGGACTGCTCGCTCACCTCGCCGGGCAGCACCTCCCGATCCGTCTGACGCCCAAAGGCGCCGAGCAGCCTGTGGTGAGAACCTACACCATGTCGGCAGCACCCTCAGATGGCGTCTACCGGATCAGCGTGCGACGCGACGGTCTGGTCTCGACCCATCTGCACGACAATCTGCGGGTGGGCGATACCATTGAGGCGCGCGCGCCTGCAGGCTCCTTCACCATCGACGCACGAGCGACACGTCCTGTCGTGATGCTGGCGGGTGGCGTCGGTATCACCCCGCTGCTCGCGATGCTCCGGCACATCGTCTACGAGGGGGTGCGCAAGCAGCGCATCCGGCCGGTCACCATATTCCAGGCCGCTCGTACCAAGAAGGATAGGGCATTCGACCACGAGCTTTCCGAGTTGGTCGCGGCTGCACAGGGTGCGGTCAAGCTGGTGCGCCTTCTCAGTGATACGACCGATGCAGAGCCAGAGCGTGATTACGACGTCTCGGGCCGGCTGGACGTGGCTGCGCTGAGTCGCTTCCTCCCCTTCGGCGATTACGACTTCTTCCTCTGCGGTCCGCCGTCCTTCACCCAGGCCCTGTATGATGGCCTGCGCGGCCTCAACATCGCAGACGACCGTATTCATGCCGAAGCCTTCGGACCGTCGTCACTCAAGCGCACGGCTCCGGCAGCCCCGATCGAGATCGCTGTCAGGCCACAGCCCGCGACGCAGGCGGTTCCTGTCGCCTTTACGGAATCGCTCAAGGAAGCCCGCTGGACGCCGGGCTCCGGCACGCTCCTGGAACTGGCCGAGGCGCGCGGGCTGGAGCCGGCATTCAGCTGCCGCGAGGGCCATTGCGGCACATGCCGGACCAAGCTCGTCAAAGGCCGTGTCGCTTATGTCCGGGAGCCTGCGGCCGCATTGGAAGAGGGCGAGATCCTGCTCTGCTCGACCGTTCCGGCCGAGCCGGAGGGGAGCGGCGACAACAGGATCCAGCTAGCGGTCTAATCTCATCCGCCGTCATTGCTGTCTGGCGCGCAATAATCCCTTCCGCCTTTCGAGCATTCAACACGATGGCCCAACCGATCATTCTTCAACTCAGACGAGAGCGGTTCTCTCGCCTTCAAAACAGGAGAAACATCATGTCCTACATCCCGACTCCCGCGACGATCGAAGAGGCGCCCGAAGGCTCGCAACCGATCCTCGAGACGATCCGCAAGCAGATCGGCACGGTGCCGAACATCTTCCGGCTGGTTTCGACCAGCACCGCCGCTCTGACGGGCCTCACCGGCTTCCAGGCCGCCTTGGGCAAGGGCAAGCTTGCACCGGCGACTCGCGAGCGGATCGCGCTGGCGATGGCCGGCGTCAACGGCTGCGATTACTGCCAGGCGGCGCACACCTATTTCGGCGGCAAGTTCGCCAAGCTCAGCGACGATGAGATTGCGGCCAATCTGGAGGGCACCTCCCAGGATCCCAAGGCGGCTGCGGCGGTCGCCTTCGCGCGGGCCCTGGTGGTCTCGCGGGGATCGGTCGGCCCGGCCGCGCTCGATCAGGTTCGGGCCGCCGGGTACAGCGATGCCGAGATCCTCGAAATCATCGGCCATGTCGCTGTCAACACCTTCACCAACTACGTCAACGAAGCGCTCGGCACCGAGGTCGATTTCCCCCTCGTCGAGCGTCTCGCGGCCTGAAGTCGACGGCCGGCGCGCTCGATGCGCCCGGCCGCCGCTTTCCACCCAATTCCAGGAGATTGAAAATGTCCCGCCCGCCGCTGCCGCCCTTCACTGAAGAGAGCGCCATCGAGAAAGTCCGCCTGGCTGAAGACGGCTGGAATACGCGCGATGCCGCCAAGGTCGCGCTCGCCTACACGCTCGACACGAAATGGCGGAACCGGGCGGAATTCTGCAACGGTCGCGATGAGGCCCAGGCCTTCCTGACCCGCAAGTGGAATCGGGAGCTCGACTACCGCCTTATCAAGGAGCTCTGGGCCTTCCGCGGCAACCGGATCGCCGTGCGCTATGCCTACGAGTATCATGACGACAGCGGCCAGTGGTTCCGGGCTTATGGCAACGAAAACTGGGAGTTCGCCGAGGATGGGCTGATGCGGTCGCGCCATGCAAGCATCAACGAAATGCCGATCAGCGAGGCCGAGCGCAAGTTCCGCTGGCCTCTGGGCCGTCGCCCTGACGATCACCCCGGCCTCAGCCATTTCGGCTTTTGAAATCCTTCGTTCTTGCGGAGACGCGGCCGTGATTCCCGATCCAATCAACGAGCGCGTTCGCGTCTCGATTGAGCTTGCCTTGATTGAAGGCCCCGATGACCCGTCCGCATATTGGCAACAGTATGCGGACGCCAAGCGGCTCGGGATGAGTGAGGCTGAGATCGACATTGCAAGAGAGGGGCGGAGCTTCGATGTCCAGACCGCTACGGTTCAGGCGGTCGCGATCGCGGCACTGTCCGAAGATGAGGCGCTGCGAGCTGCCGCTCGCGCGAGGGCGGAGAGCCTCGGCCTGTGCGAGGACACATGCCGAAAGATCGAGACCTTCGCCAGACGCTTCATCGCGACATTCAAACAAGGCTCGGCCAGCAGGGCGTAAGCCCATGGCGGCCCAGTTTTGCGCAACCTCTTTGCGACCCGCTATAGGCTGCTGACAGCATTGCAGCGGGCAGACCGGCCGTAGGGGGCAATTGATGGATCGCTGGCAGGCCATGCGCATCTTCGTGAAGGTAGCGGAGACCGCGAGCTTTTCGGAAAGCGCGCGCCAATTGCATATGAGCGCGCCTGCCGTGACGCGCTCCGTGGCTGCCCTGGAAGACGCCATCGGCGCGCGCTTGTTCGTGCGCACGACCCGATCCGTAAAGCTCACCGAAGCCGGCGACCGCTACTTCGACGATTGCCGCCGAATCCTCTCGGACATCCTGGAGGCGGAAGCTGCGGCTGCAGGGTCCTATGCGACGCCCTCAGGAACGCTCGCGGTCACCGCGTCGCTCCTGTTCGGCCAGATGTACGTCCTGCCGATCGTCACGGATTATCTTGACGCCTATCCGACCATGGCGGCAAGGACCCTGTTCCTGGACCGCCAGGTCAATATCGTCGAGGAAGGTATCGATGTCGCGGTCCGGATAGGGCATCTCGCAGATTCCGGCTTCACCGCAGTGAAGGTCGGCTCGGTTCGGCGGGTTGTCTGCGGCGCCCCGTCCTATTTCGAGAAGCATGGTGTCCCAACGACCCCCCAGCAGCTCAAGGACCATCGGATCGCGGCCTCGACGAGTGCCTGGGCTTCGCCGGAGTGGCGGTTCGCTCGCGACCAGCGGGTCACCGTCCATCCCTCGCTTCAGTGTAATACCAACGACGCGGTCATTGCGGCCGCCATTGCTGGGTGGGGGTTGACCCGCGTCCTGCATTATCAAATCGGTCCGGCATTGTTGGATGGACGCCTCCAGGTCGTGCTCAGCGACGACGAAGAACCGCCCTTGCCGATCCACGTCGTGTATACGGAAGGTCGCCAAGCCCCGGCCAAGGTACGCACATTTGTGGACGCCGCCGTGACGGCGCTCCGCGCCAACCGTCTCCTGAACTGATCCCCTGCCAGGAAGGCCAGTTCGGCCCGTTCATTGCCGTCCGGGCCCCGTGCGCCAACCCTCACCCCAAAATGGAGCGCGGTTCCAGGAATGCCTCCAGTCCGAATGAGCCGTACTCGCGTCCGATACCCGACTGCTTGAAGCCGCCGAAGGGCGCGTGCGGTTCGTGTTTCGCTCCATTGATGACGACGCGGCCCGAATGCAGCTGCGACGCAATGCGCCGGCAACGCTCTGGGTCGGTACCGATGACATAATTCTGAAGGCCGTAGTCCGTGTCGTTTGCGATGCTAATCGCGTGGTCCTCGTCACGATAGGGCAGAACGCAAAGCACCGGTCCGAATATCTCCTCCCGTGCGATCCGCATGCTGTTATCGACCTCGCCAAAAAGCGTCGGTTTGACGAACCAACCGCTATTCAGGCCGTCGGGCCTGCCTTCGCCACCCGCGAGAACGCGAGCCCCCTCTTGTGGGCCGAGCGCGATGTAAGACTGGACGCGCTCCCACTGCCTGGCGCTGACCATCGGGCCTATGCGCGAAGCCGGATCATTGCCGGGTCCGACCGACCAGTTCGCCAAGCCTGCCACCAAGCGCTCTTGCATCGTCGTCAGCTTGTGTTCCGGGACCAGAATGCGCGTTCCTGCGATACAGGCCTGCCCGCTATTGATGAAGCCGTTGGCGAGCACTTGAGCCGCGGCAGCGTCTGGATCGGCATCGTCGAGAACGATCTGCGCGCCTTTTCCGCCTAGTTCGAGCGTGACCCGCTTCATTGTATCCGATGCTGCGCGAAGGATCGCCCGCCCGGTCTCAGTCGACCCGGTGAATGTAATTTTGGCGATGTCGCGATGACGGGTCAGAGCGTCCCCGGCCAATGCTCCAGTCCCGTTGATGATGTTGTAGACGCCGTTCGGCAGTTCGGCCTCATCGAGCGCCTCCGCGAGCACCTGCGTCTGCCAGGCGCTCATCTCCGAAGGCTTGATCACGATCGAGGTGCCCGCCGCGATGGCTGTGGCGAGCTTCGAGCAGATGAAGCCGAGATTGCTGTTCCAGGGCGTGACAGCGGCGGCCACGCCAACCGGGCGCATCTCGACCAGTGCCGATCCGATTTGGCGCTGCCAAGGATAGGCCTCGACCGTTCGTGCCATGTCGAGGAAGACCTGTCCTGCCCGGCTGGCGCTGGCCTCCACGAATGGCGCGGGTGCGCCGTATTCTTCGCTCATGGCCTCGGCGAGATACGCGCTGCGTCGCGAGACGACATCCGATAGCCGATGCAGCATCGCGACGCGCTTGCTGTTCGACATCGTCGAAATCTCCGCATAAGCGGCCACAGCCGCTCGAACCGCTGCATCAACATCCGCGGCATTCGACAAATGGACCGTGCCGATCTGCTCCTCCGTCGCGGGGTTGAACAGCGGCCCTAGGTCAGTGCCTTGCACCGGCACGAAGCGGCCATCGATATAGTTCTGATTGATTGTTCGCATCGAAAGCTCCTGTGTCTGGCTTTCGATATGCAGGGCGACGTGCGATGAAAGAAGCCACGTCAATCTCATCGGATCAATGAGAAGAATCGAGCAATGAAGCTGAGCTTTGCGGAGGCCGAGGCGGTTATCGCCGTGGCGCGCCATGGAGGATTCCGCGCGGCCGGGCGCTCGCTCGGGCAGACCTCGTCTGCGCTGAGCCATGCCGTCGCTGGTTTGGAGAACCGGCTGGCGGTCAAGCTGTTCAATCGCACGACCCGGAGCGTCTCGCTGACGGCAGCCGGTGAGCAATTCGTCAACGGCATCGGTCCGGCCCTCCAGTCGATCGGTCAAACGATTGACGAACTCGGCGCGGAGGCGAGCGAGCCGTCGGGGACGTTGCGCATCACCACATCCTTGGGCGCAGCGCGCATGATGCTGGAGCCGATCCTGCTCGCCTATTCGACACGCTACCCCAAGGTGACGCTGGAGATCGCGACCGATGCGGCCTTTGTCGATCTTGCGGACGGATCGTTCGATGCCGGTGCACGGCTGGCCGACGCAGTGCCCCCTGATATGGTCGCCGTGCCGATCTTTCCCTGGCTCAGGATGATCGTCGTCGGTGCGCCCAACTATTTTGCAGAGCGCCAAAGGCCTTCATCCCCGCTCGACGTGGCGAAGCATCAGTGCATCCATCATCGGATGGCCAACGGTCGCCTTTATCGGTGGGAGTTCGAGCGCCGTGGCGAAGCAATGACTGTCGATGTACCAGGCGTGCTCATCTTCGACGCCACAGAACTCGCTCTATCCGCTGCTCTGGCAGGCGTCGGTCTCGCCTACGTCGAGGAGACTTCGGCCCGCCCGCATGTCGAAGCTGGCCGGCTCATCGAGGTGCTTAGCGAGTGGACGCCGCCTTTTCCGGGCTTGTCGCTGTATTTCTCTGGGCGCCGGAACATCCCGCTGAAGCTTCGCGCGCTCATTGATCTGATCAGAGAGGGAGGCCGATAGCTTACGGCACATTAACAGAGTGGGATGAACGAGAAGCGCCAGGAGCCGACTCTGGCCACTTGCCTAAAAACGGACTTTCCTGCCCGAGTGCGGCGGGCTGCTCATTCCAGCGTGGAATCACTTCGCACACGGCGGTCCATCGCCCAATCAAGCCTATGGGTCGCATTTTCAAGTCGTTCTCGCAGTGGTCCTACGTCGCTGGTATCCAGCATTTATAGCGGGAGGATCGCATGCCGGGCCGCATAGTCGACTACGTCACACCTACGCAGCTTTATCGCTATCGAAGCTTCCGACGCTTCGACGACGATACCGTTGAGGTTCAGCGCCGCGAACTGGCGGCTATCCAGGAGGGGTATATTTGGGCCGCGGCGTACCATCAGATGAACGATCCGATGGAAGGCACATTCTTCGCTCGCCGCCACGGTCCGGGCGATCTCTACTTCCAGACCATTCTCGAATCGATTCGCGAGGGCAAGCAGCGGACCGGGATCGCCTGCTTCAGCGAGACGCCAACTAATGAGCTCATGTGGGCGCACTATGCCGACGAGTTCCGCGGCATTTGCATCGCATACGATTTCTCAGACCTGCGCGATTCCCTTGAGGGAAACGCTGCGTTCTCGCGGCTCTTCTACACCGAGAGCCCACCGAACCTTGATCTCGGAGAGAACGATCTCGAAACCGATGTCCGTAGAGTGCTGTCTTCGAAGAGCCAGAAGTGGGGTTACGAACGTGAGTGGCGCATGTTCACGCAGCGGCTGGGCCGGATCGGCTATCGCAACCCAGCCACTGTCCGCACGATCTACTTCGGTCATCGGATCGACCCGGACATCCGCCACACCATCGAAAGGCTGGCGCGGCAACAAAACATCGATTGCTCTGAGATGCAGCTCAATGGCTATCGACTAAGCTTCGACAACACTGAAGCTCGCATGCGGCGCCGCTGATCAGAAATGAGGTCCATTAACCTGCCGACGTCGACGCTAGAAATACCCTTGATCACTGGCCTGACGAGATGGTGGCGTGGAAGCGAGCAATTTCTCGAAACATCGTAGGCTAACCAGGATTGACGCGGCTTGGGCATAACGCGGGCTAGGACGTTGCCTGAGAGATGCCTTGGCCCTTTAGTGAGTGTTCCCTCCAACAATCGCGAGCGGTCATGTCCGACTGGATGACCCCACACCAGCGTCTGCAATGGCAGATGTCCCTTGAGCTCAAGCTGCGCCGAATTCACGGAGACGGCTTCCAGGAGTTCTTTTCCGAAGTGATGGAGCGGCTCCATGGCGCCGACTTCGTTCCGGCAAGAGCGATGGGCAGCCTCGGTGACAAGGGCTGCGACGGTTACCTGCGAGGTTCGGGGTTCGTCTTCCAGTGTTACGGCAAGCGCCACGACACGCCGGTGAGCGCCGCCACAGTGACGAAGAAGATGAAGGACGACTACGCCGCCGCGGCGTCGAAGCTGCCATCAATCATGAAGGAATGGCACTTCGTCCATAACCTGTTCGACGGCGTACCCGTCGATGTCATCGAGTTGATCGAGGCTTTCGGCCGCCAGTACTCGAAGCACCGTTTTGGACTGATCGGGCCGCCGGCGTTCAGCGACCGCGTCCTCGGCCTGTCAGAGAACGACATCGTGTACCTTCTCGGCCCGGTCGCCTCGGCCGAGGACAGCATGAACATGCAGGTGGAGGAGGTCGCGACGCTGATGGCCGGCGTCATCAAGGGCATGGACGAGGCGCCCTTCGCCGATGCCAAACCCAACCAGCCGCCCGTGAATAAGCTTGAGATCAACCGGATCCAAGGACACTGGCGGCGGACCTTGATCGGCGCGAGTGGCAATGCGACCGTCGTGGCGACCTATGTCGACCAGCATCCCGATCCGGAACTCGGGAAACAGGTAGCCAAGGTATTCTCGCAACGCTATGCCGACCTCGACGCCCAGAACCTGCCTCCGCACGCGATCCTGACAGCGCTCTACGAAGGCATCACTGGGATCGGCAGCGTCCCGCCGGAGCGGCAAGTCGCCGCGCAGGCGCTTCTCGCCTACCTCTTTGAGGCCTGCGATATCTTTAAGGATGATCCGTCCAAGGCCGCCGCATGATCCTTCCCGGGAAACATCTATCACCGCATCGCGCCATCGTCGGCGTTGGCGCGGAGATCCTTGCCCAGCTCGACCGTCCCCGGGACGTTTCCGAGCTCTGGGAACGCGTGCGCGCGTCACGAGCGGCGCTTCAGGAGGCCAGCCCGATCTCGTTCGACTGGTTCGTCCTCGCTCTGACCTTCCTTTATGCGATCAAGGCCATCGATGAGACAGGCGGGCTGATGCGGCCGGCGGAGCCGGCATGATCATCTCGATCAACAGCGACCTGAAGACGTTCAAGCCCGTGCGCTTCCATGGCGGGCTCAACGTCCTGCTGTCTGATAAGTCGTCGAAGGAGGACGACGCCAAGACGCGCAACAGCGCTGGGAAGTCGAGCCTCATCGAGATCATTCACTTCCTGCTTGGGGCCAAGGCAGATCCGGATAGCCTCCTACGCCACAAGGCCCTGATCGAGAACACCTTCCGCGGGACCTTCCGCGTGGCGGGCCGCGACGTCGAGGTCGAGAGGAGCGGATCGAAGCCGAGCCGCATCTACATCGACGCGGCGAGCGTCGAGCACTTCAAGCTGACGGCGAAGAAGGACAAGGCGGGCGTCGGCTCGGCCTCGAATATCGGCGGGCTGTCGATATCCAACGAGGAATGGAAGGACTTCCTCGCCCATCACATGTTCGAATTCCCGTCCGTGATGAAGGGCTCGGCGTTCGAGGAGAGCTTCTCTCCAAGCTTCCGGTCGCTGATCGGCTACTTCGCCCGCCGTCAGGGCTCGCGCGGCTACTCCTACGTTGAGCGCCAGGCCGAGGCCCAGCAGCGCCCGGATTGGCAGGTGAGCCTCTCCTACCTGCTCGGCCTGGACTGGCGAATTCCCAGGGCGCTTCAGTCCATTCGGAAGCGCGAGAAGCAGCTCGAAGAGCTGAAGAAGGCGGTTGAAGACGGCGCGTTCGGACAGGTGATCGGGAGCGTCGGCGAGCTACGATCGGCGCTCGCCGAGGCTGAGGCGAGGGCTATCAAGCTCAAGGAGGAACTGGGCCGGTTCCAGGTCCACGAAGCCTATCGCGAGATGATGGACCAGGCCACCAGGGCCAAGGTGGAGATGCAGGCGATTTCGCGACGTGCGGTGCCGCTTCGCGAGACCGTCGCGCACCTACGCAACGCCATCGAGGTGGAACGCGTTCCCGAGCGAAGCGACGTCGGCCGGCTGTACGCTGCCGTGGGCATCGAATTGCCGGACGTGGCCATTCGGCGATTCGACGATGTTGCCCGCTTCCACAAGAGCGTGATCGATAACAGGCGCACCCACCTCAGTGAGGAGGTCGATGAGACCGAGCGGCAGATCAAGAAGGGCGAGGACCGGTTCGCGATCCTGGACGCCGAGCGGAGCGAGATCCTGCAACTGCTGGAAGGGCGTGGGGCTCTTGAGGATTTCGTCGGCTTGCAGAAGCGGCTGGCCGATGCCGAGGCCGAGGCCGCCTCGCTGCGCGATCGCTTCCAGTCGGCAACGGTCCTTGCCAGCGAGGGCACGGAGCTCACCATCGAGCGAGCGAGCATCAAGCAACGGCTCCAGCTCGATCACCAGAACCGACACGAGCGGCTGAACGAGGCCATCCTCCTCGTCGGAGCGGCGATCAAAAAGCTCTACGAGGACAGGAAGGGCAAGTTCGAGGTCGAGGCCACGGAGAACGGTCCAGAGTTCCGGATCACGATCCAGGGCGACCGTGGCGGGGGCATCTCAAGCATGGAGATCTTCTGCCTAGACTACGCCTTGTTCTGCATCTGGTCGAAGCGAGGGAACGGACCAGGCTTTCTTATCCACGACAGCCACCTCTTCGACGGTGTCGATCCCCGGCAGGTTGCGCGTGCCATAGGTCTGGGTGCCGCTGCCGCCAGAGATTACGGGCGGCAGTACATCGTCACGATGAACAGCGACATCTACGATTCACTGAAGCTCGAAGACGGCATCGACCGTGAGGCCGCGATCATAGAACCGAGGCTATCGGATCGGGACGAGACGACCGGGCTCTTCGGCTTCCGATTCGACTGATCGCGCCGGCAGCATCCCGCGAACGATCTCTATCTAGAGGTCCGCCTCGTCGGACAGGTGTTCCAGATAGCCGGGACCGGGACGCAAGCAGCGCTTATCGACGAAGATCGCCCGGCGCTTGGGCGCGCCGGGATCGGAGAGCTTGGGCGTGAGCGAGATGATCGCCACTTTCCAATCGGCGGATCCCGGGATTGGCGCGTCGGCGATGCCGACGAGAACCGTGACGCCGCGGCGGCGCAGATCGGCAACCGCGGCCAGGATGCCGTCGCAGAGTGCCCGCCGACGGATCGGCCTGCCCCCGTCGACGGGGGCAGGCCCCAGTGCGAAGGACGCCAAGTCTAGCCACTCCCGCAGGCCCGCTACCTGCTCGTCGTAGGCGGCCCCTACCTCGGGGCGGTGGATGTAACAGGCCTGGGTGGCTGCGATCATTCTAATCTGGCGGTGGGTTTCGAACGGGCGCACCTCGACCTGCTGGAGATTTCCGAGCTGATCGACCATCTGCGTGGCCGCCTCTTCCTTGGGGATTGGCAGGCGGGGCGCTGAGAAGGCGCCGGGTTCGTAACCGAGTGCCTGAGCGATTCGGTCGAGGCTTTCGATACTGACCGGCTCAGCGCGCTCGACGCGCTCGACCGTGGACATGCTGACGCGCGCGAAGTCGGCGAGCGTGTCTTGCTTCCACTGTCTTAGCCCGCGGGCCATGCGGACGACCATCGCGACGACCTCTGCGGGTGGCGTGGCGGCGACGCCCTGAGCCGGCGGCGGCATTGAGACGATACGGTCGATGAGTTCTTTCGGGTTCATGGCCACTCCCTGCGTTGGACGACTATGAGAGTGACGCCATTCGCTCGATTAAAAGAGGCCGGAAAACCCTTCAGCTCTCAACAGGCGAGCCCCATCATTTACGCTAGGGTGTAAACAATCGGCATGCCCGAAAGCGGACATTGCCAGCGTCAGCAATGGGCCGGTTCCGGCTGAGCGACTGTCGGCCACCTTGGAGAGGCCGAAGTAGGCATTTCGGCCAACGGAGCCCGTATATCGACGTGAAGTCACGAACTATCGCCCTCGCGTTCGTACTGGGCTAGCTCGGCGTTAGGCTCTTCGAAGAGTTCATCCGACATGCTCTCGAGCGTCCCAACGTTCAGTGCATTGTCATGAAGCTGTAGTCGTTCGTCGTCTCGAAGCCCGCCATTCTTGTCGACGCTGAGGAGCGCGCCAGATGGTTGCTTGGTAACATTCCAATGAGGAGCAGCCTCAATGCCCGCGGCCAGCCTCCACGCATGCTTCAGCCTCTCGGCAACTCTGCCTTGACGTTTGCGGCGCTTACGCATGGCGGTCATCGATGCGGTGACCATTTCCCGCGTCGGCGCTGCTGGAACGAGCCGCCACTGGGCGGCATCAAGGTCCTCGAGTAGGAAGCGTGCCAACCGAGCGGTGTCTTCATCGGAAATCTTATGATTGAGCTGCTGAAGGTTGTCGCGGAGGCGGTTTTTCACCATTGCGAGGATGGTGTTGTTCGTCATCGCCCGGCCCTTCATGTCCCTTTGCCGCTCTTGTTTCAGAGTGGCTGACATGCACGAGTCAGTGATGAAGCTTCTCGTCTGGCTTGAGGAACGTCATCAGCGCCGTGAGCACGGTGACGCCAGACGACATCAATCCTGCGGAGACAGCGTAATCCTGGAAGAAGGCGCCCCCCGCTAGCGCGCTCAGCCCTACGGAGGGAATGCCGAAGATATAGTTCCACCTCGTCCAGCGGGTCGCGGCGTTGAAATGAGCCTTGCCGGAGTGGGTGCAATCCTCCTCCATCCGCAGCAGCTCGGCCACGACCTTATCAGATATTGCAACAGACACGGGCACGCTCGCGAGCTTCCTTTAGATATTCGTCGCGAGGCTAGGATGAAACCGGAAGGAGCAATACTCGGCGAGAGCGACATCTGGTAGTTGTCCACCTCAAACTGGGCCGAGGAACTCGGATCCCTAAAGAACACTTGGGATTAATCGCGGAGTTGCCGCTGGTGGAGGAGCTCGCGACGCGATCTAATGGTGTTGCCTGGGAGATTCGCGAATGGCCGGCCATCATCCTGGCGCTGCGTGGCGGCGCGTCGACCTGCAATGCCGTACGCCACGGGACGTGGCTCGGGATTTCCCTGCCAAGTCGGTTGGTGAGCGATCCCAATGACCACGGTCACCAGACATGCTCTGAGAGTATACGCCGCCCTTTCGGGGTTGAAGGTGAACCAGGACGGCGACGTGCTCGACGCCCTCATCCCGTTCCTCGAACCGGTCCTGGCCGCGATGAACGGCACCATCTTCGACGGCGGCCTTCTCTCGCTAGGCGTCCAGAAGATCTATGGGTGGAGGTTCAACAAGGATGTCGCCGAGAGCTTTACAGGCCGCCTGCTTGCGAAAGGTTATCTGAAGCGACAGGCTGGCGCCGTCTTCACGGTCTCGTTCCAGCCTGCGGCTGACGATGACGAGAACCAGATCGAGATTGTTCAGGTCCTGGATCGGATTGTGGACGATTTCGAAAAGTTCCCACCGAAGGTCACTGACCTGTTCCAGTTCTCCCTGGATCGCGAGAGCTTGAAGGACATTCTGATACGCTTCCTGGTTTCCTTCGACGCGTTCACGGAGGAGGCGTTCGCCCTGCATGTCGAGCGCATCCGATTGGGGATGGCGAACCAGGCTGTCCTCGATCGGCTTGAGGAGGGCGGACGGACGCTGAGCCGCGAGGAGCAGTACCTGTGCGCCCGCTTTGTTCACGACTTGGTCAAGAACAAGAGCGAATTCGTTCCTCACCTCGCCAGGTTGGCCTCGATCGGATTGCTCACCGAGGTCGTCGAGGATTTCGTCAAGCCGACCGGGGAGACCAAGAAGTCCGACCTCACGCTGATCCTCGATACCCCGGTTGCGCTCGATCTTTTGGGATTGTCGGGGAAGGAGGCCTGCGAGGACATCGCCAACGTCGTGACCTCGCTGCGCGGCATCGGTTGCAACGTCATCGTCCTTCCGGTCAGCGTGGAGGAGATGTCGAGAAACCTGCAGAGCATGCTCTCCCAGCCGCTCTCCGCCCGCCATGGGCCGACGCACTCGGCCCTGATGAAAAACGAGATCAACGAGGATTTCGTTAGGTCGGTGATCCGGGATCCCGAGCGCGCTCTCCAGCAGGTCGGTGTTACGGTGCGTCCGATCGACCTGACCACGACGCCCTCCCAGACGAAGTTCTTCGACAAGGCGACCTATGACGACTTTTTCGCCGGTATCCGCTGGAAGGTCGATTCCGTCGACGCCCGGGAGCACGATGCAACCTGCGCAGCGCTCACCATGCGGCTGAGGGCGGGGCACAAGAGCGCCGACCCGTTGACCTCCAGGTTCGTCTTCGTCACCACGAACCCGATCTTCGTGGACTACGCCCGCGACTTCTGCCGCAAGAACCGGATGATCAACGATCGGCAAACACCGCCCGTCATCATCAAGCGCGAGCTCGCGATGACGGCCTGGCTTCGGACCGGCCTCGTCAGGGACGATGCTAAGGCCAAGCAGGTCGACATTCCGCGCGGGCATCTCATCGCCTCCTGCGAACGCGTCCTCAGGCCGCGTAAGGAAGTGCTGAAGGCCGTCCACGACAAGCTGAAGGAGTTTGACCCCGAACGCGCCCAGCAGTTCGAGCTGCTGCTCTCCGACCAGCGCAGTGTCGAACGGCTGATGGACGAGACGCTCGGCCTCGAACGCCTAGCGACCACCGCCAATCCCCAGATGCTCCTGGAAGAGATGCGCAACGCGACCGCCAACGAGGTCCGCAGCGAATATGAGAGGAAGGCCCGGGTGGCCGCGCAGCGTCACGGGCAGGAAAAGCGGGAGCTCAAAGAGGCCCATGAGGCAGATGTCGCCGAGGCGAAACGAGCTTTGGGGCAACGAGACGCTGAGCTGGAAGCGTTGCGCGCGGAGCGCAAGCGACTCCACGGGATCGCCTTGGCGGCCAGACAGGGCGAGATCGACAGAGTTGACACATTGATCTCGGGATCGAACAGGTTCATCGGTCGCCTCGAAACAGGACTGACTTGGTCGACGGTTGTCATCCTTTCGGCCGGAGCTGCTGGATCGGTGGTCGGACTGCCTCAGTCCGCTGCAGTCGCGACCGCCGGCATCTTGGGTCTCACCGGCCTTTACCATACGGTCCGCGAGTTGCAGCAGAAGCCGAAGATCGGGTTCCAAAACCTGCTGGACGGTGTGGCCCGTTTCCGGCTGCGACGGGGTCTGAAGACGCTCGGCCTCGATCGCGCCAAGTTCGAAGACGCGGTCGAGCTCCGGTACGGCAGGATTTCCTGGGTTACGGAAAAACGGGCCGGCCTGCTGCCGACGAATGATCGCAAGTTGGTCGCGGCGGCCCCACCGCGCGATCTGGAAGAGGCGTAGGGGCTCAAACGGGCATTCGCCATTCCGGCGCATCGTGCGCTGGGGGAGTGGAGGGTATCGACCGTGCCGACGCGTGAGCAGGTGTTTTTCGTCGCGGACAGAATAACCCATAGCTCTACGTACAGCGCTACGCGGAATCGTAGCCATCGGGGGCTGGGTCGTGCAGGTCCATGTCCATCGACGGCAGAACGTCGAGGAAGTGGACGTGCATCGCCTGTAGGCGCGCCATGACGGCGCCGAGCAGCGATTTGTTGAGAATCTTGGCCTGCTGGACGCGCTGGTAGTCCAGCATGATCCCCTCGTTGAACCTTGGCGGGAACAGGGTTGTGAAAGGCTCGCCAGCGCCGTCGCGGCCCTTCATCACCACGGGGGCTCTGTACGCGACCTGGCTGGCGTCGCTGTGAGCGAAGATGGTGTTCCGCTTGCTGATGAGGTCGTCGTGCAAGGCGCGGGTGAATGGCGAGAGCTTGATCCCTAGGGCGCCGTAGGAGAGGGAGGGAATGTCTCCCCTCGATTCCGAGAAGGGTCGGCAATAGGAGACGATCAAGGTCGTTTCGTAGCAGAGGAACTTCCTCACGGCCGCGAGGGGATATCGTCCATCGTGGTCCACCTCCTCCTCGATGAAGGCGATCGCGCTTCCGGCGTGCGACAGGTCCCTGACGCTCAGCACCAGGCGCTTGAATAGGCCCCGGTCCTTCAGCAGATTTTCGGGCATCCGATCCAATCGAGGTTGGTCGAATGCACGGACACCCCCGCTTCCTGAGCGGTCGTCGATGCGTTCGTAGTAGAACCACTCGTCGGGAAAGCCGTACTGCTGCTTGAGGAGTGCCTCATAGGCTTGCGTCGCCTCATTCCCATCCGACATTTGCATCACACCTCGGGAAAATGGTCGATCCGATCGTAGCGGAGCGCTCGGCAAGAGCGAAGCGAGCTCCCATCCTCGGGACCATCGTCATCGGATTGCGGTGCTCAGCGACGGGTGGATCGGCCGACGCCGAGAGGCGCCGCTGCCTCTTGTCACCATTGCTAGGATGGTGTTGTTCGTCATCACTCAGTCCTTCATGTCCCTTTGCCACTCCTGTTGATCAGAGGGGCTGACATGCACGAGTCAGTGATGAAGCTCGTCGTCTTCGACCTCACGTTTAGTTCAGGCCTGACGGATGCTGGCCGACGCGCCGTGTTCCAGGCCGTTGGAAGCTAGCGGCCCCGAATGCCCGATCTGATTGGCTGAAAAGCAAAGCGCCGCCCGGCTTGATGGCCGCGCGGCGCAAATCTGTTTGCGGAACTTTTCCTAAAATCGAGGCAACATTATGCCTCTCTTTTCAACAATTAAGTCGGCATATCATGAGCAGCCGGTTGTGCTACCGCAGGTGTTGCACTTCAGGCAGGTGCCGTTGCGGACCAGCGTGAAGTTGCCGCATTCGCCGCAGCTGTCGCCGACATAGCCCTTCATGATCGCCTCGGCGCGGCGCTCCGACTGGGTCGGCTGGGCGGCGGGCGCCGCGAAGCCGAGCTTGGCCATCTCCGCTTCGCCATAGGCTTCCGGCTCCTCCTTCAGCGCGGTCGCGCCAGCCGTGGCGAGAGCCGTCACAGTGGAGGCTGAGCGGGCGACCGCGTCGTTCGCCGCGCCGCCGCCCTGGATGGCGAGCAGGTTGATCGGCTTGCCGCGGCGGAAGCCGGTCGAGGCGAGGGGGGTCGAGACCACCGGGGTCGCATCCGGAGCCTTGTCCTGGCCGACGCCGCTACCCATCACGTCATGACCGATCTCGCTGGGGTCGACATGCGCGAGGTCGTTGCGGCCGAGATAGGAGATCGCCAGCTCGCGGAAGACGTAGTCGAGGATCGAGGTCGCGTTCTTGATCGACTGGTTGCCGGCGACGAAGCCCGACGGCTCGAAGCGGGTGAAGGTGAAGGCCTCGACATACTCCTCCAGCGGCACGCCGTATTGCAGGCCGAGCGAGACCGCGATGGCGAAGTTGTTCATCATCGCCCGGAAGGCGGCGCCTTCCTTGTGCATGTCGATGAAGATCTCGCCCAGGCGCCCGTCCGAATACTCGCCGGTGTGGACATAGACCTTGTGGCCGCCGACCGTCGCCTTCTGGATGTAGCCCGTGCGGCGGTCCGGCATCTTCTCGCGCTCGCGCTTGCGCTCGATGCGCTCGACGATGCGCTCGACGATCTTCTCGGAGATCTGGGTGGCGCGCGCCGCCATCGGCGCGGCGACCAGCGCCTCGACAGCGTCGTCGGCTTCGTCGTCATCATCCGAGATCAGCGCCGAGTTCAGCGGCTGCGAGAGCTTGGAGCCGTCGCGGTAGAGGGCATTCGCCTTCAGCGCCAGCTTCCAGGAGAGCATGTAGGCGCTCTTGCAGTCCTCGACCGTCGCGTCGTTCGGCATGTTGATGGTCTTGGAGATCGCGCCCGAGATGAAGGGCTGCGCCGCCGCCATCATGCGGATATGGCTCTCGACCGAGAGGTAGCGCTTGCCGATGCGGCCGCAGGGGTTGGCGCAGTCGAAGACGTTGTAGTGCTCGGTCTTCAGATGCGGGGCGCCTTCCAGCGTCATCGCGCCGCAGACATGGACGTTCGCGGCCTCGATTTCGGCCTTGCTGAAGCCGAGGAAGGGCAGGAGCTCGAACGACATGTCGTTCAGCTTCTCGGCCGGGACCTTGAGCGTGCCGGTGAGGAAATCCTCGCCCAGCGTCCACTTGTTGAAGACGAACTTGATGTCGAAGGCGCTCTTCAGCCCCTTCTCGACCGCCTCGATCTTCTCGTCGGTGAAGCCCTTGGACCGCAGCGTCGACGGGTTGACGCCCGGCGCCTGCTTCAGCGAGCCGTGGCCGACGGCATAGGCCTCGATCTCTGCGATATCGGCCTCGCGGTAGCCGAGCGCACGCAGCGCGTCCGGCACGGCGCGGTTGATGATCTTGAAGTAGCCGCCGCCGGCGAGCTTCTTGAACTTCACCAGGGCGAAGTCGGGCTCGATGCCGGTGGTGTCGCAATCCATGACCAGGCCGATCGTGCCGGTCGGCGCGATCACGGTCGACTGGGCGTTGCGATAGCCGTAGCGCTTGCCCTGCTCGAGAGCCTCGTCCCAGACGGCGCGCGAGCGCTCCGCCATGGTGATGGCCGAGCCGCCGAGGCGGGCCAGCGTCGCGTGGTCGAGCGGGACGGGCGTAACGCTCAGGCCCTCATAGCCGTCGGCGAGGCCGTGGGCGGCGGTGCGGTGGTTGCGGATGACGCGCAGCATGTGGCTGGCGTTCTTCTTGTAGCCGGGGAAGGGGCCGAGCTCGCCCGCCATCTCGGCCGAGGTCGCATAGGCGACGCCGGTCATGATCGCGGTCAGCGCGCCGGCGAGCGCGCGGCCCTCGTCGCTGTCGTAGCCGAGGCCCATGGTCATCAGCAGACCGCCGATATTGGCGTAGCCGAGGCCGAGCGTGCGGTACTCGTAGGAGAGCTCGGCGATCTCGCGGGACGGGAACTGCGCCATCGTCACCGAGATCTCGAGCACGACCGTCCAGAGCCGGCAGAGATGCTCATAGGCCGCGACGTCGAAGCTCTTGGTTTCGGTATCGTAGAACTGCAGCAGGTTGGCCGAGGCCAGGTTGCAGGCGGTGTCGTCGAGGAACATGTACTCGGAGCACGGGTTGGACGCCCGGATCCGGCCCGAGGCCGGGCAGGTGTGCCAGTCGTTCATCGTCGAGTTGAAGTGCAGGCCGGGATCGGCCGAGGCCCAGGCGGCGTAGCCGATCTTCTCCCAGAGGTCGCGGGCCTTCAGCGTCTTGAGGACCTTGCCGGAGGTGCGGGCGGTCAGGTTCCAGTCATTGTCGTTCTCGACGGCGCGCAGGAAGTCGTCGGTCAGCGAGACCGAGTTGTTCGAGTTCTGGCCGGAGACGGTGAGATAGGCGTCGGAATCCCAGTCGGTGTCATAGGTGTCGAAGGAGATGTCCTTGTAGCCCTGCTTGGCGAACTGGATGACCCGCTTGATGTAGTTGTCCGGCACCAGCGCCTTGCGGGCGAGCTTGATCTCGCGCTTCAGGGCGGGGTTCTTCTCCGGGTCGAAGCAGGAATCGGCATCGCCTTCGCAGTTCACGCATGCCTTGAGCACAGCCTTCATGTGCTTCTTGACGGTCTTGGAGCCGGTGACGAGGGCAGCGACCTTCTGCTCCTCCTTCACCTTCCAGTCGATATAGGCCTCGATATCCGGATGGTCGGCATCGACCACGACCATCTTGGCGGCGCGGCGGGTGGTGCCGCCCGACTTGATCGCGCCGGCGGCGCGATCGCCGATCTTGAGGAAGGACATCAGACCGGAGGACTTGCCGCCGCCGGCGAGCTTCTCGCCTTCGCCGCGCAGCATCGAGAAGTTCGAGCCGGTGCCGGAGCCGTATTTGAACAGGCGGGCTTCGCGGACCCAGAGGTCCATGATGCCGCCCTCGTTGACGAGGTCGTCCTGCACGCCCTGGATGAAGCAGGCATGCGGCTGCGGATGCTCGTAGCTCGACTTCGACTTCACCAGCTTGCCGGTCTTGAAGTCGACGTAGAAATGGCCCTGGCTGGGACCGTCAATGCCATAGGCCCAGTGCAGGCCGGTGTTGAACCATTGCGGCGAGTTCGGCGCGACGCGCTGGGTCGCGAGCATGAAGCGCAATTCGTCATGGAAGGCCGCGGCATCCTCCTCGGAGGAGAAATAGCCGCCCTTCCAGCCCCAATAGGTCCAGCAGCCCGCAAGGCGGTCGAAGACCTGCTTGGAGGAAATCTCGGAGCCGTAGCGCTCGCCTTCCGGCAGCTCGGCAAGAGCAGCCTCGTCGGCGACGGAGCGCCAGAGGAAGGAGGGGAGGTCGTTCTCCTCGACCTTCTTCAGGCGCGCCGGCACCCCGGCCTTGCGGAAGTACTTCTGGGCGAGCACGTCGCTCGCGACCTGCGACCAGGCCTCGGGGACTTCGATGCCTTCGAGCCGGAAGACGACGGAGCCGTCCGGGTTCTTGATCTCGCTGACGGCCGATCGGAACGGGATCGCGGCGTAGGGCGACTGACCGGCGGAGGTATAGCGGCGCTCGATGCGCATGATCTTCGTCCTTGCATGCCGCGGGTGGATACCCCCGCGCGGCCGGTTGATCGCCGGCTCCTGATGTCAGTTCAAACTCGGTTCGATGCCTCGTGGGTCCTTAGCGGTGTCGCCCCGCTTGCAGGCCCGGACGCGCCCAAAATGCCCGCGCAAATCCGTTCGCTTCCGCTGATGTCAGCGGATGCGGCGGCAGGCCCGTAAGCACTCTGGAAAACTAGGGTTCGCAGTCATCCAGAGGGGGTGCCGCCGGCCGTCATGCGATGGTCAAAATCTACAGCCGTTCGCTTCCGTGCGTCAAGGAATAGTGGAGCGAGACCCCTGTGGACACGACATCTGGTAGGGATGTGTGGGTTATGGGGATAAGTTTCAAGGCCCCGGCTAAGCCTTGGAAATGGCGGGAAGAATCGCCGCTGCGCGGCAAGATTGCCACAGCGCCGTCCGAAGCGCAGTTCCTAAAATCCCCACTATTCACGGTAAATGAGATGTGAACCTGGGGTACCGGCCGCGGGCTTGCAGACAGCGCTTGCGGGGACCGCTCCAAGTGCTTGAAGTCGGTGCGCTTCGGCGCTGAATCATGGCGGTGGGCGAGCCGAATCGCGGCGAAATTCCGGCGGAGCGCAGGCGGGAATCAGCGGCGGATAGCAGGAGGAATCAGGCCGTATGCCGCGCGGCCGAGGCGGCGCCCCGCCGGACCATCGCTTCGTACCCTCCTGTGGATATCGCCAGGGTGCATTCGGCGGCGCCGACGCGGCGAAGCGCCCCAACGACGGCGTTCCGGACTGGACAGAGCAGGGTCCTGCCGCCATAAGTCGGGCCAAGACGCGCCGGCCTCTCCGCACGGCGCTGCAAGCGCATGGACTGAAGGCAATGAAGGACTGGCTGCTGCAGATCTTCACCTGGTGGAATGGCCAGACCATCGGCACGCGCTTCCACACCTGGCGCTTCGGCGAGAAGGTGGGCGAGGACGAGTTCGGCAATGTCTATTACCGCACCAAGGGTGGGGTGAAGGACAAGGCGCTCGGCTTCCAGCGCCGCTGGGTGATCTACAGGGGCGAGGCGGAGGCCTCCAAGGTGCCGCCCGGCTGGAATGGCTGGCTGCATCACACCGTCGACGTCGCCCCCTCCGAGGAAAGCTACCAGCCGCGCGAGTGGCAGCAGCCGCACGAGCAGAACTGGACCGGGACGGCGCTGGCCTACCGCCCGCAGGGCTCGACGCTGGCCGAGGGCGAGCGCCCGGCCGCGACCGGCGACTACCAGGCCTGGACGCCGGGCCGCTGAGGCAAGGCATCGGACCGAAAAGGGAAGACCACTTCCCGGAAAAATCCGATGCGATGGCAGTCTAGATGGACCACCGTTATCGCGTCCGATCGGACGCGCGGTGATCCAGGTCGCAGGGCAGGTTGCGAGATATCAGGGCCGCTCCTTTCGGGCGGCCTTTTTGCTGGGCGGCAGGGCGGCCGCAGCGGCAGCTGAAATGGCCGTTTCGGCCGCGATGCCCTTTTTCCGCTGCCTTTGCCGTGTTACTGCGCCCCGTCGCGGTCTTTCCGCGCTGTGGAAGAGATTCGCGCCAGCATGCCGTCCTTGTTCCGCCTTTCGACCCTGGCAGGCCTCGCCACGAGCGCGGCCGCGCTGCTCGCTGCGATGGGACCGGCGCAGGCCGACCGCGTCCGCAACCCGACTGCGGTCTTCGCAGGGCTCGACAAGATCACCGGCCGCATCATCTCCTTCGAGGTGGCCGTGGACGAGACGGTGCAGTTCGGCGCGCTGCAACTGACTCCGCGCGTCTGCTGGAGCCGGCCGCCGACCGAGGCGCCGCAGACCGACGCCTTCGTCGAGGTCGACGAGGTGACCTTCAAGAACGAGTACCGGCGCATCTTCACCGGCTGGATGTATGCGGCGAGCCCCGGCCTGCACGGTGTCGAGCACGCGATCTATGATGTGTGGCTGACCGAGTGCAAGGGGGGCACCGAACTCGTGGTCGACCCGAAGGAGCCCGAGCCGCCGCCGGCGCCAGAGGATCCGCGCCGCCCGCGCACGCCGCCACGCGATCCCAACCAGCCGCCGCCCTTGCAACAGCCTGTGCCGCCCCCCGGCGGGCGCATCGATGTCGAGCCGCCGCGTGGCGTGCCGGTGCAGCCGCAGCGGCCGAGCCAGCGCTTCTTCCCGACCAATCCCGGCCAGGGCCGCGACCCGACCGGCGGCGGCTGATCCGTGCCGCCCGACGGCGCCACCAAGGGAGCCGGGCGCGAAACGACGCGCATCAGGCGCCTGCGCCGTCACCTCGCCGATCTGCGCAAGCGGCTTCCCGCTGGCCAGCGCTTCCGCGATGGTCTCGAACACGCGCTGATGTCGAGTGCAGCGGCGCTCGCCGCCTATTGGCCGACGCAGGCGCTGGGGCTGCGTGAAGGCTTCTGGGCCGCCATCACCGCGATTGCCGTGGTTCAGACCGAGTTCGGCGCGACGCGGACGACGGCGCGCGACCAGTTCGTCGGGGCTGCCATCGGCGGCGCGATCGGCGTTGCGGTCGTGCTCGTCACCGGCCAGCACATCCTGAGCTATCTGCTGGCGGCGGCGCTTTCGGTTCTGGCCGCCTGGCTATTGAACGTCGCCAGCGCCGCGCGCCTCGCCGGCATCACCGCGACGATCATCCTGCTCGTCCCGCATCCCGGAACCAGTGCGCAGCAGATGATGCTCTCGCGCGTCGTCGAGGTCGGCTGGGGCGTCAGCGTCGCAATCGCCGTCGTCTGGCTGGCGGAGCGCCTCGATCCGCGCGGGCCGGCTTCGGGCTAAAGTTCGGCCAGCGCCTGCTGGCCACTGACGACAGTGTCCATCGGCCAGGCCGGCCAGTTGCCCTGGTGGCGCAGCGCATCGTCGAGCCTGAGCCGATAGGCCTCGCGCGGGATCTCGACGGTGCCGAACTGTGCGAGATGGCCGGTCTGGAACTGGGTGTCGAGCAGGCGATAGCCGCCGCGCCGCAGCCGCGCGACGAGATGGGCGAGCGCGACCTTGGAGGCGTCGGTCTCGCGGTGGAACATGCTTTCCCCGAAGAAGGCGGCACCGAGCGACAATCCATAGAGCCCGCCGACGAGGCGGCCCTCGCGCCAGCACTCGACCGTATGGACGTGGCCGAGCGCGAAAAGCTCGCCGAAGATGGCGCGGATGCGGGTATTGATCCAGGTTTCCGGCCGGTCGGGCCGGGCCTCTCCGCAGGCTGCGATCACCGCCTCGAAATCGCTGTCGACCCGGATCTCGAAGCGGTCCGAGCGGACGGTGCGCGCGAGGCGCGAAGAGAGGTGGAAGCCTTCGAGCGGGATGACGCCGCGCAGCTCCGGTTCCACCCAGAACAGGCCGGGATCATCGGCGCTTTCCGCCATCGGAAAGATGCCGGCGGCGTAGGCGCGCAGCATGATCTCCGGCGTGATCGCAGGCGAGCGGACGGGCACGGAACGAGCCTTCATGACCGGATGGGAGCGCGAGGAGCGTTACGAGTCAAACGAAGTCGCGAGGACTATCCGTCAGGCTCGGGCTTGACCCGAGAATCTCCTGAACGAGATTCCTGAGTCTACGCTTCGGTTCGCCCGGGAATGACAGACGTCATTCCCGTCATCTTTGAGCAGACAGCGAGGCGAAAGCTGAGTGATCAGCTGAACACCTCACCGCAAAGCACTGACAGATCAGCCTTCCGTCTGATCATCGCTCGGAGCCTCGTCGCCGGCCTCCTCGCCATTCTCACCGTCGTCGTTGATGCACTCGACCGAGACGACCTTCTCGTCCTTGTCGGTGTTGAAGACGGTCACGCCCTGGGTCGAGCGCCCGGCGATGCGGATGCGGTTGTTCGGGCCGGCATCGACCGGCACGCGGATGAGCTGGCCGCCATCGGTGACGAGCATGAGTTGGTCGGTATCCACAGCCGGGAACGACGCGACGAGCTTGCCATTGCGGTCGTTGACCACCATGGCGACGATGCCCTTGCCGCCGCGTCCGGTGACCCGATACTCGAAGGAGGAGGTGCGCTTGCCGTAGCCCCGCTCCGAGATGGTCAGGATGAACTGCTCGGCCGCGCCCATGGCGGTGTATTTCTCAAGTCCGAGCTCGATGTCGCCGCCGCTCTCCTCGGCATCAGCCTCGATCACTGCCGTGACCTCGGCACCATCCTCGGCCTCGCCGGTAAGCGCCCTGCGGGCCGCCGCCGCGCGCTTGAGATAGGCGGCGCGTTCGTCGGGCGTGGCGTCGAGATGGCGCAGGATCGCCAGCGAGATCACCTTATCGTCCTTGGCCAGGTTGATGCCGCGCACGCCGGTCGAGTCGCGGCCCTTGAAGACGCGCACTTCCGGCACCGCGAAGCGGATGCACTGGCCGTCGGCCGTGGTCAGCAGCACATCGTCGTTCTCGGTGCAGATCTGCACGTCGACGATATGGTCGCCCTCGTCGAGCTTCATCGCGATCTTGCCGGCGCGATTGACGTTGACGAAGTCGGAGAGCTTGTTGCGGCGCACCCCGCCTGAGGCGGTCGCGAACATCACGTCGAGCGTCTCCCAGCTCGCCTCGTCCTCCGGCAGCGGCATGATCGTGGTGATGCGCTCGCCCTGTTCGATCGGCAGCATGTTGACCAGCGCCTTGCCGCGGGCGTTCGGCGCCGAGAGCGGCAGCCGCCAGACCTTCTCCTTGTAGACCTGGCCCTCGGACGAGAAGAACAGCACCGGCGTATGGGTATTGGCCACGAAGAGCCTTGCGACGAAATCCTCGTCCTTGGTCGCCATGCCGGAGCGGCCCTTGCCGCCGCGCCGCTGCGCCCGATAGGTCGAGAGCGGCACGCGCTTGATGTAGCCGCCATGGCTGACGGTGACGACCATGTCCTCGCGGGCGATCAGATCCTCGTCGTCGAGGTCGGAGCCCCAGTCCTGGATCTCGGTCCGGCGCGGCGTGGCGAAGGCAGCCTTCACTTCCGCCAGCTCGGTCTTGACGATCGACTGGATGCGGGCGCGCGAGCGCAGGATGTCGAGATAATCCGCGATTTCGGTGGCGAGCTTCTGCAGTTCGTCGCCGATCTCGTCGCGGCCGAGAGCCGTGAGGCGGGCGAGGCGCAGCTCGAGGATCGCCTTCGCCTGCGCGTCGGAGAGCCGATAGGTGCCGTCCGCGTTCATCGGGTGGCGCGGATCGTCAACCAGCGCGATCAGCGGGGCGATGTCTTCGGCCGGCCAGTCGCGTGCCATCAGCGATTCATGCGCCGCGGCCGGGGTCGGCGCGGTGCGGATCAGGCGAATGACCTCGTCGATATTCGCGACCGCCGTGGCCAGGCCACAGAGCACATGGGCACGCTCGCGGGCCTTGTTGAGCAGGTAGCGCGTGCGCCGCGAGACGACTTCCTCGCGAAACTCGACGAAGGCCGAAATGAAGTCCTTGAGGTTGAGCACCTCGGGGCGGCCGCCATTCAGCGCCACCATGTTGGCGCCGAAGGAGGTCTGCAGCGGGGTGAAGCGATAGAGCTGGTTCAGCACCACGTCGGCGACGGCATCGCGCTTGACCTCGATGACGACGCGCACGCCCTCGCGGCTCGACTCGTCGCGCAGGTCCGAGATGCCCTCGATGCGCTTCTCGCGCACGAGATCAGCAATCTTCTCGACCATCGTCGCCTTGTTCACCTGATAGGGAATCTCGGTGACGATGATCGCCTCGCGCTCCTTGCGCAGCTCCTCGATATGCGTCTTCGAGCGCATCACGATCGAGCCGCGGCCGGTGTGATAGGCGGCGTGGATGCCGCTGCGGCCCATGATCGAGGCGCCGGTCGGGAAGTCGGGGCCGGGGACGATCTCGATCAGGCTGTCGATCGAGATCTCGGGATCGTCGATGAAGGCGATGCAGGCGTCGATGACCTCGCCGAGATTATGCGGCGGGATGTTGGTCGCCATGCCGACGGCGATGCCGCCGGCGCCGTTGACGAGCAGGTTCGGATAGCGCGCCGGCAGAACCGTCGGCTCATGCTCCTTGCCGTCGTAGTTCGGCTGGAAATCGACCGTATCGAGATCGAGATCCTCGAGCAGCGGCATCGCCGCCTTGTCGAGACGCGCCTCGGTGTAACGGTCGGCGGCGGGGCTGTCGCCGTCCATCGAGCCGAAATTGCCCTGACCGTCGATCAGCGGCAGGCGCAGCGAGAAGTCCTGCGCCATGCGCACCAGCGCGTCATAGACCGCGAGATTGCCGTGCGGATGGTATTTACCCATCGTGTCGCCGACGATGCGGGCGCATTTGGTGTAGGGCCGCTCGGGCAGGTTCTTGTTCTCATGCATCGAGAACAGGATGCGGCGGTGGACGGGCTTCAGGCCGTCGCGGACATCGGGCAGAGCGCGGCTCACGATCACGCTCATGGCGTAATCGAGATAGCTCTTCTTCATCTCGTCGGTGATCGCGATCGGCTTGATGTCGCCGCCGAAATCCGGGGCGTCGTCGCGCTTGTCGTCGGTATCGTCGCTCAAAGGGAAATGTCCCGATTCCTAGTATTTTTCAGGCTTCTGGCTACCCGATTCCGGCCTTTCGCGCCAGCAAAAGCAGGCTCTGTCCAAGTAAAAAATATCCAAGCGATATCAATGTTTTGGCGACGGTTTTTGTCAGCATCCACAGCTCCTGCCACAATCCCGCCTTTCTTCGCGGGTGACGGCGGGCAAAAGCCGTGGTGAAGTCACCTCCGCATGTTCATCGAATTCGTCACATCCGCCCTCGTCACGATGCTGGTGACGCTCGACCCGCCGGGTCTGGCGCCGATCTTCCTGTCTCTGACGCGCGGCATGTCGGCAGGCGAGCGGCGGCAGGTGGCGGTGCGCGCCTCGATCATCGCCTTCTGCATCATGGGCTTCTTCGCCGTCGCCGGCGATGTCGTGCTGAAGGCGCTCGGCGTCTCCCTGCCGGCCTTCCGCATCGCCGGCGGGCTGCTGCTGTTCTGGATCGCCTTCGAGATGGTGTTCGAGCGCCGCAACGAGCGCAAGCAGCAGACCGCCGACACCGCGATCACACAGGATCATATCCGCAATGTCGCGGCCTTTCCGCTGGCGATCCCGCTGATGGCGGGGCCCGGCGCGCTCACGGCCATGATCCTGCTCGCCGGCCGGGCAGGAGGCGATCCGCTGCTGCTGATCGCGCTGGCTGTGATCTGCGGGCTGGTGATCCTGAGCTGCCTTGCCGTGTTCCTGGCTGCGACGCCGATCGCCAGGCTCCTCGGCGTCACCGGCAATGTCGTGCTGACGCGGCTGCTCGGCGTGATCCTGGCCGCGCTCGCCGTACAGTTCGTGATCGACGGGGTGAAGGCGACGCTGGCGGGGTAGGCGGCTTCAACAGAGCTGCTTCAGGCCGCGGGCGGTCTCGATCTGCGCCCGGTAGCACAGGGCCGGTCCGCGCAGGATCTCGGGCGCGCCGACGATACCGATCTCGCGATAGAGGTCGGAGAGGGCCTCGGCGCCGGGATGTTCGAGCGAGAACGATCGGAGCCTGGCTCCCAGATCGGCGATGCTCTCCATTGGACGTGGCTTTCCGCGCCTGTCGATGATCGAGGGAGCAGCGCCGCCGAGCGGAAGCGAGCCGTCTATCGGGATTGCAAAATCGAACGACGGTTCGGCCCAGGGCAGCGCGATCTTCTCTCCGAAGATGTGTCCGCGCGCCGCGAGGACGGCGTCGATCGCGTCGGTGCGGGCAACCCATCCCCTCAAGCGGCGGCCCGAATCCCAGTCGGCTCGCACCTTCCGCTGATCGTCGAGGCCGAACCAGCGCGCGCGGCCGGGCGGCGCGGCGTCCGGGTCGCGGGCCACGATCTCCAGATAGACCTGGCCGCCGAGCTGGAGCAGATGGTTGAACGTGCCCATATAGCCGTGGCGCTGCCCGAAGGGCACGTCGATATCGAGGCAAGCCCGGACATGGGCCACCCCTTCGGCGAGGGTCGGTGCGATGACGGTGAGGTGATCGAGCTCGAGCATGGTCCATCCGGGGCCGCATTCTCGGGCATCGTCGGCCGGTCAGCGGCGTTACATCCTCCGCTTCGTTCGAGCTTATCATCCAATTGCCGCGCGCGACCAAGGGGGCAAGATCGCGCGACCATGCGGGAGTGCCGGGGCGGCAGCCAGGCACGGGCCTCCGGGAGGCCGATACGAGCTCGTTGATCGTCGGTATCGTAGCCGGCGGGTGTGGCGCAGCTCGCAGCCGGAGCTCACTTCCGCAGGAGGATCGCCTCCCGCTCGGCGCGCGACGCGGCCATGCGGCGGCGGGCTTCGGCCACGATGGCGGGCGTCGCTTCCTCCGGCGTGCCGGACCGGAACGGCGGCGAGGGGGCATATTCCAGCGAGAGCTGGATCGTCTCGGCCTCAGCCCGGCTGGTCAATGCCGCCACGACCGTCAGGCCGAAATCGATGCCGGAGGTGACGCCGCCGGCCGTGATGAGGTTGCCGTCCTGCACGACACGCTCCTTTACGGGGATCGCGCCGAGATGGCTGAGGAAGTCATGCGCATTCCAATGGGTGGTGGCGCGCTTGCCATTGAGGAGGCCAGCGGCGCCGAGGACCAGGGACCCTGTGCAGACGGAGGTGAGGTAACGCACCAGCGGCGCCTGCCTGCGCAGGAAGTCGAGCACCGTCTCATCGGTGAGGAGCGCGTTGATGCCGCCTCCGCCGGGAATGCAGAGCACATCGAGGGGCGGGCACTCCGCCAGCGTCGTCGTCGGCGTCAGAGGAAGGCCGGTCGCCGACCGCACCGGTGCCAGCGTTTTCCAGATGAGGTCGACACGGGCTCCGGGGAGCGAGGCGAAGACCTCGTACGGCCCGGTGAGATCGAGTTGCTGAACGCCCGGGAAAACGAGAAGGCCGAAATGAAACGACATGGAGCAGCTCCTGATTGACAGGGGCACGATAGCGGACCAGCCTTTGGCCGTTCTGTCAAACACCCCTCGTTTCATGCCAACGACACCGCGTCGTATCGAGATCCTGACCTTTCCGAAGGGGCAGATCCTGGACGTAACCGGACCGCTGCAGGTCTTCGCCACGGCCAACGATCTCGCCGCCATGGCGAGAACTGACGTGCCCTATGAGACGCGGGTGGTGGCGGCCGAACCCAACGTGATGACCTCGGCGGGACTTGCGCTGCTGACGGAGCCGCTTTCCGGGCCGGACCAACCCGTCGACACGCTGGTCGTCGCCGGCGGCTACGGCATCCAGGCCGCATGCGACAGCCCGCCCCTTGTTGCATGGCTGCGCGAGCGGGCCGGTGCGGCACGGCGCGTGGCCTCCGTCTGCAGTGGCGCGTTCCTGCTGGCGACCGCCAGATTTCTGGACGGCAGGCGCGCCGTCACCCATTGGGGGCGCTGTGCCGAGTTCGCGACGCGCTTTCCCGACGTCCGCCTCGATCCCGATCCGATCTTCATCCGCGACGGCAATGTCTGGACCTCGGCCGGGGTGACGGCGGGGATCGACCTCGCTCTCGCGCTCGTCGAAGCGGATCTCGGTCGCGAAACGGCGCTGGCGGTGGCGCGCCAGCTCGTTGTCTTCCTGAAGCGCCCGGGTGGGCAGTCCCAGTTCAGCACGGCGCTCGCCCTGCAGGGGCGGGACGAGCGCTTCGACGGCCTGCATGCCTGGATCGTCGAAAACCTCCGCAGCGACCTGTCGCTCGAGCGGCTGGCCGCGCGGGCGAATATGAGCCTGCGCAGTTTCGCCCGCCACTACCGCACGGCAACGGGCCGGACCCCGGCCCGGGCCGTGGAGGAGATCAGAATCGATGAAGCGCGCTACATGCTGGATCAGGGGCACTCCGTCGCCCGCGTCGCCGGCCGCTGCGGCTTCGGCTCGGAGGAAACGCTGCGGCGCGCATTCCTCAGGCGGCTCGGCACGACGCCGCAAGCCTACCGCGAGCGGTTTGCGGGATAAGCCGGAACCGCGCGCGGGTCTGGAGGAGACCGGTGCCTACTTCGCCAGGAACGCCCGGATGGCGCCTTCCGCCTGCTTCATCGACATTACGCCGTCGAGATGACCGCGGACGCCGTCGATGGTCACATGGGTGATGTCGCGCCCGGCGTCCTTCGCCGCTTTCACCGTGCGCTCCACCGCGTCCGGGGTGAAGACCAGATCCTTCGGCTGCGTCACCAGCAACATCGGCGCCTTGGTCTTCGCCATGCCGTCGGCGAGCGAAGTGCTGCCGGCCGCGAAGAGCTGGTTGGCCTTGACCAGATAGAGGAAGTGATTGGCGTCGGAGACCTTGGCTCGGGCTGCGCCGGCATTGTCGAGCACGCTCTGGACCTGGAACTTGTTAGAGAGCGCCTTGCCCGGGTCTTCCCCTTCCTTCGCGGGGCGGCGCCCGAAGGTGGCGTTCGCCCATTCCTGGTGGTTCGCCTGCAGCGTCACCGCGGTCAGCGCCTTGGCGAGGCCGGCAAGCGGCGGGGTCCTGCCGTAATAGTCGCCGTTGTTCCAGTTGGGGTCGACCAGGATCGGCGCCGCCCAGACGTCGAGCCAGCCGATCAGCATCGCATCGGCCTCGGCCGCGCCGATCACCGGCATCGCCTTGGCGACCATCTCCGGATGGCTCGCGGCCCATTCGAAGGTCTGGAGCGAACCCATCGAGGGGCCGGCGACCAGCGCAAGCTTTTTGATTCCAAGGCTTTCGACGAGAGCCTTCTGAACTTCGACGAAGTCGCGCACGGTGACGATGGGAAAGTCGAGCGCGTAGGGCTTGCCGGTGTCGGGATTGACCGAGGCGGGGCCGGTGGTGGTCGTCTTCGGGTCGCCGGTGTTGAGGTTCACCAGCGTGTCGGAGGCGATGACGAAATACTTGTCGGTGTCGATCGCCTTGCCGGGGCCGATGATCGCGTCCCAGTAGCCGGGCTGTGCGTCCTTGGCGTCGTATTTGCCGGCAGCGTGCGAGTTGCCCGAGAAGAAGTGGCAGATCAGCACGGCATTGGTCTTGTCGGCATTGAGTGTGCCGTAGCTCTCCCAGCCGACTCGGACCTGCTTCAGCGTGCGCCCCGATTGGGTCGTGAAGCTCGGCAGCTCGAAGACCTTCTTCTCGGTCATCAGATCCTGTGCGTCGGCCATTCCCGCTGCGACCCATCCTGCAAGGGCGAGAACGCCCGTGATCCATTGCCTCATCACGCTCCCCCGTTCCGGCCATCAGGCGGCCTTTGCCGCATCAGAGCGGATTTCCGCGCGCGGCGGAAGACGCTTCGATCAGCGCGTGAGGAGAGACGGGAAGGACGTGCCGCTGGCAGGACTCAGGAAGGCCTCGGTCTCGAGCTCGAAGAGCGGGGCGGTCACCGGACCCTTGAGGCTGAAAGGTAGTGTCAGCGTACTGGTCGTGGACGCCAGCGACGCGGCCATGTCGAGGATGCGGGTGCGTAGCGACGCGTTGCCGCTCAGGTTGAGGCGATAGGACTGCCCGCTCATCTGGGCATCGGTCAGGACCAGCAGCCCGCCGGCGATGCCGGCATTGGCGGTCAGGCTCTCGAACGGCGTCTTGCCCTGGCGCCAGTCGCGCAGGGTCTGGGCGGGCGCGCGCTCGGCGCGGCGCAGCAGGTCGACGAACGCAATCCCGGCAAACTCGCCTTGCTTGACCGACAGATTGGCACGTCCGGCCAAAGAGCCCAGCAATTCATCGAAGGTCCGGCCGGCGCCGTCGAGCGCAAGCTGGAAGGTGGCGTTGCCGCTCAGCCGCGACAGCTGCGGCAGGTCAGTCGACGCCTGCCCGAAGTTCACGCGCTCGAGCCCGGCCTGGAGCTTCACATCGACCCCGGCGGGGGCGCTGACCGCCAGGAGGCGCGTCTTGACGCTGCCGCCATAGGCGCCGGCCCGGAGCAGCCCGGTCTCGAAGCGTCCTTTCTTGATCAGGAGATAGCTGGCGACGTCGTTGAGGCGGGCGCCATTCAGCTTGGCGGCATCGACCGAGATTCTCAGGTCGATCTCCCGCTCGGTCCAGCCGTCGAGATCGAGCGGGCCGATATCGCTGGCGTCGACGGACGGGATCGGCAGGCGATTGACGAGGCGGCCGATGTCGAGCGTCGCCCCTGCCAGCGTTCCTGACAGCGCGAAGCGTCCGGCCCCGGTCTCGGAGAGTTTGAGCACGCCGTCGAGACGCTCGCCGTCGAGGCTGGCGATGGCGTTGTTGAAGGAGGCTTCATGCGGCTTGAGCTGCAGATCGGCCGACAGCGTCAGGGCACCGAGCGCCGCGGACAGGCGCGAATCTTCGCCGAACCAGCGCAGCAACTGGGGAATGGAAGGGGTGGACAGGGCGAGAAGGCCATTGATGACCGGTTCGTCAGGCGCGGACCGCGTGCCGTCGAACCTGAGCTTCAAAAGCGACGAATTGGCCGAGAGCGCAGCCTTGCCGTTGCGGCCGACCATTGGCCAACGCAGGCTCACCTCGGTCGGGACGCCGCGCCAGGTCAGCGATCCCGACAATTCCAGCGGCTCGTTCAAGGTCCGTTCGTCGATGACGAGATGGACGTCGCGGACCACGCTCTGGATCGCGCCGTTCGCGCGCAGGAAGAGCGAGCCGCCCTGGACGACGATCTTGCTCTGGCTGCGCAGCCGCTCGATCTCGGCCAGCGGCGCGGCAAGCCACTCCGTCACGCCGTCGCTGCCGGGCGCGACCGCCACGTCGATCTGCGGCGCGACGAGGTCGATCCTGTCGAAGCTGAGCGTGCCGGTCAGCAAGGGCAGCAGGCGCAGATGCGCCCGCACGCGAACCGCTTCGCCGGAAAGCGCGCCGTCGCGCTGGCTGAAGCTCACCTGGGACAGGCTGATGCGCGGGAACGGCAGGAGCGCGATCTCGGCGCGCTCGACGGTCTCGACGACGAAGCCGGTCTTCTTGGCAATTGCGGCGACGACGTTGCGCTGCACCCGCTCGAGCGCAAGGTCCCACGGCTGCAATCCGAGCAGGCCGATCAGGACAACAAGGCTGAAGGCGAGGATCGCTGCGCGTCTGGTCATGGACTTCCGAATCGGCACCGGCCGAAATCAGCCAGCCCCCTGGCGGCGGATGGTGTAGGCTGATGTCGATGGCTTGTCGAGGCCGGGAAACCCGCTATCCCGCACGATTTGTGCCGGTTTTGGCCAGAAGCATGGCAGGATAGAGGCCGGCGAGGATGATCAGCAGGGCAGCGAGCGCCCCGTCCTCGAAGACGCCGCGCGAGGCGTGGCCATAGACCACCGTCGCCAGCGTTTCGAGGTTGAGCGGGCGCAGCAGCAGCGTCGCGGGCAGCTCCTTCAGGCAATCGACGAAGACGAGCAGCGCTGCGCCTGCGACGGCCGGGCGCATCAGCGGCCAGTGGATGCGGCGCAGGATCTCGGGTTGGCCGGCGCCGAGAGCGCGCGCGGCATCGTCGATCCGCGGCGAAACGCGGCTGAGCCCGCTCTCCACGCCGGAGATGCCGATGGTCAGGAAGCGCACGACATAGGCGATCACCAGCGCCGCGCCGGAACCGATCAATAGCAGGCCGGGCTTGATACCGAACAGGGCCGTGATCGCGTTGGCCAGCCCGTTGTCGAGCGCGGCGATCGGGATCAGCAGCCCGAGCGCGAGCACGGTGCCGGGCACGGCGTAACCCAGCGAAGCGAGGCGGGCGAGGGGTTTCAGCCAGGTTTCGCGGCCGGCGCGGCTGGCCGTGGCGATGCCGAGCCCCAGCAGCAGCACGATCGCGGAGGCGATGCCGGCGAGGAGGAGGGCATTGCCCAGCAACCTCAGCAGAGCGGCGTCGAACTGCGCCAGTAATCCGCGTCGCAGGATTTCGGCGGCGAGGTAGCCGATCGGTAGCATGGCGCCGAACAGAACGGGCAGGGCGCAGGCAACCGCCGCCAGGAACGCTGCGCGAGGCCGCAGCGGCCGGCGCCCGAGCGGGCGCGGCTGCCGCACGGGCAGGGCGAAGCGACGCTGTCCGCGCAGGCGGGCCTCCGTCCAGATCAGCAGGAAGATGACAAGCAGCATCACGCAGGCGATCTGTGCCGCCCCGGGCAGCGAGCCCCGGTTGATCCAGGTGGTGTAGATCGAGAGGGTCAGCGAGCGGACGCCGAGATATTCAGTCGCGCCGATGTCGTTGAGCGTCTCGAGCAGGACGAGCGTCAGCCCGGCCGCGAGCGCCGGCCGGGCGAGCGGCAAGCCGATGCGCCAGAACAGCCGGCCCGGCGTCGCGCCGAGATTGCGCGCCGCTTCGACGATGGTCGCGCCCTGGATGCTGAAGAGGGCACGGGTGCTGAGATAGACGTAAGGGTAGAGGACAACAGCCATGATCGCGATCGCGCCGGGCAGGTTGCGCGGATCGGGAAACCAATAGTCCCGCAGGGTGCGCCAGCCGGCGAGCGCCCTCAGCGCGCTCTGCAGCGGTCCCTGGAAGCCGAGGAATTCGACGTAGATATAGGCCGTCAGATAGGTGGGCAGCGCCAGCGGCAGCACGAGCAGCCATTCGAAATGCCGCCGGCCCGGAAACTCGAACTGCGTGACCAGCCAGGCGGTGCCGACACCGAGGATGGCGCTGACGACGCCTACACCTGCCAGCAGCAAACCGGTCTGGACCAGTGCCGACGGCAGCACGTTGGCGACGAGATGCGGCCAGATCTCCGCGGCCTGCGAGGCTGACAGGGCGGTCGCCACGAGCGCCAGCAGCGGCGCCAGGACGAGCCCGGCGCCCGCGAGCGATGCCAGCGCAAAACGCGTCGACGGCCGCCATGTGAATGGCGGCCGTCGCGAAGGGGTGAGCGGAGCGCTCAGGCTCAATTGTCGAAACCGACCTTGTCGACGAGATCGGCGGCGGGCTTGCGCTGCTTGGCGACCTCGGAGAGCGGCAGCTTGTCCGGCGTGACCGCGCCGAGCAGCTTCACGGCGGCCGAGTCGATGACGGCGCTGTTGACCGGGAACTCGAAATTGCCGTTGGCGTAGAGGGCCTGCGCCTTTTCGCCGAGCATGTACTCGATCAGCTTGACGGCGTTGTCCTTGTTCGGGGCGTTCTTGGCCAGCGCGGCAGCCGAGACGTTCACATGGGTACCGCCATCGGCGAAGGTCGTCTTGAGCGGCTTGATCGCGTCGTACCAGCCCTTCTGCTCGTTCTTCGCCTGGCTCATCAGGCCGATATAATAGGTGTTGATCACGGCGACGTCGCAGAGGCCGGACTGGATGTCGCGCGCCACATCGCGGTCGCCGCCACCGGGCTTGCGGGCGGCGTTCGCGCGCAGGGCCTTGAGGTAGGATTCGGTCTTCTCCGGGCCGTTATGGGCGATATAGGCGGCGAAGAAGGCGTTGTTGTAGGGGTGCTGGCCGGCGCGGATGCAGAACTTGCCCTTCCACTTCGGATCCGCTAGCTCTTCATAGGTGATCGCGTCCTGCGCGACACGCTCCTTCGAGGCGACGACGATGCGGGCGCGCTTGGTCAGCGTGACCCAGTTGTTGTCCGGACGCAGCTGCGCCGGGACGATCTTGTCCACGGTCTGCGAATTGATCGGCTGGGTTACGCCGGCATCGACCGCAGCATTGATCTCGCCGACATCGACCACGAGCATGACGTCGGCCGGGCTGTTGGCACCTTCGGCGCGGATGCGCTCCTGCAGGCCGTCCTTCAGGAAGACCGCGTTGACCTTGATGCCGGTGTCCTTGCTGAAGGCTTCCAGCGCCGGGTTGAGCAGGGCGGGCTCGCGCGTCGTGTAGAGATTGACCTCCTGGGCGAGCGCCGGTGCGGCGAGCAGGCAGGACGACAGCGTCAGGGCGTGGAGGTGCTTCTTCTTGATCATTCTTCGCTCCGTCGGTTCAGGGCGCCAGGGCGCGACGGGCGAGGGTTAAAGGGGCGCCGACACCGCTGTCAACGGAATCATCCTTTAAAATCAGCGTCTTGTATGAGTTCCAGACTGTTTCTTATTTTGATGAATTCTAATCTTCTGGCCATGGCATTGGAATGGCGAAACGATTCCGCGCCATGCGAGTCGTACGTCTTCCGTCTAAGCTGTCTCTCGGCGTCAGCGTGACGCAGCCGTGATCGGGATCAGGCGCACGGCGACCCGCGTCCCGGGATCGATCGAGCCACGCAGCACGGCATCGCTGGCGACGGTCTCATCCTGCAGATAGGCCTCCCGCACCAGCATCTGCCGCCTGAGGCTGCGCGCCTCCGCCTCCATGCGTGAAACGCCGACTCGTTCGTCGATCTGCTGGCGCTGGGCCGTGCTCAGCTCCGGCGCCGTGCGAAAGTCGGGGAAGTCGCGCCGGCTGTAGGGCCAGCTCGATCCGCCGGTGAAGGTCGAAACCTTGCCGTCGAGGACGACGCTGTCGCCGGGGCGGAGCGTGATGTCCCGCAGGAGCGAGATGCGTCGCTCGCCGGCCTGGACGATGGCGGGGCGACAGGCAGGGTCGGCAGCCTTCTCGTGGCTATAGGCCATCGGCAGCGCCGCATAGCGCTGGCCATCTGCTGCGACGGCGGAGTCGATGCTGGTCGAGCCCGCGGCTGCTCGAAAGACCTTGACCGGAATGCCGGGGTTCATCGCCTTGCAAAGCGCTTCGTGGGCGTTCAGGTCGCTAGCCGACCGCAGATGGCCGATAGGGGCATGGAAGCCATCGCAGAGCCGCACGCAGAAGGTCTGGGCATTGTTCGCGGAAACCAGGGCGGCACCGGCTTCGGCCGGTCTGTGCGGGCGGGCTGCAACCTTCTTCGGGCTTTGCCTGAAGGGGTTGAGCGCGATCGGCGGGTGGGCGATGCGCCCATCCGGCCGCATCTGCATCAGGGGCAGGCGCCAGCCATTCGTGGCCGGCGCATAAGCGGTCGGGCGGGTCGATGCATAGGAGGCGCTCTGCGCCGGAGCGCGTGCAGCCCTGCGCGCGGCTTCCTCGAGGAAGAACGAACGGATGCCGGCATCGTCGTCCGCCTGGACCAGCGAAGCCGTCAGCACCATGCCGCCGCAGCCGACGGCCATGCCGAGCACGGTCGCCGCAGCCCAGCGGCCGGCACGCGAGCGGGCCGGGGCCTTGTTGACAGAGCCGGCGTAACCGGTCTCGCCGCTGCGGGACAATGCCCGCACGGGGATTTCACGGACACGCAACATCGCGTCACTCCAACCTGCGCTTGTTCACCGTCCGCCGCTGGTTGGGTGTAGTTTACGTTTCGTTAAGATTCAACGCTTTCGCTGCGCCTCGCTCCGCAAACGCCTGAAATGCTTAACGACAGGCGGCAGGGCGGCGGGCGAGGGCGCTCAGACGACGGCGAGCAGGACGCCGATCCACATGCCGACCAGGGCGAGGGCGCCGATGCCGTAGACCGCTCCGCGCACGGGCAGCTTGTTGGGGCCGATATGGATGAGCGTGTGGATGACGCGGGTCGCGACATAAACCCAGGCCAGCAGTGCCATCACATAGCTGGTGGCGCCGACCTCCATCGCGAGCATGATGAGCGCGAAATAGATAACCGGCGTCTCGAACTGGTTCGAGAAGTTCGCGGAGGCGAGGCGGGCGGGCACAGGATAGCGCTCGGTCGAAACCGTCACGTCTTCCGGCCGCACGGCGCCGGAGGAGAAGGCGTCCTTCCTGCGCAGCATCAGGATGACGCCGACGATGAAGATCCAGAGGATCAGGGCCAGCGTGGGATAGACGAGCTTCAGGGTCATGGTCGCGGTCGCCTCGTGTCGGCACTGGCCAGGATAGTCCCGGCCAGTGCTGCACGAAGCTTGCGCGGACTCAAGACCGGGTCGGGTAATTCGGGCTCTCGCGCACGATCGTCACGTCGTGGACATGGCTCTCGCGCAGGCCGGCGCTGGTGATGCGGATGAAGCGGGCCTTGTTGCGATAATCCTCGAGGTTGCGGCCGCCGACATAGCCCATGGCGGCGCGCAGGCCGCCAGCGAGCTGGTGGAGCACGGTGGAAACCGGCCCCTTATAGGCGACCTGGCCCTCGATGCCCTCGGGCACGAGCTTCAGCGTGTCCTTGATGTCCTGCTGGAAGTAGCGGTCGGCCGAGCCGCGGGCCATCGCGCCGACCGAGCCCATGCCGCGATAGGCCTTGTAGGAGCGGCCCTGGTACAGGAAGGTTTCGCCCGGCGTCTCGTCGGTGCCGGCGAGCAGCGAGCCGACCATGGCGCAGGAGGCGCCAGCGGCAAGTGCCTTGGCGAGGTCGCCAGAATACTTGATGCCGCCGTCGGCGATGACCGGAACCCCCGCCTTCGCCGCCGCCGAGGCCGCGTCCATGATCGCGGTGAGCTGCGGCACGCCGACGCCCGCGACGATGCGGGTGGTGCAGATCGAGCCCGGGCCGATGCCGACCTTGACCGCGTCCGCGCCGGCATCGATCAGGGCCTGCGCCCCGCCGGCAGTGGCGACGTTGCCGGCGATGACCTGGACCGAATTGGAGAGCTTCTTCACCCGGCTGACCGCGTCGAGCACCTTCGACGAGTGGCCATGGGCGGTATCTACGACGATGAGGTCGACGCCGGCGTCGATCAGCATCTCCGAACGCTCGAATCCCTGGTCGCCGGTGGTGGTTGCGGCAGCGACGAGCAGGCGCCCTTGCGCATCCTTGGCCGCGTTCGGATGGGCGACCTGCTTCTCCATGTCCTTGACGGTGATCAGGCCGATGCAGCGGTAGTGATCGTCGACGACCAGCAGTTTCTCGATGCGGAACTGGTGCAGCAGGCGCCGGGCCTCCTCCTGGCTCACGCCCTCGCGCACCGTGATCAGCCGTTCCTTGGTCATCAGCTCCGAGACGGGCTGGGCCGGGTTGGCGGCGAAGCGCACATCGCGGTTGGTGACTATACCGACGAGCTTGCCCTTGTGCCCCTGCGGGCCGCGCTCGACGACCGGGATGCCGGAGATGCCGTTCTGCTTCATCAGCGCGAGCGCGTCGGCCAGCGTCTCGTCGGGGTAGATCGTGATCGGGTTGGCGATCATTCCCGACTCGAACTTCTTGACGAGGCGCACCTGCGCCGCCTGCTGGTCGGCCTCGAGGTTGCGGTGGATAACGCCGAGGCCGCCAGCCTGCGCCATGGCGATCGCCATGCGCGCTTCCGTCACAGTGTCCATCGCCGAGGCGATGATCGGCAGGTTGAGCGATATCGACTTGGTGAGCCTGGTGCGGATGTCGACATCCGCCGGCATGACCTCGGACGGGCCGGGCTCAAGCAGCACGTCGTCGAAGGTGAAACCGTCGCGAATCAGACCGTCGAGGGAAAGCGCCATCGTCAACTCCGACGCCGGGCAAGCCGGCTTTCTAAGGGCCGGGCGGATGCGCCCATGGCCAAGTTGACGAGGCCCGTTAGCATGTGCGCCCGCGCTCCGCTAGTGCGGGGCGCGGAGAATTTTGCAGTGCGGCAAAATTCCCGGCGCATCGTGCCCCGGGATCGGTCGCGAGAAGCCTGCCCGTTTCAGTTGCGCGATCGCGACGGCACGGCCGGGGCGTCCGGCATCACGCCGAAGCAGCCCATTGCCATGGCCATATGCCCCATCTGGTTCGCCAGGCGTTCGCAGTCGCGCTGCCTCACGCAGTTGTTGTAGCGAATGCTCTCGCCATAGCCCTGCGGCGCGGCCTTGTCCTGACAGGCCATCTGCCAGTCGGTCATCGCAGCGGAAGCAGGGGCGGCTGCCGCGCCGTAGCTCAGCTCGGCAAGCAAGGCCAGGCCCGCCAGCCGCACGCCGCCGGGAATACGTCGCGAAACCGTGGAAATGATCGAATTAGGGATCATGTCAGCTCTCCGGAGGTTACGACGCGCGCCCCTCGCGCCGATCCGGACCCAGGCCGGATGCCATAAAGATGGTGGCTTCCGGGCACAGGAAGGAGTGCGGCACACGCATGGCGGATTTGTGTTGGAGGATGGGCCATAAGATCAGCGCATGGCGGGAGCGCGTAGCAATCGCGTGAAATGGCCGGAAATCGCAACTTCGCCTCTCGTCACGCCGCTGCCCTGGCATTAATAACCTAGCTTATGATTTCAACGCCGCTCACATCAGTGTGAGTGCGGAAGGTTATCGCCTTGCAACGCGCCAAACTGCTTCCTCTCATCGTCGCCTGCGCGCTGTTCATGGAGAACACCGACTCGACCGTGATCGCGACCTCGTTGCCGGTGATCGCCAAGTCGCTGGGCGAGGACCCGATCGCGCTGAAGCTCGCTCTGACCTCCTATCTGGTGAGTCTCGCCGTCTTCATCCCGATCTCGGGCTGGATGGCCGACCGCTTCGGCGCCCGCACGATCTTCCGCTCGGCGCTCTGCGTCTTCATGCTCGGCTCGATTCTCTGCGCCGTATCGAACTCGCTCGGCACCTTCGTCGGCGCGCGCTTCGTTCAGGGCATGGGCGGAGCGATGATGGTCCCGGTCGGGCGCCTCGTCATCCTGCGCAGCGTCAGCAAGTCCGAGATCGTCGGCGCGCTGGCCTATCTGACGGTCCCGGCGCTGGTCGGACCTGTCGTGGGGCCGCCGCTCGGCGGCTTCATCACCACCTATTTCGACTGGCGCTGGATCTTCTTCATCAACATTCCCATCGGCGTTATCGGCATCGTGCTGTCGAGCCTGTTCTTCGAGGATATCCGCGAGGAGGACGTCGCGCCGCTGGATGTGAAGGGCTTTCTGCTGTCCTCCTTCGGCTTTGCCAGCCTGATGCTGGGCCTGGCGACGGGCGGCCGGCATCTGGTTCCTCAAGTCGTTTCCTATGGTTGCGTGCTGGCCGGGGCGGCGGCGCTGGCGGCCTACTGGTTCCATGCCCGGCGGGTGCCCTATCCGGTGCTCAATCTGTCGCTGTTCCGGATTCCGACCTTCCGGATCGGTGTCATCGGCGGCTCGATCTTCCGCACCGGCATCGGCGCGATCCCCTTCCTGCTGCCGCTGATGCTGCAGCTCGGCTTCGGGCTCGACGCCTTGCAGTCGGGCCTGATCACCTTCGTTTCGGCAGCAGGCGCGCTGATCATGAAGACGCTGGCGAGGACGATTCTGGCGCGCTACGGCTTTCGCAGCGTGCTGGCCATCAATGCCGTGATCGGCGCCGCCTTTCTTGCCGCCTCCGGCCTGTTCACCCCGACCACGCCGCATGCGATCATGCTCTCCGTGCTGCTGATCGGCGGCTGCTTCCGCTCGCTGCAGTTCACCGGCATCAACGCGCTCAGCTATGCCGACGTCTCCAACCGCGACATGTCGAGCGCGACGAGCCTGTCGAGCGTCGCCCAGCAGCTCTCGCTGAGCATGGGCGTGACCATCGGCGCCTTCGCGCTGGAGGCCGCCAACACCTTCAATGGCGGCAAGGCGCTCGCAGCCGGCGATTTCTGGCCGGCCTTCGCGATCGTCGGGCTGGTGTCGGCTTCCTCGGTGCTCTGGATGGTGCAGCTTGCCCCCGACGCCGGAACCGAGGTTTCGGGTCACGTCCCGGTGAGCGCGCGCAAGGTCACGGCCGAGGCGCTCGCTGACCAGAAGCCGCTGGAGTAGAGGCTCCGGCGCCCTGAACAGCTGGCTTGGGTCGCCTTCAGGCGCCTGCGGTTTCGTCGGCCTGCTTTCGGCGATAGCCGGTCGCCAGCACATACAGTTCGGAGGAATCGGCGCGGCTCGCGGCCGGCTTGACGTTCCGCACGATGGTGAAGTCGCGCTTCAGGCCGGCAAGAAGTTCGGCGCTATCTCCGCCCTGGAACAGCTTGGCGAGGAAGAAGCCGCCCGGCGCCAGCACGCTGTGTGAGAATTCCAGCGCTGCTTCGGCGAGCGCGATGATCTTGAGATGGTCGGTCTTCTTGTGGCCGGTGGTATTGGCAGCCATGTCGGACATGACGCCGTCGGCTTGTCCGCCGAGGCGTTCGGTCAGCAGGGCCGGGGCCTCCTCGGCCATGAAATCGAGTTCGATCAGGTCGACGCCGGGGATCGGATCGACGGGCAGCAGATCGATGCCGACGATGCGGCCCTTGCCTCGTTCGAGCCCGATGCGCTTGGCCGCGACCTGGCACCAGCCGCCCGGCGCGCAGCCGAGATCGAGCAGGCGTTGGCCGGGCTTCAGGAACTTGTAGCGGTCGTCCATCTCCTCGAGCTTGAAGGCCGCGCGGGAGCGGTAGCCCAGTTCCTTGGCCCGCTTCACATAGGGGTCGTTGAGCTGGCGCTCGAGCCAGAGCTGCGAGGAATGCTTGAGCTTGCCGGCCTTCTTCACCTTGACGCGCATGTCGCGCGCACCTGCGGAGGCTTTGCCGTCGCCGGTCTTGCCACCCGATTTTCCGATACTCATGGGCCCTTAACCTATTTCCGCCGCCACCAGGCACGGTCTTCGTGCATCATGCGTAGCAGGATGCCTTCGCGCAGTCCGCGATCGGCGATGCGGACGCGCTCGCTCGGGAAGGCGCGGTGAATCGCCTCGAAAATCGCACAGCCGGCGAGCACCAGATCCGCGCGTTCGCGGCCGATGCAGGCATTGGCCGCCCGGGCGGCATAATCCATATCGATCAGACGGTCGATGACGGCGGCGACGTCGTGCTGGTGCATCCACAGCCCGTCGACCTCGCGGCGGTCATAGCGGGGCAGGTCGAGATGGATGCCGGCGACGGTCGTCACCGTGCCGGAGGTTCCAAGCAGGTGGAAGCCCTTTGAGCCGCAGGCGGCAGAAGCCTTTTTTGCAAATGGCTCAAGCGCTTGCGTGCAATCCTGAACCATCTGTTCGAAGAGCTCGCGGCTGACCTCGATACCGCCGTAGCGTTCAGCCACGATAACGACGCCGATCGGCAGCGAGGCCCATTCGCGGATACGGGCGGCAGGGTCGCGCGCCTCGCTGCGCCCGCCGAGCCAGACGATCTCGGTCGATCCGCCGCCGATGTCGAAGACGATGACGCTCTCGGCCGCCGGGTCGGTCAGCGCCGCGCAGCCGGAGACGGCGAGCGCCGCCTCGGTGCGCTGGTCGATGATTTCGAGCGAGAGCTCGGCCTCGGCTGCGACGCGGCGGATGAAGTCCAGTCCGTTGGTCGCCGCACGGCACGCTTCGGTGGTGACGAGGCGGGCACGGGTGACCCCGCGATTCGCCATCTTGCCGCGGCAGATCTTCAGCGCCTCGACCGCACGGTCCATCGCCGCATCGGCCAGGCGGCTGCTGGCAGCGAGCCCTTCGCCAAGGCGGACGATGCGGGAAAACGCATCGACGACCCGAAAGCCATGCTGCGCCGGGCGCGCGATCAGGAGCCGGCAATTGTTGGTGCCGAGATCCAGCGCTGCATAGGTCGCGGCGGGCTGCTGATCGATCGATGCCGGGTTGTAGCTCTTGAAGGCGGCGGAAACAGATGCGCCACCGGCCCGTTGCGGATCGGTGGTATGCCTATGCGGCGACGCCACATGCGTGACGTCCCGTTGCTGCCGGTCCTCGACCGCCACCGTTTCCAATCCCTCGACCTGTCAGCACGGGGCTGGACAGGGGCCGCAGCGTCGTGCGGCCGGTTGCTTCGTCGTCAAGGTAACTACAGGGCAAGCCCCATGCCAAGCGGAACCTTGCAGAGGCACCGCCCGGCCTTGCGTGAGCGGCGGCTGATCGGCCAGTGTCCGCCGGCCGGCCCGCCTGCCGGCCAAGACGCATGAAGGGCAAGAGATTCGCCATGGCTGCCAGACACATCCTCGCCATCGACCAGGGAACGACATCCTCGCGGGCGATCCTGTTCGATGCCTCGCTCGCGGTCGCCTCGGCCGCCCAGCAGGAGTTTCCGCAGCATTTCCCGGCATCCGGCTGGGTCGAGCATGAGCCTGAGGATATCTGGGAGAGCGTGCTGGCGACGGCCCGCGAAGCGATCGCCAGGGCCGGGCTGCATGCGGGCGACATCGCGGGAATCGGAATCACCAACCAGCGCGAGACGACGCTGATCTGGGACCGCCGGACGGGCAAGGCGATTCACCGCGCCATCGTGTGGCAGGACCGGCGCACGGCGCAGGCCTGCGCCGGTCTCGTCGCGGCTGGCCACGAGAACCTCGTGGCCGAGCGTACCGGCCTGCGCATCGACCCCTATTTCTCGGCGACCAAGATCGCCTGGCTGCTGCACAACGTGCCGGGCGCACGGCGGCGGGCCGAAGCAGGCGAACTCGCCTTCGGCACCATCGATTCCTTCCTGCTGTGGCGGCTGACGGGCGGAGCGGTACACGCCACCGACTCCACCAATGCGGCGCGCACCATGCTGTTCGATATCGGCCGTGGCATCTGGGACCCGGAGCTCCTGGACCTCTTCGACATCCCGGCGGCGATTCTGCCGGAGGTGCGCGACTGCGCCACCCATTTCGGCGATACGGCGCCGGAGCTGTTCGGAAAGCCGATCCCGGTGCGCGGTATCGCGGGAGACCAGCAGGCGGCGACGATCGGGCAGGCCTGCTTCACGCCGGGGATGGTGAAGTCGACCTACGGCACCGGTTGCTTCGCGCTGCTCAATACCGGCGACACGCCGGTCCGCTCGAAGCATCGCCTGCTCAGCACGGTCGCCTACCAGCTCGGCGGCAAGCGGACCTATGCGCTCGAAGGCTCGATCTTCATTGCGGGTGCTGCGGTGCAATGGCTGCGCGACGGACTGGGCATCATCGAGAAAGCCAGCGACACCGGCCCGCTGGCGGAGGCGGCCGATCCCGAGCAGGACGTCTATCTGGTGCCGGCCTTCGTCGGCCTCGGCGCACCGCACTGGGACGCCCACGCACGTGGCGCGATGTTCGGCCTGACCCGCAATTCGGGGCCGCGCGAGTTTGCGCGCGCCGCCCTTGAAAGCGTCTGCTACCAGACGCTCGACCTGATCGAGGCGATGCATGCCGACTGGCCGGAAGCCGGGCAGGGCGGTCGCTCGGTGCTGAGGGTCGATGGCGGCATGGTCGCGTCGGACTGGACGATGCAGCGCCTCGCTGACATCCTCGACCTGCCGGTCGACCGGCCGACGGTGCTCGAGACGACGGCACTGGGCGCAGCCTATCTTGCCGGGCTCGACGCCGGGCTTCTGCCGGAGCCGGGGCGCTTTGCCGACCAATGGCGGCTGGAGCGTCGCTTCTCGCCCGCCATGGCGGCGAGCCAGCGCGAGCGCAAAGTCAGGGGCTGGCGGGACGCGGTGCGGCGAACGCTGAGCGCGGGATAGGCGCGTCTTGCGGCGCCTGTCGCCGAATCTCTTCGGCGTGCACGCCCGGCTTCATGCTCCAGCGTCAGGATGCTCCAAAATTTGATGGATACCCCAATTTCAAGAGCTGCCCGACGCGCTTGCTTGTAAGAAATCATAATTAAATCAATGCATTGTGCGATGGCATGACGCTTGCCATTGGCAGCTCCGCGAAACGGGAGCTTCCGCGCAGATGCAATGGCAGGCCATCGTCGATTTCGACGGCACGATTTCAGAGAAGGACACGACGGACTGCGTCCTGGCCCGATTCGCCGAACCCGGTTGGGAAGCGATCGAGGATGACTGGGTCGCGGGACGCATCGGATCGCGGGAGTGCATGGAGCGGCAGATCGCGCTGCTGCGCGCCTCGCCCGATGTCTTCGACCGCTTCGTCGAGAGCTTCGCGATCGACTGGGGATTTGCCTTCTTCGTCCGGGTCTGCCAGCGCCACGGCGTGCCGGTGACCGTGGTTTCGGACGGGCTCGATCGCACGATTCATACCGTGCTTCGCCGGGCCGGACTCGCCGGACTGCCGGTCATCGCCAATCACCTCGAACCGGTTGGTGCGGATCGCTGGCGCCTGACCTCGCCACACGCGTCCCGTGACGGCAGCTGCAGCAGCGGAACCTGCAAATGCAGCGTGGCCAGCAGCTTGGGGCGGCCTGCCACCATCCTGGTCGGCGACGGCCGGTCCGATTTCTGCCTGGCCGAGCGCGCCGACCTCATCTTCGCCAAGAACGGCCTGATCGCCCATTGCGACCAGGCCGGGGTGGAACACCGCCCATTCTCCCGGCTCGCCGAAGCGGCGCGCATCCTGGACGACATGCTGACCGGCGTCGTTCCGGCCGCAGCGAGCCATCACATCAAGGACTTGATCAATGGATGACGGATTTCCCCAGCACGGCCGCACCGCAGCCGCTCCCGCTGCGGTGAACTTGGCCTCGGTTACCGCCGAGGAGGCCCGCCTGCTCGCGCTCGAGGCGGAGTTCTGCTCGCATGGCGATACCGTGCACTACACGCAGTTCCCGAAGATCTTCTCGGGCTGCGAGGGCTCCTTCATGCTCGATGCTGCCGGCAACCGCTTCCTCGACCTGCAGATGTGGTACTCGGCCGTCAATTTCGGCTACGCCAATCCGCGCCTCAACAATGCGCTCAAGCGCCAGATCGACACGCTGCCGCAGGTCGCGAGCCAGTATCTCCATCGCGAGAAGATCGAACTCGCGGCGATGATCGCCAAGGATGCGCAGCGCAAGTTCGGCGCCAAGGGGCGCGTCCACTTCAATGTCGGCGGCGCGCAGGCGGTCGAGGATTCGCTCAAGCTCGTGCGCAACGCCTCGAACGGCAAGAGCCTGATGTTCGCCTTCGAGGGTGGCTATCACGGCCGCACGCTCGGCGCCTCCGCCATCACCTCGTCCTACCGCTATCGCCGCCGCTTCGGCCATTTCGGCGAACGCGCACACTTCATCCCGTTCCCCTACCATTTCCGCGGGCCGAAGGGCATGAGCAAGGAAGAGTATGGCGAGCATTGCGTGCAGCAGTTCGCCCGGCTCTTCGAGAGCGAATATAACGGCGTCTGGGATCCCAAGGTCGGCCAGGCCGAATATGCAGCCTTCTACGTCGAGCCGCTGCAGGGCACGGGCGGCTACGTCATTCCGCCGCCCAACTTCTTCACCGGCTTGAAGAAGGTGCTCGACGACCACGGCATCCTGCTCGTCGTCGACGAGATCCAGATGGGCTTCTACCGGACCGGAAAGCTCTGGTCGATCGAGCATTTCGGCGTCCAGCCGGACGTGATCGTCTTCGGCAAGGCCGTCACCAACGGGCTCAACCCGCTCTCCGGCATCTGGGCCAAGGAGGCGTTGATCAACCCGACCGTCTTCCCGCCGGGCTCCACGCATTCGACCTTCAACGCCAACCCGCTCGGCACCGCCGTGGCGCTCGAGGCGATGAAGATGATGCACGAGGAAGACTACGAGACCATGGTCATGGCCAAGGGCGCGTATTTCCTCGACGGGCTCCAGGAGTTGAAGCGCCGGCACAAGATCGTCGGCGAGGTCGACGGCCTCGGCATGGCCCTGCGCATCGAGATCTGCGAGCCGCATGACAGCTATACGCCGTCGAAGCGGTTGGTCGACCTGATGTGCGACGAGGGCATGAAGGCCGATCTGGAGATCGATGGCCGGCGCTACGGCCTCGTGCTCGATATCGGCGGCTACTACAAGAACGTCATCACTCTCGCGCCGGCTCTGACCATGAGCTACGAGGAGATCGATCTGGCGATCGCCCTCCTGGACCAGCTCTTCGCCCGCGTGGCTGGCGCCTGATCCGACCGGAGACGGCTGTTGCGCCTGCAGGTGATCGATCTCGACGGCAGCGTCGCGCGGCAAGAGCCGCTGCGCCGTCGCATCGATGCGGGGGAAGCTTCCCGCATCGATGCGACGCGTCTCGCCGCGCGTCTGCGCATCGTGGCGAGCCGCGGCGCGCGCGCGCGCCTGCTGGAGCAACTGGCGGCCGAGGACAGGGGCGGGAGCGGACCACCGGTCTACTTCTACGGTTCCGGGGATTTCCATCACCTCGCGGCGCTGCTGATCGCAGGCGTCGCCGAGCCGGTGACGGTCGTCCATTTCGACAACCATCCCGACTGGGTGCAGTTTCCCGCGACGGTCAATTGCGGCGCCTGGGTCAACCGGGCGCTGGAGCTGCCCCAGGTCCGCAAGGTCATCACCATCGGTCCCTGCAGTGGCGATCTCGTGCGCCCGGAATGGCAGTTCGCCAATCTCAGGGCAGTCGCCGAGGAGCGGATCGCGCTCTATCCGTGGCGGCACGAACCTTCCCGCGTCTGGGGCCGGTACGGAACGGCTGCGAGCTTCCGGCAGGAGGGAAACCATCTGCATTGGCGCAATCTGGCCGATGAGGACTGGGCTCATTTCCTCGACGACCTCGTCGCCACGATCCCGACCGGGGACATCTGGCTCAGCATCGACAAGGACGTCCTGGGGCGGGACGAGGCGCTGACCAACTGGGACCAGGGCGATCTGCCGTTCGCTCATCTGCTCGCCGCGATCGAGCGCCTGGCGGGCGCACGTCGCGTCGTCGGGGTGGATGTCTGCGGCGACTGGTCCGAGCCGCGCTTCTCCGATCCATTCCGCGCGACGCTCGCCTACTTCGATCACCCGCGGCCGCTGCGGCCTTCTCCGGAAGAGCTCGCCGTCAATGCCCGGGTGAATGCCGAACTCATCGACTGCTTTGCGCGGGTGCTGCCGTGACCGTGAACATCGTCCTCTGGTTCGTCCTGTCGATCGTCTGCGACGTCGTCGGCCAGCTCTGCCTCAAGCTCGGTGCCGACAGGTTGCCGCAGGGCGCGGGACTGCGCGAGCTCACCGTCGCGCTCGGCCGCTCCGGCTGGGCGATGGCTGGCGTGCTGACCTATGTGGCGGAGTTCTTCATCTGGCTGCGAATCCTCGCCGAGGTGCCGCTCTCGATCGCCTTTCCCATCGCCAGCCTCAATTTCCTCGCCATCACCTTCGCCAGCGCGGTTCTGCTCGGCGAGCGTGTCGGTTCCCGGCAATGGGCCGGAGCTTTCCTCATCACCTGCGGCGTGGTCATCGTCGCTCGAACAGTCTGACGGAACGAGACGTGACGACGCGCGATTTCAGCCTTCGCTATGCCGGCGGCCGGACCGGCTTCCTCCTGATCCACGGTTTGGGCGGAACCCCGACCGAGATGCGCCTCGTGGCGCGTGCGCTCAATCAGGCCGGCCACACGGTGCACTGCCCGCAGCTCGCGGGCCATTGCGCTGGAGAAAGCGAGCTGCTGGCGACGGGCTGGCGCGATTGGGCCCAGAGCGTCATCGACGAGCTCGACCGGATGCGCCTGATCTGCGACCGCGTCATCGTCGGGGGCCTTTCGATGGGCGCGGTCCTGGCGATGCATGTCGCTGCCGCGCGGCCCGAAGCCGTCGATGGCCTGGCTCTCTACGCGCCCACGCTCTGGTACGATGGCTGGTCGATCCCGCGTTACGCCTTCCTGCTGAAGTGGCTGATCAACACGCCCATCGGCCGCCGCTACAGCTTCGTCGAGCGCGAGCCTTATGGCGTCAAGGATCTGCGCACGCGCGCGCTGATCACCGCCGCGATCACCCGCGGCGACAGTTCTGAGGCGGGTCTGCTCGGCACGCCGTCCGGCGCGCTCCAGCAGATGTGGGCGCTGATCGCCCAGACGCGACGCGAGATGCCGGCCATCACTTGCCCGGCCTTGCTCGTCCACGCCCGCGAGGACGATGTCGCCAGCCTGTCGAATGCGTTCTACATCCAACGCCGGCTCGGCGGCCTCGTCGATGCCGTCATCCTCGACGACAGCTATCACCTCGTCACGATCGACCAGCAGCGCGGCATTGTCGTCGAGCGCTCGCTGGCGCTCGCGGCACGGCTTGCGAAGCGGGAGGTCCGGGAGAAGGCGGCGGGACTGCGCGTCGTCGCGGCCGAATGAACCCGCTTGCCGCCCGAATCGTCGAAAGCGTGGCCGCAATCGATCCCGCGGCTTGGGATGCGTGCTTGCCCGGCGAGGCGGAGTGCCACGCCTACTACAGCGCCTGCGAGGCGGCGGCAGCTTCCTCCGGGATTGGGCTGCGCATGCCGGCGGTCGTCGTCGAGACGCAAGGCGAGGTGGTCGCGGTCGCGCCCTTTTTCCGACTGAACTACCGACTCGATACGCCGCTTCAAGGCAGGCTGCGCGGGCTTGGCGATGCGCTGTTTCGCCATGTGCCGGGCCTTGTCACCCTCAAGGCGCTCTGCGTCGGCTCTCCCTATGGCGAGCGCTGCCATCTCGGCTTTTCGCCGCGGCTGGATACAGCCGGCCGCGCCGCGGCCTTTCGGCAGCTGGCTGAAACCCTCCAGCGGCAGGCCGCGGCCGAAGGCGCGCATCTCGTCGTCTGGAAGGATCTGGCGCCGGAGCAGGAGCGGGAGGCTGGCGCCTTCCTTTCCCGGGCAGGCTTTGCGCGCCTGGCCAGCCTGCCGGTCGCCGTACTCGATCTGCCTTTCCCGGGCGAATCTGCCTATCTGGCGTCGCTGTCAGCAGCAACGCGCAAGGACATCAGGCGCAAGCTCTCCAAGGCTGGCGAAGTCCGGATCGAGTTCCGTACCGACATCGCCGGGCTCGAGCGGGAGATCGACGCCCTCTACGAATCCACGCGCGCCCAAAGCGGCTTGGACTATGGCGAGCTTGAGCTCCTGCCGCCCGGCTATTTTGCCGGGATCTCGCGGGCTCTGGGCGAGCAGGCCGTTTTTGCGCTCTACTGGATCGGAGGCGAGCTTGCGGCGTTCAACCTGCTGCTGGTCGAGGCCGATCGCGTCATCGATAAGTTCCTGGGCATGCGTTACCCGCTCGCGCGTGAGCACAATCTCTACGTCGTGAGCTGGATGGCGAATGTGCGCTTCTGTCTCGAGCGCGGCATCCGCCTGTTCCAGAGTGGCCAGACCGCCTACGCATCCAAGCTCCGTTTCGGCAGCCGGCTCGTTCCCTCCACCATCCATGTCCGCCATCGCCGCGCGCCCCTGCAATGGGCGCTGCGCTCGCTTAGCCCCTGGCTCGGCTTCGACCGCTTCGATCCCGATCTTGCCGAACACGCCGGAAAGAAAGCCGCATGAGTGCCGTCACACCTGCCGAAGCGCCCTCGCGCTGGCGCCAGCTAGCAATCTGGCTGGCGTTCATCGGACTCGACACCGGAACGCAGCTCGCCTTCAAATGGGGCGCCGATGGGCTCGGCGACATGGATTTCGGCCTCGCGATGCTGACGCGATCGCTGGAGCTCCCCGGCGTCTGGTTTGCAGTCGTTGGCTATCTCGGAACCTTCGTGGTGTGGATGGCGATCCTGCGCGACATGCCGCTCAGCCGTGCCTTCCCGATGACCGGATTGGTCTATATCACCGTGCCGTTGTTCGCCTGGGCGGCCTTCGGCGAGCGGATCGATCTGATGCGCGCCATGGGCATTGCCTTGATTATCGCCGGAGTGATCCTGCTCGGTGGGGAGAGTGACGATGAGCAGCCGTAGCCTGCAAATCGCGTTCGTTGCGGCGGCGCTGATGGGCCCTCTGCCGGCCCGCGCCGATCCGATGTCGGATGTCGTCGGTCGCTGGCGCGATTCCGACGGGGAGTCGGAGATTGCGATCGCCCGCTGCGGCGCAGCGCTGTGCGGCCGGATCGTCTGGCTGAAGGAGCCGCGTTTCGACCGCTTCAATCCCGACGCGAAGCTGCGTGCTCGCTCGCTCCTGGGCATCGAGGTTCTGAGCAGGTTTTCTCCCGGCGGGGACGGGAAACTGGCCGGGGAGGGCTACAATCCCGCCGACGGCAAGACTTACCGCACGACGATGGAGCTTGCGGCGCAGAGCACATTGGTGGTCCGCGGCTGCGTCCTCGGCGGCCTGATCTGCGACGACGATACCTGGACGAGGCAGCCGTGAACGCCGCGAGATCACGAAGCGCCGAACGGGGAGGTGGCCGAGCGTCGTTCCGGGGCCTGTCGTGTCTACCCGGATGACGACGCTCAGGCTCAGGCTGGTGATCGGCTTCCTGCTGGTCATCGTGCCGGCGATGCTGGCGTCGGCCTTTGTCGCCGCGAAGCTGATTTCCAACGCGTTCGAGGACAATGTCGCGCATTGGCTGGGCGAGACTTCGCGCTTCTTCGGGCTGGAGGTCGCCGAAGCCGCGCAGGAGGCGCAGCGCGTTGCCGGCGTCATCGGGAGCCGGCTGGAACGGAGCCCGAGCGACGTCAAGATGCAGCATACCGTCGAGCGCGAATTCGGTGTGCTGAGCTCGGTCGGCTACGATCTCATTGCGGTCTATCGACCCGGCGGGGAAGTCATCTTCTCCTCGCGCCGTTTCTCTTCGGTCGGGTCTCTGCCCGAGAAGACGGGGCAGGGATTGTTCAGGATCATTGCCGACGGCCGGCGCTGGATCATGGCGGGAGCCGTCCAGTCCATTCAGATCAACGGGCAATCGGCCAACCTTCTCGTGGGCTCGTGGCTCGACGACAATTACCTGGGCGGGATCAAAGTGGTCACCTCGCTCGAGGTGCACCTGTTCTCCGACTTCGGCGGCGAGCTCGAACCGATCGTGCAGACGCATAACGATCGGCAGATCACCGTGCCCAAGGCGATCCTGACGCGGCTCGATGCCGGCGAGGATGAAATCTTCGATGCGGACGCCGATGGCGGGGGCTACAGAGCCGTCTATACCGGCTTTCGCGGCATAGACGGCAAGCTGGCGGCGATCAGCTTCATCGGCCTGCGCAGCGAGGCAGGCTTCTTCGAGCAGCTCGGCCGCGAGCGGCTGTTCCTCGGCATATTCCTGTTCGGAAGCTGCATCGCGATTGTCGTCGGCATATTGATGTCGGAAGTGCTCGTGCGGCCGTTGCGTGCCCTGACCCGGGGCGTCAGGGCGATTGCAGCGGGTGATTTCGGTCAGCGCGTCACGGCCAGCGGCGGCCGCGAGATCGCGCAGCTCGCCGCTGGCTTCAATGGAATGGCCGAGCAGCTGGGCAAGCTGCATGATCTCGAAATGGAATTGCGCCGCCGCGACAGGCTTTCGGCGCTCGGGCAGGCGGCGATGGTGATCGCGCACGAGGTTCGCAATCCGCTCGGCATCATCAAGACGTCTACGGAAGTGGTGCGCAATCGCTCCAAGCTCGGTGCTACCGAAGGGAAGATGCTCGGCTATGTCATCGACGAGGTTCGCCGGATCGAGACCTTGATGCGCGACTTTCTCGACTTCGCTCAGCCGAGGCCGCTCGTGCGCAGCCACTTCCCGTTGCGCAATGTCATCGAACGGGTCGCGGCCATCGCCACGCCCGAGCTTTCCCGGCGCGGCATCACCCTCCACATCGACGACGAGAGCGGCGGCGCCCAGATCAGCGGCGACCCCGACCAGCTTCACCAAGCCTGCCTCAATCTGGTCCTCAATGCCATGGATGTCATGCCCTCGGGTGGCACCATCTACGCGAGCTTGGCGGCGAATTCGGATACGGTGTCGCTGACGATCCGCGACGAAGGACCTGGCGTTCCCKACGCGATCCGGGGCGAGGTCTTCAATCCGTTCTTTACCACCAAGGCGAAAGGTACGGGTCTGGGGCTCGCGAAGGTGCAGAGCGTGGCGGCGGCGCATGGCGGAACGGTTGCTTGCGAATGTGCACCGGGCGAGGGTGCGGCCTTTACCCTCGCATTGCCGCGGGCCGAAACGGGAGGGCGCTCTTGAGCCACACCATCCTGGTCGTCGATGACGAGGAGCGTCTGGCCGACGTGCTGGCGGCCGCACTGGAGGATCTCGGCTATCGCACGACCGCTGTGACGAGCGTGCAGGCAGCCCTTGCGGCACTGGACCAGTCGCGCTTCGACCTCGTGCTCACCGATCTTCGGCTGCCGGTCATGGATGGGCGCGACCTGCTGCGTGAAGTGCGCAGCCGCTGGCCGGATATTCCGGTCATCATCCTGACGGCCTTCGCCGCTGTGCGCGATGCGGTCGAGCTCATCAAGGAAGGCGCGTTCGACTACATCGCCAAGCCCTTCGAGATGGAGGACGTCGCGGCGACGATCAGGCGCGCGCTGCGCCTGGCCGATGTGGTGCGGGACAATGAGCGCCTGCGCAGTGAGCTGGAAGGGCGCCACAGCTTCGATACGCTCATCGGAAACAGCGCGTCGTTCCGCCGCGTAATCGAGCAGGTCACCGAGGTTTGCGAGACCCGGGCGACCGTCATGCTGAACGGAGAGAGCGGCACGGGCAAGGAACTGGTCGCCCGGGCGATCCATTTCAACAGCCCGCGCCGGGGGCGGCCCTTCATCGCCGTGAATTGCGCCGCCATCCCTGAAACCCTGCTGGAGAGCGAGCTCTTCGGCCACGTCAAGGGCGCCTTCACCGGCGCGCTGGCCAATCGGGTCGGCCGTTTCGCGGCGGCTGAGGGCGGCACGCTCTTCCTCGACGAGATCGGTGACATGCCGCTTGCGATCCAGGCGAAGCTGTTGCGTGTCGTCCAGGAACGCAGCTTCGAGCCCGTGGGCGCCAACCGCAGCCAGAGCGTCGATGTCCGCCTGATCGCGGCGACGCATAAGGACATGCGCGAAGAGGTGGCTACGGGCCGCTTTCGGGAAGACCTGTTCTATCGGCTCAACGTCTTTCCGATCCAGCTGCCCGCATTGCGCGAGCGCCCTGAAGACATTCCGCTTCTGGCGACACATTTCCTGGCGACGCTGTCGGAATCGATCGGCAAGCGGGTCGCCGGCTTCTCACCGGCCGCACTCGCGGCCATGGCGGGGCATGACTGGCCGGGCAATATCCGCGAGCTGCACAATTGCATCGAGCGGGCGCTCATCGTCGCCAAGACCGCCCAGATCGATGTCCAGGATCTCCCGCGCGACCTGTTTGAGGGGCAGCGTCGGGCTGGCCGCGACGCACTGCCGCGCGATCTCGACGCTGAACTCGAACGGATCGAACGGGATTTCATCATCGAGGCGCTGCGCCGGAGCGAGGGCGTGCAGGTGAAAGCGGCACGGATGCTCGGCATCGCCGAACGCAGCCTCTGGCATAGAATCAAGAAGCTCGATATTCGAGTGGGCCGGACGGTGGTCGAATGATTGGCGGGCTTGTAGCGGCACTGTCGCGAAAGCGCGCCAGAACGAAATTTGGCGCGTTTGCCGCCCATGGAGGAACCGTGTCGCGTATCGGTTTTGGAAAGATTGGTTGCCTCGTTCTGCTTGCGGCGACGTCCGCGACGGCTGCCGAGCCGACCCCGGCCCTGACGGATGCAACGCCGGCCAAGGGCTGGATCGTGACGCTCGGCGGTTCGTTCCAGATGGGTCCCAAATACGAAGGGGCGAATGCCGTGGGCCCCTCCTTCATGCCCTCGCTCAGCTGGCGCCGCGTCGGCGAGCCGGCGGGCTTCAGCGCGCCCGACGACAGTCTCGATTTCGCGATCTATGAAACCGACCGCTTCAGCTTCGGCGTGGCGGGAGGTTGGAAAAGCGGGCGCTACTCCTCATCCAGCGTCAAGCTTTTCGGCATGCGAGACGTCCCCTGGGCGATCGAGGCCGGCATTTTCGCCGAGTACTGGCCGATCCTCGATCGGCTGCGCACGCGCATCGAGATTCGGCAGGGCTTCAACGGACATCAGGGCATCGTTGCCGATCTCTCGGCCGACTGGGTCGAGCGCATGGGACGCTTCACGCTGTCGGCGGGCCCGCGGCTCTCGCTCGGAAGCGCTTCCTACATGCGCACCAATTTCGGTGTGACCGTGCCGGAATCGCTGATCAATGGCTTTATCGCCCCGTACCGGCCGTCCGGCGGCGCCAAGAGCCTCGGTGTGGCGGCGGCGCTCGAATATACCTGGTCCGAGCAGTGGTCGACGACGCTTTTCGCGCGCTACGACCGCATGATCGACCAGGCCGCGCGCTCGCCGCTTGTCAGCACGATCGGCCAGCGTGACCAGTTCACGGTCGGGCTTGGCGCGAGTTACTCGTTCAGAATGGACCTCTGATCCGGCGACTCGAATCCGAGGCCGCCTGACCGCAGCCTCGGATTCGGGCGCCATCAGGCACCGGAAGTCGCTGGATTAAATCTGCGCGCAGCGGCAAGCACCGCTCGGCTCCGCACGTCACTGGATTTTGGTGATTTTCTGCAAACGCCACGCCGAAAAGGCTGGCTGGGGGACTAGGATTCGAACCTAGACAACCAGAGTCAGAGTCTGGGGTCCTACCGTTAGACGATCCCCCAACGAAGTGGCGCTTCGTGGCGCCGCGTTGGTGAGCCGGGGTCTAATCAATGCGGTCCGGCTTGGCAAGAGCTGAATTCACCCCGCACCCCAAACATTTCACAGGAACATGTCGTTCGCTGCGACATCGCGGGGATCGCCTGTGGCGGCGGTAGGGCCGCCTTGCCTGCGCATAGCTATGCTGTTGGTCCGCAGCATGCCAAACATGCGCGGCTTCCTCCGAAGGGCGGCCTGCCTGCTCCTCGATATCCTCCGCCTCCACCCGGTCCGACAACATCATGGCTCGCACTCTTTCCGCCCTTGCCGACGATCTCGCCTCCGGCCGGACCACTGCGCTTGCCCTCGTGCGCGAGGCACTCGCTCGGATCGACGCGCCGAAGGGGGAGGGCAAGCTCGCCTTCGTCAAGGTCCATCGCGAGGCGGCGCTCGCCGCGGCCGAGGCGATGGACAAGCTACGGTCTGCGGGGCTTGCGCCGTCGCCCTTCGCTGGCATCCCGATCTCGGTGAAGGATCTGTTCGACCTCGCCGGCGAAACGACCACGGCCGGCTCGGTGGTACTGGCCGATGCGGCTCCGGCCGAGCGCGACGCGCCGGCGATCGCACGGCTGCGGCGCGCCGGCTTCATCGTGATGGGTCGGACCAACATGACAGAGTTCGCCTTCTCGGGGCTCGGCCTCAATCCGCATTACGGTACGCCGGCTTCGCCCTATGACCGCACGACACGCCGCATTCCCGGCGGTTCTTCTTCGGGGGCAGCCGTGTCGGTCGCGGACGGCATGGCCTATGCCGGTATCGGCTCGGACACCGGCGGCTCCTGCCGCATCCCCGCGGCGTTCTGCGGCATCGTCGGCTACAAGCCGACCGCAGCCAGCGTGCCGCACGAGGGTGCCTTTCCGCTGTCGCAGACGCTCGATTCGATCGGGCCGCTCGCCAACAGCGTCGAATGCTGCCGCGTGCTGCACGAGATCATGAGCGGAGCCGAGCTGCCGAAGGAGGTCCCGACCAGCCTGGGCGGGCTGCGCATCGCCGTGCCGCAGACGGTCGCGCTCGACGGGCTCGACGCCCATGTCGCGGCGAGCTTCGACCGGGCGCTGGAGTCGCTGGCGAAGGCCGGCGCCGTCGTGATGGATACGCCCCTGGAACGCTTCGCCGAAGTCGCCCGGATCAACGCCAAGGGCGGCTTCGCTGCCTCGGAGGCCTACGCCCATCACCGCGCCCTGATCGAGGCGAAGGGCGATGGCTACGATCCACGCGTGCGGACGCGGGTTCTGCGCGGCCGCAACCAGGATTGCGCCGACTATATCGAGCTCACTCATGCGCGGGCCGCTTTCGTCGCGGCGATGCGCGAGGAGGTTTCTGCCTTCGACGTGCTGGCCATGCCGACCGTGCCGACCGTCGCGCCGACCATCGCCGAGCTCGCGGAGGACGACGAGGCCTTCACCCGCATCAACCTGCTGATGCTGCGCAACTCGACGCTGATCAACATGATGGATGGTTGTGCGATCTCGCTGCCGATGCATCGTGCGGGCGAGGCGCCGGCCGGGCTGATGCTGGCACGGGCCGGCGGCGGCGATGCTGCGCTGTTTGCGATCGCAGAGGCGGCGGAAGCGGCTCTGGCCGGCCGCTGAGCCGCGCCCGGAGCCTGCGAGCCGTGCATGGAAATGGCCTTCCGGGCCTCCGCATCTTTGGAGAACATGACCCCATGAATCAGAACGATGCCGCCGCCGCGCTCTCCGTCTGGGTTGCGCTCGAGAGTCCCACGAACCATGCCGCCGGGCTGAACGGCATGATGGATCTGGTCCAGAAGGATGTGGAAGGGCTGCCGATCGCGCTCGAGCGCATTCCCGGCCGCGACGGGCTCGGCGACATGGTCATGCTGCGCGCCGGCCTCGACAACGGCCAGCCGGCGGTCGCGGTGATGTCGCATCTCGATACGGTGCATCCGGTCGGCACGAGCTCCAAGGAGCTGCCGGTCAGGATCGAGGGAGACCGCCTCTACGGCCCCGGCGTCTACGACATGAAGGGTGGCGCCTGGCTCGCGCTGCAGGCCTTCAAGCAGGTCGCGATCGCCGGCAGCGCCAAGCGGCCGCTGGTCTTCCTGTTCACGCCGGACGAAGAGATCGGTTCGCCGACCAGCCGCGGGTTGATCGAGGAGATCGGCCGGAATTCGGCAGCGGTGCTGGTCACCGAGCCGGCGCGGCAAGGCGGCAGGATCGTCACGGCGCGCAAGGGCGTCGGCCGCTTCGATGTCAGGCTGGAAGGCCGGCCGGCCCATTCCGGGTCGCGCCATGCCGATGGGCGCAGCGCCATCCGTGAGGCGGCGCACCAGATCCTCGCCGTCGAGGCCATGACCGACTATGCCCGCGGCATCACGACGAGCGTTGCCCTGGTCGGCGGCGGAACGGCGGCGAACGTCATCCCGCAGCATGCCTGGTTCAGCGTCGATTGCCGCGTCACCACGCTCGCCGATGGCGTGATGATGGAGAACCGCATCCTCAGCCTCAAGCCGCACGACCCCGATGTGAAGCTGCGCATCACCGGCGGCATGAACCGGCCGCCCTATGAGAAATCGGCGATGGTGGCGGAGCTGTTCGGCAAGGCGCAGAACGTCGCGGCCGGCATCGGGCTCGACCTGCAGGACTGCCCGATGACGGGCGGCGGTTCGGACGGCAATTTCACCGCCGCGCTGGGTGTGCCGACCCTCGATGGGTTGGGCATCGACGGCGACGGGGCACATACGCTGCAGGAATACGCGCTGATCTCCTCGATCGCCCCGCGTCAGGCGCTGATGAAGGGCCTGCTGGAGACGATTTGAAGCGCTGCCGTCCTTGGGCACGGGCTTCTTTGCTCGGGCACGGGCTTCTTTAGGGAAACCCGGGGTGAGTCCCGGGTTTCAATTCCATGGCGAACAAAAAAGCCCCCCGCGCGATGCGGGGGGCTTTGTCATTTCGGGCCGGACGGGCTCTCAGGTCTGAGATTCGCCCATGCCGCCGGCGGCGAGGAATTTCTCGAGCCAGTGGATGTTGTATTCGCCGTTGAGGATGTCCGGGTTGCGCACCAGGGTCCGGAACAGCGGCAGGGTCGTGTCGACACCGTCAACGACGAACTCGTCGAGCGAGCGGCGCAGGCGCATCAGGCACTCGTCGCGGTTGCGGCCGTGGACGATCAGCTTGCCGACCAGCGAGTCGTAATGCGGCGGGATGGTATAGCCCTGGTAGGCAGCGGAATCGACGCGCACGCCGAGGCCGCCCGGCGTGTGGAACGAGGCGATCTTGCCGGGCGAGGGGCGGAACGTCGCCGGATGCTCGGCATTGACCCGGCACTCGATGGCGTGGCCCTCGATGACGATGTCCGACTGCTTGAGCGAGAGCGGCGCGCCGGCGGCGATGCGGATCTGCTCGTTGACGAGGTCGATGCCGGTGATCATCTCGGTGACGGGATGCTCGACCTGGATGCGAGTGTTCATCTCGATGAAGTAGAACTCGCCGTCCTCGTAGAGGAACTCGATCGTGCCTGCGCCGCGATACTGCAATTCGCACATCGCCTTGGCGCAGACTTCGCCGATCCGGTCGCGCTCGCTGGCGTTGAGGGCGGGCGAGGGGCCTTCCTCCCAGACCTTCTGGTGGCGGCGCTGCAGCGAGCAGTCGCGCTCGCCCAGATGGATCGCATGGCCGCGGCCGTCGCCGAGCACCTGGATCTCGATATGGCGCGGCTTCTCGAGATATTTCTCGATGTAGACCGCATCGTCGCCGAAATTGGCCTTGGCTTCGCTGCGGGCCGTGGCGAGCAGAACGGAGAGTTCCGCCTCGTTCCGCACGACCTTCATGCCTTTGCCGCCACCGCCCGACGCGGCCTTGATGATGACCGGGAAGCCGATCTCGCGAATGATCTTCAGCGCCTCCTCGTCATCCGCGATGCCGCCTTCCGAGCCTGGCACGCAGGGGATGCCGAGGCGCTTGGCGGTGCGCTTGGCCTCGATCTTGTCGCCCATGCTGCGGATATGCTCGGCCTTGGGGCCGATGAAGGTGATGTTGTGCTGCTCGAGGATCTCGGCGAAGCGGGCGTTCTCGGAGAGGAAGCCATAGCCGGGATGCACGGCATCGGCGCCCGTGATCTCGCAGGCGGCGATCAGCGCGGGGATGTTGAGATAGCTCTCGCGCGCCGACGGCGGGCCGATGCAGACGCTCTCGTCGGCGAGGCGCACATGCATCGCGTTGGCATCGGCGGTGGAGTGGACCGCGACCGTCGCGATGCCCAGTTCCTTGGCCGCGCGCAGGACACGCAGCGCGATCTCTCCACGGTTTGCGATCAGGATCTTGTCGAACATCTTGAAACCCAAATCCGACCCGGCGGCGAGCGGCGCCGCGCTCACTCGATCACCAGCAGCGGCTCGCCGTATTCGACCGGCTGGCCGTCTTCGACGAGGACGGCCGTGACCGTGCCGGCGCGGGGCGCGACGATGTCGTTGAAGGTCTTCATCGCCTCGACGAGCAGGATGCGCTCACCCTGCTTCACGACGCTGCCGACCTCGACGAAGGGCTTGGCCTCGGGCGAGGGGCGGCGATAGGCGGTGCCGACCATCGGCGAGGTGACCGCACCCGGATGGGCGGCGGTCGGCTTGCTTTCGACCGGAGCGGCAACGGCCGCGACCGGCGCGGCTGCCACGGCCAAGGGCGCCGCGGCCGGGACCTGAACGGTCGTGGTGATGCTGCGGGCGACGCGGACGCGCAGATCGCCCTTCTCGACCTCGATCTCGGTGAGATCGGTCTGGTTCAGGAGCTCGGCGAGCTCGCGGACAAGTTCGGGATCGATCGGGCTCTTGGTCGCCATGGCGGGTGTCACCGTCTTCTTTAGATTCTCGGATGGGCCGGCCGCAGAGCTGCCGTCCCGTTCATTCGGTTTTCAGGCGGCCTTCGCCGCCCGCTTTTCCAGCAGCGGCACGATGGCATCGAAGGCCAGCTCGTAGCTCGCGACGCCGAAGCCGCAGATCACGCCCACGCAGACCGGCGCCATATAGGAATGGTGCCGGAACTCCTCGCGTGCATGCACATTCGAGATATGAACCTCGATCGCCAGAGCATCGACGCCCTTGATCGCATCGCGCAGCGCCACCGAGGTGTGGGTATAGGCACCGGCATTGATGACGATGCCGGCCCCGGCAAGGCCCGCCTCCTGGATGAAGGTGACGAGCTCACCCTCGAAATTGGTCTGGCGGAAGCTGAGGTCGACACCCCCAGCCTCGGCCCGGCGCCGCAGCCTTTCCTCGACGCCGGCCAGTGTGACCGCGCCATAGGTTCCCGGTTCGCGGGTGCCGAGCAGGTTGAGGTTGGGTCCGTTCAGGACGTGGACGGCGACCATGGAAGGCGTTGATTCCGGCGCCGCGCGCGGGCGGCAGAAGCCGCCCTCATAAACGTTGCGGGGCGGCAGGGGAAGCCTGAAGGGCGCCCGCCGGCCCGATGACGCCGCCGCGTGAGCGCCGTTGCGGGTCAGCCGGCGCAGTCGGTCTTGCCGCAGCGGCGCACGGAGTCGATCTTCTGCTTCAGCGCGGCCTGGCCGACGGCGCCGAAGACGATCTCGTCGCCGACGATGAAGGCGGGCGTGCCGGTGAGGCCGAGGCGGTCGCCGAGCGCGACCGTGTCCTCGATGGCCGCCTTGGTGGCCGGGGCCTCCATGTCCTTCTTCAGCCGCTCGACATCGGCGCCGGCCTCCTTGGCGACTTCAAGCGCCTTGGCAGCGTTGACCTTGCCCTTCACGGCCATCAGCTTGTTGTGGAAATCGAAGTACTTCTGGCCCTGGAGCTGGCTCTTGACGGCAACCGCGACGCGGCTCGCCTCGACCGAATCGGGCCCGAGGATCGGGAAGTCCTTCAGCACGACGCGGAGCTTCGGATCGCTCTTGGCGAGTGCCGTCACGTCCTCCATCGCCCTTTTGCAGAAGCCGCAGTTGTAGTCCATGAACTCGACGAGGGTGATGTCGCCTTCGGGGTTGCCGATGATGACGGAGGTCGCCGGGTCGCTGATCCGCGCCTTCTCGGCGGCGACCGCGCCGCGCTGCGCCTCGGCCTRGGCGACGGTGTTGCGGCGCTCGAGCTCGATCAGCGCATCCTGGATGATCTCGGGATTCTTCAGCAGCGTCTCGCGGATGAGGTCGGTCACCGCCTTGCGCTGCTCGGGCGACAGGGGCTGGCCCTGTGCCATGGCGGGCACCGCGGAGGCCGCGAGCCAGAGGCCGAGCGCGAGGCCGGCAGGGCGCAGGCAGGCGCGCGCCAGGCTGGTGAGGGTCCGGAAAGCCATCTCGTTGTCCTTTCAAAGCCGCCGGGCGGAGAATGACCCACCGGAACAAAGCACTCGTAAGCGCGAGCTTGTGTGTCTTCGCCGCCCGAAGGTCAAATCACAGCTCTGCCAGCAGGGCGGCGGTTGCGGGCAGGCTCCGGCTCGGCTACGCGGGCTCGGCCCCTCGATGAACCGGACAAGTCGATGCAGAAGCCCCCGTTTTCGCCCGCTGCGCTGCCTGCCCTCGCCGAGCGCGCCGAGCGTGTCGCCCCCTTCATCGTCATGGACGTGATGAACCAGGCGGCCACGATCGAACGTCGCGGCGGCTCGGTGGTGCATATGGAGGTCGGCCAGCCCTCGGCGCCGACCCCGGCCTCGATCCGCGCTTCGGTGGCGCGGGCGCTGGAAGACGGTCGGATCGGGTACACGCAGGCTCTCGGCACGGATTCGCTGAGGGATCGCATCGCGCGCCATTATCGCGAAGCTTATGGCGTCGACGTGGCGGCCGAGCGCGTGGTGGTGACGACGGGCTCGTCGGGCGGCTTTATCCTGGCCTTCCTCGCCTGCTTCCAGCCGGGGTCGCGGATCGCGATCACGGCGCCGGGCTATCCGGCCTATCGCAACATCCTCATCGCGCTGGGCTTGGAGCCGGTCGCGATCGAGGTCGGGCCCGAGACGCGCTTTGCGCTGACGCCCGAGCTGATCGAGCGCGCCCATCGGGAAAAGCCGCTGGCCGGCGTGCTGACGATGAGTCCGGCCAACCCGACCGGCGTGGTGATGGCGCCGGACGCGATCGCCGAGGTCGCGGCCTGCTGTCGCAGGCTCGGACTCTGGTACATCTCGGACGAGATCTACCACGGGCTGACCTATGACGCGCCCGCGACGACAGCCCTTGCGGCCGACCAGAACGCAATCATCGTCAACTCGTTCTCGAAATACTATTGCATGACCGGCTGGCGCGTCGGCTGGCTCATCGTGCCCGAGCGGCTGGTGCGCACCATCGAGCGGCTCCAGCAGAATTTCTCGATCTCGGTGCCCTATCTCAGCCAGGTGGCGGGAGAGGCGGCCTTCGACGCGACGCAGGAGTGCGAGGCGATCAAGGCCGGCTATGCGCAAAACCGCGCCTTCCTGCTCAAGGCCTTGCCCGAGATAGGTCTCGGCGATTTCCTGCCGGTCGACGGCGCCTTCTACATCTATCTCGATATCGGCCGGTATTCGAACGATTCCATGGCCTTCTGCCGCAGCGTCCTCGAAGAGGCCGGCGTCGCGATCACGCCGGGGCTCGACTTCGACGAAGGCCGCGGCGCCCGCACCGTGCGACTGTCCTTCGCGGGCTCGCTGGCGGAATGCGAAGAGGCGGTCTCCCGCATCGGTGGCTGGCTTGGGAAACGTTGAGGCATAGTGCCTCGTCCCCCTTGCAAGAATCCGCAGAACCTCCGCATTCTCCGCTTGGGATAAGGGGAGATCGACCATGGACGTCGCTGCAGCCGGCAGGGCTTCTGCGAGGCGCTTTTCGGCGCTGTCCTCAGCGATCCTGATCTCTGCGCTCGTTTCGGTCGCCCTCCTGCTCGCCTTCGGCTTGATCGGGACGGCGCGCGCCGAAACCGAGGCCCCGGTCGTCCTCAACCTTCGCGGCGACGAGACGCCCGAAACCATCCGCAGGATGGTCGATGCGCTGTCGGGCCGGCCAGTGGAGATCCGGGTCGGCGGCGTGCCGACCGCGCCGCCCGCGGCGCCCCCGAAGGAGACCGCGGGCAAGGCAAAGCCGTCTGCGGCAACTCCCGCGCCTGCGCTGTCGATGACGGATGAGGAGGGCTTCCAGGCCGAAGTCAACGCGCTCGTCGACCGTTTCGTCGACGGCGTCGAATATGGCAGCACCTCGATTCCCGCGATCGGCGAACTGCCGGCCGACTGGGACCAGTCCTGGCAGCGTAATCTCAATGGCCGGGAGGGTCCGACGGCCGGCTGGCGCGTCTTCGGGATCATCTGCCTCGCGCTCGCCGTCGCCCTCGCGTTCCGGATCGCGACGGCCCGATGGTTCTGGCGCAAGCGCCAGCCTGCGGGGCCGGAGTTCACCCCCCGCCTCATCGCCTCGTCCTGGGGGCTGCTCCAGGATACCGCAGCGATCCTGCTGGCTCTTGCCGTGGTGCGGATCGCCCGCAACGCCTGGCTCCCCGACAGCGACCTTGCGAACATCGCGCTGTCGATTGGCGCCAACGGAGCCGCGATCGGCGCCCTCTATATCGCGGTCGGCCGGTTCCTGCTCTCGCCGGGCGCCCCCGAACGCCGCATCATGCCGCTGCCGCGCGCCGAGCGGCATTTCCGGCTGCTCGCCGTCTACTCCGTCGTGACGCCATTGATCGTGACGGGCATCCTGCTGGCCAATCAGGTCAGTTCGGGCCCGCGGCCAGTCACCGGGCTCATCGCGCTCACCGGTCTTTTCGTCACGCTGTTCAAGCTCTGGTGGTTCCACGATGCGCGGCACGATCTCGCGGCGCTGGTCCTGTCCGGCTCGTCCGAGCCCGGGCCGATCCGTCGTTTGATGGCGGCAGGAGCGGCATGGTTCTACATGGCGACGACGGTCGTGCTCTGGATGGTCAGCAGCGGCGCGGCGATGATGTCGAACGGCGGGCGTTGGGCCGAAGCGTCGGCCCTGTCGCAGGCTGCGCTCATCATCGTCCCCATCGTTGCCGTCGGTGTCGCCAGTCTGCTCCGTTGCCGCGCGGCGCGGCGCGAGGCGGAGCATGGCGTAACACCCGTGCTGCGCGCCACCGGTGCCGCTTTGCGGGCCGCCGCCGTCGGGTTAATCTGGGCGGCCGGCTTCTTCATCCTTGCGCGCCTCTGGGCGGGGCTTCTGCTTGGTGTCAGTTCGGCGCAGTTCGCTGCCGTCATGCGCCAGACTGGCGGCGTCGCGGTGTTCGCCTTCGTCGGCTGGGTGGCCCTGGTCTTCCTGCACGCGTTCTTCGACGCCTATGCGCCGCGACACCGCGTGGTCGGCCCCGCCGATGAGGACGTGGCGCATGAGGAGGACGTGCCGAGCCGTCTGGCCACCGTGCTGCCGGTGCTGCGCGGCGTCGTGCTCGGCGCGGTACTCGGCCTCACCGTCCTGGTGGTGCTCTCGCGCCTGGGCGTCGATATCGGTCCGCTGCTGGCAGGTTTCGGTATTCTCGGCCTCGCGATTTCCTTCGGCTCGCAGGCCCTGGTGCGCGACATCGTCTCGGGCGTGTTCTTCATGCTCGAAGATGCCTTCCGCGTCGGCGAATATGTCGATACCGGCCGGCTCAAGGGCACGGTCGAGAAGATCTCGCTGCGCTCGATGCAGCTGCGCCATCAGAGCGGGCAGATCCACACCGTGCCCTTCGGCCAGGTCCAGTCGCTGACCAATGCCAGCCGCGACTGGGCGACGGTGAAGTTCAATGTCCGCCTCGACCATTCCGCCGATCTCGAGCAGGCCCGTAAGGCCATCAAGAAGGTTGGCCTCGCCTTGCTGGAGGACCCCGAATACGGGCCTCACTTCATCGCGCCGCTCAAGATGCAGGGTGTGGCGGATATTACCGACCAGGCGATCGTGGTCCGGCTGAAATTCACCGGCAAGCCCAATCAGGCGTCGATGCTGCAGCGCGAGGCGCTCAAGCGCGTCTATCGCGCGTTGAACGAGGCGCACATTCCCTTCGCTTCCAACGCCGTCACCGTGCGCGGCGGCGAGGGAGGAGCGCAGAGCCAAGCTGCCGCCGCGATATCGACCGTGCCGCCGCCGACCCCGCTGGCACCGGCAGCGAGCTGATAGGCGAGAGACGGATTGGCCGATCGGCTCGCGGTGAAAGCTGATCGGAACGGGCTCTACAGCAAGAAGAACAGGCCGAAGCCCACGACAGTCAGCCCGCCCCCGAACAGACTGGCGAGGCGGGCCGTGCTGGCGACGGCTCCACGTTCAGCGCTGCGATTTGCGCGCTCGGCGTGGTCGAAGCCCGCCTCGGCGCGATACTGGGCGGCGTGGAGATCGGGCGTCATTTGCGGGCCGATCGGCCGATTGCCTTCGAGTTCGATCCTGACTGCGAGGAAGACGACGAGGAGGCCGAGGAGCCCGACGCCGAACCAGCCTATGGCGCGCCAGGCGAGATAGGCCAGACCGAGCAGCCCGACCGCGCACAGGAGGAGGAGAACGTCACGTTCCCTGTTTCGAGGCGGCTGCATCGGCTTCTTCCCGGCTCGGCGATCATCCATCGACCACAATGCCGAGCCGGCGCCAGGCTGCCAAGCACCGCGAAAAACAAAGCCCGCCGCGGGTGGCGGCGGGCTTCGTATCTACCGTTCGGATACCGGGCGCTCAGGAGCGGCCGGCGAGCCTGTTCCACCAGCCGCCGCGCTTCGGCCGGTTCGGGTCCGGCTCCGTCAGCACGACCGCGACGGGTTCCTCGGCCGGGGCGGGCGCGGGGGCCGGCTCGGGCGCTGCAGCGGGCTCGGCCGGGGCCGCGGCTTCCTCGGCAGCTTCCGTTACGGCTTCAGGCTGCGCCTCAGCGGGGGCCGGAGCGGTCTCCGCGGCTGCTTCCCCGCCTTCGGTGATCGGCACGACCTTCTTGCGCGAGCGGCTGCGCTTGGGCTTCTCCGCAGGCGCGGCTTCCGCCGTGACCGTCTCAGCCTTGTCTTCGGCCTCCTTGGCGGCCTCAGCCTTCGGCTTGCGGGCGCGGCTGCGCTTCGGCTTCGCCGGCTCGGCAGATGCCGCCTCTTCGGCAGCAGGTTCCGGCGCGGCTTCGGCGACAGGCGCCTCGATCACGGCCTCGGCAATGACCTCGACATCCGCGCCCTCGGCCGCGTCGTCTCCCTCCTCGCCCTCATCACCCTCGGCGTCCTGGCCCGCGTCGAGTTGCTGGCCCTGGTCGTCGCGCTCTCCGCCACGCCGACGACGGCGGCGACGGCGGCGGCGGCGATTCTCGCGGTCGCCTTCGCCGCGTTCGCCCTGGGCTTCGCCGGCGGTCGTCTCGTTGTCGCCGGTCTCGGCGTCGAGAGCGGCAGCCTCAGCAGCAGCGTCCAGCGCCTCGTCATCGACATCGGAGGCGATGGCTTCGGCCTTGAAGCCGGTCGGGATCACGCGACCTTCATTGCCGACGAACTCGCCGCGCTCGACCTCGAAGTAGCGAGTGCCGAGCAGGTTCGGATCGGTCGAGATCGTGATCGCGATGGCGAACCGGTTCTCGAGATCGGTGAGATGGGCGCGCTTCTGGTTGAGGACGTAGAGCGCGACCTCCGGCCGGGTGCGGACGGTCAGGTTGTGCGAGGCGCTCTTGATCAGCGTCTCCTCCAGCGCGCGCAGGATCTGCAGCGCGACGGACGGCGTCGAGCGGATCATGCCGGCGCCGGCGCAGTGCGGGCAGGGCACCGAGGAGCTCTCGAGCACGCCGGTGCGGATGCGCTGGCGCGACATCTCCAGCAGACCGAAGGCGGAGATGCGGCCGACCTGGATGCGGGCGCGGTCGTCCTTGAGGCACTCCTTCAGCTTCTTCTCGACGGCGCGGTTGTTCCGGTTCTCCTCCATGTCGATGAAATCGATCACGATGAGACCGGCGAGGTCGCGCAGCCTGAGCTGCCTTGCGATCTCTTCCGCCGCTTCGAGATTGGTCTTGAGCGCGGTGTCCTCGATGTTGTGCTCGCGGGTCGAGCGGCCGGAGTTGATGTCGATCGCGACCAGCGCTTCCGTCTGGTTGATGACCAGATAGCCGCCGGACTTCAGCGTCACGGTGTTCGAGAACATCGCGTCGAGCTGGCTCTCGACGCCGAAGGCGGCGAAGAGCGGGGTCTGGTCGCGATAGGGCTTCACGCTCTTGGCATGGCTCGGCATGAGCATGCGCATGAAGTCCTTGGCCTCGCGATAGGCCGTCTCGCCGGCGACGTGAACCTCGTCGATGTCCTTGTTGTAGAGGTCGCGAATCGAGCGCTTGACGAGGTTGCCCTCCTCATAGACCAGCGCGGGCGCGACCGAGGCCAGCGTCAGCTCGCGCACGCTCTCCCACATCCGCATCAGGTATTCGTAGTCGCGCCGGATCTCGACCTTGGTGCGCGAGGCGCCGGCCGTGCGCAGGATGAGGCCCATCCCCTCCGGAACCTCGAGCTCCTGGGCGATTTCCTTCAGGCGCTTGCGATCCTCGGCATTGGTGATCTTGCGCGAGATGCCGCCGCCCTTGCCGGTGTTCGGCATCAGCACCGAATAGCGGCCGGCGAGCGAGAGATAGGTGGTGAGCGCCGCGCCCTTGTTGCCGCGCTCTTCCTTGACGACCTGGACCAGGATGATCTGGCGGCGCTTGATCACCTCCTGGATCTTGTACTGGCGGCGCGACTGGCGGTGCGGGCGCTCCGGCATGTCGTCGAGGGCGTCGCCGCCGCCGAGCTGCTCCGGCTGCTCGTCGGCCTCGTCGCCGTTTTCCTCGTCGTCGCCGTCCTCGGAGCCTTCGTCCTCGGAAGGCTTGCGGGCCTCGACTTCCGAAGCCTCGGCGTCTTCGGCGGAAGCCTCATGAGCCGAGTCGGTCGTCTCGACCGTCTCGAAGGTCAGCGGCGCGGCATTCTCGGCGGCGTCCTCGGTCGTCGATTCGGCAACCGCCGGGGCGAAGTACTCGCCGAAGGCCGGCGCGCCCTCGTTGACCATGGCGGCTTCCTTGCCGTCGGTCTCGACACGCTCCTCGGCGTCCTCGCCATTCGCCTCGACCTCGGCCGAGACGGTCTCGTCGGCGACAGCCTTCTTCGCGCGGTTGTCGCGGTCTCCGCCACGGCGGCGATCGCGCCGGCCGCGCTTCTCGCGGCGCTCCTCGTCGCGCTCCTCGTCACGCTCGGCGCGCGCCTCGTCGTCGATGAGCGCCTGCCTGTCGGCAACCGGGATCTGGTAGTAATCGGGGTGGATTTCGGAGAATGCGAGGAATCCGTGCCGGTTGCCGCCATATTCGACGAAGGCAGCCTGGAGCGACGGCTCCACGCGCGTCACCTTGGCAAGATAGATATTGCCGCGGAGCGGCTTCCGGCTGGCGGATTCGAAATCAAACTCTTCGACGCGGGATCCGCGGACCACCACGACCCGGGTCTCCTCCGGGTGGGTGGCATCGATAAGCATCTTGTTGGCCATATGAAACTTCCATTGGCGCGGTCGCCGGTGCAGGCGCGGCTACGGATGACAATCCGCCGTCGCGTGCAGGGGCGCCGCGTGAAGGCCGGAACGAGCCGGCATGTTGCAGGAGGTGGGAAAGACTGGCCTGAACAGGAATACGGTTCGGGACACCCGCTCGGGCTTGAAGCCCGGCGCGGTCCCGCAGGTTCGGACGGTTCACCTGAGGTGCTAGCGTCGTCTTATGCCCCGTCATCTGTCCTGACCTGCGATGTGCCTGCCTGGCGGCCGGCCCATCGCGTTTGCACGCTCGCAAGACAAGGTGGGGCGCAGAACACTCGCAATCCCCATACCAACCGTCTGCGGACGATCCGTTGCGGCTATCCCGCCGCCGCTCCCGAGGGAGAAGGTGGCACAGCCTGACCGGACGCCGACGGATCGCTCGATCCGGGTGTGTCCCATGGGCAGGCTGACGGGCAGCCAATTCCATTACAGACAGGTGATGGTGATTTGCAAGTCACATGACGGCCGCATTTCGCCGACCCCGTCCCCAAGCGGTTCACGCCCTCCACAAGAGGTGGTAACCGCCTCTTAAGATTTCACCCCCGTTATGGTTAAGCCTTGGTGACATCGAACGGGATTTTCCAGCTGTTTTTGCGCATGCGCCACGCTGTTCAGGGCCCTGAAGGTCGGTCGTCCCGCGGTTTCCTGCGGGGCGCTGCCCTGATCGCCTTTGCGTGCGGGCTCGCGCTCGCCTCTGCGCCAGCCCGCACTGAGAGCAAGCCGCAGACCGAGTATCCGGTCGCGACCGACGCTCGCCTCGAGCAGAACGGCGAAAGCGTGCGCCTGACCATGACGCTGTCCTCGATTGTCGAAGTGGAGGCCTGGGTGCAGGCCTCGCCCGACCGCGTCATCGTCGAGATGCCGTCGACCAATTTCCAGATCCAGGGGAATGCCAGGAAGACGGCCGGCTTCGTCAGTGCCTATCGCTACGGCCTCTTCACTGCCGACAAGGCCCGAATCATCATCGATCTCTCGCAGCCGGCCACGATCACCAGGACCGAGGTGAAGGCCGTGCGCGGCGGCTTCGGCGAACTCACGATCGAATTGAAGAAGACCGCGCGTGCCGATTTCCTTGCCGAAGCGKCCAAGACAAAGAAGGCGCAGGAGACGCCGGCACCGGCGATCCCTGCCGTCAAGCCGCCCGGCGAGACACGCCGAATCGTCGTCATCGACCCCGGCCATGGCGGCATCGACCCCGGCACCATGGTCGCTTCCATCTCCGAGAAATCTGTCGTGCTGGCCTTCGGCAAGGCGCTCAGGGAGCTGCTTGAAGCATCCGGCCGCTATCGCGTCGTGATGACCCGCGACGACGACCGCTTCGTCTCGCTCTCGGACCGGGTGCAGACGGGGCGCAGTGAGCAGGCGGACCTGTTCATCTCGATCCATGCCGATTCGCTGATGCAGGCGCAGGATGTGCGCGGGGCCACAGTCTATACCCGCTCCGAACGGGCGACCGACGCCGAGGCCGCCAAGCTCGCCGCCAAGGAAAACGAGGCGGATGCCGCCGCAGGCCTGGAGACGCGCGAGGAAGTGCAGGATGTCGCCGGCATTCTGATGGATCTCGCGCGGCGCGAGACGCGGACCTTCACCGGCGTCTTCGCCCGCAACCTCGTCGACAAGCTCGGCGGCTCGATCAAGATGCACAAGATCCCGCTGCGCTCGGCGCGCTTCTGGGTGCTGAGCGCGCCGGACGTGCCCTCGGTGCTGATCGAGCTCGGCTATATGTCGAGCCCGAAGGATGCCGAACTGCTCAATTCCCCGGAATGGCGCGACAAGGCCGTGACGGCGGTTTCCGCTGCTGTCGACGAGTATTTCGCGAGAGCGCGCGCCTCCGTCGGCAAGGCCGCGGAGAATCGCAACTAGCGCGTTTTCGGACGAGATGGATGCCGGTTCGCGTGAAGAAAACGCGCTCAAACGACGAAACGGAGCAGCTCTGCGATTCGCAGACGCGCGAGAATGCTCTGGAGCCGGATCCGGTCAGGTTGAAACAACCCGATCGGCCAATCCGTCTTCACATATCTATCGAGAGCGGATGATTCGATCGGATTGCGGTGCAATCTGATCGGCGGGTGCTCCAGTATTGCGGTGGAGCCGCTTCGTTCCGACCCATTGTCGGATCATGCGAAATGTGGTCTCAAGGCCACGGTTCCGCCATCTACGTCATGTTATAGCTCTGATTTGCGACGCGCCCCGATTTGGCGCCCGCCGGGTGGCAAAGATGGGGTCCAAGGCCTGAGATGCGGTTCATTCTGCGAATCTTCGGATGGTTGTTCGCCGCCGGTGCGATCGCCTTCGTGATCGTTGCTGCCTTGGCCGGCGGCCTGATCTGGCATTATTCGCAAGACCTGCCCGACTACGCCCAGCTCCGGAACTACGAGCCGCCGGTGATGACCCGCGTGCATGCGGGCGACGGCAGCCTGATCGCCGAATATGCCCGCGAGCGCCGTCTCTACCTGCCGATTCAGGCCGTGCCGAAGCTCGTCGTCGACGCCTATATCTCGGCCGAGGACAAGAACTTCTACAAGCATATGGGTGTCGATCCGGAAGGCCTGGTCCGCGCCGCGATCTCCAACTACCGCAACCGCAGCGCCAATCGCCGGCCGCAGGGCGCCTCGACCATCACCCAGCAGGTGGCGAAGAACTTCTTCCTGAGCCCCGAGCAGTCGATCGAGCGCAAGATCCGCGAGGCGCTCGTCGCGCTGAAGCTCGAATCGACCTACTCCAAGGACAAGATTCTCGAGCTCTACCTGAACGAGATCTATCTCGGCGCGCCGGCGCCGGGGCAGGGCAGCTATGGCATCGCCGCTGCCGCGCTGAACTATTTCGGCAAGTCGGTCCATGAGCTCAACCTGCAGGAGGCGGCTTACCTCGCCGCCCTGCCGAAGGCGCCCTCCGATCTGCATCCCTTCCGCAACCGCGACCGCGCGATCGAGCGCCGCAACTACGTGATCGACCGCATGGTCGAGAACGGCTACGTCAAGCGCGAGGTCGCCGAGGACGCAAAGAAGCAGCCGCTCGGCGTCAATCCGCGCACGATTTCGCCGAATCAGATCGCCGCCGGCTATTTCGCCGAGGAGATTCGGCGCGAGCTTCAGGACCGTTACGGCGAGAAGAAGCTGCTCGAAGGCGGCCTGTCGGTGCGCGCCACCGTCGATCCCAAGACGCAGTTGATGGCACGCAAGGCGCTGGTCGACGGTCTCGTGCGCTTCGACGAGGCGCGCGGCTGGCGCGGCGCGATTCAGAAGCTCGATATCGGCCGCGATTGGGGCGCCGCGGTTGGCGAATTGCCGGTCCTCGGCGACGTCGCACCCTGGCGGCTTGCCGTCGTGCTCGAATCCAGCGGTGACAGCGCCAAGCTCGGCCTGCATCCGCTGCGCGACAATGCCGGCCATCTCAACAAGGAGCGCCAGACCGTCACCCTTGCTGCCGACGGCATCAAGTGGACGCGCCGCGCGCGTGTCTCCCAGGCCGTCTCGGTCGGCGACGTCGTCTACGTCGAGCCGATCGACAGCCGGCCCGGCTATGTGCGTCTGCGTCAGCTCCCGGAGGTCAACGGCGCCATCGTGGTGATGGACCCGTTCTCGGGCCGCGTGCTCGCCATGGTCGGCGGCTTCTCGCATGACCAGTCGGAGTTCAACCGCGCGACGCAGGCGCTGCGGCAGCCCGGTTCGTCGTTCAAGCCCTTCGTCTACGCGACCGCGCTCGACAACGGCTACACCCCGTCCAGCATCATCCTGGACGCGCCGATCGAGATCGATCAGGGGCCGGGGCTCGGCATGTGGCGGCCGGAGAATTTCGACGGCAAGTCGACCGGCCCGCGCACGCTGCGCTACGGCATCCAGTTCTCGAAGAACCTGATGACGGTGCGCCTCGCCAAGGATGTCGGCATGCCGCTGATCGCGGAATATGCCCGCCGCTTCGGCATCTATGACGATCTTCAGCCCGTGCTGTCGATGTCGCTCGGCGCCGGCGAGACGACGGTGATGCGCATGACCGCGGGCTATTCGATGCTGGTCAATGGCGGCCGTCGCATCCGTCCGACCCTGATCGACCGCATCCAGGACCGCACCGGCACGACCATCTATCGTCACGATCAGCGCGTCTGCGAAGGCTGCAATGCCGACAAATGGGCGAACCAGTCGGAGCCGCGCCTGGTCGACAACCGCGAGCAGGTGCTCGATCCGCTGACTGCGTATCAGATGGTCTCGATCCTGGAAGGCGTCGTCAACGCCGGCACTGCGACAGTGGTGAAGTCGGTCGGCAAGCCGCTCGCCGGCAAGACCGGCACGACCAACGACGCCAAGGACGTCTGGTTCGTCGGCTTCTCGCCGGACCTCGCGGTCGGCGTCTATATGGGCTTCGACAAGCCGAAATCGCTCGGCACTTCGGCCACCGCCGGCCAGTATGCCGCGCCGATCTTCCGCGACTTCATGACGGTCGCGCTGAAGGACAAGCCGGCCACGCCGTTCCGTGTGCCGGCCGGCATCAAGCTGATCCGTGTCGACCCGAGGACCGGCATGCGGGCCGGCGGCGAGGGCGGCATCCTCGAAGCCTTCAAGCCCGGCACCGCCCCTCCGGACAGCTATTCGGTGATCGGCGCGGCGGGTGACGGCAGCGCGCCGCTTTCCGTCGGCCCCGGCGGCGGCGGGCGCGCCATCGGCTCGGGAACCGGCGGCCTTTACTGACGCCGGCACGGGATTTTTCGATGCCCGGAGCGATGCTCCGGGCATTTTGCATTCCCTGGACCAGGCACGCTCTTGCAACTCGCCTCGGCGCGGGCGTTTACAGCCGGCGCATTCCCCCCTATCTCAGCCCTCGAACACAGATCACAAGGACGTTTCGACGGAATCATGCGCCCCGAAATCCAGACGCAACTCGACAACGCCAAGCAGTCGATCGGACTGCTGAGGAGGCATCTTTGACTGGGATCAAGCCCAGCGCCGCCTAGCGGAACTCAACGCTCTCTCCGAGGGCCCCGATTTCTGGAACGATGCCGAAGCCGCGCAGAAGCTGATGCGCGAGCGGACCTCGCTGGAAACCCAGATCGAAGGCATCAGCAAGCTCGAGCGTGATCTCGACGATGCGCTGACGCTGATCGAACTCGGCGAGATGGAGGAGGACGACGCCACCGTCACCGAGGGCGAGCAGGCGATCAAGGCCATTCAGGACGAATCGGCGCGCCTTCAGGTCGAGACTCTGCTCTCCGGCGAAGCCGATATGCTCGACACCTATGTCGAAATCCATCCCGGCGCCGGCGGCACCGAGAGCCAGGACTGGGCCGAGATGCTGCTGCGCATGTACCGGCGCTGGGGCGAACGGCGGAAGTTCAAGGTCGAGACGCTCGAATATCAGGACGGCGATACCGCCGGCATCAAATCGGCGACGCTCCAGTTCAAGGGGCACAACGCCTATGGCTGGCTGAAGACCGAATCCGGCGTGCACCGGCTCGTGCGCATCTCGCCCTTCGATTCGAACGCGCGGCGGCAGACCTCGTTTGCGTCGGTCTGGGTCTATCCGGTCGTCGACGACCGCATCGTCATCGATGTGAAGGAGTCGGACTGCCGGATCGACACCTACCGCGCCCAGGGCGCCGGTGGGCAGCACATCAACACGACCGATTCGGCGGTGCGCATCACGCATATTCCCAGCGGCATCGCGGTCGCCTGCCAGCAGGAACGCTCGCAGCACAAGAACCGGGCCAAGGCCTGGGAAATGCTGCGCGCGCGCCTCTACGAGGTCGAGCTGAAGAAACGCGAAGAGAAGGCCAACGCCGAGCAGGCTTCCAAGACCGATATCGGCTGGGGCCACCAGATCCGCTCCTATGTGCTGCAGCCCTATCAGCTCGTGAAGGACCTGCGCACCGGCGTGAGCTCGACGGCGCCTTCGGAGGTGCTCGACGGCGATCTCGATCCCTTTATGGAGGCGTCGCTGGCCCAGCGTGTCTACGGCACGGAGGTCGAGGTCGAGGATATCGACTGAGCCTTGCTCCGTTTCCCACGGTCCAAACAGAAAAAGCCGCGCAGGTTGCGCGGCTTTTTCATTGGATCAGAGGCTCAGAGTGCGTTGGCGAAGAGCTTGCCGCCAGCCCGCAGGAAGCGCGTGGGATCGACCGGCTCGTCGTTGATCCGGGTCTCGTAGTGCAGATGCGGGCCGGTCGAGCGGCCGGTCGAGCCGACCCGGCCGACCACCGTGCCGGCCTTGACCGTCTGCCCGACCGAGACCGAGATCGCCGACATATGGGCGTAGCGCGTGCTCAGGCCGTTGGCGTGCTCGACTTCGACCATGTTGCCGTAGCCGCCATTGTACTCCGCCGCGACGACCTTGCCGGGCGCCGTGGCGAGGATCGACGAGCCCGTCTCGGCGCGGAAGTCGACGCCCGTATGCATGGCGAGGCCCCGGGTGAAGGGGTCGGTCCGGTAGCCGAAATTGGATGTGAAATCGTGGTCGCCGGCCATCGGCCGGGCGAGGGGGAGCTGATCGATGACGCCGCGCAGGCGCATGACCGAGGCCATGCGCGGCTGCAGGGCGGTCAGCGTCGCCTCGAAGGGGCCGGCGGCGGGGTCCAGCTTGACCGGGACGAAGGGGCCGCCGACGCCTCCTGCGCTGTCCGGAGGCGTGAGGCGCTCGGCGTCGAGGCCGGTTTCCGCCAATGCGCTGCGGAGCCGCTTCTGAGTGGCGGCCAGCGTTTCGTCCATATCCTTCAGCGCGACGATCTGCGCTTCGGTCGTGCTGGCCATGGCCTTATCGAGCCGGGTCAGGGTTGCTTCGACGCGCTTCGCGGGCGGCTCGGCCGGTGCCTCGCCCGACTGCCAGCCCTCGGCCGCGTTGGCGTCGGCACCACGCAGCGGCGGCGCTTCCGGCGCGGGCATCGGCTTGCTCGGCATGATCGGCGCGAAACTCGTGACGCCCGAGGCGCGGATCGGCTCGCCCGGCTTGATGACGTTCGCGCGCAGCGGCAGCTTCACGGCCGGCACGAGGCCGCTGGACTGAAGCGTGTCGGCAAGGGCAGCGACGAGCGACTGGCGGGATTCGAGTTCCGCCTGCCGGGTCGCAAGCTCGTCGACGCGGGTTTCGACACCGTCCTGGTCGAGCAGGGCGCGGCTGGCATAGCGGTCGATATCGGCGCGCAGGGCGGCGATTCGGTCCTCATAGGCGTATTGGCGGGTCGTTTCGCGGGCGATCAGCCGGGCGGCGAGATCGTCCCGGCTGAGGATGTACCAGCCGGCGCCGCCGGAGCAGGCCGTGGTCAGGGCGAGCCACGCCAGCCCGGCGAGCATCGTCGAGCGGCGGATCGTGTAGGTCCTGTGGGTGACCAGGCCGACGGTCGAGAGAGCTGGGCCCGTTTGTGACTGATGATGCATACGCGGAACCGGAAAGAACGCTGCCGATGCCGCGATTAGAGATCGTTAGGGTTAATCTTTCGCAAATTCGGACGGAGCCGGCTCACAAGGCCCGAGCGGCCGCCAGCACTTCCTCGGCGTGGCCGGCGACCTTGATCTTGCGCCAGATGCGGGCGAGGCGGCCCTCGGCGTCGATCAGAAATGTCGATCGCTCGATCCCCATGTACTTTCGGCCATACAGGCTCTTCTCGACCCAGATGCCGTAGGCGGAAGCGAGCTTCTGCTCCTCGTCGGCCAGCAGCGCGAAATCCAGCTCATATTTGCGCTTGAAATTGCCGTGACGTTGCACGGAATCCGGAGAGACGCCGATAATCTCGGTCCCGCAATCCGCGAAGGCCTGGCGCAGGCGGTTGAAGGCGATCGCTTCCTCGGTGCATGCCGGGGTGTTGTCCTTCGGATAGGCGTAGAGCACGACCTTCCGGCCGCGCAGCTCCGACAGACCGACCTCGCCGCCGCCGTCGCGCGGCAGCCTGAAATCGGGCGCCGGATCTCCTTCCTGCAATGTCATGGCCGTTGCCTTCCTTTTGTCGCCTTCTCACTGCATGGACCGCCGAACACTACAAGGCAGGCCGGCGATACCATCGGTCAGCGAAGCATGTGGCACGTCCTTTCCGGATTGCCGAATCGCTTCGTCTGGCCTCATCGACATGCATGCCGTCTGGCGGGATTGCGGCAAGAGGCGAACAGACGCACTCTGCGGCAGGCCGATGCCCGGCGCCGAAAAGGACCACGCGCATCTTGGCGGATGAGGAAGTAGGGGCCACGGCTTCGGGGCGAGCGGAAGCGCAGCCCGAGCGCGAAGCCTGTGAAGTCGAGATCGTGAAGCGCGGCGCGAAAGCCGGGCTCGCGACGATCTGCGTCGCGATCACGGTGGCCATTGTGGTTCTGGCGGGCGCGGCGGTCACGCTTCTGGCGACCGGGATCGTCCCGTTGTCGGGCCTCGAGGGGCGTATCTCCGCAGCGATCGAGGAGCGGCTGGGGCCGGGCTGGGAAGTCGAGGCCGCATCGGCGGAACTCAGCCGGACCGACGGACATTCGCAGCTCAAGGTTCGTCAAGTCCTCTTCCGCCATGCCAGCGGCGCCATCATCCGCGCCCCTGAAGCGGTTCTCGGCTACGAACCGCTCGCTCTCCTCAAGGGCGATATCCGGCTGGTTTCGGTCGATCTGCGCGGGGTCAATGTCCGCCTCGGCGTCAACAAGGAAGGCGTCCTCGTCGTCAATGCCGACTCGGCGCCTGCCGAGACCCCGCCGACACCGGCACTGCCGGACGCCGCGCAATGGAACGCCTTCACCGGCATCATGGGCGCGATCTCGATGCTGGCGCGCGGCGACGGATTGCTTGGTTCGCTGGAGACCGCCGGCATGAACGGTGCGCGCCTGGCGCTCGTCGATCCCGATGGTCGCCTGAAGGCTGGCCTCGAGGATGTCGAGATCAGGCTCACGCGCTCCGGCGAGCGCGGAACCCGCCTGACGATGAAGGGGCGCACCGGCCAGCGCTGGAAGGATATCGCCGTCGATCTGTCGACGGAAGCCGATGGAACGCAGCGGGCCGACATCAACATCCTGCGCTTCGAGCCCGCGGAGATCGTGGCGCTGGCTTTGGGCACCGGGGTGAGCCTGGAAGGCTTGCCGCTCCAGGGCAAGGCGACGCTCCGCCAGACGCCGGACGGGCACAAGTCGATCACGGCGCAGATCGATGTCCATGCCGGCCATGTCCGCTTCCCGGACGGGCCGATGCCGCCGCTGGCGGTCGATTTCGTTCATCTCGAACTGGCGAGCGGCGCCGATCTCACGCAGCTCGACATCCAGAAGGCCGAGTTCAAGGCCGGTGCGACGCAGTTGACCGCGACCGGCTCTCTACGCACCGACGATGGGGCCTGGCGGCTTGCCCTCGACGCCAGCGGTCAGCTCGCGGGCCTCGATGCGACGGATGCCGCCGTTCGGATCGATAGCCTGAAGGCAGCTCTCAAGATCGACCCGGCGAACGCTACGGTGACGATCGAGCAGGCAGCGATCCGCGGACCTGCCGCGACCGTCGACATGACCGCCTATATCCAGAAGCAGGGCGAATCCCCGCTGCAGCGCTTCGCGATCAAGGCGAGCGATTCCGACGTGCGTGCGCTGCTCGCGATCTGGCCCGAGTTCACCACCCCCCAGGTGCATCAGATCTTGCACCATCAGCTCGCAGCCGGCCGGATGAAGTCGCTGTCCGTCGATCTCGACCTGCCGGCGGCCGATCATGCCCGCCTGATCCGCGGCCACGGCCTGCCGGACGGCGCCCTTTCGGTCGTGATCGATGCCAATCAGGTCCGCTATCTGCCCGATCCCGGCCTGCCGCCGCTGGCGGATGCCACCGTCACCGGCAAGGTGACGGGGCGGACCGTGCAACTGGCGATCGGCAATGCCACCGCCGAGCTCGGCAATGGACGGCAGTTGCAGCTCAGCGAAGGCAGCTTCGCCATGCMCGACTACGCCGTACATCGAGCCCCGGGCCGCATCGGTTTTCGTGCGCAGGGCTCGATGGACGCTTTGGCCGCGCTCTTCGCCTTTCCGGCCCTCAAGGATTTCAATCTCGGACAGATCGACCCCGGCGCCATCAAGGGCGCGAGCGATCTGAAGGTCACCATTGCCCTGCCGCTCGCACATGATCTCAAGCCGGACGAAATCACCGTCACCGGCGCGGGAACGCTGACGAATGTCAGTTCCGATACGCTTCTTGGGACGGAGAGGCTGGAAGGCGGCAATCTTTCCGTCAATGTCGACCGCAACGGTCTTGCCCTGCGCGGCGATGCACGCATCGGCGGCGACAAGGGCACCATCGAGCTGAAGCAGAACGGCAAGGGGCAGGGCGAAGCCACGCTGCAACTCAACCTCGACGCCACGGCTCGGCAGCGGCGTGGTCTCGGCGCGGATTCAGGCATTTCGGGCGTGCTCCCCGTGAAGGTCACGAAGCTTCTCGGCAAGGGCGGCGATGGGCCGCCGCGCATCGAGATCGATCTGACCAAGGTGGCGCTCGATGGCGTCGTTCCCGGCCTGAGCAAGCCGGCCGGCCGGCCCGGCAAGCTCAGCTTCCTCTATGTCTCCAGTGCCGACGGGCCGGATCTAGAGGACTTCACGCTCGATGCAGCGCCTGCGCTGATCAAGGGGCGGGTGGAGCTGAACAGGCAGAACGGCCTCGACGCCGCCAGCCTCTCGCAGTTCCGGATCTCTCCCGGCGACAATCTGAAGCTCGACGTGAAGCGGGACGGCAATGTCACCAAGCTCGCTGTGCGCGGCGCCGTGGCGGATCTGCGCCCCTTCATCAAGGATATCCAGGGCGCGGCCCCTTCAGCCAGGGGCGCAGACAAGGCAGGGCCGAAGGATAGCGACTACGACATCGATCTCGATGTGCCGATCCTCACCGGCTTCAACAACGAGGCCATTACCAACGGCACGCTCAAGCTCTCCAAGCGGGGCGGCGAGGTGCGGTCGGCAAACTTCCAGGGGCGGATCGGCAAGGCCGATGTGACGGCGCGCCAGGGCCGGCAGGGTGAGCGCCTTGTCGTTCAATCCGAGAACGGCGGCTCGCTCCTGCGCTTCCTCGATCTCTACAACAAGGCCCATGGCGGCGATCTCGTCCTGACCATGGGGTCGGGAGCAAACCAGAGCGGCGATCTGATGTTCCGGAACTTCATCGTGCGCGACGAGCCGGCCCTGCGTCGCGTGGTCGGTGCTCAATCCGCAAACGCCTTCTCGGGGGATCGCCCCGAGGAGCAGCGTATCGACACCTCCGAGGTCGCCTTCACCAAGCTCAAGGCGGAGTTCACCCGTTCCACCAGCCGGCTCGACGTTTCCGAGATGGTGATCTGGGGCCAGCAGGTCGGTTTCACCCTGCAGGGCCATGTCGACTATGGGCGTGACCGCGTCGATATCGGTGGCACCTTCGTGCCAGGCTATGCCTTCAACAACGCCTTCGCCCAGGTGCCGGTGGTCGGCGCCTTGCTCGGCGGCGGCAGCCAGTATGGCGGTCTCTTCGCCGTGAACTTCCGGATTTCGGGCCCGGCCAGCGCGCCGACCATGACGATCAATCCGCTCTCTGCAATCGCGCCCGGCATCCTGCGCCGCTTCGTCGATCCGCTCGGCGGCGCGCCGGCGCAACGCCCGGTCCGGCCGGGCGAGGCGCCGCGACGCTGAGCGACGTGCTGCGGCCTATTCGGGCCGCAACAGGATGTGCTTCTTCTTGCCGAAGGAGAGCTTGATGACGCCTTCCGACGACAGGTCGGAGAGCCCGAGCAAAGCGCGCTCATCCGTCACGACCGCGTCGTTGACGCGCAGGCCGCCGGCCTTGACCTGGCGGCGGGCCTCGCCTGTGGAGGGCACCAGCCCCGCCTTGACGAAGGCGGTCAGTACCCCGACGCCCGGCTCGATCTCGGCCCGCGCGATCGCGACGCTCGGCAGGTCGGCAGCGAGCGCGCCTTCCTCGAAGGTCTTGCGCGCGGTCTCGGCGGCGGCTTCCGCCGCATCGCGGCCATGGACGATCGCGGTGATCTCGGTGGCGAGGATCTTCTTCGCCTCGTTCAGCTCGGCCCCACCGAGCGCGGCGAGTCTGGCGATCTCGTCCAGCGGCAGCCGGGTGAACACCTTGAGGAAGCGGCCGACATCGGCGTCCTCGGTGTTGCGGAAATACTGCCAGAAATCATAGGGGCTGAAGACGTCAGCATTGAGCCAGACCGCGCCGTTGGCTGTCTTGCCCATCTTGGCGCCGGAGGAGGTCGTCAGCAGCGGGGTCGTCACGCAGTAGAGCTGCGGGCCGCCCATCCGGTGCGAGAGATCGACGCCGTTGATGATGTTGCCCCACTGGTCGGAGCCGCCCATCTGCAGACGGCAGCCATAGCGGCGGTTGAGCTCGACGAAGTCGTAGCCCTGCATGATCATGTAGTTGAATTCGAGGAAGGACAGCGACTGCTCGCGGTCGAGCCTGAGCTTCACCGAATCGAAGGACAGCATGCGGTTGACCGAGAAATGCCGGCCGACATCGCGCAGGAACTCGACATAGTTCAGCTTCAGCAGCCAGTCGGCATTGTTGGCCATCATCGCGTCGGTCGGCCCGTCGCCATAGCGCAGGATGCGGCCGAAGACCCGCTTGATGCTCTCGATATTGCTGGCGATCTCCTCGACCGTGAGCAGCTTGCGTTGGTCGTCGCGGAAGGAGGGGTCGCCCACCATGGAGGTGCCGCCGCCCATCAGCGTGATCGGGCGGTGGCCGGTCTCCTGGAACCAGTAGAGCATCGTCAGCGAGATCAGGTTGCCGATATGGATGCTGGTCGCGGTCGCGTCATAGCCGACATAGGCCGTCTGGGTCCCCTGCCGGCACAGAGCATCGAGGCCCGCCGGATCGGAGACCTGATGGATGAGGCCGCGCTCGTCGAGCACGCGCAGGAAATCGGACTTGTAGGTGGTCATGGCGGCTTGCGATCTGGTGAATGTCGTTCCGCCGTCGTCTAGAGCATGGACCGAAAAGTGGAAACCACTTTTCGGAAAATCCGATGCCAAACAAAGAGCTGGATCGCCACTTTGCGCCCGACAGGACACCAGGCGATCCAGCATGTTCAGCCAAAGTGGAAACCGCTTTTGCGGCAGGAGCACCTGCTGGCTTACCCTGGGACGCGGTTGAGCCAGAGCGCCGCAGGGGCGGATGGGCGCGGCGGGTCGACGATCTCGCGCGACAGTCCGAGATCGCAGAGGGCACGATCGTCGAGCGTTGCGAGATAGCGCTGCGCCCGGGCGGCAGCGAAGTGGCGCCGCCAGACCAGCAGCCAGCCGAGCGGGAAGGAAGCGCCGCTCTGCGGAGCGAGCGGTGCCGTTTGCGACAGACAAGTCATGATCCGACCCTCGGGAAGGCGGGCGGCGGCGCCCGCTGATGTGAGTTCGAATCTGGACGAGCCGCGGCGCCGTCACAAAGCGGAAGATTGTCATCTGCCATAAAGACAGCTTATGCTTCGGCATGCCCATGCATCCACCGCCACCGAAGCTTCCGCCCCTTGCAGCGGTCCGCGTCTTCGAGGCCGCGGCGCGCCACCAGAACTTCACCCGCGCGGCTGAGGAGCTTGGCATGACGCAGGCCGCGGTGAGCTATCAGATCCGGTTGCTCGAGGATCGCGTCGGTGCGGCGCTGTTCGTGCGCCAACCGCGCCAGGTTGTTCTGACGGCGATCGGCCAGCGGCTCGCCGGGCCCGTTGCAAAGGCGCTCTTCGATATAGGCACCGTGTTTCGCGGGCTGTGCGAGGAGAACCAGGCCGTCCTGACGATCTCCTCGCTGCAGACCATGGCGATCACCTGGCTGTCGCCGCGCCTGGCCCAGTTCCAGGTCGAGAATCCGCAATTCGAGGTGCGGGTGGGAACGACAGAGCACCTCGTCAATTTTGCGACGGAATCGGTTGATCTCGCATTGCGGTACGGGCGGGGGGAATGGCCCGGCCTCGTGGCGGAACGGCTGTTTGCCTGTCATTACGCGCCGCTATGCACGCCCGAGCTGCGCGAGCAGCTGCAGCTGCGCGAGCCCCGGGACCTGCTGCGGGCGCCGATGCTGAGCCCGATGGATATCTGCTGGAAGAGCTGGTTCGCCGATGTCGGCGTCGACGTGCCCAAGCTCGGTGGGCGCGCGACGATGGCGCTGCAGATGCAGGCGATGAGCATTCAGGCGGCGCTGCGCGGGCATGGCGTCGCGATGGCGATACCGGAGCTCTTCGCCTACGACATCGCAGCCGGGCGGCTGGTCTTCGCCATCGACCATGCCGTTCGCGACGAGCGCTCCTATTGGGTCGTCTACCCGCAGGAGCGCCAGCGCGAGCGCAAGATCAGGCTGTTCCGCGACTGGGTTCTGGCGGAAGCCCGGGCAGCCTGCATGAAGCTGCCCGTTCTCGCCGGAAGCCGGGGCGTTACCGTCCCGGCGGTCTGAGCGTCCGGGTCAGGCCTGTTCCTGCTCGGACTTGAGGATCTCGGGGCCGACCTTCCGGTCAAGATAGACGCCGACCTGCTCCATGAGCTGCTCGACGCGGCCGTCGAAGAAGTGGTTCGCGCCGTCGACCACGGCATGCTCGATCTGGATGCCCTTCTGGGTCTTCACCTTCTCGATCACCGCCATCACCTCCTTCACCGGGGCGACGCGATCCTCGGAGCCATGGACGAACAGGCCCGAGGACGGGCAGGGCGCCAGGAAGGAGAAGTCGTAGCGGTTGGCCATTGCCGCGATCGAGAGGAAGCCCTCGATCTCCGGGCGGCGCATCAGCAGCTGCATGCCGATCCAGGCGCCGAAGGAGACGCCGGCGATCCAGCAGCTCTTGGCCTCGGGGTTGAGTGCCTGCATCCAGTCGAGCGCGGCGGCCGCGTCCGAGAGCTCGCCGGCGCCGTGGTCGAACTGGCCCTGGCTGCGGCCGACGCCGCGGAAATTGAAGCGCAGCGCCGAGAAACCGCGGTTCACGAAGGTGTAGAACAGATTGTAGACGATCTGGTTGTTCATCGTCCCGCCGAATTGCGGGTGCGGGTGCAGGATGATCGCCAGCGGCGCACCGCGCTTCTTGGCGGGCTGATAGCGGCCCTCGATACGACCTGCCGGCCCGTTGAAAATCACCTCTGGCATCGTCTCACCGCTTCCTGTCGGGGACGCCGGCACGGGCGGGCAGAAAGCGGGCGCATGCCTGCTCGAAACCCGGCCGCCCTTGACGACGCCACCATGCGCGCCCTAGATAAAGAGCGCTTAGAATAGTTCTAACAGCCGTGAACAAGTCGAGAACAAAACGGTGGATCGCTTGAGCGGACCGCGTCTCGACCGTTCCGGCCGGTTCGGATGGGCGGCTATAGCACGGCGCACAGGTGCGATTTCAAGCATTTCGTATCGACGAGCCAGGCAATGACGATGATGGAGCAGGAAGGATCGTGACGGCGGGGCGCGCCTATCTCGACCACAACGCCACCACCCCGGTCCGACCGGAGGTGTTGGAGGCGGTCGCGCATGCGCTTTCGCTGCCGGGCAATCCGTCTTCCGTTCATGGCGAGGGGCGGGCTGCGCGCGGCGCGCTGGAGCGCGCGCGTGAGCAGGTCGCGGCGCTCGTCGGGGCCAAGGCGTCGAACGTCGTGTTCACCAGCGGCGGCACCGAAGCCAATGTCACGGTGCTTTCGCCCGGCCTGATGGATTGCGATGGCGGGCGCGACTGCGTGCGGACGCCTGCAACCCTGCTGCTCCACAGCGCCACCGAACATGCCTGCGTACGCGAGGGGCACCGCTTCCCCGCCGCGACGGTCGAGGCGATCCCGGTCGACGGGAACGGCCTGGCCGATCTCGCCTGGCTCGACGAGCGGCTGGCGCGTTTCGTGGCGGATAGTCCCGGCGCGCGGGCGCTGGTCTCGATCCATCTCGCCAATAACGAGACCGGAGTCGTCCAGCCGATCGCCGACGCCGCCGAGATCGTGCATCGCCATGGCGGCTTGCTGCACAGCGACGCCGTGCAGGCGGCCGGCAAGATCGCCATCGACATCATGGCTGTTGGCGCCGACGTGCTGACGCTCTCGGCGCACAAGATCGGGGGTCCGAAGGGCGTCGGCGCAATTGTCTTCCGCACTGGTGCGCTCGAACTCGCCAACAAGCCAATGCGCGGCGGCGGGCAGGAGCGCGGCTGGCGCGCGGGAACCGAAAATCTGCCGGGAATCATAGGCTTCGGTGCAGCAGCTGAAGTTGCGCGCGAACGTCTCATTGAAGAGGCGGAGCGCGTTGCGGACCTGCGCGACCGCCTGGAAGCAGGGCTGGCCGCTCTCTCGCCGGAGACGGCGGTCTTCGGCCGCGCTGCGCCGCGCCTGCCCAACACCAGCGCCTTCGCGACGCCGGGCCTCAAGGCCGAGACCGTGCTGATCAAGCTCGATCTGGCCGGGGCCGCGCTGTCCTCCGGCTCGGCCTGCTCCTCGGGCAAGGTCAAGCGTTCGCATGTGCTCGACGCGATGAAAATCGACCCCGCCATGAGCGCAGGGGCCTTGCGGGCCTCGCTCGGATGGACCACCTGCGAGGCAGATATCGACCTTTTCCTCGCGGCCTACGGCAAGCTCGTGGCCGCGGACACCGATCGGAGCGCCCGGGCTGCCGCCTGAGCGTTCCGCAACACGAAGACTGAACCGGCGGGCCCTTGAACCCGCGACTGGAGACTGAACATGGCAGCGGTCCAGGAGACCATCGATCAGGTCAAGTCGATTGACGTGACCGAGTACAAATATGGCTTCGTCACCGAGATCGAGGTCGAGAAGCCGGCCAAGGGCCTGACCGAGGACACGGTCCGCTACATCTCGGCCCGCAAGAACGAGCCGGAATGGATGCTCGCATGGCGGCTGGACGCCTTCCGCCGCTGGAAGACCATGATCGAGCCGACCTGGTCGCGCGTGAACTATCCGCCGATCGATTATCAGGACCTCTATTACTATGCCGCGCCCAAGAAGGGCGCTTCGCCGAAGTCCCTCGACGAGGTCGATCCGGCGATTCTGGATACCTACAAGAAGCTTGGCATCCCGCTGCGCGAGCAGGAGATTCTCGCCGGCGTCGCGCCGGAGAATCGCGTCGCGGTCGATGCGGTGTTCGACTCCGTCTCGGTGGTGACGACCTTCAAGGAGGAGCTTGCCAAGGCCGGTGTGATCTTCTGCTCGATCTCGGAGGCCATCCAGGAGCATCCGGAGCTGGTGAAGAAGTACCTCGCCAGCGTCGTGCCGGTGACGGACAACTATTTCGCCACGCTCAACAGCGCGGTCTTCACCGACGGCTCCTTCGTCTACATCCCCAAGGGCGTGCGCTGCCCGATGGAGCTGTCGACCTATTTCCGCATCAACGAGCAGAACACCGGCCAGTTCGAGCGCACGCTCATCATCGCCGACGAAGGCTCCTATGTGAGCTATCTCGAAGGCTGCACGGCGCCGAAGCGCGACGAGAACCAGCTTCACGCCGCCGTGGTCGAGCTGATCGCGCTGGACGATGCCGAGATCAAGTACTCGACCGTGCAGAACTGGTATCCCGGCGACGCCGACGGCAAGGGCGGCATCTACAACTTCGTGACCAAGCGCGGCGATTGCCGCGGCAGGAATTCGAAGATCTCGTGGACGCAGGTCGAGACCGGCTCGGCGATCACCTGGAAATATCCGTCCTGCATCCTGCGCGGCGACGGCTCGCGCGGCGAGTTCTACTCGATTGCGGTGTCGAACGGGGCGCAGCAGGTCGATAGCGGCACCAAGATGCTGCATCTCGGCAAGAACACGACCTCGAAGATCATCGCCAAGGGCATCGCGGCCGGCAAGTCGGACTCGACCTATCGCGGCATGGTCTCGGCCCATCGCAAGGCGACCGGCGCGCGCAACTTCACCAACTGCGATTCGCTGCTGATCGGCGACCAGTGCGGCGCGCACACGATCCCCTACATCGAGGCCAAGACCGCGACCGCGATCTTCGAGCACGAGGCCACGACCTCGAAGATCGGAGAGGACCAGATGTTCTACTGCCAGCAGCGCGGTCTCTCCGAGGAGGAGGCGGTGGCGCTGATCGTCAACGGCTTCGTCAAGGAGGTGCTGCAGCAGCTCCCTATGGAGTTCGCCGTCGAGGCGCAGAAGCTGATCACCATTTCCCTTGAAGGCTCCGTGGGCTGACGCCCGATCGTTTCCGAGATGCCCGGGCCAAGCCCGGGCAGGACGCCAGGACCAAGCGCGTCATGGACGGGCTCGCCCCGACCATCTCCTGCAGAATGGAACTCTGAACAATGCTCGAAATTCGCAATCTGGTCGTCAAGATCGCCGACGAGGACAAGCAGATCCTCAATGGCCTGAACCTCACCGTGAACGACGGCGAGGTCGCCGCCATCATGGGGCCGAACGGCTCCGGCAAGTCGACGCTCAGCTATGTCATCGCCGGCAAGGAGGACTATGAGGTTCTCGACGGCGAAATCCTGCTCAACGGCGAGAACGTGCTGGAGATGGAGGCCGACCAGCGCGCCGCCGCCGGCATCTTCCTCGCCTTCCAGTATCCGCTGGAGATCCCCGGCGTCGCCACCATGACCTTCCTGAAGGCGGCGATGAACGCCCAGCGCAGGGCGCGCGGGCAGGACGAGCTGCTGACGCCGGACTTCATCAAGCAGGTCAACGCCGCCGCCGACAAGCTCGGCATCGCCAAGGACATGCTGCGTCGCCCGCTCAATGTCGGCTTCTCCGGCGGTGAGAAGAAGCGCATGGAAATCCTTCAGATGGCTCTGCTTTCGCCGTCCATGTGCATCCTCGACGAGACCGATTCCGGCCTCGACATCGACGCGTTGCGCATTGTTGCCGAGGGCGTCAACGCGCTCCGCGACAAGAGCCGTGGCTTCCTGGTCATCACCCACTATCAGCGCCTGCTCGACCATATCGTGCCGGACACCGTCCACGTCATGTCGAAGGGCAGGATCGTGAAGACCGGCGGCAAGGAGCTGGCGCTCGAGCTCGAGAAGAGCGGCTACGCGGCCTATGGGGAGGCGGCGTAATGGCCATCGTCACCCCGCTGAAGACGGCTGCCGAGCAGCAGCTCGTCCAGCAATACGCGGACAGCAAGGCCGAGCTGCCCGGCGGCCCGGCTGTGCGCAAGCTGCGCGAGGAAGCCTTCGCTGGCTTCGAGGCCAAGGGTCTGCCGCATCGCCGGCTCGAATCCTGGCGCTATACCGACCTGCGCACGATGCTGCGCGAGGCACGCCCGCTCGCTGGCGGCGCGGCTGCCACCGTGGCAGTGAAGGCACGGCTTGGCGAGCTGAAGCTCGGCGGCCTGCGCCTCGTGCTGGTCGACGGCGCCTTCGCGCCGAAACTGTCCACGCTCGACGTGATCCCCGAGGGCGTCTCGGTGCAGTCGCTTGCCGATGCGCTGGTCTCGCCGCGCGAGGATCTGACCCGCATCCTGGCCGGCCCTTCGGTCGGTGCCGACGATACCGGCCTGATGCTCAACACCGCGCTGATGCGTGACGGCGTCTTCGTCGAGATCGCCGAGGGCGTCGAGCTTGAGCAGCCCGTCGTAATCATCTCGCTCGCCTCGGGCGAGGAGGAGCGGGCGGTGTTCCACCGCTCGGTCGTGCTCGCCGGCAAGGGCGCCAAGGGAACGATCGTCGAAGTCAGCGAGGCGTCGGGCACCGCCGCGCAGCAGATCAACGGCGCCATCGTCTTCGAGACCGGTGACGAAAGCGAGATCCAGCATATCCGCCTCGTCACGCGCCAGGCCGCCGCGAGCGTGCAGGTGCAAAGCCTGCTCGTCACTGTCGGTGCCCACGCCAAGTTCGACTCCTTCGCCCTCGTCGCCAACGCGGGCACGCTGCGCCAGCAGCACTTCGTCCGCTATGCCGGCGAACACAGCGAGATCGGCCTGCGCGGCGTCAATCTGCTCCGTGACTCCGAGCACTCCGACGTGACGCTGATCGTCGACCACGAGGTGCCGCACGGCACCAGCCGCGAGCTGTTCAAGACGATCGCGGGCGGCGAGGCCACCGGCGTCTTCCAGGGCAAGGTCATCGTGCGCCAGCATGCGCAGAAGACCGACGGCAGCATGAAGAGCAACGCGCTGCTGTTGAACGACGGCGCGACGATGTTCAACAAGCCCGAGCTCGAGATCTTCGCGGACGACGTCGTCTGCGGCCATGGCGCGACCGTGGCGCAGATCGACGGCGACCAGCTCTTCTACCTGATGGCGCGCGGCCTGCCGCGGCCGCAGGCGGAAGCGCTGGTGCTGCAGGCCTTCGCCGGCGAAGCGGCCGAGTTCATCGCCGACGAGAACCTGCGCGATCTGGTCATGGCCGAGGTCGAATCCTGGCTAAAGGCCCGCGAGGCCGCTTCCGAGGTGAGCACCGTCTGATGCCCTACATCAATCTCCAGATCACCAAGGGCGCGACGCGCGAGCAGAAGGCGCAGATCGTCAAGGAATTCACCGAGACGCTCGTGAAGGTGCTCGGCAAGAACCCGCAGAACACCCATATTGTGATCCAGGAGATTGAGCGGGAGGATTGGGGGCATGCCGGCGCGCTCGTCGCCGACCGGCAGCCCGGCACCGGAAAGGCGTGAGGATGAACGCGGTCACCGGCCAGCCCGTGCTGAAGCCCTATGACGTCGAGACCGTCAGGCGGGATTTCCCGATCCTGTCGCGCGAGGTCTACGGCAAGCCGCTCGTCTATCTCGACAACGCCGCCTCGGCGCAGAAGCCCGAGGTGGTGATCGAGGCGATGTCGCGGCTGATGCGCGAGGACTATTCCAACGTCCATCGCGGGCTGCACTATCTCGCGAACGCTTCGACCGAAGCCTATGAAGCCGCTCGCGAAAGTGCGCGGCGCTTCCTCAATGCCAGGCACCTGGAAGAGATCATCTTCACGCGCTCCTCGACCGGGGCGCTGAACACGGTCGCTTCCTCGCTCGGGCGCCATCTGAACCTCGGCGAGGGTGACGAGATCATCGTCTCGATCCTCGAGCACCACTCCAACATCGTGCCCTGGCACTATTGGCGCGAGCGCCACGGCGCCGTGCTGAAATGGGCTGGTATCGACGAGGACGGCAATTTCCTCGTCGAGGAATTCGAGAAGCTGATCACGCCGCGCACCAAGGTCGTCGCGCTGACGCATATGTCGAACGCGACCGGTACCATCGTGCCGATCGCCGAGATCGCCAAGATCTGCCGGGCGCACGGCATCCCGCTTGTGGTCGACGGCAGCCAGGGCGCCGTGCACCTGCCGGTCGACGTGCAGGCGCTGGGCTGCGACTTCTACGCCTTCACCGGCCACAAGACCTATGGGCCGACCGGTTCCGGCATCCTCTGGGGCCGCAAGGAATGGCTAGACAAGCTGCCGCCCTATGAAGGCGGCGGCGAGATGATCGTCACCGTCACCGAGGATACGGTGACCTATAACGACCCGCCGCATCGCTTCGAGGCCGGCACGCCGGCAATCGTCGAGGCCGTGGGGCTGGGCGCTGCGCTCGACTACATGATGGCGCTCGGCCGCGAGAACATCGCGGCGCATGAGGCCAGGCTCGGCGCCTATGCGATGGAACGTCTCGGCGAGATGAATTCCATCCGCATTTTCGGCAAGGCGAAGGAGAAGGGCGCGATCGTCGCCTTCGAGATGAAGGGCGCCCATGCCCATGACGTCGCGACGGTGATCGACCGCGCCGGTGTCGCAGTTCGCGCCGGCACCCATTGCGCCATGCCGCTTTTGGCACGATATGGGGTGACATCGACCTGCCGTGCCTCCTTCGGCCTCTACAACACGCTGGAAGAGGTCGACAAGCTGGTGGAAGCCCTGCGGAAGGCCGAGAGCCTTTTCGCCTGATAATCGAGGATTTTGAGCCTTGGCCACCTCCGAGCCCATCGCGTTGAAGGAAGACTTGAAGCCGAACGAGCCGCAGGTCGGCTCCGGCACGTCGCTTCCGCCCGAGGAGATCGACCGCCTGACCGATGACATCGTCGCGGCGCTGAAGACGGTCTACGATCCCGAGATCCCGGCTGACATCTACGAGCTCGGCCTGATCTATCGCGTCGACATCGCCGATGACCGCCAGGTCACCATCGACATGACGCTGACCGCGCCGGGCTGCCCCGTCGCCGGCGAGATGCCGGGCTGGGTCGAGAACGCCGTCAGCACGGTGCAGGGCATCGGGGGCGTGACGGTCAACATGACCTTCGACCCGCCCTGGGATCAGTCGCGTATGTCCGACGAGGCGCGCGTCGCTCTCGACATGTGGTGAAAAACGCCGGCTTCATGCCGGCGTGATGGATCGCATTCCATCGCTTCATTGGCTTTCGGCGCGTCCCGCTGGCAGGAAAGGCGATAGAGCCTCAGCTGCCTTTCGGAGCCTGCCATGCCGAGCTTTCCCTTTGAGACCGTCGACGTCTTCACCGACGCGCCATTCGGCGGCAACCAGCTCGCCGTCTTCACCGATGCGCGCGGCCTCTCCGACACCCAGATGCAGGCGCTGGCGGCGGAGATGAACTATAGCGAGACGACCTTCGTTCTGCCGCCGGACGATCCGGCCAGCGACGCCAGGGTCAGGATCTTCACGCGTACGCATGAGATGCCTTTTGCCGGGCATCCGAATGTCGGCACGGCTTTCGTGCTCGCGCGCCACGGTCGCGACCGTGGCGGCGTGCTGCGCTTTGAGGAGATCGCCGGGCTGGTCGAGGTCAAGGTCGCGCGCGATGCCGCAGGCACGGTCACGGGGGCGACGATCGCCGCGCCCCAGCCCCTGACGAAAAGCATCGAGCTGCCGGCCGACGCGATCGCGGCCTGCGCGGGTCTGGCGCCGGCGGATATTGTGGTGACCAACCACCAGCCGGTTCGTGCCTCGGTCGGAGTCTTCTTCGTTCTCGCGGAAGTGACCGTGGAAGCGCTTTCCCGCGCCACGCCGGATCTGAGCCGCTTCCGGGCGGTGCGCGACGCTACGCCGGGGCTGGAGGGGCGCTTTTCGCTGTTCCTTTATGCGCGGGACGGCGCCGCCGATATCCGCGCGCGGATGTTCGCGCCGATCAGCGGCACATGGGAGGATCCGGCGACCGGCAGTGCCAGCGCCACGGTCGCAGCCCTGCTGCTCTCGCTCAGTGGCAAGAACGATGCGAGCTTCACGCTGACGCAGGGCGTCGAGATGGGCCGGCCCAGCCTTCTGCACCTGACCGCGCGCCGTGGCGAGGACGGCATCCGCGCCACCGTCGGCGGCTCCTGCGCGCAGATGTTCCGGGGGGAAGCGCTCCTATAGGCCGAGCTCGGCACGGGCACGTTTCGTCAGCCCGGCGGCGGCGAGGCGGTGGCTCTCGCGCAGATAGTCCTGCAAGGCATCGTCCGGCATGCTCTCGGCCGTGAGCCATTGGATCCATTTCATGCCGCGCGAGGCGAGGTAGGGCGCCGGCCGAAGGCCCGGCTGCTCCCTGAGGATGTCGAAGGTCATGGGCGAGCATTTGAAGCTCACGGCCATCTCGCCGTCTTCCTGCTGCCGGGCGATGGCGAAGACCTTCCCGCCGACCTTCCAGACATCGGCGCCGCCCCATTGCACGACATGGCTCGTCGCCGGCAGCGAGGCGCAGAAGGCATTGTAGGCCTCGGGCGACATGTCGGCCTCAGTAGCTCTCGGCGTCGATGCCGTGGCGTGCCGCGGCCGCCTTGATCTGTGACCAGGTCTCGTCGTCGAGCGGGATGCCCGCGGCGCCGCGCTCGGCCCGGACCTTGCGCTCCTTGTCGCCCGGCGCGAGCACTGGATTAGCCGGGTCCTGCGGCTTCGCCGCGCGCACGAAGGCGAGGTAGCTTTCGGTGCGGCTCTTGCGCAGCTCGGCATCCGGCTCCAGCCGGGCCGGATCGATGATCACGCCGAAGAGCGAGTTGATGATCCAGCTCTTCTGCGGCTTCTGGTCGATGCGGGCGGCGCCCATCAATCCGGCCGAGAGCAATTCGGCGATCAGCGAAAGGCCGGCGCCCTTGTGGTCGCCGAAGGGCAGCAGCGCGCCGAGCGGATGGTCCGGGCTGGCGAAGACATGCGCCGGATCGGTGGTCGGCCGGCCTTCGCCATCGATGATGTAGCCGGGTGGCACCTGCTCGCCTTTGTTGAGGGCGACGCGGGCCTTGCCATGGGCCATGCGGCTGGTGGCGAAATCGAGGATAAGCGGCTCGCCCCCGGGAACCGGGATGCCGATCGCATGCGGATTGGTGCCGAAGCGCGCCTCCTTGGCGGCATAGGGCGCGACGATGGGCGGGCGACCGGCGACATTGACCCAGAAGAGCGAGATCAGCCCGGCGGTTGCGGCGACCTCGGCATAGTGGCCGATCCGCCCGATATGATGCGAATCGAGCAGGTTCACGATGGCGACGCCGCCGGCCTTGGCCATCTCGATGGCGCGATCCACGGCGTTGCGAGCATTCGGCTGGCCGAGCGCGACCGCCCCGTCGATGATCAGGAAAGGCGCGGCGTCGACCCGGGCCTGCGGCTGCGATTTCGGGCTGAGATTGCCGTCAGACAGCGACTGGAAATAGAGCGGGATCATGCCGACCCCGTGGCTGTCATGGCCGCTCAGATTGGCGAGCACGAGATGGTCGGCGGTTTCCTGCGCCTCCGCTTCCGTCCAGCCGGCCTTCACCACCATATCGCGGACGAGGGCGCGCAGCGATTCGGGACGGTGCAGGCGATGAGGCATGGTTCTTCCGGGAGTTGGGCGGCCAGGCAGGATGAAACCGCCAGAGTGCATGCCCCGGGCGGATGCGCAATGCATCTGGCGATGGACGCAGGGCCGGGGATTGCATGGCGAGCTGCGTCCATCTCGACGCGAGCCGCCGCGATCCCTATGTTAGACATGCAATCTTGCTTCACCGGGCCTTGAACCCGGTCGAGGAGGGACGAGGAATGTTTTCGATACCGGGCCTCAAGGTCATTTCGCTGACCGACGCAGCGGCCGCCCGCATCCGTGAGATCATGGCGCAGTCGGCTGGCGGCGACATGCCGGCGCTCGGCCTGCGCGTCGGCGTCAAGAAGGGCGGCTGCGCCGGGATGGAGTACACCTTCGAAATCGCCCGCGCGGTCAACAAGGGCGACGATGTCGTGACCGAGAAGGACGCGACCGTGGTTGTCGACGCCAAGGCGGTGCTGTTCCTGCTGGGCACCGAGCTCGATTTCAAGACCGACCGCTTCTCCTCGACTTTCGTCTTCAACAATCCCAATCAGGTCTCGGCCTGTGGCTGCGGCGAGTCGGTCGAGATCAAGCCGCGCAGCGAAAGCGCGCTCACGGCTCCCTGAACGGTCGACGTGGCCGCGCTCAGGCGGCTGGGCGAGCAGAGCGCCGCCCTCAAGCGCTGGACACAGGGCTCGCGCGGGCGGCCGCCTGCGAGGCGGCCGCCGGACCGCTCAGGCCACGCGGCTCGTCGTCTCGAGCACGTCCTCGGTAACCGTGCGGTTGCGGCCGTCGCGCTTGGCCTGCATCAGCGCCTGATCGGCCCGATCGACCAGCGAGCCGGCGGTGTCGCCGCGGCGGTAGCTCGACACGCCGAGCGAGATGGTGATGCGGCCGAGATTCTCGCTGGTCGAGCGCTTGATCAACTCGCGGGTCAGCAATGCCTGCCGGACGGTCTCGGCGCCGAACTTGCCGGCGATCAGGTCGGCCTCGGGCAGGATGATAGCGAACTCCTCGCCGCCGAACCGGCTGATGACCGCCTTTTCCTTGAACTTGTCCTTCATCGTGCGGGCAACCAGGCGCAGAACCTGATCGCCGGTGAGATGGCCATGGGCGTCGTTGAAGCGCTTGAAGAAGTCGATATCGGCCATCACCAGCGCGAAGGGTTCGCGCCGCAGCGTCGCCTGATCGATCGACTTCTGCAGCATCTCCTCGAAATGCCTGCGATTGGCGAGCCCGGTCAGCGGGTCGGTCAGGGCTTCGGCGCGGGTCGATTCCAGCGCCTCGCGGAGGTTGCGGATCTCGTTGGAGCTGTTGCGCAACTCGGCTTCGAGCTGAGCCTTGCGCGTCACCTCTTCGCGGGTCGAGAGCACGAGCGCCTCGACCCACTCACGCAGCTTCTGCCGGTCCGTCATCGGCGGCACGTCTTCCGACATCGCCGTCAGGCGGCCGTGAAAGAGCTCGCTCGACCCCAGGGCCTTGTCGACCAGTTCCATCATGGCATCGATCTCGCCGAGGACCTGGAGGCTGGTGCGTTCGGCCTGACGGGAAAAGCGCTCCGTGCTGATGAAACGCTCGTAGAGGCTGTCGATGTCGGCAGCGGTGACCTTGCCGTCGTTGCCGGCGAGGATGGCGTTCATTGCCATGCTGACGGCCGGCATCTCGCCGCTGAGATGCGCGTACCAGACCTCGAAAGCGCGGGGATAGCTCGGCGAACCGTGGTGCCGCATAGCGGCGACGACGCGCTCGGCGAGATCGTTGGTGCGGGCGGAAACCGAAGCTTCGTCGTCCATGCCTTCGCCATTCCGATATGAAGCGGAATCGTGACCTTCGGCCACGTCAGCTTCGATTGATCCAATCGAAGCGGGACATCCTGTCCGTCTATACGGCGGCATGCGCCCGTCCGCTGCCGCGGTGTTCCCGCAGCAGCGACGATCAATCTAGTCAGACGACGTTAAAATCGGGTTGATGACGCAAGGTTATCCGACGCGGGCAGGACGCAGCAGAAAGGCCGGCACGTGATCGCCGAGTCCCTTGACCTGAGGCCCGTCATCCTCGTCGCGCGAGCGGGAATTCCGGCCGCGGCGCGTGCTGTCCTGCTCGCGACGCGCGACCGGCGCAGCCGAGACCTCGGCATCCGGCCTGACGGGCTGGCGGCGTCCGGCGTTGCGCGGGCTGTCCTCGGCTTTCTCGGCCGCTTGAGGGCGAACCGGTTCGGTGGCAGCACGTGAGCCGTGTTCCGGCCGCCCGCGTCCGCGCGCGGGGCGCTTGTCGTCACGGCGACCGCGCCGTTCCTCGCGCGGCTCGCCGGGAGGCAGATCGGCGACGCTGCCGCCTTCGAAGGCGATCGTCTGGCCGGTCAGCTTCTCGATCGCGGCGACGAGCTTTTCGTCATGGCGGGTAACGATGGTGAAGGAGGCGCCTTCGCGCCCGGCGCGGCCAGTACGGCCGATGCGGTGGACATAGTCCTCGGCATGGGTCGGCACGTCGAAGTTGAAGACGTGGCTGACGGCCGGGATGTCGAGGCCGCGCGCGGCGACATCGCTGGCGACGAGGATCGGATTCTCGCCGGTGCGGAAGGATTCGAGTGCCGCCATGCGGGCGTACTGGTCCATGTCGCCATGCAGGGCGACCGCCGGGAAGCCGTGGCGCAACAGCGATTTGTGCAGCGTCGCGACATCGCGCTTGCGGTTGCAGAAGACGATGGCGTTCTGCAGGTCGGTCGCGCCCTTGATCAGGCGACGCAGTGTCTCCCGCTTTTCGAAATCCTGCGAATTCGAGGCGATCAGGCGCTGGGTGATCGTCGTCGCCGCCGTCGCCGGGCGCGAAACCTCGACGCGGACCGGATTGTGCAGGAACTGCTCGGAGATGCGGGTGATCTCCGGCGGCATGGTCGCCGTGAAGAACAGCGTCTGCCGGGTGAAGGGCACGAGCTTGCAGATGCGCTCGATGTCCGGGATGAAGCCCATGTCGAGCATGCGGTCGGCTTCGTCGATGACAAGCAGCTCGACGCCGGTGAGCAGCAGCTTGCCGCGCTCGACATGATCGAGCAGGCGGCCGGGCGTCGCGATCAGCACATCGACGCCGCGCGTGATCTTGGCGTCCTGGTCGCCGAAGGAGACGCCGCCGATCAGCAGCGCCACCGAGAGCTTCTGGTTGACGCCGTAGCGGACGAAGTTTTCCTCGACCTGCGCAGCGAGCTCGCGGGTCGGCTCCAGGATCAGCGTGCGTGGCATCCGGGCACGGGCACGGCCGTTTTCCAGAATGGTGAGCATCGGCAGCGTGAACGCTGCGGTCTTGCCCGTGCCGGTCTGGGCGATGCCCAGAACGTCCTTGCGCGCAAGGACATGCGGAATGGCCTGGGCCTGGATGGGGGTCGGCGTGCTATAGCCTGCGGCCGTGACAGCCGTCAGAACCTTTTCGCTCAAGCCGAGTTCGGCAAATGACATCGCTTATGGCGCTTCTTCAGGGTCGGTGAAACGCGGTGGGGCGACCTGCTCGACCACCGCGTTGGCGCGACAACACTTCCTGCGCGCCTTCGGACCCGTGTGGAATGCAAAGAAAACGCGGCAAAGTCAATCATCTAACCTTGAAAGGACTGCTTTAGCCCCATGAAGGAACCGCTTGTCCTCGTTCCCGGGCTAAGCGCCAACGCCTCGCTCTATGCGCCGCAATGGCCCGCGCTTGCCGATGGACGCCCGATCCTGGTCGCCGAACACAGCTTGGACGACACGCTTTCAGGCATCGCGCAACGCCTTCTGGCGGCAGCGCCGGCCCGCTTTGCGCTCTGCGGCCTGTCGATGGGCGGCTATGTCGCCTTCGAGGTCCTGCGGCAGGCCCCGGAGCGCGTGGCGCGCCTTGCCTTGCTCGGCACCACCGCCAAGCCGGCAACGCCGGAAACCAATGTTCCGCGCGAGCAGATGATCGCGTTGACGGAAAAAGGTGCCTTCGACAACGTTACGACCCTGCTCTGGCAGAAGCTCGTGGCGCCGGCGCGGCTCACCGACGAGCCGCTGCGGTTGCTCGTGCGGCAGATGGCGGAGGATGTCGGTGCGGACGGCTTCATTCGGCAGCAGCGGGCGATCATGCAGCGGCCGGACTCGCGGCCGGCGCTGGCCAGCTCAACCTGTCCGGTACTGGTTCTCGTCGGCGAGAAGGACGAAATCACACCTCCCGCGGAGGCCCGCGAAATGGCCGCGCTGGTCGGCGGGCGCGGGCGACTGGCCATTATTCCGGGCAGCGGGCATCTCTCGACGCTGGAGGCGTCCGACGGGGTCACCGCGGAGCTGCTGCGCTGGCTCGACTGAGCTCAGCGGGGCAGGGCGCAGGGGTCGAGGCGGGTGTCGTTGGCCGCCTTCGTAATCGAGCCGGTGGTCAGCGGATCGACCGGCTGGCGCTTGGAGACGGCGAGGCTGACAGCCGCCATCCGCTCCTTGTCCAGCGGCACGGTACGGCTCGACATGAAGTTGGCGGCGATCACCGACAGGAAGGCGATGGCCGCGCCGGCCTTGGCGACATCGGCGACCACCGTGCCGCGGTCGTTCTTCCAGAACAGTTCGATCAGGCGCATGGCGCACTCTCCGCGTCTCGTGACCTCACGAGCACCCCAGACGACCTTACGGAAGAGCCGTAAAAGCTTGGTTAGCCGGTTCTTGCTGGAAATCGCTCGATCTGAGTGATCTCAACCGGCTTGATCGCATCTCCGGCCAGGAGCGACCGCTGGTCGCGGAAGAGCTTGCGCAACGCGCCGAGCACGGCGATGACGCCGGGCCGGCTGCGCGAGATATCGTGCGAGACCAGATAGATGTCGTCGCCGGTCAGCTCCGGTGGCGGCTCCAGCCGACGCAATGTCGAATCCGCATCGCCCATGAAGCAGGGCGCCATCGAGAGGGCGCCAGCCGAGCGGATGCTCTCGTAGCGGGCCGCCGAGTCGCCGACGCGCGCGGCAATCGGCCTGCCGGCGGCATAGGTCATGATGTAGTCGTCGATCCGGGACGAGGTTTCGCGGTTGACCGAGATGATCGGGGCGGTGGCGGGGTCGACGTCGTGCCGGACATAAAGCGCCTGCATCAGACGGCCGAGCTTCTGCGTGTAATGCCCCGGCTCGATCGGCACCTTGCTCATGCGCAGCGCGATATCGGCCTCGCCGCGGGCAAGATCGAGCCGGCTGCGCGTGCTGATGATGACGATCTCGACGCCGCCGGCCGCGGCCGAGAGCGCGGTCGCATGCATGGTCAGAAGGAGGCTGATCGACGTCGTCGCGGTGACGCGCACCGGAGCATTGGCACGCGGTTTCGCCGCCTCCGCGCGGATCGCGAAGCGGCGGGCCGCAGCCTCGATCTCACCGGCCTCGGCCGCAAGCTCCAGTCCAATCACTGTCGGGACGAGGCGATTGGCCTCGCGCGCGAAGAGCTGGAGGCCAAGGTCGCGCTCGAGCGCCTTGAGGCGGCGCGTAACAGTGGCCTCGCTCAGCCCGAGCTGCGCCGCCGCCACGGCCATCGACCCGCCGACGGCAATGGCGTGGAAGATCCGGATGTCGTCCCAGGAGGCGCGCCCGGCGGCTGCCGCCAGATCGCCGTCGCGTCGAGATGGAGATGGAGCAGGCTCGGCCATAGCGTCAGCGGCCAGTCGCCCGCCGCGGTCCGGCGCTTGTCGTCATGACGTTCTGTAGAGAGGGGCGGGTTCGGCATGTGCGAACCCTGCCTGCAACGGCAGCGTTGGACAGCCCGGCGGCTGTGAAGCCCAGCCCCTCAGAATTGCGGGGCTCGTTCCTCACAGGTCGATCAGCTCCCCGGCGAAGGCGGCGCGTTCCTGGATGAAGGTGAAGCGTGCTTCCGGCTTGTTGCCCATCAGCCGCTCGACCGTATCCGAGGTTTCCTCCTTCGCCTCATGGTCCACCATGACCTTGAGCAGAATGCGCTTGGCTGGGTCCATGGTGGTTTCCTTGAGCTGCTGCGGCATCATCTCGCCCAGGCCCTTGAAGCGTGAGATCTCCGGCTTCTTGCCCTTGAATGCGGTCTCCAGCAGTTCGTCCTTATGAGCGTCGTCGCGGGCGTAGATGCTCTTGCCGCCATGCTGCAGCCGGTAGAGCGGCGGCACGGCGAGATAGAGATGCCCCTTCTCGATCAGCCGCGGCATCTGCCGCCAGAAGAAGGTGACGAGCAGCGACGCGATGTGGGCGCCGTCGACATCGGCGTCCGTCATCACGATGACCTTGTCATAGCGGAGATCGTCCTCGCGGAACTGCGTGCCGATACCGCAGCCGAGCGCCAGGATCAGGTCGGCGAGCTGCTGGTTGGCATTAAGTTTCTCGCGTGTCGCATTGGCAACATTGAGGATTTTTCCGCGCAGGGGCAGAATCGCCTGATTCGCGCGGTTGCGCGCCTGCTTGGCCGAGCCGCCGGCCGAGTCGCCCTCGACGATGAAGAGCTCCGATCCGGCCGCGCCGGCATTAGAGCAGTCGGCGAGCTTGCCGGGCAGGCGCAGCTTGCGTGTCGCGGTCTTGCGCGAGACCTCCTTTTCGAGGCGCCGGCGCAAGCGCTCCTCGGCACGATCCACCGACCAGTCGAGCAGGCGCAGCGCTTGCTGCGGGGCGGCGGCGAGCCAATGATCGAACGCGTCGCGCACCGCGCCCTCGACGATGCGGGAGGCTTCCAGCGTCGCCAGCTTGTCCTTGGTCTGGCCCTGGAATTCCGGCTCGCGGATGAAGACCGAAAGCATGGCCGCGCATGTCGCCATCACATCGTCGGAGGTGACCTGCGCCATGCGCTTCGACTGGCCGATGCGTTCGGCATGGTCGCGCAAGCCGCGCAGCAGGGCGATGCGCAGGCCCTGCTCATGGGTGCCGCCATCAGGCGTCGGAATGGTGTTGCAGTAGGAGGAGGAGAAGCCGTCCTCGCCGGTCGCGAGCCAGGCCACGGCCCATTCGAGCGAGCCATGGCTGCCTTCCTTGGTGATCTTGCCCGAGAAGATCGGCTCGGCGACCAGGTCCTTGCCCTCGATCTCGCGGCCGAGATAGTCGCGCAAGCCGCCGGGGAAGCGGAACACGGCCTCCGCCGCGACATCGCCTTCCGGCTTCAGCAGCGACGGCGCACAGGTCCAGCGAATCTCGACGCCGCCGAAGAGATAGGCCTTCGAGCGCGCCATGCGGAACAGGCGGGCCGGGGAGAAATGCGCGCCTTCGCCGAAGATCTGTGCATCGGGATGGAAGCGCACCTTGGTGCCGCGCCGGTTGGCGACCGGGCCGACCGTCTCCAGCGGTCCCTGCGGCAGGCCGCGCGAGAAGATCTGGCGATAGAGCGTCTTGCCGCGCGCAACCTCGACCTCGAGCCGGTCGGACAGCGCATTGACGACGGAGACGCCGACGCCGTGCAGGCCGCCCGAAGTCTCATAGGCCTTGGAGTCGAATTTTCCGCCGGCATGCAGCGTCGTCATGATGACTTCGATCGCCGACTTGCCGGGGAATTTCGGATGCGGATCGACCGGGATGCCGCGGCCGTTATCGGTGACGGCAATCGAGCCGTCCTCGAACAATTCGACATCGATGAAGGTGGCATGGCCCGCCACCGCTTCGTCCATGGCGTTGTCGATCACCTCGGCGAAGAGGTGGTGCAGCGCGCGCTCGTCGGTGCCGCCGATATACATGCCGGGCCGGCGCCGGACCGGCTCCAGTCCCTCCAGCACTTCGATGGCTGAGGCGTCATAGCCGGCCTCGGAAAGCGTGCCGTTGCGCGGCGCAGCGCCGGAACCGGCCGGCGCCTTCGGAGCTGCGGCCGGCGAGCGCGCTTCCGGCTTGGGATCAACCGCGCGAGGCCGCTCCGGCTCCCCGCCGAAAAGATCGCCGTTCTCGTCCATCACTGCCTGATGTTTCCTGATTCGTTCCGCCCAATCCTAGTGCATGAAGGACGGATTGTGCGACTTGGTTATTTGATCCGGCATTCGATCAGGCTCGGTTGCGGCGCCGGGCGCCGCGCCTAAGCCGATCTGCTTATAGACAGCTCCCCGACACATCGAAACTCTCTCGTTGGAGCCATGCACCGGTCGTCATCTGCGTGTGACGTTGCCGTGGCAGAAGAGCACCGGAACCGAGGCATTCAGCCTGCGTTAACCATCGCCACCGAGGATCGGTGTCACGATCGGGCCTATGCGGAGAATCGCAATGCGCTATGATCGGGCTGGGAGGGAGAAGACCGTGGCGTCGCGTCAGTCAGTGCCGGTGAAGGGCATCGCGGGTCTGCAGCGCACGGCGCGCCTCGCGGGGGAATGCTTCGGCCATGAGGATGTCGTCGGCGGCTCCCTTTCAGCGGCGCCCGAAAGCGCTTTATCGCGCTGGCTGTGGTGGGTCGCAGCGATCGCCGCAGCGACCGGGCTCGCCGCCCTCCATTTCTACTGATCGCTCGGACGGCCTGCGCGGAAATATCAACCTTTTGGCCCTACCCCTGACGGCGGAGGGGCTTTCCGCACATGCGTTGCGTCATCGTCAGCGATTTTGGTTCGGTCAATGGCGGCGCGGCGAAGGTTGCGATCGAAAGCGCGCGTGGCCTCGCGGAGGCCGGCGTCCGGATCGTCTTCGCCTGCATGATCGGTCCCCTCTCCGAGCGGCTGCAGCACCCGAATATCGAGGTGGCACTGTTCGAGGGCGAAGAGGTCTGGAAGGTCGGCAGCCGGCTCGCCGCCGCCCGGCAGGGTATCTGGAACGCAAAGGCGCATGAGGCGCTCGGCGCCCTGCTGCGCCGGCAGCCGCCCGGGGAAACGCTCGTCCACCTGCATCAATGGACCAAGGCGTTCAGCCCGGCCGCCATCGCCGCCGCCGGTGAGAGCGGCTTGCCGGTCGCCATCACCATGCACGACTATTTCTCGTTCTGTCCGGTCGGCGGCTATTTCGACTTCCGCGCCGGCAGACCTTGCCACCGCCAGCCGCTGTCGGCGTCCTGCATCGGCAGGAATTGTGATCGCGCCTCCTATGGCCACAAGCTCGTCCGGGTGGCGCGCCAATGGCGCTCGGACGCGGCGCTGCATCGACTGCGCGCGCCGCTCTTCATCCATGTCAGCCCCTTTGCCCGCAGCTTCGCCGAGCCCTTCCTGCCGAAGAATGCCCGCCACATCGTCGTCGAGAACATGATGGAGGCGCAGAAGCGCGCGCCAACCGATGTCGCGGCCAACCGCCACGCACTCTTCCTCGGGCGCTTCACGCAGGAAAAGGCGGCCGATCTTCTGGCTGAAGCGGTGGTTGTCGCGGGAATGCCGGTGCGCTTTGTCGGCGAGGGGCCGATGGAGACAGAGATCCGGCGCCTCAACCCGGCGGCGGAGGTGCGGGGCTGGGTTCCGGCCGACGCCGTGTTCGATGAGATCGAGCAGGCGCGCTGCCTCGTCCTGCCGTCGCTCTGGTACGAACCCGGGCCGCTCGTGATCGCCGAGGCGCGCTCGCGCGGCGTGCCGGTCATCCTCGCCCGCACGACCGGCCCGGCGAGCTGGGTCCGCGACGGTGAGGATGGGCTTCTGGTCGAGGGAGGCGATGTCGCCGGTCTGGCCAAAGCGCTGGCGACATTGCGCGACGACGATATCGCGACCCGCATGGGCGCCGCCGCCTATCGCAACTACTGGGCCGAGCCGCTGACTCTCGGACGGCATGTCAGACGGTCGATGGCGGGCTATGAAGCCCTGCTGGCACAGGCGGCGTGAGGGCGGCATGGCGAAGCTCGGTGCGCTCGCAGCCTATCTCTACCAGGCGGCCTTCGCTTTCGGGCTGCTGATCGTTCTCTCGCATCTGCTGCCGGCCGGCGACTATGCCGCCTATTCGCTGTTCGCCTCGATCGCGCAGTTCGGAGCGATCGCCTTCTTCGAATGGGTGCGCTTCGCCTGTAGCCGCTTCTATCCCGGCCCGGACGCAGCGAGCGAAGCGGCGGAGCGCGGCACGATCACCCTTGAGTTCGTCATAAGCGCCGCGCTCTGTGTCGTTGCCGGGCTTGCCGCGATGACATGGGGCGCATCGGCCTGGACCGGGCTGGCAGGGGCGGGCGCGGCGATCATGATCGCCGCAGGAGAACTGCACCTGACCATGCTGCGCTTCCGCGGCGCCTTCAGCCTGTTCTCGCGGCTGCAGAGTCTGCGCGCCTCGCTGATCGGGGCCGCGACCGTCGGCGGAGCCCTCGTCTCGGCCGATTTCATCCATGTCGTCATGGGCGTCCTGCTCGGCAACGCCCTGTATTGCCTCATCGCCTTCATTGCCGCGCGCCATGTGCTGGGTTGGTCCCTGCGGGCCGATATCGGCGCCGCGCGGCGTCATCTCGCCTATGGCGGGGTCTCGGCCGGCGCCTCCATCGCAGGGCTGCTGGGACCCCTCGGCCTGAAGGCGATCCTGGTCTCCGCCTTCGGCGCCACGCCCGCCGCCGGCGCGCTGCTGGCGCTCGACCTGCTGCAGCGCCCCTTCATCCTGATCGTGTCCTCCCTGCAGGCGATCCGCTATCCCGACCTCGTCGCGCTTTATGATCGCTCGGGCGCCGGGGGCGCCCTTCGGCAGGAGCTCGGGCGCTACTACGCGCTGCTCGCAAGCCTGACGCTGGTCGGCGGCGCATTGCTGCTGGCCGTGATGCAAGGGGCGGCCGAGCTCGTCGTCCCGCGCGACCTGCAGGCGGCATTCCTGCGGACGGCGCCGGCTTTCACGCTGATGGCGCTGATCCGCGCGCTGGTGCAGGCGCTGCTGCCGACGCCGGCGCATCTGCTGCGGCGCCTGCTTGCCATCGCCGGCCTCGCAGCCCTGGATTGTGCGTTGATGTGTGCCGGTGCCCTGTTTGCGATGTGGCTGGCGCCCGGAGGCGACGCCGTCATCGCCATCGGCGCCGCCCTGGGCGCGGGGCTTGCGATGCTGACGGCCCTGCCGCTGCTGAGGCTCTTGCCCTTCGAGATGCCCTGGCGCCCGGTCGTGCTGGCGATCCTCGCTCTGGTCGCGGCCCAGCTTATCGCGACAGGGATGTCCGGAAACGTCCTGCTGTCGACGGTGGCGGGTCTCGCCGCTGTCCTGCTTCTGGGCGCAGCGCCGATGCTGACCGCCTTCCGCTGGGCGATCCGATAGACCTCGAACTCCGCCGGGCTTTCGAACGAGGGGACGTGCGTTCCCGGGTGAGGGCGTTTGCGTGAAGCGGGCGCCCGGCTCTCATTCGGCAAGCGCCAACGAAAAACCGGGGCGTTGCCGCCCCGGCTTCCCGGCTGGCCGCGGGTCCGCGGCCGTTAGGATCGCCGGCCGGCTCCCTACGAAGCCGGCCGAAACCCTCAGTAGGAGTAGTACATCGCGAACTCGATCGGGTGAGGCGTCATCTCGAAGCGCGCCACATCCTGCATCTTGAGCTCGATGTAGCTCTCGATGAAGTCGTCGTTGAAGACGCCGCCGGCCTTGAGATAGGCGTTGTCCTTCTTGAGCGCTTCCAGCGCCTCGCGCAGCGAACCGCAGACGGTCGGGATCTTCTTCAGCTCGCGCGGCGGCAGGTCGTAGAGATCCTTGTCCATCGCCGGGCCGGGGTCGATCTTGTTCACGATGCCGTCGAGGCCGGCCATCAGCATGGCCGCGAAGGCGAGGTAGGGGTTCGCCATCGGATCGGGGAAGCGGACCTCGACGCGCTTGGCCTTCGGTGAAGTCGTCCACGGAATACGGCACGAAGCCGAGCGGTTGCGCGCCGAATAGGCGAGCAGCACCGGAGCCTCATAGCCCGGGACGAGGCGCTTGTAGGAGTTGGTCGAGGGGTTGGTGAAGGCGTTCAGCGACTTCGCATGCTTGATGATGCCGCCGATGTACCACAGGCACTCCTGCGAGAGGTCGGCATACTTGTTGCCGGCGAAGAGCGGCTTGCCGTTCTTCCAGATCGACTGGTGGACGTGCATGCCCGAGCCGTTGTCGCCATAGATCGGCTTCGGCATGAAGGTCGCGGTCTTGCCGTAGCTCTGGGCCACGTTGTGGATCGCGTACTTGTAGATCTGCATCAGGTCGGCGGTGTGCGTCAGCGTGTCGAACTTCATGCCGAGTTCGTGCTGGGCCGAGGCGACCTCGTGGTGATGCTTCTCGACCTTGACGCCCATGGCCTGCATGGCCGCCAGCATCTCGCCGCGCATGTCCTGCGCCGAATCCTGCGGCGGAACCGGGAAGTAGCCGCCCTTGGTGGCGATGCGGTGGCCGAGATTGCCGCCCTCGTAATCGGCATAACCGTTGATCGGCAGCTCGACGTTATCGAGCTTGAAGCCGGTGTGGTACGGATCGGCCGCGATCTTGACGTCGTCGAAGACGAAGAATTCGGCCTCGGGGCCGACATACACCGTGTCGCCGATGCCGGTCGACTTCAGATAGGCCTCGGCCTTCTTGGCGATGCCGCGCGGGTCACGGCCGTAGGGCTCACCGGTGGCCGGCTCGAGCACGTCGCAGTTGATGACCATCGTGGCGGCCGAGAAGAACGGATCCATCGTCGCGGTGGTCGGATCAGGCATCAGCAGCATGTCGGACTCGTTGATGGCCTTCCAGCCAGCGATCGAGGAACCGTCGAACATCGTGCCTTCGGCGAAGATGTCCTCGTCGACCATGCCGACGTCGAACGTCACGTGCTGCCACTTGCCGCGCGGGTCGGTGAAGCGGAAGTCGACGTATTTGACGTCATTGTCCTTGATCGCCTTGAGGACATCCTTGGCGCTTTTCATTTCAGCATTCCTCTTGCCAGCAGTTTTCAAACTCGTAGGCCGTCGCCGGCTCCAATCCAGCCGCGGCCTTTGATCCCTTGATGCGGGGGGAAATAGCTCAGATCGCGTCCGCGCCGGTCTCGCCGGTCCGGATGCGGATCGCCCCCTCGACCGTCGATACAAAAATCTTGCCATCCCCGATGCGGCCAGTCTGAGCGGCCTTGACGATGGCTTCGATGGCGCGGTCCACCATTTCGTCGTTCAGCACGATCTCGATCTTCACCTTCGGCAGGAAGTCGACGACGTACTCGGCGCCGCGATAGAGCTCGGTATGGCCCTTCTGGCGGCCGAAGCCCTTTGCTTCGAGCACCGTGATACCCTGCAGGCCGACCTCCTGAAGCGCCTCCTTCACCTCGTCCAGCTTGAAGGGCTTGATGATCGCTTCGATCTTCTTCATGCGCCGATCGACCTCCACTGCGCTTCCAGGGTCCGGCACGTGCCGGAAAGAGAACTGCAAAAATCCGTCGTCGCGGGCTGGGCGCCCCTCGGCTTCGAACGATTGCGACCGTACGTCTGCTCATAGCATTGGCGCTAACGCCCCGCCATGCGGCAGACCCCTTCGAAGCGCCCGTGCAGGAGGCAAAAAACAGCACAAAAATGGATCATGTGCTTAATTTTATAGCAAGTCATTCGAGGCGCCTTCTCTTGCGATATCGCGCCAGGCCGTCCCATCATGTCGCATGACGATTTCTGAAGCCGAAGCGATGCAGCTATCGGGTCTCGCCCTGCTTTCGACAGACCAGATGCGCCGGGCGGACGGCATCGCGATCGCCGCCGGCACGGCGGGCATCGCTCTGATGGAGCGCGCTGGAAGCGCGGTCGCCGAGGCTACGTTGCGGCGCGTCAGGAAGGGGGCCAGGGTCGCGATCGCCTGCGGCCCCGGCAACAATGGCGGCGATGGCTTCGTTGCGGCCCGGCTGCTGCATGCGCACGGGGTCACGGTGCAGGTCGCGCTGCTGGGTTCTCCAGACGCCCTCCGGGGCGATGCCGCGCTCGCCTTCGCGCAGTGGAGCGGGCCGGTTCTACCGCTCGCATCGCTCGCCGACGGGGCGATCGATCTCTATGTCGATGCGCTGTTCGGTGCAGGCCTCGCGCGGCCGCTTGCCGGCGAGGCAGCTGAAGCCGTAACGCTCATGAATGGCGCGGGCCGCCCGGTGATCTCTGTCGATATTCCCAGCGGCGTATCCGGGGATACCGGTCAGGCCGAAGGCCCCGCCGTTCGCGCGACTGAAACCGTGACCTTCTTCCGGCTGAAGCCCGGCCACCTCCTGCTGCCGGGACGCTCCCTCTGCGGGGAGATCGTCGTGGCCGATATCGGTATTCCCGCCGCGACCGCATTGGCCGAGATAGCGCCGGCTGCCTTGCGCAACGAACCGGCACTTTGGCTCGCTGCCGTGCCGCATCACGGCCTCGACACGCATAAGTACCGGCGCGGGGCCGTTGCTGTCGCCGCAGGCGGCATCGCCGGTGTCGGCGCGCCGCGTTTGAGCGCGCGGGCTGCGTTGCGGATCGGCGCCGGGCTCGTGACGATCCTGTGCGCGCCGGGGGCTCTGGCAGCCCACGCCTCGCACGGCCCGGACGCAGTGATGCAGCGCCCGGTCGCGGGCGGCCAGGCGTTCGAGGAATTCCTGCAGGACCGGCGGATCTCCGCGATCGTGGCAGGCCCGGCGCTGGGACTGGATGAGCGGGCCGCCGCCCTGGTCCGCTCAGCCCTCGCCAGCGACAGGCCGGTCGTGCTCGATGCCGACGCCCTGACCTTGCTTGCGACATCGCTGCGCGAGGAGGCCTCGCCCCCGAACCCCGCTCATCCTCGCGTGTTCACGCCGCATGAAGGTGAGTTCCAGCGCCTGTTCGGCAAGGAACCCGCGATTGCGACGGAAGCCTCGAAGCTGGAGCGCGCGCGCAAGGCGGCGGCTCGCTCCGGCGCCATCCTCGTCTACAAGGGGGCTGATACGGTCATCGCCGCGCCGGACGGGCGGGCGGCGATCAACGCCACCGGCTCGCCGGCTCTGGCCACTGCGGGTTCCGGCGATGTGCTGGCGGGGCTGATCGCTGGCCTGCTCGCGCAAGGGATGAGCGCCTTCGAAGCGGCTTGCGCCGCCGTTTGGCTGCATGGCCGGGCAGGAGAGGCGCTTGGCATGGGGTTGATCGCGGACGATCTGCCGGAGGCGATCCCGCCATTGCTCCGGAACCTGTCCGTTGGGTGAAGCCCCACGCTGAGGAGAAGCCCGCCCTTTTAGGGCGGGCCTCGCTCGGTTCCCCAAGCGAGTATCGCTTAGCTGCCCGAATAGGTCACGGCAGGCGCCGCGTGGAGCTGGTCCTTGGTCATCGTGATCTTGCCGTGGTCCGGATACATCGCCGGCGCCTTGGGAGCCGCCGCGGCCGGAGGCGTGGACGGCATCGCGCCGCCGGTCCCGGCTGCACCACTGCTACCCGACGAGGCCGGCGCCGGCGCGGGAGGCGCGATCGGCTGGTCGCTCCAGCTCACCTGCTCGAACGGAATCGCAACATCCTTCGAGCCGATGCCGAGGAACCCGCCAACGCCGATAGTCACCATCTCGACCTTGCCGGTCTTGTCCATGATCACTTCCGTAACGTCGCCAACTTTCTTGTCGTCAGGGCCGTAGATGTCGACGCCGATCAGCTTGGTGGCGCGCCACTTGCCGTGGCCGGCGAGATTGGTCGGGGTAGGCATGCTGCTCTCGGCAGAGGTCGAGGCTTTCGGCGCTGAAGACGGCGGCGAAGGCGCATTGGTCTGGGCGAGCGCGGTCGCCGCGAGCAGGCTCGCGGCGACAGATGCGAACACAACATGTTTGATCATGTTTTCCTCCTGAGTGCTTCCGCAGCGATGCGGGTCGTCTTAGCAACAACCGCGATTCAAATTTGTTCAGATCCTGTGTTTCGAAGCTTGTCCGAAGCATTTCAGAAAACAAAATCTATCCGAAGACGGTGGCTTCGATTCGGTCCTGAAAGAATTTGCTCGCGGAACGAGGCCATGCTCGTATGCTGCGGAGGAAGAACGCCGGGAGCACGGCACTGTTCCATCCGAGGAGGAGACTGCGATGTCGCCGGCTATGGTTACGGTTGCGCTGAGCAGGGAGGTTCTGGCAGCGCTCGATCACTACATCACGACGCAGAACCCGCCCCGCACCCACGCCGAATTGATCGCCGAGATCGTTTCGCAATGGGCCGCGACGCATGGCGGGCAGGGCGGTCCGCCGGATGAGGGGTTGCGCCCCGAGGAACTCAACGCCAGCAACGACTCCTAGAGAATGTCCGCGTTTCTCCGAATCGCGGACATTCTCTATCTCTTTATTTTATCGTACTTTCTTCACGAAAACTGATGTCCGCTTCGCTCGAAAATGCTTGAGGGGCGCGCATATTGCCCCCCGGCTAGCTGCGCCGGCATCAATCGTCGGCGTCGTCGCGGCGAAGCTCGAAGGAGAGCATAGCTTCGGCGAGGGCATGTAGTTCCTTTTCCTTGTCCGGGGTGTCCGGCAAGGCGTTCAGTTCCTTCACCCGTTGCTGGGCGCGGTCGTAGTCCTCGTCGCTATGGATGACGATGGGCAGTTTCACGTCGCGATCTCCTTTGCTCGTCTGGCTCGCCGCCCCGCCCCCAGGGCGCATCGCGGCGATCCTGCGCTCGTCGGGAGCCGATGAAGCGGCCAGATGGCGCACTTCGGTTCCGAAGGCCCCGCTTAAGCGTTCGGCAAGGGCATGTCGGTCATCATAGGGCTCTGGGATTGGACGGGAAGAGGCGATGAACAGGTTGTTCCTCCTGGCGCTGCTGGCCGGCGGCACTTTGCCGGCTGCGTCGCTGCCGGCCGCGGCCTTCTGGCAGCGCTCGCAAGTCTCCCGCTGCAACGACGCCACCACCGAGGCTGAGCGCCAGAGGCTGCGCTGCTGGGAGCTCAACGCCTATGCCGATCCCGGCTGGCCGGCGCTCGGTGCCGGCGTTGGCTTGGGAGGTGCCTATTACCTCGGGCCGCCGGCCCCGCCTATGTATAAGGGCGGCGTAACGCGCCGCCTCGGCTGAACGCGCGAAAACTGCCGTCTCCCTGCGTAAGGGGCTCGCGAAGCAGCCGGCGTTCGTGCCAGAATTGCGTCGCGCGCCGACAAGGCCAGACGCCTTTTCCAAAGACGCACTTGTTTGACGTGACGGCGATCGGAGATGCCGCCGGCTGCCGACCTCGCAAGCCGTCTCCGTGACGAAGGAAGAGTTGGAGGAATCCATGACCCTGCGGATCAATGACACGGCCCCGGACTTTGCAGCCGATACGACGGAGGGACCGATCCAATTCCATGACTGGATCGGCGACAGCTGGGCGGTTCTGTTTTCCCATCCCAAGAACTTCACCCCGATCTGCACCACCGAACTCGGCATGATGGCCGGCATCAAGGGCGAGTTCGACAAGCGCAACGTCAAGATCATCGGCATCTCGGTCGATCCGGTGGAGAGCCACCACAAGTGGAAGGCCGACATCCAGACCGCGACCGGTCACAACGTCACCTATCCGATGATCGGCGACAATGAGCTAAAGGTCGCCAAGCTCTACGACATGCTGCCGGCCTCGTCCGGCGACACCTCCGAAGGCCGCACGCCGGCAGACAATCAGACCGTGCGTTCGGTCTTCCTCATCGGCCCGGACAAGAAGATCAAGCTGACGCTCACCTATCCGATGACGACGGGCCGGAACTTCCAGGAGATCCTGCGCGCGATCGACTCCATCCAGCTGACGGCGAAGTACCCTGTGGCGACCCCGGCGGACTGGAAGCCGGGCGAGGATGTCGTCATCGCCGGCTCGGTCTCAGACGAGGACGCCACCAAGCGCTTCGGCCTCTTCGAACGTGTCCTGCCTTATCTCCGCAAGACGAGGCAGCCTTCCGCTTGAGGAGGCTATGGCGCCCGCGACAGGCGTGGCGGGTGCCGATCGGCCCGGAGGCATTGCCTTGCCGCGGCCGTATCCGGCGTTGACGCAGGCAGGGGAGCGTTGAAGTGGACATCACGCAGCTCAAGCCGTCGGTCCGGGGATTCTACGATCCGCCGACCGGCTCGATCCAGTACGTCGTCGCCGACCCGGTGACGCGGCAATGTGCGATCATCGATGCGGTCCTCGATTTCGACGAGAAGTCCGGGGCGGTCGGCACCGAGAATGCCGACGCCTTGCTCGATTATCTGCAGGCCGAGGGCCTCACCCTCCAGTGGATCCTCGAAACCCATCCGCATGCCGACCATCTCTCGGCCGCGCATTATCTCAAGAGCAGGACCGGCGCGCCGACCGCGATCGGTGAGCGCATCGTCGACGTCCAGAAGCTCTGGAAGGCGATCTACAACTGGCCCGGCTTTCCGGCCGACGGTTCCCAATGGGACCACCTGTTCGCCGATGGCGAAGAATTCCTGATCGGCGAGATGCCGGTCCGGGTCCTGTTCTCCCCCGGCCACACCCTCGCCTCGATAGCCTACCTCGTTGGCGATGCGGCCTTCATCCACGACACGCTGTTCATGCCCGACAGCGGGACGGCGCGGGCCGATTTTCCGGGCGGCGATGCCGGCCGGCTCTGGCGCTCGATCCAGGCCATCCTCGCCTTGCCGGACCGGACGCGGCTGTTCACCGGCCATGACTACCGGCCGGAAGGCCGGCCGCCCCAATGGGAGAGCACGGTCTCCGAGCAGAAGGCCGCCAATACCCACCTCGTCAAATGCCGGAGCGAGGCTGAGTTCGTCGCCCTGCGCGAGGCGCGCGACAGGACGCTGCCGATGCCGCGCCTGATCCTCCATGCCCTGCAGGTCAACATCAATGGCGGGCGCCTGCCGGAGCCCGAAGCCAACGGGCAGCGCTACCTGAAGTTTCCGCTCAACGCGCTGAAGGCCTGCGGCGCCTGAGCCGAATATCGAACTGGTCGGGCATCTGCGCCCGTGGCGCGGCGCTCTTCTCGGCAGGCTCGAGCGCTCGTGCCTCGCCTTCGCCGCGGCGAGGACGGTGGTTCACGCATGCTTCTGATCGCCCGCGCGAAGCGCACGAGCGTGAGAACGGGGCTGGCGGAGCGCCGCGAGGCGCGGGGTAGAGTGACCACTTCCATTGAGCCAGGAAGCGGCGCGGATGGAGCCCCATCCGCACGCCCCGTGGCGCTCCGCCTTCGGCGATTTCAGTCTCCGGGCCGCGCTTCTACGGTTCTTCGGTGCCGGCCCCGCTCGCCTCGACGCCAGCTCGGTTCTTCACCTCGTCGCGTCTCGGCTTGCGGGGCCTTTCCCGTCGAACGTCCCAGCGATGCTCCTCGCGCAGGGGCCATAGTACCCCCAGGGCGGTGCCCCGAAGCCTCCCGGGAGCGGGGCGTAACCCCCGCCCGCAGGCGCCGGCCCTCACCCAACCTCCAGCATACCTCCGGACGGCCGCCCCGTTTGGGTGATGGGCGAGGGCAGGATAGGGGAGCGGCGAAGGGCGGGGATAAGTCCGGTTGGACAAGCGTCATGCGCGGGCTCGACCCGAGCATCTCATGACGGCGCGACTCCGGCGCCTCCTCCGGCCCGAGAATGACGAGGAGGCGAGGGAACCGCGACACCTTCTTCCTTCTCCCACCCATCCCGGGCCTGCCCGAGATCAGCACCTGAAGTGGCGAAGCCGGCAACAGCGGCTTCGATGCGGGAGAGGGTTCCCCGCGCAATTCATCGCCGGTCAGCCCCCACCATCACAGCCGCAGGACGTTGATGCTCGGGACAAGCCCGCGCATGACGCCGAGGCAAGGCGACCCCGCCGCCACGCAATTGACGATTCCACCGGCACTGCCCCATGACACGGGCCTCGACAAAGGAGTGCCCCGCCATGAAAGCCGTCGTCTACGAAGCCTTCGGGCAGGCCCCCGAACTGCGCATCCTGCCGGACCCAGTGCCGGAGCCGCACAGCGTCATCATCAAGGTCGAAGCGACCGGCCTGTGCCGCAGCGACTGGCATGGCTGGGTCGGGCACGATCCCGATATCCGCCTGCCGCATGTGCCGGGCCATGAGCTGGCCGGCGTCATCGCCGCGGTCGGCCGCAGCGTCGTGCGCTTCCGCGAGGGCGACCGCGTCACCGTGCCCTTCGTCTCGGGCTGCGGCTCCTGCCCGCAATGCCATTCCGGCAACCAGCAGGTCTGCGACGACCAGTTCCAGCCCGGCTTCACCCATTGGGGCTCGTTCGCCGAATATGTCCGCATCGACCGGGCCGATTTCAACCTCGTGCGCCTGCCCGAGGAGATCGATTTCGCCACGGCTGCCAGCCTCGGCTGCCGCTTCGTGACCTCGTTCCGCGCCGTGGTCGACCAGGGCAAGGTCTCGGGCGGGCAATGGGTCGCGGTGCATGGCTGCGGCGGCGTCGGCCTCTCCGCGATCATGATCGCCAATGCGCTCGGCGCCCAGGTCGTCGCGGTCGACATCTCCGACGACAAGCTCGCGCTCGCCCGTGCGGTCGGCGCCGCTGTGACGATCAACGCCAAGACGCAGCCCGATGTCGTCGCCGCCGTGCGCGACGTCACCGGCGGTGGCGCCCATGTCTCGCTCGATGCGCTCGGCCATCCGCAGACCTGCTTCAATTCGGTGGCGAACCTGCGCAAGCGCGGCAAGCATATCCAGGTCGGGCTGCTGCTGGCGGAGCAGGCGACGCCGCCGATTCCGATGGCGCAGGTCATCGCCCACGAGCTCGAAATCCTCGGCAGCCACGGCATGCAGGCGCATCGCTATGGCGCAATGCTCGACATGATCAGCGCCGGCAAGCTCACCCCGCAGCAGCTCGTCGGCCGCCGCATCGACCTCGCCGAATCGATCCCCGCCCTGATGGCGATGGACCGCTTCGAGGGCACGGGCGTGACGATCATCGACCGGTTCTGAGGGGGCGGCGAGGGGCGGAAGCCAGCGTTGCGACTGCCTCCCGCGCGCGTCATGCTCGGGCTTGACCCGAGCATCTCATGACAAGGAGGCTCCGGCGTCTCCGATGCCGGCCTGCCTGAGAACCACGCGGTCATCCCGGGCTTGACCCGGGATCCATGCCTGAGCCTATCCGATCAAGGCTCAGGCATGGATCCCGGATCTCCGCTTCGCTCCGTCCGGGATGACCCGCGTTTTCATGGCAACGCGGTGGCGTTACTCCCCCTGCCGCGCGATCTCCCCGGCGACACGGGCCTGCGCCTGCTCCATCGCCTCGCCGGGAGAGAGCCCGGCCGCGCGGTTGTCCAGCGCGTAGCGGATCTCCCGGCGCTCATCGTCCGGAATCGCCTGCATGAAGGCGCGCAGGCAGGCCGTGTCCTGGCCCTGGCAACTGCGCGCCCGGCCGCACGCCTTGTTCGCGCAGACCTCCCAGACACCGAGATTGTCGGCGAAACGGCGCAGGATCATCGGCCGCGCCCTCTGGCAGCTCTCAAAATCGGTGATCGGCGGGATGGCGGCGGGGGTGTTCTGGCGTTTCGGCATGGCGGGTCTCCCTAGGGTCAGGCACGCAGGATCATCCGCCCGCGCGGGTGCGCGGCGGGAGGGTGGCTGGACAGGGCTGGCGGAGCGCCGCGAGGCGCGAGGGATATCCGCAACCGTTGAGCCAGGCTGCGGCGCGGCGGGATTGAGCCACCCGTCGCACGCCCCGTGGCGCTCCGCCTTCAGCGACTTTTGGCTCCGGGCCGCGCTTATCGGGCTTAGGCGGTTCAGGATGGGCGGGTTTCGGCGCCAGTTTCCCTCAGCGGGTCGTCGCGCCGTCGCCATGCCCGTCCGTCACCGGCCGAGCCTTCCAGCGAGCTCCTCGCACAGGGACCGTAATATCCCCAGGGCGGTGCCCCGAAGCCTCCCGGGAGCAGGGCGTAACCCCCGCCCGCAGGCGCCGACCCTCACCCAACCTCCAGCATACCTCCGGACGGCCGCCCCGTTTGGGTGATGGGCGCGGGCAGGATAGGGTGGGTGATGGGGGGCGGGCATAAGTTTGTTGTCAGGAGGGAAGGCGAGGGAACCGCAACGCTCTCTTCCTTCTCCCGAATGGGAGAAGGTGGCCCGGAGGGCCGGATGAGGGCCTGCGGTTGCCGGAGAAGGCGAGGCGGTGCCGTTGCGCCTATGCGATCAGCGGCGGTCCCTCACCCCTTCCCCTCTCCCATCCGGGAGAGGGGTTCCCCGCGCTTTGGTTCAGAAGGGAGGTATCACTCCCTGAAAGTAGTCATCCCGGTCGGAGCCGTCGAAACGCCCACTCGGCATGCAGCACTTCTTGAAATCTGCGCCCGGAGCCGCAAACGCAGAGATCGTTGCGGCCGAGCTTTTCCTGCAGTTCGACATCGCCATGGACGATGCGAACGCCGCGCTTCACGTAGGTTTCAGACGGGTAGGACTTCCGACGCTTGCTCGTGACCTCAAAAGGACGGCTGGTCGGTGAAGTCGTGCTTGTTCTTGGTCATGGCACCCTCCATCGCGTTTTGTGGGGGCGTTCTCCTAACCTATGGAAGGTGCTTCTGCCTAGATGGAAGGCGAGGAGCCGCGATGGATGAGACGTAAACGGACAGAATTAATCTGATAGAAGTTGTACGCGGAGTGCCCGGCGTTGCTGTGTTCGGGTTCGTTTTGCCAACTTGTCTCGGAAGAAGTTCCTAAAATCCATTAAGCGGCGGTCTATCATCATATCAAGGCCGTCAAATACGTCGGGGCAGTTTGAGGACTTAAAGGAGGCGCGCCAGCCGCGAATTGTGTGATCAATAGCTACTAGTGTCTGAGCGTAACATCGATCTTGGCTCGTCAAATGACGGTCGGTCACGGCTTTGCTGACCGCGCGTTGGCCGTTAACAATCAAGGTTTGAATCTGGCCCATAAGCTTCGCTGAAGCGGCATCAGCAGGCGGGTAGATGTCGGGCAGCAGCTTGTAACCCAAAAAAACATGCGGCTCTCCAACTGAGCCGATAAATGCCTTTGTGGGCGATTTGACGGGATCGTAAATATCCATTCGCAATCCCGATAATATCCGCTTGGCTGATTCCATCGCTTTTTCTACAGACTTTAACGATTTTCCGACGACTATAAAGTCATCGATATATCTAACACATGTAATACCCCTCTTATTCATTTCACGATCAAAATCTTCAAGAACGATGTTGCCAGCAAGGGCCGACAATGGACAGCCTTGAGCTACCCCATCATCGCCTGTAGGAAAGAGCTTTCTATCGTCTTCGCTCAAATTATCCGCGTTTATGAGTTCGACATTTAGAGCGTCTTCTACAAGTTGAATGAATTCGGGCTCGATAGATTCTTGTCCGAGAAAGTCAATAACTCGCGATTTCGGAATTTTCGTAAAGAACCCCGAGATGTCCGATCCTGCAATAAACAGATCTCCCGCTTTTACTCGTTCATCAAATAGAGCTATTGCATGCTCCACCCCACGGCCACGAATGCCGCCGATTGACGTGGGAGTTTGCAGAACGCGTTGGACGCCGGTAATTTCTCTAGCGTCTTGAAGGACATCGAGGATGGCTCGCTGGACGATGCGGTCCTCTAAGGGCGCCACGACGATTGGGCGTTTGCCGGGTTTCCCACCGCCTTTGGGGGGAGTGGCCCCATAAGCCTTGTCAAAGCGATACCCTTCACGCAGGCGGTCTTGAAGCTTACGAAGATTTGTCGGTAAATTTTCACCAAATTTGCGAGCCTTGAGCTTCGTCTTCTCGTGCTGCGAGGTTTCGGCATTTCGGCGGATTGCATGCCAAGCTGATACCAGAACACGCATCGAACGGACGCGCTCACATAAGGACTTTTGCTTGGACCTAGCTTTGGGGCCTGCCGACAAAGTTATCCCCCCGGCCAGTTGCGTCCTTCAAGCGAAGCCCCGACAACGAAAGCCGCCGTGGCATCGACCTGCACCGCGAAGCTACTCGCCCCGCGATGGTCCCCGCCTCTCGGACCTGCACCCGATACGGGCCAAGCGAGAATAAGGGCCAGTGACAAAACGGCTGCCGCCCTGAGGCTCAAGGCCAAAGTAATCGACACCGATCCAGCTCCGCGTCCGCTCAAGATGACTTCCCCCTTCAGCTTACCAGCTTTTTGGGCGCGTCAAGTCCTTGCGCGGCTCCCCGCCCAGGCCAACAAATAAATTCGGAGACTGATCGGCAGGCCGCCAGCGACGGAACACCAGTCTCGCACCTGTCAGCCGGGGCGTGCGGGCGTCCTTCAAGCGAAGCCCCGACAACGAAAGCCGCCGTGGCATCGACCTGCACCGCGAAGCTACTCGCCCCGCGATGGTCCCCGCCTCTCGGACCTGCACCCGATACGGGCCAAGCGAGAATAAGGGCCAAGTCAGCCCCTCGTGCTTACCTGATTAGGAATGAGAAGAAAAGGTGAACATTGAGAGTGACTGCAACATGCTGGGGACGGCTGTCACTCCGCCGCCTGCCTCGCGACCGTCTTGCCCTTCTTGATCGGCCGCCGATCCAGCACTTCCTTCAGGAAGCGCGCGGTGTGGCCCTTGCCGATCCGCACGATGTCCTCCGGCGTGCCTTCGGCCACCACCTGGCCGCCGCCGTCGCCGCCTTCGGGGCCCATGTCGATCACCCAGTCGGCGGTCTTCACCACCTCGAGATTGTGCTCGATCACCACCACCGAATTGCCCTGGTCGACCAGTTCGTGCAGCACCTCCATGAGCTTGGCGACGTCATGGAAATGCAGGCCGGTCGTCGGCTCGTCGAGGATGTAGAGCGTGCGGCCGGTGGCGCGCTTCGACAGTTCCTTGGAGAGCTTGACGCGCTGCGCCTCGCCGCCCGAGAGCGTCGTCGCCTGCTGGCCGACCTTGACATAGTCGAGCCCGACGCGCGCCAGCGTCTCCATCTTGTCGCGGATTGAGGGTACTGCCTTGAACAGGCCCTTCGCCTCCTCGACCGACATGTCGAGCACGTCGGCGATCGACTTGTCGCGGTACTTCACCTCCAGCGTCTCGCGGTCGTAGCGCTTGCCCTTGCAGACGTCGCAGGTGACGTAGACATCCGGCAGGAAGTGCATCTCGATCTTGATGACGCCGTCGCCCTGGCAGGCCTCGCAGCGGCCGCCCTTGACGTTGAACGAGAAGCGCCCGGCCTGATAGCCGCGCGCCTTCGCCTCCGGCAGGCCGGCGAACCATTCGCGGATCGGCGTGAAGGCGCCGGTATAGGTCGCCGGGTTCGAGCGCGGCGTGCGGCCGATCGGCGACTGGTCGATGTCGATGACCTTGTCGAGATGCTCGATGCCCTCGATCCGGTCATGCGGGGCCGGGTGGTCGATCGCGCCGTTCAGCTTGCGCGCCACCGCCTTGTAGAGCGTGTCGATCACCAGCGTCGACTTGCCGCCGCCGGAGACGCCGGTGATGCAGGTGAACATCCCCAGGGGAATCTCGACATCGACATTCTTGAGGTTGTTGCCGCGCGCGCCGACGATCTTGAGGCTGCGGCCCTTCTGCGCCTTGCGGCGCTTGGGCGGCACCGGCACCGACATCTCGCCGGTGAGGTATTTGCCGGTCAGCGAGTTCGGGTCGTCGAGAATGTCCTGCGGCGTGCCCTTGGCGACGATCTCGCCGCCATGGATGCCGGCGCCGGGGCCGACATCGACGACATAGTCGGCGGTCAGGATCGCGTCCTCGTCATGCTCGACCACGATCACGGTGTTGCCGAGGTCTCTTAGCCGGCGCAGCGTGCCGAGCAGGCGCTCGTTGTCGCGCTGGTGCAGGCCGATCGAGGGCTCGTCCAGCACATAGAGCACGCCGGTCAGGCCCGAGCCGATCTGCGACGCCAATCGGATGCGCTGGCTCTCGCCGCCCGACAGCGTGCCGGAGGCGCGGGCGAGCGTCAGGTACTCCAGCCCGACGTCGAGCAGGAAGGTCAGCCGGTCGCGGATTTCCTTGAGGATGCGCGGGGCGATCTCGTTCTGCTTCTTCGACAGCCGGGCGGGCAGGGCGGTGACCCAGTCCAGCGCGTCCTTGACCGAGAGCTTCGAGACCTCGCCGATATGGCGCATGTCGATCTTCACCGCCAGCGCCTCGGGCTTCAGGCGATAGCCGTTGCAGGCGGCGCAGGGCGTCTCGGACATGAAGCGGCCGATCTCCTCGCGCGCCCAGTCCGACTCCGTCTCCTTCCAGCGCCGCTCCATATTGGTGATGACGCCCTCGAAGGGCTTCTTCACCTCATAGCTGCGCAGGCCGTCATTATAGGCCATGCGCACGGCTTCCGTGCCCGTGCCGAACAGGATCGCCTTCTGCGCGCTCTCTGGCAGCTCCGACCAGGGCTTGGTCATCGAGAAGCCGAAATGCCGGGCGAGCGCTTCCAGCGTCTGGCCGTAATAGGGCGAGGTCGACCTGGCCCAGGGCGCGATCGCGCCCTTCTTTAGCGTCAACGCATGATCGGGGACGATCATGTCCGGGTCGATCCGCATCTCGTGGCCAAGGCCGTCGCAGACCGGGCAGGCGCCGAACGGGTTGTTGAACGAGAACAGCCGAGGCTCGATCTCGGGGATGGTGAAGCCGGAGACCGGGCAGGCGAACTTGGACGAGAAGGTAACGCGCTTGGCCTCGCCGTTCTCCTCCTTCTCATCAGCATATTCGAAGACGGCGATGCCGTCGGTCAGCTCCAGCGCCTGCTCCAGCGAATCCGCGAGGCGCGCGCCGAGATCGGGCCGGATCACGATCCGGTCCACGACGACGTCGATGTCGTGCTTGAACTTTTTGTCGAGGGCAGGGGCGTCCGGGATCTCGTAGAACTCGCCATTGACCTTGACGCGCTGGAAGCCGCGCTTCAGCCAGTCGGCCATCTCCTTGCGGAACTCGCCCTTGCGGCCGCGCACGACCGGCGCGAGCAGGTAGCCGCGCGTCTTCTCCGGCAGCTCGGTCATGCGGTCGACCATCTGCTGGACGGTTTGGCTCTCGATCGGCAGGCCGGTCGCGGGCGAATAGGGGATGCCGGTCCGCGCCCAGAGCAGGCGCATGTAGTCGTGGATCTCGGTGACCGTGCCGACGGTCGAGCGCGGGTTCTTCGAGGTCGTCTTCTGCTCGATCGAGATCGCCGGCGAGAGCCCATCGATCTGGTCGACATCGGGCTTCTGCATCATCTCGAGGAACTGGCGGGCATAGGCCGAGAGGCTCTCGACATAGCGGCGCTGGCCTTCCGCATAGATCGTGTCGAAGGCGAGCGAGGACTTGCCCGAGCCGGAGAGGCCGGTGAACACTACGAGCTTGTCTCTGGGAATGGCGAGATCGACGTTCTTGAGGTTGTGCTCACGCGCGCCGCGCACGGTGATGGCGCGGCTGTTCGGATCGGCCGTGCGGTTGCGGTCGAATATGTCTTCCAGCGCAGCGGCCTGGGCAGCGGCGGTTTCGGTCTTGCGGGCCATCGGGGCGTCCGTTGCGGTGAAGCGCTACAGATAGGGCAAAAGCCGGGCCTTTCCAGCCTCGCGGCGATCTGCCCGGCATGAATAGCACGCAGCCGTCCCGGCTGCTGCCGTCGTCCTGACAGAAAACGTCAGCAGCGGCGAGGTTCATGTGGGGACGATCCGGCGGATCGCAATCGACTCCGGTGCACGGCCGAATTATCTATAAAACATGACGAAGCCTGCCGAAGTCACCATCGCCGTCCGCATCGCCAGAACCCTTGCGGACAGGATCATCGCCGGAGCGATCGAGCCGGGAGCGCGGTTGCGGCAGGACCACATCGCGGAGGAATTCGCGACGAGCCATGTCCCGGTGCGGGAGGCCTTCCGCCGGCTGGAGGCGCAGGGGCTGGCGATCAGCGAGCCGCGCCGCGGCGTCCGCGTCGCCTCCTTCGACCTGTCGGAGGTGAAGGAGGTCGCGGCGATGCGCGCGACGCTGGAGGTGCTGGCTTTGCGCCATGCCGCGCCGCATCTCACCGCCGCCATTCTCGACGAGGCCGAGCGGGCCCGGCGCGATTGCGACGCAGCGACCGATGTCCGCGCCTGGGAGGAGGCGAATCGCCGCTTTCACCGCACGCTGGTCGCGCCCTGCGGCATGAGGCGCCTGCTCGCGACGATCGACGACCTGCATGCGGCGAGCGCGCGCTTCCTGTTTTCGGCCTGGCGCTCGGAATGGGAAGCACGCACCGATCACGACCACCGCACGATTCTCAACGCGCTGCGCAGCGGAGACCTTGAAACCGCGACGGCGACGCTGGCGCGGCACGCCCAGTGGATTGGCGAGCGACCCGTCCGCACCGCCTCGGGCACGACGCGCGGGGCCTTTGCGATCGTCGGGTGAGGGGGCAGAGCTGCGAACCCGGTCCTCGTAAAGATGCACATAACCCGGCCGTCATGCTCGGGCTCGACCCGAGCATCTCCGGCCGAAGAGGGCTCTCGGCGCCCATTCCGGCAAGAGATTCTCGGGTCCCTGCTGCGCTGCGCCCGAGAATGACGCTTGGGCCAGACGGAAGATTCCCAGGAATGCCAACCGGCTTCGCAACGAAGGGCGCGCTTGCCTTTTCCATCGATATATGGACTTTCTCATAGATCAAAGGTCAAAATTATAGATAATTTGACCTCGATGAAGGAGTGACCATGACCGATCTTGCCCTCAGCCGATCCTTCAGCCCGCTGCGGCTGGAAAGCCGCTCGCTCGCCTGGCAGGCCGGCGCCGTGATCGTCGGCAGTCTGCTGCTTGCGCTGTCTTCGCAGATCAAGGTGCCGATGTACCCGGTGCCGATGACGATGCAGACCTTCGCGGTGACGCTGATCGGCGCGCTTTATGGCTGGCGCCTCGGCGCCGTCACCGTGATCGCCTGGCTGGCCCAGGGCGCGATCGGGCTGCCCGTCTTCGCCGGCGCCGTCGGCGGCGCAGCCTATTTCGCCGGCCCGACCGGCGGCTATCTGCTGGCCTTCCCCTTTGCCGCAGCGCTCACCGGTTGGCTCGCCCAGCGCGGCTGGAACGGCAGCCGGGTCGGGCTCGCCTTCGCCGCGATGCTGGCCGGCAATGCGCTCTGCCTTGTGATCGGCGTGGCCTGGCTCGGCGTTCTCATCGGCCTGCCCAAGGCGGTCGCCCTCGGCGCAACGCCGTTCGTCCTGGGCGCCATCCTGAAGTCGGCCCTTGCCGCCGCCGCGCTCAAGGCCTTCGCTCCGCGCGGCTGAGCTGCGAACAACCCTCGCATCGCGACCCGGCGGGCTCGGCCTGCCGGGTTTTTCTATTCGACGTCCAGGATCCAAGGTGCCCGTCGTCGCATATGTCTCAGTTGGGTCGTTTGCGGACATTGCTTGCTGCGCCATAATTGACGGCATGAACGAAGCTATCTCGATCACCATTGCGCCGCTGATAGGCCTGCCCTGCTGGAGCGTGGGTCGAGTGCACGGAAGCATGATGTCTCTGGAATTTGGAGCGCCGCGCCTACACATCCGCGAGCCAATTGCCTCGCAGTCACCATCAGTACGGGTACGAGACCGGATGGCGCGCCGCCAAGTCAAACCCGTTGGAGAATGGAACCTTTGCGTCTCCGCTTGCCATTGGCGTGTGATCGCATTCGACAAAACGCTTGCAGAGGATGCTGACGCTCATGAACGGATCGAAGCGGCGGCGCGGACGGTGGACGGACAAAAGCTGACGGAGTTCGTCCTCGATACCTCAGGGCGCACCGCGATTTTTGTCTTCGATCTGGGCGCTACGCTAACGATCTGGCCATATGCGTCCGGCAACAAGGAACAATGGTCGCTATACCGCCCCGACGGCTTCGTTCTCACCTATCGAACCGATGGCCAGTGCAGTTTGGGTCCCAGCGTTGAAGAACCTGACTCGCGGGTCTGGCATCCTGTGTCGGGCGATGTGCACGTCCTATAACAGCGAGGACCGCAACGGATCGGAGGCAGACGTTATCAAACAAGGCTTGGATTGATCGGCATCGCCGGGCATTTGCGAATCACTGGAGCTTCCGAAAAATGCGCATCGCCGTTCTCGCCGATATCCACGGCAATGTCCTGGCCCTAGACGCCGTGCTGGAGGATCTGCGCCGGCGTGGTGGTGCTGAGCTGTTCGTCAATCTCGGCGACAGCGTCTCTGGTCCGTTGTGGCCGCGCGAGACTATGGAACGGCTCCAGGCGCTCAACCTCCCGACGGTGCGCGGCAACCACGACCGCCGCGTCGCCGCCGACCCCCATGACGAGATGTGGGCCTCCGACCTCTACGCTCGGGAGCGACTGACCGCGGCGCAGCGCGAAGTGCTTTTCACCCAGCCGCTTACACTGGAGATTGCGCCCGGCGTCATCGCCTTCCACGCTCGCCCCGACGACGACGAGAAGTATCTCGCCGATACGGTCGTCAATAGCCAGTTGGTGCGCGCTCCTTTGGCGGCGATCCGGCGCCGGCTGAAGGCGCTCGACCCCGGGTGCCGCATCGCGCTGTGCGGCCACAGCCACCGCGCGGAACTGATCCGCATCCCGGATGGTCCCATCATCTTCAACCCGGGCAGCATCGGCTGCCCCGCCTATGACGATTCCACACCACCGGCCCATGTCTCCGAGCAAGGCTCGCCGCACGCACGCTACGGTATCGTCACCTTGGATGGTGCAGGCCAACCGGACCTTTTCGAGGCCATCGCCGTCGACTACGACCACGAAGCGGCGGCGCGCCAGGCCGAACACGCGGGACGGCAGGAATGGGCCTGCGCGCTCAGAACCGGGTTTATGTCCGGCTGAGCGAAGCGCAGCCCGGGCTGCTCGAGCTTCACGCTGACCGGGCTTTTTCAACACAAGTGGTCGGAAGCCGACGTTCGGCGCGTGCGTCGGAGAATGCTTGCTTCCCGGCGGAAGGCCAGCCCCAACTGTTGGCGCATCACGGGCTGGGAGTGCAGACCCCGTCGGCGTGGATTGTGCTCGGTCAGGTTTTCTTGCCGGACAAGCGGGATGATGCGTCTGCAATCATCTCCCGACCATGTTGGGTCATGCCTTCGTTTCCAAGCAGTGATCCCGCCATCTTCACAACAAGCCCCCCTACCATGCGAAAGGTGCTCATGCCGGTCCTGCCCATGCTGCCGGCACCTGCAACTGCTTCGAGTTCGGCATCATTCAACTGAACAGAATTGTTGCGGTCGTCGCTCATGATCAGGCTCCCTCGCGTTTCATGGATTTGATGCGAGAATTAGGCGCGCTCATCCTTACAGGAGCCTTACTCCTCCGCGCGCTCGGGACGGGGCAGCTTCCGAAATGGGGCGCTAGCAGAAGTTGGCGGGTGGTCCGGAAGCTGGCCGATGCCGCGGCGCCGGCCTTTACCGCCAGCCCCGCGTCGGAGCAGTCCGTGGCATTCTCGGGGCGCGCCACCCTTCGTCTTCGATCGGCATCGCCGATGACATCATCGGTTCATTCCGTTTCCCCTCGAGCCGACAAAGCTCGAACACAGTCGGCAGATCGGAAATGGAGATCGAGATGACCGACCACAGAACGGGCCCGCGCCGCATCCTCATCGCCGGGGGGAGCTCGGGCATGGGCTTCGCCCTTGCGCGGCGGCTGATACGGGCCGGAGACCATGTGACGATCGTCGGCCGGAACCCTTCCCGGCTTCGGCGCGCGCACGATGATCTCGGGGCTTCGCCGCTGCTCACGACATTCGCAGCCGACATCACGTCCGAAGGCGAAGTGCAGGCCCTGTTTGCGGACGGGGACCTTTTCGATCACATCGTCTGCACGGCTGCCGACTTTACGGGCGCTTACGAACTGCTGCCTGCGCTCGATCTCGACGCGGCCCGGCGCGCCATCGACAGCAAGATCGTTGGCCCGATCCTGCTCGCCAAGCACGGCAGCCCGAGGCTCGCCGCCGGGGGATCGCTGACCTTCACATCCGGCATAGCGGCCTACCGGCCGATGGCGCGGGGAACGGTGGTCGCAACCATAAACGCGGCACTTGAAGGCCTCGTCCGGGCCCTGGCCGTCGAACTGGCTCCGATCCGTGTGAACGCAGTATCACCGGGCTGGGTCGACACGCCGATATGGCAGGCGGTGGCGGGCGAGCGGAAGGCGGAGGTTCTCGCCGGAATGGCGGAACGCCTGCCGGTCGGCCGCGTCGGTCAGCCGGAAGACATAGCCGATGCCGTAGCCTTCCTCATCGGCAACGGGTTCACGACGGGCACCGTTCTTCACGTCGAGGGCGGTCATCGCCTTGTTTGAGAGCACGCCGCGCTCGTCCCGTCCGGGCCAGGAGGAGCGTGAGGCCAGGCGACTGAACGCGTCGGCGACGCCATACCATGTCGAGCGTCGCCACGAGTTCGAACCCAGGCGATGGGATCGCGGCGACGGCACTGCGCGCGAGCGCTTCCCTCGCGGCGAGCCGAGGCACCAGGGCATAGCCGCTGCCAGCCGCAACGAGACGCACGATTGCCTCGATGCTGCCGACCTCCGCGAACGGCCTTGGCGGCGCCAGGCCGGCCCGGCGCCAGGCCTGATCGAACAGATGCCGGTAGACGCAGCCGGGCTCGGTCGTAATGAACGGCTCGGCGGCGAGGGCAACCGGATCTGAAGGAGGCGCGAAGGCGCTTCCGACAGCCGGCGGCCCGATCATGACCAGAGGCTCCCGAGCAAATTCCCGCCGAGCGAGCCTTTCGTCCAGAGCGCCCCTGCGGAACAAAAAGGCGATGTCGTTCGAGCCGTCGAGAAGGCGCTGCAGCAGGTGATCGCTGCCCGCCACCTCGATGCGCATACGAAGCTCGGGCTGGTTCTGTCGGAGGTCGGCGAGCAGCGCCGGCAGAACCTCCGCCGCAACGGTTTCGAGCGCACCTATGACAAGTGACCGGTCACCCGAGAGGCTCGCGATCTTCACCGCGGCCTGTGCGTCATCCATCGTCGTCAGGATTTCCTGGGCATAAGGCACCAGCGCCTCTCCGGCGGCCGTCAGACGAAAGCCCTGCTTGGAACGCAGGAACAGGCTCGCTCCCAGAGTGTCCTCGAGGATCTGGATCTGGTCGCTCACGCTGGATTGGGCAAGGTTGAGCTCGCTGGCCGCCCGCGTAGCCGTCCGACAGCGCGCGACAGCGAGGAAAGTCTGGAGCAGGCGCGGGGTCATGTTTCGTGAAACTAGATCATGTCCCCTGCCGATGCGATCACGATTCTCCGGCTGCTGGGGAGCGGAACTTCGTATCGCCCGCGTCGGGGCGCCAACGGACTGCCCCGCCACGTCGCTCGTTTCTCGTCGCAGCTGCGCTTCGCCGCCGTCACGCGCATGGTCCTGACGGGAGCTGACAGGGTAGGGTGTGGTTTCGCCGCTCCACTTGAGCGATGCTCCCCACAAAGAGGCCGGGAGAACGGATCAATTCGCCGGGCTCCGCGTTACAGCGCGAACCGCCTGCGCGATCGGCCCCGGCGGCTTCTGTCATGGTCAAGCGGGGGAGCGATGACGATGAAAGCCTTTCTTGGAGCCGCAACGCTTGCCATCGGCCTCGGGCTCGGCGCCCCGGCCATGGCCTGCGAGCTCGACCGCCCGTTGAAGATGGCGGGCCTCGACTACGATTCAGCCGCCTTCCACACCGCCGTCGCCAGCGCGATCGCCGAGCGCGGCTTCGGCTGCAAGGTCGAGCGCGTACCCGGCGCCATCGCGCCTCTGGTCAACGGGCTGGCGCGCGGCGATGTCGACATCGTCATGGAAATCTGGATGGCCAACCCGGTCGAGGCCTGGGTCAAGGCGGCCGAGGCGGGCAAGGTCGAACCGCTGGGCACCGCCTTCCCGGATGCCAACGAGGGCTGGTTCGTGCCGCGCTATCTGGTCTCCGGGCCGGACGCCAAGGCGCCCGACCTGAAGTCCGCTGAGGATCTCAAGCGCTACAAGGACCTGTTCGCCGATCCCGAGGAGCCGGGGAAGGGGCGCTTCTATAACTGCGTCGCCGGCTGGGTCTGCGAGGGCATCAACACCAAGAAGCTCGCGGTCTACGGGCTCGCCGGGGATTTCACCAATACGCGGGGCGGCTCGGGCGAGGCACTGGTCGCTGCGATCGAGGGCGCGCTCAAGCGCAAGCGTCCGGTGCTGTTCTACTACTGGGGGCCGAGCTGGCTGCTGGGCGCCTATGACCTCGTCAAGCTCGAGGAGCCGCCGTTCGACCCGGTTGTTTGGGCGGAGCTGAAGGCGAGCGACACCCCCAAGCGCGCCACCGCCTATCCGACGAGCAAGGTGGTGATCGGCGCCAATGTCGACCTCGCCAGGAAGGCGCCCCAGCTGGCGAGCTTCCTGAAGAGCTACGGCACGACCAGCGACATGACCTCGAAGATGCTCGCCGAGGCGCGCGAGAAGGGCGTCACGCCCGAGCAGCAGGCCGTGGTCTTCCTCAAGACGCAGCCTGACATCTGGCGCAAATGGCTGCCGGCCGATATCGCCACGAAGGTCGCGTCGAGCCTGTGACGACCGCTTTGGTGCCGGAGTTCGGCAAGGCGCTGCAGGCCGCCGTCAACCGCGGGGTCGATGCCGTCGTCACCGGCTATGGCGACAAGCTCGACGGCCTCGGTGCGACGCTGACCGCCCCGGTCCGGCTGGTCGAGACGGCGCTCCAGCACATTCCGGTTCCGGCTTTCGTCCTGGCGGTCGCAGCCGGCGCCTGGCTTGCGACGCGGCGGATCGGCTTTGCGCTGGCGATGGCGGCCCTGCCGGTGGCTCTGGCCGGGCTCGGCGTCTGGGGCGAGGCGATGCAGTCGCTTGCCCTGGTCGCGGTCGCCGTGCTGTTCGTCGTGCTGCTCGGATTGCCGCTGGGCGTCGCGGCGGCGCGGCTGCCGCACCTCGGCCGGGCGCTCGCGCCGCTCTACGACCTGATGCAGACCATCCCGAGCTTCGTCTATCTGATCCCGGTGGCGATGGTGCTCGGCCTTGGGCGTGCGCCGGCACTGGTCGCGACGCTGATCTATGCGCTGCCGCCCTTCGCGCGGCTGACGGAACTTGGCCTGCGCGGCGTCGATCCCGGTTTCATCGAGGCCTCGCGGGCGCTGGGCCTGAAGCCACGGCAGACCTTCTGGCTGATCGAGCTGCCGCTCGCGCGGCTCACCATCCTGCAGGGGCTGAACCAGGCGATCATGATGGCGCTCGCCATGGTCGTGGTCGCTTCGATGATCGGCGCCAAGGGACTCGGAGAGATCGTCCTGCTCGGCCTGCAGCGGGCCGATCCCGGCCTCGGCTTCGTCGGCGGGCTCGGCATCGTCCTGCTCGCCGTGTTGCTGGACCGGATGGCGCAGGCCGTCCTCGTGTCGCACCGGCGGGACGGCTGATTTTGGGGCGGAGCGCGGGGTCGCTCGCCGCTTCGTCCGCGACAAACCAAGCCGGCCACGCTATGAGCTTGCGCGCGCCGTTTCGGCGCAGGCTTTGAAACGGGCGAAGGTTACGGACCATGAATGCGACGGTCGCACTGACGATCGTTCCGCCTGGCGCGCCGCTGCGGGGCCGGGTGGAGCCCCCCGGCTCGAAATCGATCACCAACCGCGCCTTGCTCGTTGCGGCGCTGGCCGGCGGCACCAGCCGGCTCACCGGCGCCCTGAAGAGCGACGACACCCGCTACATGGCGCAGGCGGTCCGCGCGATGGGCGTCACGGTCGACGAGCCCGATGAGACCACCTTCGTCGTCTCGGGAACGGGCCGGTTGCAACCGCCCGCCGAGCCGCTCTTCCTCGGCAACGCCGGTACCGCGACACGCTTCCTGACCGCAGCCGCCGCGCTGGTCGACGGCACCGTGATCGTCGACGGCGACGAGCACATGCGCAAGCGCCCGATCGCGCCGCTGGTCGAGGCGCTGCGGACATTGGACGTGGCGGTGACGGCTCCGAGCGGTTGCCCCCCGGTTACGGTCCAGGGGCAGGGGAGCTTCCCTGCCGGGCGCGTGGAGATCGATGGCGGCTTGTCCAGCCAGTACGTGTCCGCGCTGCTGATGGCGGCGGCCTGCGGGCGTGGCCCGGTCGAGATCGCCTTGACCGGCAAGGAAATCGGCGCGCGCGGCTATATCGATCTGACGCTGGCGGTGATGAAGGCCTTCGGGGCGATAGTTTCGCAGCCGGATCCGGCGACATGGCGGGTGGAACCGACCGGCTATAAGGCTGCCGACTTCCTGATCGAACCCGATGCGTCCGCCGCCACCTATCTCTGGGCGGCCGAGGTGCTGACCGGCGGTGCCATCGATCTCGGCGTCGCCCCCTCGGCCTTCACCCAGCCCGACGCGGCCGCGCACAAGATCATCGCCAGCTTCCCGCACCTGCCGGCCGTCATCGACGGCTCGCAGATGCAGGATGCGATTCCCACTCTCGCCGTGCTCGCGGCCTTCAACCAGCGGCCGGTTCGCTTCGTCGGGATCGCCAATCTGCGGGTCAAGGAATGCGACCGGGTGGCGGCGCTGGCGCAGGGGTTGTCGCGCATCCGGCCGGGCCTCGGCCGGGAGGAGGGGGACGATCTTCTGGTCGCGTCCGATCCGGCCCTCGCCGGGCAGACCCTTCCCGCGCGGATCGACAGCCATGCCGATCACCGCATCGCAATGAGCTTCGCGCTGGCGGGCCTCAAGCTCAACGGCATCACCATCCTGGACCCCGCCTGCGTCGGCAAGACCTATCCGGGTTATTGGCGGGCGCTGGCTTCGCTCGGCGTCAGGCTGGAAGGCGACCTGCCGTAGCCTTCCGGCAGTTCGTCTGCGGCGACCGCCTGGCGGTGTGATTCGACAGGGGAAAACCACTCGAACAAAACGAGAACATCATTGATAATGCCTTAATCGGCCGATAGGGTTCGGCTCCGGTCGAGCGGCCGGTTTGTGTGAAGTGCGCAGGAAATGGAGCCTGTCATGGCTGGTAGCGTCAACAAGGTCATTCTGGTCGGCAATCTCGGGCGCGATCCCGAAGTGCGCCGCCTCGGCAGCGGCGAGCCTGTCGTCAATCTGCGCATCGCCACCTCCGAGACATGGCGCGACAAGCAGAGCGGCGAGCGCAAGGAGCGCACCGAGTGGCACTCGGTCGTGATCTTCAACGAGAACCTGGCGAAGGTTGCCGAGCAGTACCTGAAGAAGGGTTCGAAGGTTTACATCGAGGGCCAGCTCCAGACCCGCAAGTGGCAGGACCAGTCCGGCGTCGAGAAATACACCACCGAGATCGTGCTGCAGCGCTTCCGCGGCGAGCTCACCATCCTCGACAGCCGCCAGGGCGGCTCGGATGAGTACGGCGAAGGCGGCGGTGGCGGCGGCTACATGGACGATCGTTCGGGCGGCGGCGGCTCCTTCGGCCGCTCCGGCGCGATGGGCGGTGGCGGTGGCGGCGGTTCGCGCCAGCCGGCCATGTCGGGCGGTGGTGGCGGCGGCGGTGGCGGCCGTTCCTCGTCGACCCATCTCGACGACGATATCCCGTTCTAGGGCCCGTTCCGATCAGCTTGCACCGCGAGCCGATCGCTAAAGCCGTATCTTTCCAAAAGTGAGAGCGGATTCACCGATCAGGTTGATTCAACCTGATCGGTGAATCCGCTCCAGGTCGGCGCGCGACCGAATTCGGGCGCCCGATGACGCCATTTTCTTGCATATCCGGGAGGCTGGCCGAGAGCCTCCCGCTCAGCGGCTGGTCCTGCGTCCAGCGGGCGCTTCGCCGTCGTCAGCGATGGCGCCAATGCGGCGGACGCCTGCGTTGGCGGCGCTGCCGCGGCGGCTGTCCGTGCTGCCGCTGGCGATTGTAGTATAGTTGCGGCCGCTGGCTGAAGGCGACATCGGCCTCATCCAGCGCGCGCGCCATCTCTTCCCCGATGGGCTGATCGTCCCCTGCCGGGGCAGCTGTTGCGCTGGTCGTGGTGCCCATCGCGGCGCATCCGAACCCTCCAAGAATGCAGGAGAGCAATGATCTCCTACTGATCGTCGAGGCGATGCGCATGAGATTCCCTTAAGGCAGGCGTTTCTGCATTTGGCGCAGTGCAACTCCGCGCCTCCACCGACACGCATCGGGATGATCCGCCAATCGTGCGCGGCGACACGATTTCAACCGCGCCGGCGGAAGGCCGCGCGACTGAAATCGCTGAACCTGAAGGCCCTATCAGGGGCAGCGCGCTTCGAAGGTGCGTCCGTAGCGGTCCTGGTAGATGCAGTTGTTCGGGGTGGTCGCACGTCCGATCACGGCGCCCGTCACACCGCCGACGGCGGCACCGATCGCCGCGCCGCGACCGCCGCCCGCAATGCCGCCGATCACGGCGCCAGTGCCGGCGCCGATGAGCCCGCCACCCAGCGTCCGCTGATCGGCCGAGTTGGTATTGCAGCCCGCAAGCGCCAAGCCAATGGCAAGTACAGCAAACTTCCAACGCATCGTTTTTCTCCTTCAGAAGCGCCAGATCAACGGCACGATGAAAACTGCGACGATGAAGAACCAGATCAGGAGCGGCAGCCCGAGTTTCCAGTAGTCGCTGAAGACGTAGCCGCCCGGGCCCATCACCATCAGATTGGTCGGAGTGGCGATGGGCGTCAGGAAGGCCCCGGCTGCAGCGACGGCGGTGCTCATCAGCACCGGCCGAGGCGAAATGCCCATGCTTGCCGCGGCGGCGACGCCGATCGGGATCACGATGAGCGCCGTCGCGGTGTTGCTGATGAGCTGGCCCAGGACCGCGGTCAGCACGAACAGCCCCGCGAGCAGCGCTGTCGGCCCGGCATCGCCGACCAGGGCGACCAGATGGTCGGCCATCATCTTCGCTGCGCCCGTCTCGATCATCGCGGTCGAGAGCGGCATCATCGCGCCCACCAGGATCACGGTGGTCCAGCTGATCGCGCGGTAGGACTGTTCGACGGTCATGATCCCGCAGAGAACGATGGCGCCGGCTGCAAGCAGGCCCGCCACGGCGGAGGGAACGACGCCCGTCGCGAGCATCAGCACCATTGCGAACAGGATGATGATCGCCTGCTTGGCGCCCGGTCCCATCGGGACGGCCTGGCGCCGCACCAGTTCCGGCGAGCTGACGACGAGGACGTCGGGATCGTCGAGATGCGTATCGAGCGCCTTCCAGGTGCCCTGCAGCAGCATGGTGTCGCCGGCTTGCAGCACGACGCCCGCGGCCTTGGCCGCGCCGCCGCTCGGATCCTCGCCCGCACCACGCTGGACGGCGAGGATGATCAGGTCGCCGCTCTCGGTGACCATGCCCGGAAACACGGTCTGGCCAATCAGGCCGGAGCGTGGCGGGATCACGACCTCGGCCAAGCCCGAGCGGCGGTTGAACAGGGTCTCTTCACTGTCGCTCGCGCGTTCCTCGCGGAAGGCGAGATGCATCTGCGCCGCGAAACTGGCAGCGGCCTCGGCATCGCCGCGCAGCAGCAGATGGTCGCCCTCGGCGATCGTCGTGCGGCGCAGCGGCCCGGCCGTATCCCCGTCCTGGATCGCCACGAGCTGGAGACCCGGCCATTCGTCCAGCGCAACCGCGCTGGACGGCGCCCCGACATAGGGGCAGGTGGTGCGAACGCGCAGCTGGTGGATGCCGCTCGCCAGGCCGTACTGCTCGACCAGCGTCTTGGCGTGACGGCTGAAATCGGCCGGCATCGTCGCGCCGTTGCGCTGGGGCAGCAGGCGCTCGCCGAACAGGATGATGATCGCCATGGTGCCGGCCAGAAGCGGAACGCCGGCCAGCGCGAACTCGAAGAAGCCGAAGCCGCCCACGCCGGCGTCAAGCCCGGCCTCGGAAACCAGCACGTTCACTGGCGTTCCCGTCAGGGCGAGCATGGAGCCGGCATGGCCGGCGAAGACCAGCGGCATCAGGAGCTGCGAGGAGTTGCGCTTGAGCCTGACGGCGATGACGACCACGACCGGCAGCAGCGCTGCGACCGCACCGTTGAGGCTGATCAGCGCGACCAGAAGCGCCACCAGCCCCATCATCAGCAGCAGAAGCCGCGTCCGGCTTTCCTCACCCGCGCCCTTGATCAGGAGCTGGCCCGCCCAGGCGGTGACGCCCGTGACCTCGAGGCCGGAGCTGACCACGAAGAGCGAGGCGATGAAGATGACGGCCGGGTCGCCGAAGCCGCTGAGCGCCTGCGGCAGGGTCAGCACGCCGGTCGCCCACAGGCCGAGCGCCGTGCCTATCGCGACGAGCACGACAGGCACCTTGTTCGTGATGAACAGGACGACGGCAATCGCGATGATGATGCCGGTATAGGCGATCGGACTCACGCATCAGCTCCTTGTGGGTCCCGTTCGGTAGCAGACCCGTTTGAAGGGTCTCAGTCTTCGAGCGTCGCCATCAGGATGCCGAGGCGGCAGCCCTTTTCGTACTCGGCCAGATTCACATATTCCTTGATCGTATGGATCTCGGCCTGGCCGGCCCCGATCGTGATCGTCGGGACGCCGTGCTTGTCGAGCCAGTTCGCATCGAGGCCGCCATTCGAGAACAGGTAGTTCGGCTCGATCCCGAGCATGCCGAGAGCCTTGGCCGCGCGCTTCACCACCGGCGAATCTTTGGCAAGCTCGAAGGGCGGATAGGCCGGCTTGTGGGTGAAGGTCACCTTCGCCGTTTCGCCGCCATCGTCCTTGACCTCGGCCTGCGCCTTGGCGAAAGCGGCCTTGAAGGCCTCTGCGATCTTGGTCGCGAAGGCCGCCTCGGGGCTGCGCGCCTCGCCGCGGATATAGGCATAGTCGGTGACGACGTTGGTCGCGTCGCCGGCGGCGACCGTGCCGCCCTTGCCGCCGAAGATGCCGACATTGCTGGTGCCGCGGCCGTCCGGCTTGACGATCTTGCCGAACCAGCCTTCGCGGCGGGCCTCAGCAATGGCGATGGAGCCGACGAGAGTCGCCGATATGCCCTTCTCGGGGGCAACGCCGGCATGGGACGCCTTGCCGGTGATCTCGACTTCCCAGTTCTCCTGGCCGACAGCGCCGATCAGCAGCTCGGAGGCGAGCTGGCCATCGACGTTGATGCACATCGCGGCGCCGCCGAGATCCTTCGGGTTAAGCTCGCGCGCGCCATGCAGGCCGCTTTCCTCACGCACCGTGAACAGCAGCGTGATCGGCGGGTGGGGCAATTTATTCTTGATCAGCGTCTCCGCGAGCACGACGAGCAGCGCCACGCCGGTGCGGGCATCGCCGCCGAGCGCCGTGGTGCCGTCGGAGACGATGCGGTCCCCCTCGCGCTTCGGCTTGGCGCCGGCGCAGAGCGGCACGGTGTCGAGGTGGGTCGAGAACAGCAGCCGCGGGCCGGCCTTGGTGCCGGGCAGGTCGACGATGAGGTTGCCCGTCTCGGTCGGCAGCGGGATGCGCTTGTTGGCATCGTCGAAACGGATGGCCGAGGCAGGGACGCCGACGGCCTTCAGCGCGTCGCTGACGGCGGCGCCGATATTGGCTTCCTTGCCGGTGACGCCCTCGACCGAGAGGAAGCGCATGAGATGCGCGATGGCGGCTTCGACGTCGAGCGGAATGGAGGGTGTCGTCATGATCTGCATCCGAACGGGTTGGATTGGCGACGGGAGGGTCGTGGGAAACTCACAGGCCCCAGGGCAGGCCGAGCATCTTCCAGACGGCGAAGAGCGCGGTCCACAGCACGAACATCCACACGACATAGGGCAGCATCAGCGAGACCACCGTGCCGACGCCGGCATTCCGGTCGTATCTCTGGATGAAGCCGACCACGAGGGCGAAATAGGCGTTGAGCGGGGTGATCGCGTTCATCGGCGAATCACCGATGCGATAGGCCGCGAGCACGGCTTCCGGCTCGACGCCGAGCTTCATCAGCAAGGGCACGAAGACGGGAGCGAAGATCGCCCATTTCGCGATCGCGCCCGTCAGCAGGAGGTCGATGATCGCGACCACCACGATGAAGCCGAGCAACAGCGGCAGGGCGCCGATATTGGCGGCCTGGAGCGCGCCCGAAAGGCTCAGCGCCATGACCGTGCCGATATTGGTGTAGGTGAAGTAGGCGACGAACTGGCTGAGCACGAAGAACAGGAAGATCGTGCCGCCCATGCTTTTGATCGATTTCTCGATCGCGGCGATGACCTCCGACAGCGTCTTCAGCGTGCCGGCACCGATGCCGTAGGTCCAGCCGGTGACCAGGAACATCAGCATGATCAGCGCGATCAGGCCGTTCATGAAGGGCGAGTTGCCGATCAGCTCACCGGTCGTCGGGTTGCGCAGGGGCGCGCCCGCGGGGAGCGTCAGAAGACAGAACACCGCGATCAGCGCCAGCAGGCCGAACCCGGCGAAGCGCAGGCCGCGCGACTCCGCCTCGGACAGCACGGCGCCTTGTTCGGTGACCGTTCCCTCGGCCGCCAGCTTCGGATCGTAGGTGCCGAGGCGCGGCGAAATCATCTTGTCGGTGATGAACGCGATGATCACGGTCAGGAACAGCACCGAGGCGATCGAGAACCAGAGATTGGAGGCGAGGCCGATCGTGCGGTTGGGGTCGACGAGGCGGGCGGCATCGTTGGTGAACTCGACCAGAACCGCATCGAGCGGCTTGATCAGCATGTTGACGGTGAAGGCGCCGGCGACCGCCGCGAAGCCCAGCGCCAGACCTGCGACCGGATGGCGCCCGACGGCGAGATAGGCAATGCCGGCAAGCGGGATCAGCACGAGATAGCCCGCATCGGCCGCGATGCTGGCGATAATGCCGACGAAGGCCAGGATATAGGTCAGCGCCCAGTGCGGCGAGACGATCACCAGTTTGCGGATCAGGGCGGTGACGAGCCCGGATTCCTCGGCGACGCCGGCGCCGATCATCGCGACGATCATGAGGCCCACCGCGGTGAAGCTCATGAAGTTCGGGATCAGCGACGAATACATGAAGCGGATGCCGTCGATCGTCAGCAGGCTCTGGATCGCCGTGCTCGCCGTCTCGATCTTGTGCGTGTCGGGATTGATCCGCTCGAAGGTGACGGCGGTGCCGAAGAGTCCGAGCACGGCCGACAGCACGATGACGATGCCGATGAGGATCAGGAAGATGACGACGGGGTGAGGAACCATGTTCCCCACCTTCTCGACAGTGTCGAGGAACCTCTGCATGGTCGTCTTCGGCGCAGCGGCGTCGGTCGTCATCGCTCTTATCCCCCTTGAGCCAAAGTCTTAGGCGCCAGATCTGCGGCAGGCGCGCACGACCTGATGATCCAGGCGCCGACAAGACTCCGAGTCTCGAACGCGAACCATAAATCCGGGTACGGGGAGGGCATCGGCAGAGAATCCCAAACTTTGGGCCTCCTGTCCCAAAGTTGAATCCGTCATAGCTGCGGGACTCGCTTGCGCTTGCCGTCGGCGGAGCGGTTTCCTACGGTCTGCTGCGCATGCGAAGTGCCGCCTACCGGTAACGGACAGAGTCGAAGTGATGCCAGCTCGAGGCAAAGAGAATGGCTGCGCAAGCCGGGCTGGGGCCTGCGTCGCGGCGAACGACAAGCTTCGGTGCGGGCGCTGCTCGCGCATCGGCCGGATCGTTCTGTCCCGCCTTGCACTTCTGGCATTCGCCGTCGGTCTCGGCGCTTGCGCTTCGACACCGCAAGGCCTGCTGCAGCCTGTCGCTGCGATTCCCGGAACCGACAAGGTCAACATGCTGGCGGCGACGACGCGCGCGCCTTCGCCCGATCCCGGCATACTCTTCAGCGGCGAGCGGGGCGAGGGGGTTTCGTTCAGCAACATCGTCGTCTCGATCCCGCGCGAGCGCGAGGTCGGCACGATCCAGCTGCCGCGTTCGGTTCCCGGCAACCCGGCCACGGATTTCGTGGTGACCGCCTCGACGCCGCTGCCGAAAGCCAAGCTCGCCGACTGGTTCCGATCGACGAGCGGGCGGTCGAAGCGCGTCTTCGTCTTCGTCCACGGGTTCAACACGCCTTTCGACCGTGCGGTCTTCCGCTTCGCGCAGCTGGCGCACGACGCCGATGCCGATGCCGCGCCGGTGCTGTTCTCCTGGCCGTCGCGCGGCTATCTGCTCGACTACAGCCGCGATTTCGACAACGCTTCCTATTCGCGCTCGGATCTGGCGGATCTGCTGGAGGTGGCGGCCGCGGCCCCGTCCGTCCGGGAAATCGTGATCCTGGCCCATTCGATGGGGAGTTGGCCGGCAGTCGAAGCGGTCAGGCAGATCGCGCTGAAGGACGGCGGCGTCCCGCGCAAGATCAGCAATCTCATCCTGGCGTCGCCCGACCTCGATGTCGGAGTCTTCCGGCGCCAGATCGAGGACATGGGCTCGAAACGGCCCCAGATCACCCTGTTCACGGCTCAGCATGACCGGGCCCTGCAGCTCTCGCGCTTCATTTCGCGCGGCGCGACCCGGCTCGGCGGCATCGATCCGACGCAGGAAGAGTATCGCAGCCAGTTCGCCGGGTTGTCCGGGATCACCGTGATCGACCTGTCGGCAGTCAATGCCGGGGACAGGATCAACCATGATCTGTTTGCGGCCAGCCCGGATGCCGTTCGCCTGATCGGCGGCAGGCTGCTTCAGGGGCAGGTGATCACCGATTTCGACGTTCCCACCCCCCTGGCTGCGGCGGGGGCGCTCGGTTCCGCAGCAACCCTTCTGGTCACGGCCCCGATCAGGGTGTTCGATGCCGCAGCGGCGCCCTAGGGTTGACGCGCTGTGTTCGGGATGTCAATATTTGAATGGTACTTTTAAATTTAAAATTCCGATCAATAAATACTAGTCTTGTCATCATTTATTGATCTCGGTCAATTTCAATGGAACTTGATCGATGCCAGAATTTTAGCCTATTTTTGAAGATCCAGGACGATCGGAGTGTCCGATGCCGGCTTTCTCTCAGGGCGGAGTGAGGACGGACGTCAGCGTATTTGCTGTAGCGCACTTTTGTACGACTGATCTCCAGCCACGAGATCAGTTTGACGCCTGGCGGACTTTGCACTCGAACACCATCGAGCTTTTCCCGACGCGCGAGCCCTCGGCGGGCTTCGCCGCCGAGTTCTCCTCATGGCGCCTGGGCGAACTCGCTCTGACGCGTGTCGTCTACGCGGGAGCGCCGGACAGGCAGTGGCGGCATCGCCCCAGATCCTATCTCGACCATTGGTGCGTGGTGCTGGCGCGAACGCCTGCGGCCGATGGCCGGCTCCATGAGGAGCTGAGCTTCCGCTCCCTTGCTCTGCCCTTCGAGGGGAGGGCTCAGGACAGCGAGGTCATCACCCTCTACCTCCCGCGCGACCAGTCCGCTGCCGACGAGCAGCGCCTGGACTGGGCCCACGACCTGGCCGTGAGCCAGGATTTCGCCCCCCTGCTCATCGGCTATCTCGACAGCCTGGTGCGACAGCTGCCTCACGTCACGCCCGAGCATGCCGCGAGCCTCGAGATGCCGACAAGGGCGCTCGTCGCCGCCTGCATCATCCCGCAATCGGTCTATCACGAGGCCGCAAGGGCGCCTCTGGGCTCGGTCCTCATCGACAGGGCGCGCAGCGTCGTGCGCCAGAACATGGCCTCGCCGGAGTTCGGCCCCGACCGGCTGGCCCGCCTGCTCGCAATGTCCCGCTCGAAACTCTACCGGCTCTTTGAGAACAGCGGCGGGGTGGCCCATTTCATCAACAGGGAACGCCTGCGCAAGGCGCATCTCCGATTGAGCTCGCAGCGCGAAACCCTTTCCGTCCACGCCATCGGAAACGAGGTCGGATTTGTCGATCACTCGACCTTCAGCCGGGCTTTCCGGCGGGAGTTCGGCTACAGCCCGACCGAGGCGCGAGAGCGCGGGATCCTGCGCTCCCTCGCCGATGAAGGGGACGAGCCGGCCCAAGGCTGAACGATGCGGCTTGGATCACGCGCGAGAACGCGGCTTTTCGGCCGGTGGGGCTCTGATTGCGCTGCTCGGCCGGTGCGCAGGGCGGGCCTGGCGGCAGATGTGCCCACCGGACGGCTTTCGTTTCTCTATGCATTTCTGTTCTTCGAGCTCGGGGTCAATCTCCCGTTCTTCCCGCTTTGGCTGCAGGCACAGGCTCTCGACGCCGATGCGATCGGCGTCGTTCTGGCGGCGCCGCTGCTGATACGGATCATCGCGAATCCGACGGTCGGGGCTCTCGCCGACCGGAGCGGACGCATCTCGGCGACGCTTGCGATCTGCGCAGTGCTGGTTGCGGCCGGAACCGGGCTTCTGACCGTCGCGCGCGGCTTCTGGCCGATCCTCGCCGTCGTCATCGCCATTGCTCTGGCGCAGGGGCCTTTGATCGCACTGGCCGATGCGATGACACTCGGCCGTCTTGCCGAAACACCGCGGGCGGAGCTGATATATGGGCGCATCCGCCTGTGGGGATCGCTCGGCTTCGCTGCCGCCAATCTCGCGGCCGGCTGGTCGCTCGAATGGTTTTCGACCTCCTCGGTCGTCGCATTGCTGCTGCTGTCGTCCATCCTCACCGCCGCCGCGGCGGGAAGCTGCATGGCCCCCGAAGCAAACACCTCTCGGGATGCAGAAAGCAGCGAGGTACCGACGGCGCGCCCGCTGCTGCTCGTCGGCGTAATAGCCGGCGCGGCATTGGTGCAGGCGAGCCACGCGGCGTTCTACGGCTTCGGCACGCTGCATTGGCAGGCAACCGGCGTTTCCGGACCGGCGATGGGTGGGCTCTGGGCGCTCGGCGTCCTGTCCGAAGTCGTCTTGTTCTCGTTCCTGGGCTACCGCATGAACGGTGCCTCGAGTGCTGCCGGCCTGCTGGTCGTCGCATCCGTCGCTGCGACCCTGCGCTGGGCAGCGATGTCGCAGGATCCGGGCATTTCCACGCTGATGTTTCTCCAATTGACGCATGGGGTGAGTTTCGGTGCCACGCATCTCGCCAGCATCTTTCTGCTCGCGAGGCTGGCGCCGGGCAGGATGCAGGCGCGTGCGCAGGCCTGGCTCGCGGGCGGCTGGGCCGGCGCCATGGCCGTCCTGACGACGCTTTGCGGCCGGCTTTACGAGACGTGGGGAGAGCAGATCTACCTCGTCATGGCCGCGGTTGCCGCGGTTGGGCTGTCCCTGCTCTTGCCGGTCGCCCTCGGCCTGCGTCGTGTAGCGGCGCGGGAACCGTTGGGCTTGACCTAGCGGGAGAGCGACCCGTCCCAACAATGGGATGAGTAGCCCAGAGTTGGGATTCTGAGCTAATCCGCGCCCCCTCGGCTGTTGCTAGCGTCCGAGCACCGTCCCGAAGAGCTTCGCAGGGCGCAAACGCGCGTGCGGACGCGCAATGCGGCAGCCGTCAGAGGAACAGTTCGATGCAGAGGCGAGGCTTACGGCGTCCGGGTGAACCGACACGGAACCGGGAAGCTGCCGCGGAGCGGGCATGAGACGCAGCGAAGCTTCATCACGCCTCGGCTGCGCTTCGGTCGCGGCCGTCATTGCGCTCGTCGTCGCCTCCTGCAATCGGGAGGAGAAGGCGCCGCCGCCGCCAGTGCGCTTCGTCCGGACCGTAACGGTCGAACCGCCGCGTCAGGCGCCCGATCTCACCTTCACCGGACATATCGAGCCGCAGGACCAGGCTGCACTGGCGTTCCGCATCGGCGGACGCCTGGCGGAGCGGCTGGTCGGCGTCGGCGCGAGCGTCAGGGAGGGAGAGACTGTCGCGCGGCTCGACCCTGAGAACGAGCTCAACGATCTGCGCTCGGCCCAGGCCGCGCTGACCGCGGCCCAGGGCGATCTGCGGAAGGCGGACAACCAGTTCCAGCGCCAGAGCCATCTACTCGAACGCCACATCACCACGCAGGCGGATTTCGAGGCCGCCAACCAGGCGCTCACGGCCGCCCGTGCCCAGGTCAATGCCGCTCAGGCACGGGTTCGCTCCGCGGAGGACGTCGTCGGCTTCACGACGCTGACGGCCGATGCGCCCGGTATCGTCACGCGCGTCGGGGCCGAGCCCTCCGAAGTCGTCACAGCCGGTCGGATGATCGTCCAGCTGGCAAGACGCGACGGACGGGACGCCGTCTTCGAGATCCCTGCGGAACGGGTGCGGCAGCTGGCGCCCGGCATGCCGGTGCGGGTCGCGCTGACCGGGGAGGGCGGCGCCGAAGCGGCCGGCCGCGTGCGCGAGATCGCGCCTCAGGCGGACCCGGTGACCCGGACCTTCCGGATCAGGGTCGGACTCACCGATCCGTCGCCGGCCTTCCGGCTCGGGGCAGCCGTCTCGGGCTCGGTCCGTGCCGGCGGGGGCGGGGCCATCACCATCCCGGCGACGGCTCTGACGCAACGCGATCAGGGCCTCGGCGTCTGGGTGGTCGATCCCAAGAACCTGACCGTCTCGCTGCGCAAGCTCGACGTGGCGAGCTCCGACCCTGCCGCCGCGAAGATCTCCAAGGGGTTGGATATAGGCGACATCGTCGTCACCGCCGGTGCCGGACTTCTGCGTGAAGGCCAGCGCGTGCGCCTGATTGGAGCGGAGTCGCGATGAGATTCAACCTGTCGGAATGGGCGCTGAAGAGCCGCTCGGTCGTGATCTATCTCATGATCGTGGCGGTCGCGGCCGGCGTCTTCGCCTTCATCCGGCTCGGCCGCAACGAGGACCCCGCCTTCGTCATCAAGACGATGGTCGTCTCCGCGGTCTGGCCGGGCGCCACCATGGAAGACACGCTGAGCCAGGTGACCGAGCGCCTCGAGCGGCAGCTCGAGGAGACGCCCGGCCTCGACAGCGTGCGCAGCTACACCAAGCCCGGTGTGACGACGATCTTCGTCAACCTCAAGGGCGAAGTGCCCGGGCGCCTGGTCCAGGATACCTGGTACAGGGTGCGCAATCTCGTCGCCGACATGCGGCACACGCTGCCGGCCGGCACGCTCGGGCCGTTCTTCAACGACCGCTTCGGCGACACCTTCGGCATCATCTACGGCTTCACCTCGGACGGCTTCACCAGCCGGGACTTGCGTGATCAAGTCGAGACGATCCGGTCGCGGCTGCTGCTGGTGCCCGACGTCTCGAAGATCGAGATCATCGGCGCGCAGGACGAGCGCATCTTCATCGAGTTCTCGGTCAGGGAACTCGCCAATCTCGGCCTCGATCGTTCGGCGCTGCTCGCGGCGCTGCAGGCGCAGAACGTCGTGCGGCCGGCAGGCGAGGTGCAGACGCAGGACGAGAAGTTCTCGGTGCGCGTCTCCGGCGCCTTCCAATCCGAAGCCGATCTGCTGAACATCAACTTCCCGGCGGGCGACCGCATGGTGCGGCTCGCCGACATCGCGACGATCAGGCGCGGGCAGGCCGATCCGCCGACGCCGATGTTCCGCGTCAACGGGCGCGATGCGATCGGGCTCGGCATCGCCATGCGCGATGGCGGCGACATCCTGGCGCTCGGCAACAACGTCAAGAAGGCGATGGCCGAGGTCACCGCCGGCCTGCCGCTCGGCATCGAGCCCTATCTCGTCGCCGACCAGGCCGTGACCGTCTCGCACGCGATCGACGACTTCATGACCTCGCTCTGGCAGGCGGTCGGCATCATCCTCGTCGTCAGCTTCATCAGCCTCGGCGTGCGGCCGGGCCTCGTCGTGGCGCTCGCGATCCCGCTGACGCTCGCCATCGTCTTCGCCTGCATGCTGGTCGCCGGCATCGACATGCAGCGCATCTCGCTCGGCGCCCTGATCATCGCGCTCGCGCTCCTGGTCGACGACGCCATGACCACGACCGACGCCATGGTCACGCGGCTTGCCGCGGGCGAGGAGAAAATGAAGGCGGCGACCTTCGCCTTCGAGAAATACGCCACCGCGATGCTGGCGGGCACGCTGGTGACGATCGCCGGCTTCGTGCCGATCGGCTTCGCCGCGAGCTCGGCCGGCGAATACACCTTCTCGCTCTTCGCCGTGGTGACGATCGCGCTCGTCGTCTCCTGGTTCGTGGCCGTCCTCTTTGCGCCCGTGCTCGGCGTCGCCATGCTGAAGGCACCCGACGCCTCTGCACAGCAGAAGGAGCCGGGGCGTGTCGAGCGCGGCTTCCGAAGCTTTCTCTCAAGCGCGATCAAGCTGCGCTGGGTGACGATCGCGGTGACGCTCGCGCTGTTCGCCGCCGCCGTCCTGGCGCTGCCGCTGGTGCCGCGGCAGTTCTTCCCAGCTTCGGACCGGCCGGAGCTGCTCGTCGACCTCACCCTGCCGCAGAACGCCTCGAYCTATGCGAGCGAGGACCTCGTGAACCGCTTCGAGGCCTCGCTGAAGGGCGATCCCGACATCGAGCGCTGGAGCACCTATGTCGGCCGCGGCGCGATCCGCTTCTACCTGCCGCTGAATGCGCAATTGCCGAACGACTTCTTCAGCCAGGCGGTGATCGTCGCCAAGGACGTGGCGGCGCGCGAGCGGCTGCAGAAGAAGCTGGAGTCGCTTCTCGCCAAGGACTTCCCCAACGTGGTCGGGCGCGTCTCGCCCCTGGAACTCGGCCCGCCGGTCGGCTGGCCGGTCCAGTACCGCGTCAGCGGCCCGGACATCGCCGAAGTCCGCAGCATCGCGATGCGGCTCGCCCAGGTCGTCGCGGCGAACCCCAAGGCCCTCCAGATCAATTTCGACTGGGTCGAGCCCGCCCGCGAACTGCGACTGCGCGTCGATCAGGACGAGGCGCGTCGGCTCGGCCTCAGCTCCGCTGCGGTCGCCGCGATCGTCAACACGGTGGTCTCCGGCACGGTCGTCACCCAGGTGCGCGATTCCATTTATCTCGTCGACGTCGTCGTGCGGGCCCAGGACGCCGACCGCGCCTCGTTGGATACGCTGCGCAGCATGCAGGTCGCGCTGCCGAGCGGCCGCTCTGTGCCGGTATCCCAGTTCGTGAGCTTCAGCTACGGGCTCGACTCGCCGCTGATCTGGCGTCGCGACCGGGTGCCGAACCTGACGGTCTCGGCCGATGTGCCGCCCGGCACCTTGCCGGATGCCGTCGTCAGCGCGCTGCAGCCTTCGGTGGACGCACTCCGGAAGGCGCTGCCGGCCGGCTACGACATCACCGTCGGCGGCACGGTCGAGGAGAGCGCCAAGTCGCAGGCCTCCGTCATCGCCGTGATCCCCGTGATGCTGCTGATCATGTTCACGGTACTGATGGCCCAGCTCAGGAGCTTCAGGCTGTTCGCCATCGTGCTCAGCATCGCCCCGCTCGGGCTGATCGGCGTCGTCGCGGCGCTGCTGCTCTCGGGCAAGCCCCTCGGCTTCGTCGCCCTGCTCGGCATCCTCGCCCTGATCGGCATCATCACCAAGAACGCGGTGATCCTGGTCGGGCAGATCGAGGACGAGCGCGCGGCCGGCAAAGGCGTCGTCGAAGCTGCGGTCGATGCCGCCGGCACACGCTTCCGTCCGATCGTGCTGACCGCGATCTCGACGGTGCTCGGCATGATCCCGATCGCGCCGACCGTGTTCTGGGGGCCGATGGCCTTCGCGATCATGGGCGGCCTGCTGGTCGCGACGGTGCTGACCCTCGTCCTTCTCCCCGTCCTCTACGTCACCGTGTTCGGCGCCGCGAGCGCGCGCAACGGCAAGGCGAGGCGTACGGCCAGTGCGGGAGCCTCCCGGTCATGAGCGCGATCATCACGAGGCGGATGCCGGCGAAGGATCTGGGACGGGTTGCTGCCGTCACGCTGCTGGGCGCGGTCCTCGCTTCCTGCGGCAGCGAGAAGGCGCCGCAGGCTGAGGGAAGGCCGGTCGGGGTCGTCACCGTCGAGGCCGGGCAGTTCTCCGACGACATCCAGCTCAGCGGCGAGATCCAGGCGAAGAAGGATGTCGGGCTCGCCTTCCGCATCGGCGGGCGCGTTCTCGAGCGCCCAGTCAATGTCGGCGACAAGGTGAAGGCGGGGCAGCTCATCGCCCGGCTGGAGCCCGCACTCGAACAGAATGCGCTGGCCGCAGCCAAGGCGGCACTGGAAGCGGCGCACGGCGAAGTCGACACGGCGCGCAACACCTTCGAGCGCCAGGAGCGCCTGATGGCGCAGGGCTTCACCACGAGGCCGCGCTTCGACCAGGCACAGCGGGCTCAGGAGACCGCGCAGGCACGGCTCGAGAATGCCGAGGCGCAGCTCGAACTGGCCAGGGATCGGCTCGGCTTCACGGAACTGCGCACGGACGTCGACGGCGTCGTGACGGCGCGGCAGATCGAGCCGGGCGAGGTTGTGCAGCCCGGGCAGGTCGTCGTCCAGATCGCCCGCGACGACGACCGCGACGCGGTGTTCAACGTGCCGGCCGCGGTGCTCGACACCCATCTCAGCGATGCCCGGATCCGCGTTGCGCTCGCGGATGCGCCCGCCGTGACGGCCTATGGCTCGGTGCGCGAGGTCGCGCCGCAGGCCGATCCGGTGACGCGGACCTTCGCGATCAGGGTCGGATTGCGGAACCCGCCGGAAGCGATGCGTCTCGGCTCCACGGTCGTCGGCACCATCGAACTCACCACCGCGGCGATCGTTTCGATCCCGGCGAGCGCGCTGACCCAGCAGGGCCGCTCGCCCGCCGTTTGGATCGTCGATCCCGCCAAGTCGACCGTCTCGCTGCGCAGCGTCGATGTGCTGCGTTTCGATCCGGGCACGGTCATCCTGTCCCAGGGACTGGAGCCCGGCGAAACGATCGTCTCGGCCGGCATCCAGGCGCTGCACCCCGGCCAGCGCGTCAGGCCGTTGCCCGAAAAGCGGCCTTCGCCGCAGCAGCAAGCCGCTGCCGCGCTGCCGCCGTGACACCGGCGACAAGAGCTCGCGCGGATACCAAGCCCGAGCGTTTCGGGGTCTGGCCGACAGACCTGACGTTTCCCTGGCAGAGGACATCGATGGAGATCATTCCGGCAGTGGGAGAAGCAGAGAAACTCGGGACCGACCTGCTCGTCCTGGGTGTCTTTCGCGATGGCCCGCTGACAGGGTCGGCGCGGGCTGTGAACGATCGCTGCGCGGGCCGGCTCGCCGGCCTCCTCGACCAGGCTGATCTCGGGGAGGCGGTCGGTGCGACGTGCATGATCGGGCGCCTGCCCGGCATCGCCGCAAAGCGTCTGCTCCTGGTCGGTCTCGGGCGGGCGGAAACCTTTTCGGACAAGGCTTATCGCCAGGCACTTTCCGTCGTGGCCAAAGCCCTCAATGACGACCCCGCGGCGGAGGTGGTCGTGACACTGGCGGAGAATGAAGTTCCGCGCCGGACTCTCAGCTGGCGGATGCAGCAGGCCGGGCGGGCTCTCGCCGATGGCCGTTATGATTTTGGCCTTCCCGACGGCTCCGTTCGGGAAGAGCGGCGCAATATCGTGCTGCTCGTACCGCAGGCCTTGACCTCCGAACTCGTCCGGGCTCTGCAGCAAGGGGTGGCGATCGGGGAGGGGGTCTCCTTCGCCAAGGAACTCGGAAACCTGCCGCCCGATTTATGCACGCCGGCCTTCATCGCGCAGACAGTGGAGGCGATGGCGAGCCAGTTCGGCTTCGGAGTCCAGGTGCTGGGTCGGCACGACTTCGAAGAACATGGATTGGCCGCCTTTCTGGCGGGCGAGGAGGTTGCGGCCGGCGCCTGCAAGCTGATGGTCATCAAAAGCGATCGACGCATGGCAGCGGGCCGCCCCATCGTCCTGATCGGCGACGGCATCGCGGCTTTCGAGGCGCTTCCTGAACATGAGCAGCATCTGCACCGGGCCCCGATCCGCGACATGCGCGGCATCGGCGGTGTTTTGGGTGCGATGCGCGCCGTCGAGCGTCTCGGCCTCGCCTTGAATGTCGTGGGCCTGATCGTGACCAGCCAGGGCGAGTTTCCCCATGGCACCGGGCGACAGACAGCCATGTCGGCGGCTGGCCACGGGCATTTCCCACCGGAGGCGTCGCTGTTGGGGGACGTGCTCGGCTATGCCGCGCATTTCTCGCCGAGTTGCGTCATCGACGTCGCCGCGCTGACGCGCGCCTGCGTCCTCGCATTGGGCAGCCACACCAGTGGCCTGTTCGCCAATGATCAGGCGCTGGCTTCGGAATTGGTGAAGTGCGGCGGAAATTCCGGAGACCGCGTCTGGCAGCTCCCCTTGTGGGACGACGATCCGGCGTCCTCTCCGGGCGGAGAGGCAGATCTGGCCGATGGCCCGCCCGATGCGATCGCCGCGGCGTCGAACCTGGCGCGATTCGCCACCGCCTATCCCTGGGCGCATCTGGACATTTCCGGCACGGCCTCGACCGCCGGCCGCACGCGCCGGGCGACCGGGCGCCCGGTCCCGTTGCTGGCCGAATTCCTCATCGGCCGGGCGCGGACGGTGCCGGGCCAGCCGATCTTTACCCCCCGCCCCAAAACGGAGCTGCACTCATGAGCGATCTCGTCTTCATCGCCTTTCCGACCGAACAGAAGGCCGAGGAGGTCCGCCAGAAGGTCCTCTCGCTTCAGCGCGAATACCTGATCGAGCTCGGCGACGCCGTCGTCGTCGTCAAGGACGAAAAAGGCCACGTCAAACTCAACCAGATGATCAACCTGACCGCCACGGGGGCGGCTTCCGGGGCACTCTGGGGCACGCTGATCGGCTTCATCTTCCTGTCGCCGCTGCTCGGCACCGCGATCGGCGCTGCCTCGGGCGCGCTGGGCGGCAAGTTCAGCGACATCGGCATCAACGACCAGTTCATGAAAGATGCCGCCTCGGCTCTGCAGCCGAACACTGCGGGCCTCTTCCTGCTCATCCGCAAGATGACGACGGACAAGGTCCTGGCCGATCTCAAGGGAGCCGGCGGCACGTTGATCAGCACCTCCTTCGACGAGACGAAGGAGGCCCAGCTGCGCGAAGCCCTTTCCGCCGCCGCGGACACGCAAGCGGCGGCGACGTGACCCTGGACTGGAGCCTGGGGGCGGAGGCCGCCGTCTGGGCGGAATCGACCGCGCGGCTCGACAATTTCCGGCCTCTGCTTCCTGCGGAGGAGGAGATCGTCGCCAGGCTCCAGTCCGGCAATTTCGACAGGCTGGGGGACGGCGTCCTGCCCACGGAGCCGGACCCGGCTCGGCTGGTGCGCGCCGCCTTCCTGCGTTTCCTGATCCTGGGCGGAGAGGTCGGCTGCCGGCCACATGAGAAGGGCGTGCTCCTCCGGGGCGCCTGGATCTCGGAGGTGCTCGATCTCGAAGCCTGCCGCGTGTTCCGCGATATCGGCCTGAACGACTGCCATTTCGAGGCGACGCCGATCCTGCGCGCGGCGATCATCAACCGGCTGTTCCTTGACGGCTCGCGGCTGCCAGGGCTTCAGGCGGAGCGGCTCGAAGCGCGCGGGGGGGTCTATCTGCGTGGTGCGGAGGTCGAGGGTGCGGTCAACCTCGACCAGGCCCGCCTCGGCGGGAATCTCCAATGCGATGGCGCAACGATCCGCAACCGTGGAGACTACGCCTTGCTGGGCCGAAGCCTGGAGGCGCGCAACGTGCTCCTGCGCGGCACGACGCTGCGCGGCGGCATCAACCTGTCCGGCGCCGTCCTGGCCGCCGATCTCGATGCCGCAGGGGCGACCATTCCGGCTTTCGAACGGATGGCGCTCGATGCGAGCGAGATCGCCTGCCATGGCAGCGTCGTCCTGCGGAACACCCGCGTGACCGGTGAGGTGCGGCTGACCGGCTCGGCCATCACCGGCGATCTCGACTGCTCCGGCACCGTCGTCGAAAATGCGGGGCAGACTGCGATCGAGGCGAGCCGTGTCGCGGTCAAGGGCGCCTTCTTCCTGCGGCGCGACGCGCGGCTGGATGGCACGCTCGCGCTCACCGGCGCCTCGATCGGCACGATCCATGACGAGGCGGCCTGCTGGCCGAAGCCCGGCGACCTGCTCCTCAACCGCTGCCGCTACGGCGCCTTCATCGACGGCCCCGTCGATGCCGAGAGCCGCGTGGACTGGCTGGCGCGCCAGACACCCGAGCGCTGGGGCGAGGATTTCTGGCCGCAGCCCTATGAGCAGCTCGCCTCCGTCTTTCGCGAGATGGGGCACGGCGAGGATGCCAGCTCCGTGCTCGTCATCAAGGAGCGGCTGCAGCGCAGGGCGCGGCGGGCACGGACGGAGAACCCGATATGGCGGGCGGTTCTCTTCGTCGCCGACGGCATTCTCGGGATCACGCTCGGCTATGGCCGCAGGCCGCTTTTCGCCCTCGTCTGGCTCGTCTTCTTCTGGCTCGCGGGCGTCGCGATCTTTGCCTATGCCGAGCGCCAGGGCGCCGTGATGCCCAACAGCGCCGTCGTACTGCGTGCGCCGGAATGGACCTTGTGCGGCATCGAGCAGAGCGAGCAGAGGCCGCTTGTCGCCAGCGGGATGTCGCAAGGGCTGGCGGCGGCTGGCCAGAACCAGCTCGCCTGCTTCCGGCAGCGCTGGGAGGCTTCGAGCTACCCCGCCTTCAGCCCCTGGATGTATTCGCTCGACACGCTGCTGCCCGTGCTGGACATGGGCCAGCGCAGCTTCTGGCGGCCGAATCCGACCAAGCCCGGGGGGCGGGTCGCGATCAACTATTTCTATTTCCAGTCGGTCGTCGGCTGGGCCTTGAGCCTGCTTGCGGTCGCGGGTTTCTCAGGGCTGGTGAAGTCGTCGTGACGCGGCCGGTTCTGCCAACAAGGGTGATGTCGTGAGCAAGGCACCTTCCACTTCCAGCCGCACAGGCGATGAGCGCGAGAGCGCCCCATCGCGCGAGCCGCTCAACATCGATCTCGCCCTGCAGGGCGGCGGCGCGCATGGCGCCTATACCTGGGGCGTGCTGAACCGGATCCTCGAGGAGGACTGGCTGACGATCGAGGCGATCTCGGGCACCTCGGCCGGCGCCATGAACGCGGCGGTCCTCGCCTCCGGCTATGTCAAAGGTGGGCGGGACGGGGCACGCGAGGCGCTGAACGAATTCTGGCGGAAGGTCTCAGAAGCCGCGCGCTTCAGCCCGTTCCAGCGCTCGCCGCTCGACGTGCTGCTTGGCCGCTGGACGCTCGACAGCTCGCCGCTCTTCGTGGCGATGGACATGATGTCCCGCGTCGTCTCGCCCTACAGCCTCAACCCGATGGGCACGAACCCGCTGAGCGACATCCTCGCCGAGGTGATCGACTTCGACGCCATAGCGAAAAGCCCGATCAAGCTGTTCATCAGCGCGACGAACGTCCGGACCGGCCGCAACCGCGTCTTCCGCAATGCCGAGGTCACGCCCGAGGTGCTGCTCGCCTCAGCCTGCCTGCCGACGCTGTTCCAGGCGGTCGAGATCGACKGCGAGAGTTATTGGGACGGCGGATATTCCGGAAATCCGACCATGACCCCGCTGATCGAGGAGAGCAACGCGAGCGACACGATCCTCGTCCAGATCAACCCGGTCGAGCGGCCGGGCACGCCGCGCACGGCGCGCGACATCCTGAACCGCCTCAACGAAGTCTCCTTCAACGCGGTGCTGCTGAAGGAGCTGCGCATGATGGCGCTCCTGCAGCGCGAGGCGGTGCCTGGCTCGGGTGAGGGCGCCCGCTGGGCGCGCATGCGCATCCACCGCATCGCCAGCGACGCGATGACCGAGCTCGGCTACTCTTCCAAGCTCAATGCCGAATGGGAATTCCTGACGATGCTGCATGACGAGGGCAGGCGCTCGGCCGAGATGTTCTACCGGGCGAATCGCGATGAGATCGGAAAGCGTTCGACGCTCGATCTCGCCGAGTTCACCAAGGGGGTTTGACGGGTGACTTCAAGATCGAGCGTAGCCGGCAAAGCTTCGGATGCAGAATTGGGCGGGCCTATGACGAGTGGCGGTATTTATCAGGCGGCGCAGGTCGTCGTTGCGACGATCCTGGTCGTCGCGGCGCTGTCGATCGCGAGTTCGGTCTTCGCCCCGGTCGCCTTCGCGCTGTTCATCATCGCATTGGTCTGGCCTCTTCAGAAGACGCTTCAGGGCTTTCTGCCGCGGTTGCTCGCGCTCGCCGTCAGCGTCATCGTGATGACCGTCGCATTCGTTTACATCGGCTCGCTGGTGGTGTCCGCGTTCGGACGCGTCGGGCGCTGGATCGTCAACGACGCCGCCCGCTTCCAGGCCTTCTACGATCAGATCACGCTCTGGCTCGAGGGGCACGGAATCGCGGTGGCGGGAGCATGGTCGGAGGCGTTCAGCGTCGGCTGGATGCTGCGCACCGCGCAGACCGTCACCGGCCGCCTGAACAGCACGATGAGCTTCTGGCTCGTTGTTCTCGTCTACGTCTTTCTCGGGCTGCTGGAGGTCGACGATTTCGGCCGCAAGCTCAAAGGCATGCGCAACCGCGCCGCCGGGGCCTTGCTGCTGCAAGGCAGCATGATGACGGCGGCCAAGATCAGGCGCTACATGCTGGTGCGAACGCTGATGAGCGTGATCACCGGCGTCTTGGTCTGGCTCTTCGCCAGGGCCGTCGGGCTGCAACTGGCCGAGGAATGGGGCTTCATCGCCTTCTCGCTCAACTACATCCCGTTCCTCGGGCCGCTCGTCGCCACCGTTTTCCCGACCCTGTTCGCGATGACGCAGTTCGGCTCCTGGCAGGCGGTGGTCGCGGTCTTCGCCTGCCTCAACCTGATCCAGTTCGTCGTCGGCAGCTATGTCGAGCCGCGCGTCGCCGGCAGCGCGCTCTCGATCTCGCCGGCGACGGTGCTGTTCTCGGTGTTCTTCTGGAGCTATCTCTGGGGTGTGTTCGGCGCCTTCATCGGCGTGCCCATCACCATCGCCTTCCTCACCTTCTGCGCCCTGCATCCGTCGAGCCTGTGGCTGGCCGAAATCTTCGGCTCGCCGCAGAAGGACGAGAAGGTCCCTGAAGGCTCGCCCGTCACGCCCTGACGGCGGGCTGCGCTGGCTCGATCACGATGCGCTGCGGTTCGAGCAGCGCGATCCCTTCGGGCGCCGCCGCCAGCGTGTGGATGTAGAAGCAGGTCGGCTCCGCATTCGTCGCCTCCATGACCGGAGAAGGCGCGGAGACGATCTTCAGCGCCCCGCAGCGCCCGATCCAGTCGATATGGCGGTGGCCGTGCATCGCAACCATGCGGGCGGCGACGGGCCGCAGCAGCCGCAGGAGGCGGCTGCCGTTGATCAGCGCGGTTCCGATGCGCTCCGAGAAGGCTTTTGCCGGTTTCGGATACTCGATCGGATGGTGATGGAGCGCCAGGATCCAGCGCGCCTGCGGGAACTCACGAGCCACTGCGAGGATCGCCTGCATGTCCTCCTCCGCGACGAGGCCAAGCGCATTGGTGAAGGAGAAATGCGCCTCCGCATTCGAGTTCAGCAGGATGACGCCGAGCCCGTCAGGCTCCGCCGGCGCCAGCACCATCGGGAAGGAATCCGCCCAGATTGCTTCGAGTCCCGCCGATCGGCGCAGGCCGCCCGCATCGGCGAAGGCAGCGATCTTCTCGCGATGCGGCTCGAGGGCAGCGGTGAGGCTCTTGGCGAGCCTGGTCCGGCTCTCGGAGAAGACCTGAACGCGCTCGCCCTGCAGGGCTGCCATAGCCGAGAGGGTCCGCATCTGGCGCAGGTGCTTGCCCGGGCTGCCCGGCAGCTCGAGCCGGGCGGGATTGGCGCGATCGACGATGTTGACGTCGTGATTGCCCGGCAGGATCAGGCAGCGCTCGGCGAGGGCGGGATGGCGCGCGATCGCGTCGAGGAATTCACCCCACTCCGCGGAGCGCCCGGCATCGGTCATGTCCCCTGTGATGAGCAGCAGGTCGAGCGGCTCGCTCTCGTGGATCTCCGCCAGCCTGTCGAGCACCTGCAGGAAGCGTTCGTTGCCGCGCGGACCGGCGCGCCCGCTTTCGATCCGGAAGCCATAGCGCTCGCCGACGACATGGACGTCGGAAAGATGGGCGACGCGCCATCGACGCGCTGACGCCGGCACCGTGTCGAAGCCGCCGAGGTCGCGTGGCTGATCCATCAGGCCGTCGGCCATGCCCCAGAGCAGCGACGCCACCGCGAGATAGACCGACATCAGCGCGACGGCATTTGCGAGAGCCGGCACGACGAGCCGCAGCGGGTCGATGAAGTCGGCGAAGCCGCCCGACCAGCGCGTCGCCGGCCAGACCAGGGCGAAGACCGCCCCGGCGACGGCGCAGCCCAGCAAGCCTGCCCCGATCGCGCTGCCTGCTCGCAATCGTGCGCGCTTGTCGGGATCGGTTCCGACGGAACTGAAACTCTCCGCAAGATGCTGCAGTCCTTCGCGGCAGACCGCATAGCCCGGCTGGACCACGAGAGCGTTCAACGACCAGAAGCTCTTCTCCGCGATGCGGAACAGTGGCCGGAAGCCATACCAGCCGACGATTCCGACAAGTGCGAGCAAAACGAGCGAGCCGATCCCGGCCAGCGCCACCACGCGGCCCGATACCGATGCGAACCACGCCGTTACCACCAGCGGAGCCGCGCCCAGCAGGAGGCTCGGCAGCAAGGCGCCGAGAACCCAGGCGAGCGCGAGCTTGGGCAGGCTGATCTCGCCGAGCAGACTGCCGGCGATCGCGATCAGCGAATGCTTCTTGGTGCTGCTGGCATCATCCTCTGCGTCGCCATTGCGCGGCTCGATGATCATGGACACGACAACCCCGCGGAGCAGAGAGCTGTGATTGGCGAAAACCTTGGCCGATTCATGCGATCCCCGGAGCGCGGCACGGAACCTCATCCTGCTCATATCGGGCCGGCCACTGCCAGCAGCGCCGGCGAGAATGGGACGCGGCGCACAGGAGTGAGACGTCGGGCTGATGTTGCCCGTGGAGGCGGAGGCTACCTTGACGGCCCGGCAGGGCACCAACAGAGGCGGGCGGATGGAATGAAGGCGGCGGCCACAGCCGACGACACGCCGCTCTCGGCGCTTTTCACCCGCGGGCTCGGGCTGCTGCTGCTTTGGGTCATCCTGATCGGACCGGCGCTCAAGGATTTGCCCGTCGGGCTCGTCGCCAGCGCAGCGGGGGTCTGGGCCAGTACGGCGCTCTGGCCGGGCGGCGGAAAGCTGTCATGGATGGGCCTCCTCCGTTTCCTGGCCCGTTTCCTGCCGCAATCCGTCTTTGCAGGGCTCGACGTGGCACGGCGCGCCTTTGCCCGCACGCCCGATCTGCAGCCCGGCTTTACGACCTGCCGCTCCACGATCCCCGCCGGCCTGGCGCGTGACTCGGCCTGCGCGGTGATGAGCCTGCAGCCGGGCAAGCTGCCGGTTTTCGCCGAGGCCGACGGAACGCTGCACATCCATTGCCTCGATCTGCGCGAAGCCGTGGCCCGGCAGGTCGCCGACGACGAGGCGGCATTCCGGCGAATCCTCAAGCCGGAGAAGCGCGATGGCTGATTTCCTGACCGCGGCGGCGCTCCTCATCCTGGCGGTGACCGCCGTCGCTCTGTTCCGGGTTCTGCGTTCCGGCATCGTCGCCGAACGCATGATGGCGGTGCAGTTGCTCGGGACAGGCGGAGCGGCGGCCCTCCTGCTGCTGGGGGCTGCTTCCGGATCGGCCGCGACGAGCGATGTCGCGCTGCTGCTCGCACTGTTTGCAGCCTTCTCCTGCGTGGCCTTCGTGCTTGGCGCGGAGGGGCCGGGCGCCGATCGGGATTCGTCGAAGGAGCGGCCGTGACTGGCCTCGCCGACATCGTCACCGTCATTCTGGTGACTGCGGGAGCGCTGCTTTTCCTGGCCGGCACGCTCGGCCTGCTGCGCTTTCCCGATACGCTCAGCCGCTTGCATGCCATCAGCAAGGCCGACAATCTCGGGCTCGGCTTGATCGTGATCGGCCTGCTGCCGCAAGCGACGAGCGTTTCCGGCGGCGTGAAGCTCATCTGCGTCTGGCTGCTCGCGCAGCTTTCGGCCGCGACGGCGAGCCAGCTGCTCGCCCGTGCCGTCCATCGCGACAGAGCCGAGCCATGACGCTCCTGCTCGATCTCGCGCTCGTCGCCTGGCTCCTGGGGCTCACGGCCTATGTTGTCGCGCGGCGGGACGAGCGCAGCGCGATCATCGCCTTCCTGGCCTTCGGTCTCCTGCTCGGGCTGGTTTGGGTGCGGCTCGCGGCGCCGGACGTCGCCCTGACCGAGATCGCCATCGGCGGGGGCGGGACGGGCATCCTGCTGCTGCGAGCGGAGGCTGCGCTCCGCGGCCGTGGCAAGCACGAGGAGCCGATGCGGCGCGCCGGAAAGCTCGCCGTGGCTGCGGGCTGCGCCGCCATCTCCACGGGGCTCGCCTTCGCCGTGCTGACCTTGTCCTCTCCCGCTCCGACGCTGGCGCCGGCGGCTTCGGAGGCGCTGGGAACGACGGGGCTGGGCAACCCCGTCACCGCCGTGCTGCTGGCCTATCGCGCGCTCGACACGCTGCTGGAGAAGGTCGTGGTGCTGCTCGCCCTGATCGGGGTCTCGTCGCTGGCGCCGGACGGCGTCTGGGGCGGTGCGCCCGAGGTGAAGCCCGCCGCCGTTCCGGGGCCGCTGGCCTATCTCGCACGCACCTTGCCGCCCTTCGGCGTCGTGATCGGCGTCTACATGTTCTGGGTCGGGGCTGACGCGCCGGGCGGCACCTTCCAGGCCGGAACGGTGCTCGCCGCGATGTGGCTGCTGGTGATGATGGCGGGGCTCTATCCGCCGCCCGATACGGCACGGCCGCTGCTGCGGCTCGTGCTCACGGGCGGCCCGGCCCTGTTCCTGGCGATCGCCTTTCTCGGTTTCGCCTTTGCAGGCGGCTTCCTCGCTTACCCCGAAGGGCTCGCAAAACCCCTCATCGTGGCGATCGAGGCGGCCCTGACGCTGTCCATCGCAGCCGCGCTCGCCATGCTGGTCGCCGGCCCCGCCCGAAAGGCGCGCGCACGATGACGGCTGCGCTTCAACCCGGCATTCTGTTCGGCCTATGCGGCGCAGCGCTTGTCGGCATCGGGCTCTTCGCCGTCGTGACTCATCCCGGACTGCTGCGGCGGATCATCGGCTGCAACATTCTGGGTGCGGGCATCTTCCTGGTCTTCGGCGCCGTCGCCCGGCGCGGCGCAGGTGCCGGCCTCGAGGCTGATCCAGTGCCGCAGGCGCTGGTGATCACCGGCATCGTCGTGGCCTTTTCGGCGAGCGCGCTGGCCGTCGCACTGCTGAAGCGGCTCTCCGAACTGAACGTGGGGGAGCGTGCAGGCGCCGCGGCAGCGCCCGAGCCGCGGAGCGGAACGTGACGCCGCTCGTCCACGCCACCACGCCGGGCGGCTTCCTGCTGGTCCTGGCCGTGATCCTGCCGGTCTGCGCCGTGCTCGCCATCCTCGCCTGCGGGCCCCGCAGCGCGGCGCGGATCGCGATGACGACCTTTGCGGCCGGGCTCGCCGTTGCCATCGCAATCGCCGTCCAGTTGATGTCGAGCGGGGCTGCGCTGTCCTATGTCGTCGGCGCCTGGCAGCCACCGCTTGGCATCGCGCTGCGGGCCGACGGGCTTTCGGGCGCGATGCTCGCGATGACGGCGCTTGTCATCGTCGCCGTCGGGCTTTTCGCGCGAACCCAGCACAAGCTTCATGAGGGCGCCGAAGACGGGCGCGCGCCGGCGACCTTCTGGCTGATGCTGCTCGCGCTCTGGAGCGCGTTGAACGCCGTCTTCGTCGGCGAGGACCTGTTCAATCTCTATGTCGCGCTGGAGCTGCTGACTTTCGCGGCGGTGCCGCTCGTCTGCCTCGACGGCCGGGCCGAGACCGTCAAGGCCGCGCTGCGCTACCTGCTGTTCGCGTTGATCGGCTCGTTGCTCTATTTGCTCGGGACCGGGCTGATCTACGGCCAGTACGGCACGCTCGACCTGCTCGCGCTGTCGCGCCTCAGCGGGCAGGACCCGGCACTTGCGGCGGCGCTGGCGCTGATGATAGTCGGGCTCCTGGCCAAGGCGGCGCTGTTTCCGCTGCATCTGTGGCTGCCCCCCGCTCATGCCGGGGCGCCGGCGCCGGCGAGCGCCGTGCTCTCGGCGCTGGTGATCAAGGCGCCGATCTTCCTGATCCTGCGGCTGGTGCTCGATGTGGCTCCGCCGCAATCGGCCGCTGTTGCGGGCCAATTGCTGGCCGTCCTCGGCGCGGCCTCGATCCTGTTCTGCAGCGTCATGGCGCTCCGGCAGGCGCGGCTCAAGCTGATGATCGCCTATTCGACCGTCGCGCAGATCGGCTATCTCTTCATCGTCTTTCCACTGGCCGCCGGCAGCCCCGAGCTGCCGCCCTGGGGAACGATCGCCTGGACCGGCGGCGCGCTCCAGCTCATCTCGCACGCGCTGGCGAAGGCGGCGATGTTCCTGGCGGCCGGCGCCATTGCCGAGGCCTTCGGCCACGACCGCATCGCCGATCTGCGCGGCTTCGGCCGGGTGCTGCCGTTCAGCGCAGCTGCGTTCGGACTGGCCGGGCTATCGCTGATGGGCATTCCGCCGAGCGGCGGCTTCGTCGCCAAGATCCTGTTGCTGACGGCAGCTGTGACCGAGGGTTATCCATGGCTGGCCGCGACGATTCTGGCCGGCGGCCTTCTCGCCGGTGGCTATGTCTTCCGCGTGATCGACAAGGCACTGGCCGTCCCCGCCGTTCCCATTGCGCCGCTACGCAAGGTGCCGCGACGGCTCGAACTCGCGGCGCTGGCCCTTGCCGTGGCGGCCGTTCTGCTCGGCTTCGTGCCGCTGCGCCCCTTCGGCTTCCTGCAGATCGGCCGTGACGGCCTCGCCGCGGCGTGGGCGCCATGACCGCCACCAGCCTCCTTCTCGCCTCAGCCCTGCTGGTGCCGCTCCTGCTGGCGGCCTGCTGCCTGTCGCCGTGGTTCCGGGCGAGGGCGTTGGCTGCGCTCGCCGTCGCCCCGCTTCCGGCGCTCGCGGCGGCGATCCTCATACCGGAAGGCCGCTTCGCCATTTTCCCCGCGCCGTTCCGGCTGACACTGGTGCTCGACCAGCCGGGCGCGATCCTGCTTGCAGGAGCGGCGCTGCTCTGGAGCGCGGCCGGCGCCTATGCCGCCTCGCAGATGGCCCGCGACCCGGCAGCACCACGCTTCGCCATCTGGTGGCTGCTGACGCTCGGCGGCAGCCTCGGCCTCTTCCTCGTCGGCGATGTCGTGAACTTCTACCTGCTGTTCACGCTGGCGAGCCTCGCGGCCTATGGCCTGATCATCCATGAGCAGAGCGCCCCCGCGCATCGGGCCGGCGTCATCTATGTGGCGCTGGCACTGCTGGGGGAGGCGTTCCTCCTGATCGCGCTGGTGATGCTGGCGGCTGGCCATCCCGACGCCAACCCGCAGATCCGTGGCGTCGTCGCCGATCTCCAGGCCAATCCGATGCGGGAGGGCATCGTCGCGCTGTTCATCCTCGGTTTCGCGCTGAAGATGGGGCTGGTGCCGCTGCATGTCTGGCTGCCGCTGGCGCACCCGGCGGCGCCGACGCCGGCTTCGGCGGTGCTGAGCGGCGTCGTGGTCAAGGCCGGCGTGATCGGGCTGATCCGCTTCCTGCCCTTCGAGGCGGGAATGCCGCTCCTGGGCACCGTCCTGATCGCGGTCGGCATCGTCACGGCCTATTACGGCGCCATGGTCGGCATCACCCAGCGGCGCGCCAAGACGGTGCTGGCCTATTCCACCGTGAGCCAGATGGGTCTGCTGGCGATGCTGCTGGGCGTCGGCCTCGACACCGCCGACCCGGACGCCACCCATCTCACCGCCTATTACGCCGTTCACCACACGCTGGTGAAGGGCGCGCTCTTCCTCGGCATCGGCATCCTGGCGGCAACCGGCGGGCGACGGCTGAGGCTTGTGCTGCTGCTGACCGCTGTGCTCGCGCTGAGCCTCGGCGGCCTGCCGCTGACCAGCGGCGCGCTGGCCAAGCTCGCGACCAAGCCGATGCTCGGCTATGGCTGGCTCGCCGGCGCGATGACGCTTGCCGCTGCCGGCAGCACCGCACTCATGGTGCATTTCCTGCTGATCGTCCGGCGAGATGCGATCGGCAACCCTGCAGGATCACCGCCGCTCGGGCAGCTCGTGCCCTGGCTCATCGTTCTCGCCGCCTCGCTCATCGTTCCCTGGTCGCTCTATCCTGCGGTGTCCGGCGAAACCGTCGCCAGCCTGCTCCAGCCGGAAGCTCTCTGGAAGGTGACCTGGCCGATGCTGCTCGGCGCGGCGGCGATGCTGTTCGTCGACCGCTTGCCCCGACGCCTGGGCGCGATTCCCGAGGGAGACATCGTCGTCCTCCTGCAAAAGGGCGGGCCGTTCGTTCGCGGCCTCTCGAACCGCATCGGAGAGATCGATGTCCATCTGAGGCGTTGGCCGGCGGCCGGGCTGGGACTGATCGCTCTTGCCATCCTGCTCGGTGGCGCTTTGATGCTCCGGACCTGACGAAGGCCTGCAGGAGACCGCTGCGTGACACCGATCGAAAGCACTGCCGTCGTCACCGTGGCCGCGATCGTATTGTTCACCTGGAACAGGCTGCCGGTCGTCGTGGTCGCGATCGGGGCGGCGCTGGCACTGTGGGCGACCGGCGTGGTGACGCTCGAGCAGGCCTTCGCCGGCTTCGGGGACCGCGCTGCCCTTTTCGTCGCCAGTCTCTTCATCGTCAGCGCGGCCTTGGAGAAGACCGGCGTCACCGCCTGGGCGGGGCAATATCTGATCGCCAAGGCCGGCAGCGATGGCCAGACGCGCCTGCTGATCATCATCATGGTCGCAGCCGGCTGTCTCAGCGCCTTCATCAGTGGCAGCGGGGCGGTCGCAGCCCTCATGCCGGTGGCGGTCATGGCGGCGGTGCGGCTGCGCCAGTCGCCGGCCCAGCTCCTGATGCCGCTCGCCTTCGCCTCCCATGCCGGCTCCAACCTCCTGCTGACCGGGGCGCCCAAGAACATCCTGGTGTCGGAGGCGCTGGAGGATGCCGGCCTGCAGGGCTTCGCCTTTGCCGAATTCGCCTTTGTCGGCCTGCCGCTTCTGGCCGGCACGATCGCGATCATCCTGCTGCTGGGCAAGCGCCTGCTGCCGCAGCAAAGCAGCGCGCGGCTGCCGGCCGATTTCAGCCGGCACGCCCAGACCCTCGTCGAGCATTACGGACTGAGCGACGGCATCTTCCGGCTGCGCGTGCGCTCGACCTCGTCCTATATCGGCGTCGCACCGGGCGATATCGATCTCGGTGCGGATGGGCGGCTCAGCCTGATGGCTGTGCAGGCCGGAGGCACGGCAATGCCGCTGCGGGCGCCGGCGGTTTCGGAGGGCGACTACCTCCTCGTGCGCGGCGATGCCGAGGCCGTTGCGACGCTGGCGGCGGACAAGCACCTCGCACTGCGTGACGATCCTGCTCAAAAAGGATTGTTCAGCCGGCGCTCGGGCCTGGCCGAGGTCGTGATTCCGCCGCGCTCGGCGCTGATCGGCCGCGCTCTCTTTCCGGGCATGGTGACCGACAGCGGCGATCTCGTCGTGCTCGCCGTCCAGCGGGCCGGCGTCGACATTGATCCGGGCGAAACGCTGGCCGCCGGCGACACGCTGCTGCTCGAAGGCAGCTGGGAAGCGCTCGATCTGCATCTCGACGATCCCGACGTGCTCGTCGTCAACTCGCCCGACCTCGTCAGGCGCCAGGCCGTGCCGATGGGCGCCGGCGCCGGGGTAGCGCTTGCGGTGCTGGCCGGCCTCGTCACAATGCTCGCGACGGGCATCCTGCCGCCGGCCGTCGCCGGGCTCCTCGGTGCCGGGGCGCTGATTGGCGCCGGCATCATGAGCGTCGAGCAGGCCTATCGCGCGATCAACTGGACGACGGTGATCCTGATCGCGGCGATGATGCCGCTCTCTACCGCAATGGTGCAGTCGGGTGCGGCCAAGATCGTGGCCGACCATCTCGTGACGCTGACCGGCGGGGCAGGCCCCATCGTCTTTCTCGCCGGCCTCTTCGTGCTGACCGCGAGCCTCGGCCAGGTCATGAGCAACACGGCGACGACGATGCTGGTCATCCCGATCGCCATGGCCGCAGCCGCCGGCATGGGTGTCTCGCCGCGGCCAGTCCTGATGAGCCTGTGCGTCGCCGGCTCCGCCTCGTTCCTGACGCCGATCGCGACCGCGACCAACATGATGGTCATGGGTCCGGGCGGCTACAGCTTCAACAGCTACTGGAAGCTCGGCGCGCCATTGATGCTCTGGTTCTTCGTGATCGCCGTCTTCTACGTCCCGCTGATCTGGCGGTTCTGAAGGGTGGCCTGCGCTCCGGCCTCAGGCCGAGGGCCCTTCAAAGCGCTTCCAGCCCCAGAGGCCGACGAGCACGATCAGCGATCCGACGAAGGCAGCGATCACATCCCTGAGCGAAATCGCGATGTTGTCGAGGCCCGGCAGAATCTGGAGCCACCGGAAGAGCAGGCCGCCGACCACGGCGCCCGCCAGACCCACGGCGAGATTCCGCAAGAAGCCGAAGCCGCGCCTGTCCCATCTGATCGCGAGGCCAGCCAGGCCGCCGCCGATCACTCCAATGATGATCCAGACAATTACATGATCGAGCGTCTGCATGTTCCCCCCAAGTCGCGATCGATAGCGGCGGGACGTTCGCTTTGCCCGCCCGCAGAAACAACGCTAGAGCATCTCCGCGTTTATTGGATACGCGGAACTGCTTTAGCTCTTTGTTTTAAAGCATTTTCTTTACGCGAAGCGATACCCGCCGCGCTCGAAAATGCTCTAGAACGAGACCCAGTGGCACCGGCGAATAGGCCGTCCCCACCGATCCCAATGAGTCCGGCAAACCCGCCTGCGGGGGCGATTATGGCGGTGCCAGTGCCGATAGTGATGCCGGCGGTGGACCGGGTGGCCCCTGCGATGCTGGGACCAGTCGATCGGCGTCCCGTCCGGCAGCCTGAGTTCCTGATCCGGCGATGGCGTCGGCTGCCGCGGCGCCGCTTCGGCCTCCCGCGCCGGAAGGGCCAGGGCGGAGCCCGTTGCAAGGGCAAGCAATCCGAACAGAAATGAACGTCGTTCCATGGGATGCGCTCCGGACTGGCTTCGGAAAAAGCAGTCTAGAGGCTGTCAGGGGCCATGGGAACGATTTGATGAGGTCGAAGTGGTGGAGATGGGACCGGAAGGTTTGTGTCCTCGCTCCCCTCATTCGCGCAAAATCGCCAGCGTCAAATCACTTCCATGGCCCATAGCAGCCTGTGGAGCGCCCGAAGCCGTGCGGCCAATATCTTCGGCTCCTTGCAAGGCGGCTTTCAAACCATGTCGTTACCGGAACATCTTGGTCAGAATCGCCGCGACATGCTGCAGGGCGACATCCTTCAAGCGTCGACGGTGCCAGGCGAGATGGAGCGTGAAGCCCGGCACCGGCAGCGGCGGCGGGAACGAAACCAGCCCCTCGAAGGATGACAGCACGCGCGAAGGCAGGAGGGCGATCATGTCCGAGCCGTGCAGCAGTGCCTGGACCATCTGGAAATTCGGCACGACGAAGCCGACGCGCCGCGTCAGGCCGCGGCTGGCGAGTTCCGCATCGACGGGAGTGCGCGTATCGCCGCGGCCGGATACGAGAATATGCGGATAGGCCAGCCACGCCGCGAGACCGAACGCGGCTTCGGCCGGGTGACCGCGGCGCATCGCGACGGCATAGTGTTCGACCAGAAGCTCCTCGCGATGGAGGTCATCCTCCGCCGGCGGAAATACGGAAATGGCGATATCGCTGGTGCCCTCGACCAGGGCCGCGCGGGCAGTATCGGCGCCATGCCACGGCTGGATCACGATATCGATCCCCGGTGCCGAACGCTGCAGCTTCTCCTGCAACGGGCCGATCAGGAACACGGCCGGATAGTCGGCCGTGGTGATGCGCAAGGTCAGGCGGATTTCCGCGAGCGGCACCTGCGGCGGATCGACGAGTTCCGTCACGCCGGCCAGCAGCGATTTCAGCGGGGCGCGCAGTGATTCCGCCTTTGGCGTCAGGAACATCGTTCCCCGGCCACGTTCGAGAAGCTCGTCCCGAAACAGATGGCGGCAACGCTGCAGCGCTGCGGATGTGGCCGGCTGCGACAGCCCGAGCCGATCGGTTGCACGGCTGACATGCGCCTCGTCCAGAAGCGCGTCGAGAACCACCAGGAGATTGAGATCGAGGGACCTTAAATTCATAGGTTCGATAATATGATAGATCGATAATCGATTGGAAGAATTTCTTGTTTGACCGCAGGGTCGTCCCGCCACCGCAGGAGACGACCATGACCAAGACGCTCATCCTCCTCTTCCACCGCGACCTATCCCAGTCCAACGCCAATGCCGCACTGGTTGCGGCAGCCGGCAGGCTGCCCGGCGTCGAGATCGTCGACATGCAGGCGAGTTATCCGGGCGGGATCGAGATCTTCCGCGACGCCGAGCGCGAGGCCGACCGCCTGCTCGCGGCCGACCGGATCGTGCTGCAGTTCCCGATCCAGTGGTATTCGACGCCGGCATTGTTGAAGGCCTGGCAGGACGCCGTGCTGACCCGGATGTTCTATCTTGCCTATGAGACGGAAGGGCGGTTGCTCGAAGGAACGCCCCTGATGCTGGCCGCGACCGCAGGCAACGTGCCTGAGGCCTACCGGCCGGGCGGCCGGAACATGTTCCCGATGATCGAGCTGCTCGCCCCGCTGCGCGCCACCGCAAATCGCTGCGGCCTGTTGTGGAGCGAGCCCTTTATCCTCTACCGGGCGGACAAGCTCCCGCAGCGCGCGCTTGACGCCGCCGCCATGGACTACGCCATCGCTCTGGAGCGATGGATCGCGGAAACACCCGTGCCCCGCCCGAAAGCCGCCTGAGTCAGGGCCGCGCCACGACGAGGCGCAGCGAGCCTTCGAAATTCGGCTGGCTGCGCAGGAAGCCGTAGCAGGAATCCCAGGCGCCGGATTCGATGTCGCCCCGCAAATGGGCGATCGACGCCGCGCTCTCGGCTTCGCTCACGAAGCTCCAGGCGGAGCAGGCCGAGCGTGCACCCGGCTCCAGGAAGAGTTCCGGCCGGCCGTAATACGCCTCGTTGAAGCCATCGCGGCAGGCGAGGGGAATCGGCACCGCGATGATCTCGACATCGCCGCCCAGCACCTTGCCGATATGCCCGAGCGAGGGATAGCGCCGTGCCTCCGTCGCCAGGACGTTGGGGGCGTAGTGATTGAGCCAGAAGGCTTCCACCAACTCCGGGTCGCAGGAGAGGATCACGACCGGGCCGCGCGTTACGCGGCGCATCTCGCGCAGGCCCGCATCGAGATCCTGCCATTGATGCACGGTGAAGGTCGCCATGCTCGCGTCGAAGGATTGGTCGGGGAAGGGCAGTCTCTCGGCCATCGCATCGATGGCCACGGCAATGCCGGCCGGCCGCTGCGCCCGCATCGAGGCGGAAGGCTCGACCGCCGTGACGTCGCGGTTGCGCGGCTCATAGGAACCTGCGCCGGCCCCGACATTGAGGATGCGACCGGCCGGGCCGAGCGCGCTCTCGATCAGGGCGGCGATGGCAGGCTCCGGCTGGCGGTAGGAGGCATAGCCCTGGCCGATCCGGCCGTAATCGGCGTCTCCGGCGCTGCCATCGGCGCGGCGCAGGCCGGCCATGGGGTTCAGCTCATTCATCACGCAAGGTCTCCGAAGCGAGGGAACGCCAGAGCGGCAGGATATGGTCTCGAGTCAGCGGGGCGAGCGCGACAGCCGGCGGCTGGCCGGGCTCCAGCCACGCGATCTCCGCAATCTCGGCGGCCGGACGCGGCTTTGCGGGCAAAGCGAGCGTGAAGATCTCCGCCTCGACCGTGAATCCGGGTTCGTTGGCGGCCGGTGCAGTGAAATGACCCTGATAGCGCGGCTCATCGCGGGAGATGGAAAAACCGAGCTCCTCCCGAAGCTCGCGGAGCAACGCGTCCAGCGGCTGCTCGCCGGGCTCAATCTTGCCGCCCGGCTGCATGAAGGCCGTGGTTGCGCGCTTCCTGACAAGAAGCAGGCGCTGGCGTTCGTCGGTCAGCAGAGCGGCCGCGATGCGCAGCCGCCGGATCGTCCCGCTCAAAGGTCGATTCCCTTTCAGATGGCGCGGGGGGAGGATTGCCATGACCCGCCTGCATTCGGAAAGGGCTTTGGCGCCGGCCTGTCGATGGTGGTAGGACAGCCCTCGGACTCAAAGACCTTCAGCGAGACGCAGAGCCATGTTCGAGGCCCATCGCATCGACGCGACCGACAAGGCCGCATTCTATCGCGAGCTGGCGGCCCAGCTCGAAGCCCTGCTCGCCGGGGAGAGCGACCCGATCGCCAACGCAGCCAACACCTCGGCGCTGCTCTACCAGATGATGCCGGAGTTGAATTGGGCCGGCTTCTATCTGATGCGAGACGGCGAGCTCGTGCTCGGCCCCTTCCAGGGCAAGCCGGCCTGCGTGCGCATACCCGTCGGGAAGGGCGTCTGCGGAACCGCAGTGGCGCGCCGAGCCTCGATGCTGGTCGAGGACGTCCATGCTTTTCCCGGCCATATCGCCTGCGACTCGGCCTCCCGTTCGGAGCTTGTCGTCCCGCTGATCGGCCGTGACGGCGTCATCGGAGTGATCGATCTCGACAGCCCCTCGGTCGCGCGTTTCGACGCCGCCGACCAGGCCGGGATCGAACGCATGGCAGTGATCTATCTCACCGCCTGCGGCGAGGGCGCCGATCTCGCCGAAGCCTCCTGAGCGGCTCCGGTGCCGTCGCTCAGCCTGCGCATCGAGCTCGATCCCGAGGGGCGGATCGGCCCCGGCAAGATCGAATTGCTCGAGCAGATCGCGGCGCAGGGCTCGATCTCGGCCGCGGGCAGGGCGATGGCTATGTCCTACCGGCGGGCCTGGGAGCTGGTCGAGGAGCTGAACACATTGTTCGGCAAGCCGGTGGTCGAGCGCCAGACCGGCGGTCGCAACGGCGGCGGAGCCCGCGTGACCGATCTCGGCCAGGCCTTGATCATGCGCTTCCGGGCTGTCGAGCAGGCCGCCACCGCAGCAGCGAGCGAACACCTCGCCGCGCTTCAGGCCGAGATCGATCGGCCGACGGATTCCTGACGGGCGACCCGGCGCACAGCCCTGCATCCATCGAATAACGGCTATGTGGGAATTTCCCGATCGCCTTTGGCGTCGGAAAGGTGACCGCGCACAAGCACAGCTCAAGGCTAGTTAGCCTTGACATACGGACCCTATTCGAACAGGCGTATCGCATATGCAGAATAGGTGCTGCAAGTCTTTTTTGTAATTTTTCCAATGAGGAAGCAGCGGAGTCTCAGATATTCGGAATGATCTCTTGGCGCGAGGCCTGTGGCCTTGTGCAAAGAGCGCAAACCGACAGACTCCGAGCCGGCGGCGGCTGGGTAAGCTTACCTCCAGCGAAGACTGGACTTGGTGATGATGCGCGCGTTTCGTCTGGCTCTCGTCGCGGCGGGTCTCTCGGCACTGTCCGGGCTGGCCGTCCAGGCTCAGGGCCAGCCGGCCCAGGCTCCGGCCGCGGCCCCGCCTCCCGCCGCTCAAGTTCAGCCGGCCACCCCGACAAACCCGCTGCCTTCGGTTCCGTCACAGTTCGGCATGAACCCGCCGAGCACCGCGCATCCGCCGCTGACGACGGAGGCTCCATCGGCTCCCGCCGCCGCGCCGGCGGCGACGGCGGTGCTGCCGCACGACCTGTCGCCCTGGGGCATGTTCATGGCGGCCGACATCGTCGTGAAGGCCGTGATGCTCGGCCTCGCCTTCGCCTCGCTGGTGACCTGGACGATCTGGTTCGCCAAGGCGATGGAGCTCGCCGCCGCGAAGGCCGCGGCCGGACGCGCGTTGCGCCGCATCGAGGCGGCGGACAGCCTGAACGCCGCAACCGGCGCCGCCGCTTCCAAGAACGGCAAGCTGCGCGGCGCCGTCGGCGAGCTTCTCAACGCCGCGCTCTCCGAGACGCGCCGCTCGGCCGATCTCGGCGAGGACGGCATCAAGGAGCGCGTCGCCATCGCGCTTTCCCGGATCGAGGCCCGCGCCGGTCGCTCCATGGCGCGCGGAACGGGGCTGCTCGCGACCATAGGCTCGACGGCCCCCTTCGTCGGCCTGTTCGGCACGGTCTGGGGCATCATGAATTCGTTCATCGGCATCAGCCAGGCGAAGACGACCAACCTCGCGGTCGTGGCGCCGGGCATCGCCGAGGCGCTGCTGGCGACCGCGATCGGCCTCGTCGCGGCGATCCCCGCCGTCATCATCTACAATGTCTTCGCCCGCGCGATCACCGGCTATCGCGCCACCCTGTCGGACGCTTCAGGCGAAATTCTGCGCCATCTCTCGCGCGATCTCGAACGGCGCCAGCGCGCGCTCGCGCCAACCTCGCGCTCGGCCTCCTCGGCATCGGCGGCCGCGTCCGCCTCCGCAGCGCTTGTGCCGGCGGAGTGAGCCATGGCCGTTTCCCTCAAGGACCCGCAGGACGGCGATCTCGGCGAAGTCAGCGAGATCAACGTCACGCCCTTCATCGACGTCATCCTGGTGCTGCTGATCATCTTCATGGTGGCCGCGCCGCTCTCCACGGTCGACGTCGCGGTCGATCTGCCGGTGTCGAACGCGCAGCCGCAGCCGCGGCCGGATACACCTGTCTTCCTGACCGTGAAGAGCGACCTCTCGCTCGCCCTCGGCAACGACACCGTGCCGCGCGAAACCCTGCAGGCGACGCTCGACCAGCGCACGAACCGGGACCGCGAGCAGCGCGTCTTCCTGCGTGCCGACGGCACCGTCGCCTATCGCGAGCTGATGGATGTGATGAACCTGCTGCGTAACGCCGGTTACCTCAAGATCGCGCTCGTCGGCCTCGAGGACACCGGGCAAGGCGCTGCTGCGGGGACCAAGCCATGAGCCTGGAGCGCCGCTCGCTGTCGCGCTTCGCACCGGCGGCGCTGCGCTGGAGCGTGGCGGCGCTCGTGGTGGCGAGCGCCCATGGCGCGGCCGGCTGGGTCGTGGCCAACTGGCAGCGTGCCGAGGCCGCTATGGGCACGCCGCCCGCCGCCGTCATGATCGAGCTCGCCCCGCTCGCCGTCGCGCCCGAGGCGCCGCAGCGGGATGTCGCGCCGGGGCCGGAGATGGTCGAGGCGCAGCCCGAGCCCGAACCGCCAACACCCGAGCCGGTCGAGCAACCCAAGGAGCCCGAGCCTCCACCGCCGGAGCCTGAACCGGTCGCGATCCCAGAACCCGAGATCAAAATCCCCGAGCTGCCCTCGCTGCCTGACGCCGCCGCCCTGCTGACGCCGCCGCCAAAGGAGCAGCCGAAGCCGCCGGAGGCAAAGCCAAAGCCCAAGCCCAAGCCGAAGGTCGTCGAGCGCCGAAAGCCGCTGGACCCGGACAGGCCGAAGGCCGAGCAGACCACGGCGCCGGTCGCACAGGCGCAGGCCGCTGCGCAAGCAGCCGCTCCTGCCTCGGGCTCCCCGAGCGCTTCGCCGGCCGCCAATGCCAGCTGGCGCGGTTCCCTGATCGCCCATCTCAACCGCTTCAAGCGCTTCCCGAACGGCGCCAGCCCCGGAACCGTCCAGGTCGCCTTCAGCATCGACCGTGGCGGCCGGGTTCTCTCGGCCCGGCTGGTCCGCGGCTCGGGAGACGCCGCACTGGACGAGGAGGCGGTCGCGATGATTCGACGGGCGAGCCCGGTGCCGGCACCGCCGGACGGGATTGGCGGCAGCTCGATCGCGCTCGCGGTGCCCGTCCGGTTTTCGCGCTGAGGCAGGTCTGGAACCGGAGGGCCGCATGCGCGTATCACGTGTGCAGCCCGTGCGCAGAGGAGACGCGGCATGAGTATCGGAAAGCTCGTCGCCGGCGCTCTCCTTGCGCTCGCGTGCAGCGGCTGCGTGACGGATGCCGAGCTGCGCGCGGCCGACGAGGCGCGTTGCCACTCTTTCGGTTTCCGGACATCGAGCGAAGGGTTCGCGAACTGCCTGCTGCAGCTCGACCTCAATCGCGCGGCGGATCGGCGCGCTCGTTTCGACCGGTATGATGCACCGCCGGGCTGGTACTACGGCGGCCGCTGGTGGTGAGCGCAGGAGCTCTCAGGCAAGAAAAAAGGGCCGCGCCGGAAAGCGCAGCCCAAGTCTAGGGAGGAAACGCCCAAGGAGGGCGACGCAGCATCTCTGCTGCGCTGAGCAATAAATAAGTGCGCTACCTCGCTGCCGCAAGAGAAAAAGGGCAGCAGCACTGACTTATTTTTCACCTGTCGTCATGTCTTTGAAATCAAAACATTTTACCGCGATTCAGCGATTGCCGCGCCGCGTTTCTGGGCAGCCCCGCTTCTGCTGCATTGCCGAGAAGCAGTTGACAATCAGTCAGCATGGAATTTCATATGCACTCATATGAATTCCGCTCCTGCCGCGTCTGGCGGCGGGTGGTATCGGCGCGGATCGCGGCCGAAGCGGAGCGAAGGACAGCCTGATGCAGATCGATCGTCGCAGTTTCATCGCCGGCGTCGCCGCCGTCGGAACGCCCGGCCTGGTACGCGCCCAGGGCGCAGGGCCGATCCGCATCGGGGAGATCAACAGCTATACCGCCCAACCGGCCTTCCTGAAACCCTATCGCCAGGCCTGGGAACTGGCGCAGGAGCAGATCAATGCGGCCGGCGGCGTGCTCGGCCGCAAGCTCGAGACGGTCTTCCGCGACGACGCCGGCAAGCCGGAAGACGCAGTGCGCCACGCTGCCGATCTCGCCACCGCCGAGAAGGTCGACATCATCGCCGGCGGCTTCCTCTCCAATGTCGGCCTCGCGCTCGCGGATTACGCCAACCAGAACAAGCGGCTCTATGTCGCCTCCGAGCCGCTGGCCGACGCGCTCGTCTGGTCGAAGGGCAACCGCTACACCTTCCGCCTGCGCCCCTCGACCTACATGCAGGCCGCGATGCTGGTCGAGGAAGCGGCCAAGCTCCCGGCCAAGAAATGGGCGATCGTTGCGCCGAACTACGAATACGGCCAGTCGGCAGTGAAATGGTTCAAAGAATTGCTCCTGAAGGCGCGCCCCGACGTGACCTTCGTCGCCGAGCAGTTCCCGGCGCTCGGCCGTATCGATGCCGGCGCCACCGTCCAGGCGCTGGAGGCGGCCAAGCCGGAGGCGATCTTCAACGTCACCTTCGCGGTCGATCTCGCCAATTTCGTCCGCGCCGGCAACACGCGCGGCCTGTTCGAGGGGCGCCAGGTCGTCTCGATGCTGACCGGCGAGCCGGAATATCTCGACACGCTCGGCGCCGAGACGCCGGAGGGCTGGATCATCACCGGCTATCCGCATGCCGACCTGCAGACGCCGGAGCACGTCAAGTTCCGCGACGCCTACAAGGCGAAGTACAACGACTATCCGCGGCTGGGCTCGGTCGTCGGCTACGAGACGGTGCAGGCCATCGCGGCCGCGCTGGCGAAGGCGGGCTCCACCGACAACGAGAAGCTGGTCGACGCCTTCGAGGGGCTGAAGTTCGGCTCGGCCTTCGGCCCGATCGAATTCCGCAAGATCGACCACCAGTCGACGCTCGGCGCCTATGTCGGCAAGAGCGCGCAAAGGAACGGCAAGGGCGTAATGGTCGACTGGAGCTATCGCGACGGCGCCAAATACCTGCCTGGTGATGACGAGGTCCGCAAGCTGCGCCCGGCCGTCTGAGTTCGGCGGGGCGCCGCGCGTCATGCTCGGGCTTGACCCGAGCATCTCTTGACGCCTGAGGCTCCTGAGCCTCTTTGGGCGGGAGATTCTCGGGTCTACGCTTCGCTTCGCCCGAGAATGACGGAGCGAAGCGCCGGTGCGATTCGGAACTCGCCCCCGTCAAGCCCTCCTCCATCTGAGATCGATCGCCCGCCCGAGACGACATGCTGGATCTCGTCCTCACCCAGACCCTGAACGGCCTGGCCTCGGCGTCGTCGCTGTTCCTGGTCGCGTGCGGGCTGTCGATCATCTTCGGCGTCACGCGGATCGTGAACTTCGCCCATGGCTCGCTCTACATGCTGGGCGGCTATCTGGCCTTCACGCTGGTGACGTATTTCGGCCCGGCCGATGCCTTCGGCTTCTGGGGCGGCGTGGTGTTGGCCGTGCTGCTCACAGGCCTCGTCGGCGCGCTGATCGAGGTCACGATACTCAGGCGGATCTATCAGGCTCCGGAGCTGTTCCAGCTGCTCGCCACCTTCGGTGTCGTGCTGATGCTGCAGGACATCGCGCTGGCGATATGGGGGCCGGAGGACAAGCTCGGTCCGCGCGCGCCCGGCTTCAAAGGTTTCGTCTTCCTGTTCGACGGCCGCTTCCCGAGCTACGATCTGTTCCTGATCGCGGTCGGTCCGGTCGTGCTCGGACTGATCTGGCTCCTGTTCCACCGGACGCGCTGGGGCGTGCTGATCCGGGCCGCGACTGAAGACCGTGAGATGGTCAGCGCGCTCGGCGTCAACCAGCGCCTGCTCTTCACCTCGGTCTTCGCGTTCGGTGCAGCCCTTGCGGGGCTGGGCGGTGCGCTCCAGCTCCCGCGCGAGGCGATCAACCTGCACATGGACCTGTCCATGATCGCGGAGGCTTTCGTCGTGGTCGTGGTCGGCGGGCTGGGCAGCGTGACCGGCGCCTATCTCGCCGCCGTCCTGATCGGGGTGCTCCACGCCTTCGGCATCCTGATCCTGCCCAAGATCACGCTTGTCCTCGTCTTCCTGGTGATGGCGGCGGTTCTGATCGCCCGGCCCCACGGCCTGCTCGGCAAGGCCGCTGCCGAGCCGCGCGGCCATGCCGGCCAGCTCTTCCTGCTGCGCCCGGCCAACGGCGCGGCCAGGGCGTTTGGGGCCGTGGCGCTCGTCCTGCTGATCCTTGCGCCGCTCCTTGTGCCGGATCATCTCGTCCTGACGCTGACCGATCTGGTGATCTTCGCGGTCTTCGCCGCCTCGCTGCATCTGCTGATGGGGCCCGGCGGCATCATCTCCTTCGGCCATGCCGCCTATTTCGGCCTCGGCGCCTATGGTGCGGCGCTGGCGGTGAAATGGTTGGGCGCATCGATGGAGCCGGCCTTGGTGCTGGCACCGCTGATGGCGGGCGTCGCCGGCGCGATCTTCGGCTGGTTCTGCGTGCGGCTCTCGGGCGTCTATCTGGCCATGCTGACCCTGGCCTTCGCCCAGATCGCCTGGGCCACGGCCTTCCAATGGGTGGATCTGACCGGCGGCGACAACGGCATCCTCGGTGTCTGGCCCTCGGCCTGGGCGGTTTCCAAGACAGCCTTCTATTATCTCGCGCTCGCCATCGCCGTGCTCGTGATCCTGGCGCTCCGCCTCATCATCTTCGCGCCCTTCGGCTATTCCCTGCGCGCCGGCCGCGACAGCCCCTTGCGGGCGGAGGCGATCGGCCTCGATGTCGGGCACTTGCAATGGGCCGCTTTCGTCATCGCCGCGCTCGCGGCCGGTATCGCAGGGGGGCTTTTCGCCTTCTCGAAAGGCTCGGTCTTCCCGACCTATATGGCGATTCCGCGCTCGGTCGACGCGTTGCTGATGGTGCTGCTCGGCGGCGTCCAGACCGTGGCCGGGCCGGTCGTCGGCGCCTTCGCCTATATGGGGCTGAACGAACAGCTCGCGAAGATGACGGCCTATTGGCGATTCGGCCTCGGGCTGTCGATCGTGTTGCTGGTCGTCCTGTTCCCGCGCGGGCTCGTCGGCACCTGGCTGTTCTGGCGTGCCCGGCGCGAGAGCGCCGCACCGGAGGCGGCTGCAAGATGAGCGCGCCCGTGCCTGCCGTGCTGGAGGCCCGCGACCTTGCCCGATCCTTCGGCGGCGTGAAGGCGGTCGATGGCGTGTCGTTCTCGGTCGAAGCGGGAAAGCTCGTCGCCCTGATCGGCCCCAACGGCGCCGGCAAGACGACCTGCTTCAACATGTTGAACGGGCAACTCAAGCCCGATCGCGGCGAGATCCTGCTGGAGGGCCGCCCGATTACCGGGCTCGCGCCGCGCAAGGTCTGGCGACTCGGAGTTGGCCGCACCTTCCAGATCACCGCGACCTTCGCCTCGATGACCGTGCGCGAGAACGTCCAGATGGCGCTGATCTCGCATGCCGGCGAGAGCTGGCGCCTTTTCGGCCGCGCCAACCGGCGCCACAGTGAGGCGGCGGACGGGCTGCTCGATCAGGTCGGCATGCGCGAGCAGGCCGAACGCGCCTGCGGCGTGCTGGCCTATGGCGACCTGAAGCGGGTCGAACTCGCCATCGCGCTCGCCAATGCGCCGAAGCTCTTGCTGATGGACGAGCCCACCGCCGGCATGGCGCCGCAGGAGCGGATTGCGCTGATGGCACTGACCGCCGGCATCGCCAGGGAGCGCGGCATCGCCGTGCTGTTCACCGAGCACGACATGGATGTCGTCTTCGCCCATGCCGACCGCGTGCTGGTGCTCGACCGCGGCCGGCTGATCGCGTCCGGGACCAGCGCCGAGGTCCGCAACGACCCGCAGGTCCGTGCCGTCTATCTCGGCTCCGGCGCGACGTCGGGAGGGCACTGATGGCGCCGCTGCTTGAACTCTCCCGCGTCGAGGCCTGGTATGGCCGCGCCCAGATCCTGCATGGTGTCGGCTTTTCGGTCGGAAGTGGCGAGGTCGTGGCGCTGATGGGCCGCAACGGTGCCGGCAAGTCGACGACGATGAAGACGGTGATGGGGCTGGTGCCGCAGCCGCGCGGCACGATCCGCTTCGAAGGCAAGGAGATCGCCGGCCGCGAGCCCTTCGCCATCGCCCGCCTCGGCGTCGGTTATGTCCCGGAGGATCGTCGCGTCTTCTCGGAGCTGACGGTGATGGAGAACCTCGAGGTCGGGCGCCAGCCGCCGCGGACCGGCGCGCCGCACTGGACACCGGAGAGGCTGTTCGACCTCTTCCCCAATCTCGGGCGCATGCGCGACCGGCCGGGCGGCGCGATGTCGGGCGGCGAGCAGCAGATGCTGACGATCGCCCGCACGCTGATGGGCAATCCGCGCCTGCTGCTGCTCGACGAGCCCTCGGAAGGGCTCGCGCCGATCATTGTCGAGGCGATGGCCGAGACGATCCGCGTGTTGAAGGACGAAGGGTTGTCCGTGCTGCTCTCCGAGCAGAACCTGCATTTCGCCGGCAGCGTCGCCGACCGCGCCGTCATCATCGAGAAGGGGCTGATCCGCTTCGACGATACGATGGCGGCGCTCAAGTCCGACGAGGCGGCGCGGAGCCAGTATCTGGCGGTTTGAAGCCGGCGAGCAGGCGCCGCATCAGATCGAGCAAGGGCGCGACTTCCCGATCCTTGATCGGATCGAGGGCGGCGATTGTGATCGCCTTGGCGCGCTCGACATAACCCGGCAATTGCTCGCGCCCGCGTGGGCCGAGCTGCACCAGCACACGCCGCTTGTCGTCGCGATCGTGCAGGCGCTCGACCAGTCCGCGTTCTTCCAGGCGCGTCACCACGCCCCGGATGGTGGCCGGGTCCATCGCGGTCATGCGGCCGAGCTGGTTCTGGGAAATCCGCCCATCGGCGGCAAGCCGGCACAGGACCGCGAATTGCGGCGGCGTCGGCCCGTCCTCGCCCATCATCTGCTGGAACATCGCGACATAGCGCTGCTGCATCTGCCGCAGCAGGAAGCCGAACTGCTCGTCCAGCACATAGCCGGCCAGATCGACGGGTTCGGGAACAGTGGAATCAGCCTGACCGCTGGCCGAGCGGTGATGCCGGCCCAGTCCGCCGTCCGACTCTTCTGCGCGATCCATGCTTGCTCCGGGCGGACGATTCTGCCGGCTGGCGGCAGAGCCCCATTGTCCCGGATCATGTGTGTTCGTTCAATCGGCAAGGCAACGCAGCCACAGCCGTCATGCTCGGGCCTGACCCGAGCACCTCGTGAAGGAAGGGCGCCTCTACCCGCACGAGATTCCCGGGTCGCCGCTGCGCGGCGCCCGAGAATGACGGCGAGGTTCCGTCGCGCTCAGCCCAGCGACATGGTCAGCGGCGGCTTGACCTCGGGCGGCAGCGGCGAGGTGTAGCCCTCCTTGCCGAGGCGGGCCTTGTGGTCGGCCTTGGCGGCTTCCATCAGCGCCGGGTCGCTGAGCACGGCAGCGCCGGTCGCGGCCATCGCCTTGGCGACATGGACCATCGCCTTGTGCGCGGCGGGCGACTTGCCCTGCGCCACCACCTGCCAGGTGTGGAAGGGCGTGCCCATCGCCACGGTCGGCGCATGGGCCTGCACGGTCGGCACCGCCCAGCTGACGTCGCCGATATCGGTCGAGCCGATCGCCGGGTTGCGCTTGGCATCGCGCGGCACGAGGAAGTCGGCGAGCGGCGTGCCGGTATCCGGCATGCCGATCGTGCGCCAGATCGATGCGATCTCCTGCGGCGAGAGTGTCGCGCGGATCTTCTCGGCATAGGCCTTGTCGGCGTCGTCGAAATGCGGCGCGCCGAGATCTTCCATGACCTTGTGCATGGCTTCCTCAAGCGGCGTATTGGCGACGAGGTCGGAAACGGCGCTGACGATGCGCATCTCCATCTTGGTTTCCGTCATCAGCGCCGCGCCTTCGGCGATCTTCTTCACGCGCTGGACGAGCTCGAGCATGCCGCGCAGGTCGCGGGCGCGGATCGAATAGCGCACGCGGGCATGGGCCTGCACGACGTTCGGCGCGATGCCACCGGTGTCGAGCAGCGCGTAATGCACGCGCGCATCGCTCGGCATGTGCTCGCGCATGTAGTTGACGCCGACATTCATCAGCTCGACGGCGTCGAGCGCTGAGCGGCCGAGATGGGGGGCAGCAGCGGCATGCGAGGCGCGACCGGTGAAGACGAAATCGGCGCGGGTATTGGCGAGCGCCAGCGCTGGAGCGACCTCCCAGAAGCTCGACGGGTGCCAGCTGATGGCGACATCGGCGTCGTCGAAGGCGCCGGCGCGGACCATGAACGCCTTGGCGGCTCCGCCTTCCTCGGCCGGGCAGCCATAATAGCGCACGCGGCCGGGGATCTTGTTCTCGGCGAGCCAATCTTTCATCGCGACAGCGGCGAGCATCGCGGCGGAGCCGAGCAGGTTATGGCCGCAGCCGTGGCCATGGCCGTTGGTCTCGATTTCCTTGTGCTCGGAAGCCCCGGCTTCCTGCGAGAGGCCGGGCAGGGCATCGTATTCGCCGAGGAAGGCGATGACCGGGCCGCCTTCACCGGCCTCGCCGATCACGGCGGTCGGGATGTCGGCGACGTTCTCGGTGATGCGGAAGCCCTGGTGCTTCAGCTCCGCGATATGCTCGGCGACCGAGCGCTTCTCGGTGTAGCACACCTCCGGCATGCCCCAGACCCGGTCGCTCAGGGCGATCAGGCGCTCCTTGTTCGCATCGACATGCCGCCAGAGATCGTTTCGATTGTCCATTGTCGTTCCGCCTAGAGCCCGTTCCGAACGGGGCGCGGGCTCTCTGTCATTTGTTGAGAGACGGATTCACCGGGCAGGTCGCGTTGGCCTGACCGGATCCGGCTCATGTGGGCAGCGGCATATGAGCAATCTCGGCCTGCGGCGTCCAGACCGAAGGCGCATGGCGGAACAGCGTCTCAGGCCTTGGCTTGCACCGGCGAGGCGGCCGCGAAATCGGCCAGGATGGGACAGTCCGGCCGATGGTCGCCATGGCAATGCGTCGCCAGGTGCCGCAGCGTGTCGGCCATCGCCTTGAGCTCGGCCGCCTTTTCCTCGAGCTCGCGCACATGGGCCATGGCGAGGCGCTTCACATCGGCGCTGGCGCGGCTCTTGTCGCGCCAGAGCGTCAGCAGCTCGCGCGTCTCGTCCAGCGAGAAGCCGAGATCGCGGGAGCGGCGCACGAAGCGCAACGTATGCACGTCCTCATCGGCATAGACCCGGTACTGCGCCGCCGTGCGGGCCGGCGGGGTGATCAGCCCGATGCTCTCGTAATAGCGGATCATCTTGGCGCTGACGCCGGAGCGGGTTGCGGCTTCGCCGATATTCATCTCAGGCCTCCACCTGAAAGCGCTTCAACCTGAGCGCATTGCTGACGACGCTGACGCTCGACAGGGCCATGGCGAGCCCGGCGAAAACCGGCGAGAGCAGGATGCCGAAGGCCGGGTAGAGTACGCCGGCCGCGACCGGGATCAGCAGGGCATTGTAGCCGAAGGCCCAGGCCAGATTCTGGCGGATATTGGCGATCACGGCCTGCGACAGCGCGATGGCGCGCGGCACTCCCATGACGTCGCCCGACATCAACACGACATCGGCGCTCTCGATCGCGATATCCGTGCCGGTGCCGATGGCGATTCCGACATCGGCCTGGGCGAGGGCAGGCGCGTCGTTGATGCCGTCGCCGACGAAGGCGACCTTGGCGCCGCCCTTCTGCAGCGCCTTCACCACCTCGGCCTTGTCGGTCGGCAGCACCTCGGCGCGGACCTCATCGATGCCGAGCTGGCGCGCCACGGCCTCGGCCGTGCGCCGGTCGTCGCCGGTCACCATCGCGACCTTGAGCCCAAGCTTGTGCAGCGCTGCGATAGCGGCGGGCGTGGTCTCCTTCACCGCGTCGGCGACGGCGATGACGGCGGCGATCCGGCCGTCGATCGCGGCATAGAGCGGGGTCTTGCCGGCCTCGGCCAGCGCCTTGGCGCGGGCCGCGAAGGGCGCGGTATCGAGCTTTGCCTCTTCCATCAGCCTGTGGCCGCCGATCGCGACCTTGCGACCTTCGACCGTCGCGGTAACCCCGCGGCCGGGATCGCTGGCGAAATCAGCCGGCTCGGCGAGCGCAAGACCGCGTGCCTTGGCCGCCGCGACGAGCGCCAGCGCCAGTGGATGCTCCGAGCGGTTCTCGGCCGAGCCGACGAGACGCAGCACTTCGTCGGCCGCGAACCCCGAAGCCGGCTCGATATCGGTGAGTTCCGGCTTGCCCTTGGTCAGCGTTCCCGTCTTGTCGAGGGCGACGATCTGGACGTCCTTCAGCGCCTGCAAGGCGTCGCCCTGCCGGAACAGGATGCCGAGCTCGGCGCCCCGGCCGGTGCCGACCATGATCGAGGTCGGGGTCGCCAGGCCCATGGCGCAGGGGCAGGCGATGATCAGCAGCGCGACGGCATTGACCAGCGCATGCGACAGGGCCGGGCTCGGCCCGAAGCTCAGCCAGACCAGGAAGGTCGCCAGCGCCAGAGCGATCACGACCGGGACGAACCAGAGGGTGACGCGGTCGACCAGCGCCTGGATCGGCAGCTTGGCGCCCTGAGCGGCCTGCACGGTCCGCACGATCTGGGCCAGCAGCGTATCGGAGCCGACCTTTTGCGCCGTGAAGCGCAGCGCGCCCGAGCCGTTGACGGTGCCGCCGGTGACGGTGCTGCCGGCTTCCTTGCGCACAGGCGCAGGTTCGCCGGTGATCATCGATTCATCGACGAAGGAGGTGCCGTCCGTGACCTCGCCATCGACCGGGACGCGCTCGCCCGGCCTGAGGATGACGACGTCGCTGGGGCGGACGCTCTCGACCGGGATATCGCTCTCGGCGCCGTCGCGCAGCACGCGGGCCGTCTTGGGCTGGAGCGCGATCAGGCTGCGGATGGCTGCGCCGGTGCGGCCCTTGGCGCGGGCCTCGAACCAGCGGCCGAGCAGGATCAGCGTCACGATGACCGCGCCGGATTCGAAATAGGTGCCTTCCGTGCCCGCCGGCAGCAGGTTCGGCAGGAAGGTCGCGACCGTCGAATAGAGATAGGCCGCGCCGGTGCCGAGCATGACGAGCGAGTTCATGTCGGGCGCAGCCCGCAGCAGCGCCGGAAAGCCCTTGCGCAGGAAGACGAGTCCTGGCCCGAACTGCACGATGGTCGCCAGCACGAAGGAGGCAACGCGGACGTTCCACTCGCCGAATGTGCCGGCGAGCCAATGGTGCAGGGCAGGGACCATGTGGCTGCCCATCTCGACGACGAGCAGCGGCAGCGTCAGCAGTCCGGCAATGATGACGGAGCGGAGCAGCTTGCCCTGTTCCTCATCCTTGGCAGCCTGCTGCCGCGCGGTGGAATCGCCATCGGCCGCGACCATCGGGCTCGCCTCATAGCCGGCGCCGGCCACAGCCTTGACGAGGGCCGGGATGATATCGTCGCCGGCGAGCGTCTTCACGCTGGCGCGCTCGGTCGCGAGGTTCACGGTCGCCTCGACGACGCCGGGCACGGCGCGCAGGGCCTTCTCGACATGCCCGACGCAGGAGGCGCAGGTCATGCCGGAAACAGACAATTCGATCGTGTTCTCGACCGGGGTATAGCCGCTCTGGCGGACGGCCGCTTCGACCTGCTTCAGATCGGTGCCGCCCTTGGCGAAGGTGATATGGGCCCGGTCGGTCGCGAGATTGACCGCGACCGCATCGACGCCCGGCACAGCCGCGATGGCGCGCTCGACATGCGCGACGCAACTGGCACAGGTCATGCCCTCGACGCCCAGATCGAGCGTCTCGAGGTCGTTCCTGCTCCTGTCGATGACCGTCATCGCCGTCTCCTTCATGGTGATGACAAGCCATATGGGGCTTCCCATTATGGGAAGGTCAAGGGGTGATATGATGCCATTTGAAAGTTCTGAGCGCTGGCTTGGCCGTCATGCTCGGGCTTGACCCGAGCATCTCCTGCAAGAAGAGGCACCAGCGCCTTCTCATCATGAGATCCTCGGGTCTGCGCTTCGCTCCGCCCGAGAATGACGGCGCGGCTCCAGCTGAATTGCGCGTCCGGCTCAGGGCATCTCGACAGAGACGCTCTTGATCACCGCATGGACCGGTTTTCCCTGGACGAGACCGAGCAAGGCGACGGATTTCGCCGTCAGCCGGGCCGCCAGCTTGGCCTCGTCGCAGGCGACGAGCAGATGCACGGTGCTGCCGCCGAAACCGCTCCGCTCGCCGATCTCGGAGACGGTTCCGGGCAGAACATTGAGCGCGCTGACCTCCCCGGGGCGGCCGAGGCTGAGCATGACGTCGCTCGCCAGGATGCGGATCTTGATCCGCTCACCCTGTCGAAGCGCGCCGCGCGCAATCGTCAGCGGCCCGGCCGGTGTCGTGAGCCGCGCCAGCCCGAAGGCTTCCTCGAAGCCGGCGACCTCGGCCGAGAGCAAGGTGCTCGCTTCGGGTGCACCCGGCCGCGCCGCCAGATCGGGCCGGGCGAGGATCTCGGCCGTGGGACCGCAAGCGGCGATGCGCCCGTTCTCGACCATGGCGACGGTCGTGGCAAGGCGCGCGACTTCCGCCAGTGCATGCGAGACATAGACGATGGGGATGCCGCCCTCGTCGCGCAGTCGCTCGATATGCGGCAGGATCTCCGCCTTGCGCGCTTCGTCGAGCGCCGCGAGCGGCTCGTCCATCAGCAGCAGGCGCGGTTGCGCCAGCAAAGCGCGGCCGATGGCGACGCGCTGCTTCTCGCCGCCGGAGAGGGTCCCCGGCCGCCGCCGCAGCAGATGGCCGATGCCGAGCAATTCCAGCACCTTGTCGAGCTCGGCCGGCTTGCGCTGGGCGCGCGGCACGAACCAATGGCCGAACAGCAGGTTCTGCCGGACGGTGAGATGCGGGAAAAGCCGGGCCTCCTGAAAGACGTAGCCGATGCGCCGGCGATGCTTCGGCAGGAAGATGCCGCGCTCGGTATCGACCAGCGTCTCGCCATCGACACGAACGTGGCCGGCATCCGGGCGGATCAACCCGCCGATGACATTGACCAGCGAGGTCTTGCCCGAACCCGAACTACCGAACAGGGCGGTCAGGCGCCCGTCGGAGGTAAAGGCGGCATCGAGCTTGAAGTCGCCGAGCCGGTGCCTGACGGCGATGTCGAGAGCGGGCTTCATTCGATGTCGATCCGGCGGCCCACCATGCGCGCCATCAATTCGGACAGGAAGAGCGCCGTGACCGAGATCGCGATCGAGATCAGCGTCAGCCGCATCGCGCCGGCGTCGCCGCCCGGGACCTGGGTGAAGGTGTAGATCGCCGAAGGCAGCGTCTGCGTCTCGCCGGGGATGTTGGAGACGAAGGTGATCGTCGCGCCGAATTCGCCCATCGCCTTGGCGAAGCACAGAATCATGCCGGCGATGATGCCGGGCAGGCAGAGCGGCAGGGTGACGACGAAGAAGACCCAGATCGGGCTGGCGCCAAGCGTGCCGGCGGCGGCTTCCAGCTTGCGGTCGACCGCCTCGATCGAGAGCCGGATGGCCCGGACCATGAGCGGAAAGCCCATCACGCCGCAAGCCAGCGCCGCGCCGGTCCAGCGAAACGAGAGCACGATCCCGAACCAGTCATAGAGGAACTGCCCGATCGGCCCACGCCGGCCGAAGCCGATGAGCAGCAGATAGCCCGTCACCACCGGCGGCAGGATCAGCGGCATGTGGACGATGGCGTCGAGCAGGGACTTGCCCCAGAAGCGCCCACGCGCCAGCAGAAGCGCGACGCCAAGCCCGAGCGGCAGGCTCGCGACCATGGCGGTGCTGGCGACGATGAGGCTGAGCCTCACCGCCGTCCACTCTTCCGGGGAGAGCGAAAAAAAGCMGCTCGCRAAGAGCTGGCAGCCTTGTTGAGAACCGTGAAGCCTTGCTTCTCGAAGACCGGCTTGGCGGCAGGGCTGCGCAGATAGGTCAGGAAGGCCTGCGCGTCGGGATTGGCCGATTCCTTGGTGATGGCGACGGGATAGACGATCGGCGGGTGCGAATCTTCGGGGAAGGTCGCGACGACCTTGACCTGCGGGTCGGCAGCGGCGTCCGTCGCATAGACGATGCCGAGCGGCGCCTCGCCCCGTGAGACCAGCAGCAGCGCGGCACGGACATTGTCGGCCTGCGCGATCTTGTCCTTCACCTTGTCCCAGGCGCCGAGCTTCTCCAGCGCCGCCTTGCCGTATTTGCCGGCCGGAACGGAATCGACATTGCCCATGGCGAGGCGGCCGGCGCCCACGGCACCGGCGACATCGACGCCGGGCTTGAGATCGAGCTTGGCGGTCGAATCCTTGCCGCCGACCAGCACGATGCGGTTGGCGAGCAGGCTGACGCGCGTATCGGGCTTGATCAGGTTCTTGGCTGCCGCATAGTCCATCCAGTCGAGGTCGGCCGAGACGAAAAGATCGGCCGGGGCGCCGTTCTCCAGCTGCTTCGCCAGGGTGTTGCTGGCGGCATAGGAGATCTTCGGAGCGGGCTTTCCGCTCTCCTTGACCCAGTTGGCCGCGGCCTCGTCGAGCGCATTCTTCATGCTGGCGGCGGCGAAGATGACGAGGTCCTTCGTCTGCGCCTGCGCGGCATCGAAGGCAGGGGCAAAGCTCACGGCAAGGGCCAGGCCCATGCCCAGCAGGGTGCGACGCTTCAACATGCTGTTCCTCGCTGTCTTTATCGTTGTATATCGATGGATATAACGATGGTTGCAGCGCGCCCGGAGCCAAGTCAAGCAGCCGCAGCGACCGACTTGCCGCAAGGAGAGGCCCAGCCATGAAGATCAGCGCGCGCAACCAGCTCAAGGGCAAGATCGTCGAGATCACCAAAGGTGCGACGACGGCCCATGTCCGCATCGATATCGGCGGCGCGATTGTGACGTCCTCGATCACCAACGCGGCGGTGGACGATCTCAAGCTGACCGTCGGCAAGGAAGCCTATGCCGTGGTGAAAGCTTCCGACGTGATGATCGCGATCGACTGAGGTTTTTGAACCGCTCGGATCGCGGGAACCGTCATTGCGAGGAGCGGAGCGACGAAGCAATCCAGGGTCCGCAGGGCTGGACGGCTCAACCCAGTCCCCTGGATTGCCTCGCTGCGCCCGCAATGACGGCGAAGCTGATCGAGGGCGGTTCCGGGAGGTTCTTTCAGCATGGTCCGCGAGAACGAGATCCGCGAAAAGGAAGTCGCCGTCGCGCCGCCGCAGGCGACCGATGCCGGCCTCGTCTTCATCGGGACCATCCGCACGCCCTGGACCTCACGGCTGACCTGTCCGCGCCAGGGCAGGGCGGACGGACCGATCTGCCGCATCGAGCTCTTCCCGCCCTGGGACGAAGCTCTTGAGGGCATCGAGCGCTTCGAGCGGCTCGAGGCGCTCTACTGGCTGCATCAGTCGCGCCGCGACCTCATCCGTCAGAGCCCTGCCAACAATGGCGAGACCCACGGCACCTTCGCCCTGCGCACGCCGGTGCGGCCCAACCCGATCGGCACCTCGATCGCGACGCTGGTCGCGCGGGAAGGGCGGGTGCTGCTGGTGCGCGGGCTCGACTGCCTCGACGAGACGCCGCTCCTCGACATCAAGCCTGACCGCACGCTCTTCACCCCGATCGCCCCGCCGCAGCCCGGCGATTTCGAGACAGGTTGAGATGGGACCTGTTCGAGGTGCGGCTGTCACTCCGGGGTTAGGCCGCAGGCCTGAGCACGGAGCCCATCAATAAGACATTTGCCGTCATGGTCGGGCTTGTCCCGACCATCCACGTCTTTGCTGGCCGAATGTTGCGTTCAAGACGTGGATGCTCGCCACAAGGGCGAGCATGACGATCGGGAACGACGGCCTTTCTACATACCCAGCCAGCGGGTCTACCCGTGCGGGTGCTTGTGGATCGGGTCGACCCAATAGACCTCTTCCGGCTGCTCGACCGGGTCGACATCGGTGATGTTGACCACCACCGCCTCATTGTCCGAGCGCACCAGCACGCATTGCAGCGGCTCGTCCGGGCTCGCATTGATCTCCTGATGCGGCACGAAGGGCGGGACGTAGATGAAATCGCCCGGCCCCGCCTCGGCGACGAACTCCAGCCGCTCACCCCAGCGCATCCGCGCCTTGCCGCTCACCACGTAGATCACGCTTTCGAGTTCGCCGTGATGGTGCACGCCCGTCTTGGCATTGGGCTGGATGGCGACGGTGCCGGCCCAGATCTTCTGCGCGCCGACGCGGGCGTGGTTGATCGCGGCCTGCCGGAACATGCCCGGCGTCTGCGCGGTGTTGGGATCGAGCTTGTCGCCGGAGATCACGCGCACGCCGTCATGCTTCCAGCGCGGCTCGTCATGGGAATGGTCGTGTGGATGGTCGTGATCGTGCGGATGGTCATGGCTCATGACGATCTCCCGATAAGAGGATCGCAGCCCTCATCCCGAGGGCTGCGAATGGGATACGCAATCAACCCTTCTTCGCCGGTCCGGTCGCGATCGGCCGGTCGCTGGCGCCCCATTCGGCCCAGGAGCCGTCGTAGAGCGCGCGCGCCGACTTGCCTATGGTCTCCAGCGCAGTCGCGAGGATCGCCGCGGTGACGCCCGAGCCGCAGCTGGTGATCAGCGGCTTGTCGAGATCGGCTCCGGCCTCGGCAAAGGCGGCGGCGATCGCGGCGGAATCCTTCAGGCTGCCATCGGCGATCAGCGCGGTTGCGGGCACGTTGAGCGCGCCCGGCATATGGCCGGAGCGGACGCCGGGACGCGGCTCGGGTGCTTCCCCGCGAAAGCGGTCGGCCGGGCGGGCATCGACAACCTGCGTTCCACCGGCAAGCGCCCTGGCGACATCGTCGGCGCTGGCGACGGCGGAATGGTCGAGCCGGGCGGTGAAGCTGCGTGCGGCCCGGGCGCGCGGCGGGCCATGCTCGATCGGCCGGCCTTCGCGTTCCCATTTCGGGAAACCGCCCTCGAGAATGACCACGTCCTTGGCGCCGAAGGTGCGGAAGGTCCAGCGTACGCGCGGTGCCGAGAACAGGCCGAGCCCGTCATAGACGACGATACGCATGCCGTCGCCGATCCCCAAGGCTCCGACGGCCGCCGAGAAGGCCTCCGGCCGCGGCAGCATGTGCGGCAGGTCGGAGTTGATGTCCTTCACCGCGTCGATGTCGAAATGCACGGCGCCTGGAATCCGCCGCTCCGCGAATTCGGCATGCGGATCGCGGCCATGCGCCGGCAGATACCAGGAGCCGTCGACCACGATGACGTCGGGCGCGTTCAGGCGCTCCGCGAGCCAGTCGGTCGAAACGAAAACGTCTTCACGGGCCATAGGCGTGTCCTTGGGGATATTCGAGGTTTGCAATCTACTTGAAAAACGCCCGAAGGGCTGGAATCCACGGACGGCTTCTCAGGCCAACGCGATGCGCACGCGCCGGTTCTGCTTGCCCTTCTTCTCGATATCGGTGACGGCGACGAGGCCGATCTCCGCCGTGTTGCGGACATGGGTGCCGCCGCAGGGCTGCAAGTCGATATCGCCGATGGCGACAAGCCGGACGCGGCCCGAGCCGCGCGGCGGCTTCACCGACATCGTCTTGACGAGACCCGGGTTGGCGTCGAGCTCCTCGTCGGTGATCCAGCGCTCGGTTACGTCGGCGTTGCGCGCGATGAGCGCGTTGAGCTTCTCGGTCACCTCGGCCTTGTCGAGCCCGCCTTCCGGGATGTCGAAATCAAGTCTCCCGTCGCCATCGCCGATCGAGCCGCCCGTTACGGGGAAGGGCAGCACGACGCTGAGCAGGTGGAGCGCGGTATGCACGCGCATGCGCTTGAGGCGGCGTTCCCAGTCGAGCGCGGCGGTAACGGCCTCGCCCGGCGCCGGCAGAGCCTGGCCTTCGGCGGGAACATGGATGACCCGGCTCTTGTCCTCCGGATCGTAGATCGTGGTGCCGATGGCGATGAGGCCGCCGTCCGCCCGGCGCAGATGTCCGGCGTCGCCCGGCTGGCCGCCGCCGGTCGCATAGAAGATCGTGCGGTCGAGGATGATGCCGCCACGCTCGTTGACGGTTTCCACCGTCGCGGGCGTCTCCTGCAGATAGGCGTCCTCGCGGAACAGCAGTTCGGTCGGCATGATCTTGTCGTCTCGCTGGTCGCGCTCGAGGCGCCTTCGCGCCGCAGACTGCACCGATTGCTTCGCCGGTGCCACCTCATTGAAGGGATAGCGGGGATGAATTGGGCCGCGAGGCTTCCGGCGTCGCGATTCGATGCCTAGATGGCGACTCCGACCAACCCGGAGCAGTCATGGCCTTGCCCCGCATGAAACCGCAGGACGGCATCGCCTGGGTCACCGGTGCCAGCTCCGGCATCGGAGCGGCGGTTGCGCTCGAACTGGCGCGGCGCGGCTGGACGGTCGCGGTCACCGCGCGAAGGACGGACGCGCTCGAAGCCGTCGCACGCGAGGCTGAGAGCTTCCCGGGCCGGATCGTCGCCCACGCCGGCGACGTGACCGATGCGCAGGCGATGCAGGGAATCACGGAGGCCATCGAGAGCATTCACGGACCGATCGCACTGGCGTTCCTGAATGCCGGCATCGCATCCGGGCAAGGCGGTCGGATCGATACCGAGACCGTGGAGAAGGTCGTCGCTGTCAATCTGCTGGGCGTCGTGAAAAGCCTCTTCGCCGTGAAGCCGCGCATGGCCGCGCGCGGACGCGGTCAGATTGCGGTCAACGCCTCGCTCGTCGGCTATCGCGGCCTGCCCGGTGCAGCCGCCTACGGGGCCGCCAAGGCGGCCGTGATCTATTTCTGCGAGTCGCTGCACTTCGACTGCAAGGCGGCTGGCATCCGCCTGCAACTGGTCAATCCCGGTTTCGTCGACACGCCGATGACGCGGGGCCGGCGATTCCCGATGCCGTTCCTGCTGACGGTGGAGGAAGGCGCCCGTCGAATCGTCGACGGCTTCGAGCGCGGCGGCTTCGAAATTGCCTTTCCACGCCGCCTCGCCTGGATGCTGAAGGCGGCGCGGCTCTTGCCCTATCCGGCTTATTTCGCGCTGATGGCCCGCTTCGCCGAGCGGAACGACTGAGCCCGGCTTCAGCGGTTGCGGATCCTGGAGAAGGCATCGAGCGCGCGCTGGCGCCCGAAGGCGAGGTCGACGAGCGGGGCAGGGTAGGTCTCGCCGATTCGCACTCCGGCCTCGCGCAGCGCCTTTTCCGAGGCCTTCCACGGCTGGTGGATATCTTTGTCGGAAAGTCCTGCCAGTTCCGGCACCCATTGGCGGACATAGGCACCGCCGCAATCATGGGTTTCGCCCTGCGTGACGGGGTTGAAGATACGGAAGTAGGGCGAGGCGTCGGCGCCCGATCCCGCCACCCATTGCCAGCTCGCAGCATTGCTGGCCGGATCGGCATCGACCAGCGTGTCCCAGAACCAGGCTTCGCCGGCGCGCCAGTCCTGCAGCAGATGCTTGATCAGGAAGGACGCCGTGACCATCCGGATGCGGTTGTGCATCCAGCCGGTTGTCCAGAGTTCGCGCATGCCGGCATCGACCAGCGGGATGCCGGTCTGTCCGCGCTGCCAGCGGCGGAGCGCCTCCTTGTCGGGTTGCCAGGGAAAAGCGTCGAAGCGCTCATCGTAGTTGCGCGTCGCCAGCTGGGGATTGTGGAAGAGCAGGTGGTGGGAAAACTCGCGCCAGCCGATCTCGGAGAGGAACTTCTCCGCATCGCGCTCCGATCCGGCGGCCTCGCCGGTTGCGCGGGCATGATGGAGCGCATGCCAGATCTGGCGCGGCCCGATCTCGCCGAAGCGCAGATGCGGTGAAAGCCGCGAGGTCGATTCGTGGTCTGGCCGGTCGCGACCTTCGGCATAGCCCGCGAGCGCGCCGGCCAGAAAATCCTCGAGTCGCACCGCGGCGCCTTGTTCTCCAGGCGTCCATTCCGCCCGCATGCCCCCGGCCCAGTCGGGCTTGCCGGGCTCAAGCCCGAGATTCGGCAGCGAAACGCTGAGAGCCTCGATCGACTCGGGCAGGGGGAGCGCCTCGATTCGCACCGGCACCGGAATCGGAGCCGGCGGCCCGCCCTTCTGCCGGGCCGCGCGCCAGTAGGGCGTGAACACCTTCATCGGCTGCCCGGTCGTCGTGGTGACCTGCCATGGCTCGTTCAGGAGATGGCTGTTGAAGCTGCGGACGCTGATTCCGCTCCGCGACAGGTCTTCCTTGAGCTGCCGGTCGAGCGCGATCGCCTCCGCTTCGTAGCGGCGATTCCAGGTGACCAGCTCGATTCCGGCCCCTGCCGCGACGCATGGAATCAGCTCGGCCGGATCGCCCTGCATCAGCACGAGCCGGCCGCCCTTCTGCGCCAGAGCTTTGCCGAGCGCGTCGAGCGAACGCGACAGCCACCAGCGCGAAGCGCCGCCGAGCGGCCGGCGAGCGGGGCCGGTGTCGAGAATATAGAGGCATAGGACCGGTCCGGCCTGCGCTGCCGCGGCGAGGGCGTGGTTGTCCGCCAGCCGCAGATCGTTCCTGAACCAGTGCAGGGAGCGCTCAGCCATGTTTCCTTATCCGGTCGGGCAGTATCGTGCACGCACCAACCACGCCGGCACAAACGCGGCGGGAGGCGGATCGGTATCAGGAAGAAGGATAATTTTTTTTGGAGGCCTCGCCCGGAATCGAACCGGGGTGCAAGGATTTGCAGTCCTCTGCGTAACCACTCCGCCACGAGGCCTTCCGGCGAAAGCGGCATCGGCCGCCTCAGCGAGAGCGCAATAACCACAAGCCGCAGTCCGCCGCAAGCCGGCATCGCTCCGTCCACAGCGCAGATGACAAATCTGCTTGGTTGGCTCGCAAGGGGCTTGCGCTGCCGGGGGCACCCCGCTATGACCCCGCCACGTTGTTCCCGGATAGCTCAGCGGTAGAGCAATCGACTGTTAATCGATTGGTCGCAGGTTCGAATCCTGCTCCGGGAGCCAGCACCTTCCCCAAAAATCGTTAGCCCGCCCGACAGGCCGCCGCGTTGCTGCGATGCAAGGCGAGCTTGCCTTTTGCGCGCGGGTCGAACACAAAGCAGCCGTGACGGCGCTGAGCCGGCCGGATGGAATCCGCTCTTCGCAGCCGATCCGTTCCGGGCGCCAGCGCAGACGGAGAGTTCAGGGTTATGGAAGGCTTCAGCGGGCTGCGCCGCAACATGGTCGATTGCCAGTTGCGCACCTATGACGTGACCGATCGGGCCGTGCTGGCCGCGGCCGATACGGTTCCGCGCGAGGTGTTCGTCCCGGAGAATTTCGCGCATCTCGCCTATCTCGACCAGTCGATCGCATTGCCGGGCACCGGGCGTGCGCTGATGACGCCGATGGTCATCGCCCGCATGATTCAGCTGCTCGACCTGCAGGCGGGCGAGGATGCGCTCGAATATGGCGGCGGCTCCGGCTACGGGGCGGCGCTGATGGCCCATGTCGGTGCCACGGTCACGTTGTGGGAGCCCGACTCGGCCGCCCGCACCCTCGCCGAAGGCGCGCTGCGTGCCGCCGGCGCCCAACAGGTCACGATCACCGCCACGCAGCCCGCCAGAGAATCGTTCGACGCGATTCTGGTCAGCGGTGCCTGCGAGACTCAGCCGGAATCGCTTTTCCCCTTGCTGCGAGCCGAGGGACGGCTCGTCGTGGTTGAGGGGGCAGGGCGTTCCGCCCGCGTCAAACTTTATCGAAAATCCTCGGATATCGTCGCCGGCCGCCCGGTCTTCGATGCTGCGGCTCCGGTTCTGTCCGAATTCCGCCGTCCGGAGGCCTTCGTCTTCTAAGCGTTTGCATTTTCGAAAGGAGGGTGTCGCATTTTTGTGGCAGGTTCCGAGGGAAATGCTCCTGGCGGCGCCCATGCGTTGGCTCACGGCGTCGGGCAGGGTATGAAATAGAGAATTATGCCGAGGCTGGGGCGTAGCCTGGGCGCGACTTCAGTGCGCACACGAGGCGTCCAGTGAAAATAAGATACGACAAGATTTCCGGGTTCGGGCTCTCCGCCATCATCGCCTTGGCGATGTCAGGCGGCTGGGCTTTGCCTGCCGCGGCACAGTCCATGGAAGCCGCGCTGGCCCGGGCCTATTCGGGCAATCCAACGCTGAATGCGCAGCGTGCCTCCGTCCGCGCCGTCGACGAGAACGTTCCCCAGGCTCTTTCCGGATATCGTCCCCGCATCCAGGCTTCGGCCGATATCGGCGCGAGCATCCTGGAGACCGACACCCCGGCCGGCAGTACGTCTTCGGGCTTTCATAACCGCACGACGAGCCGGCTCGCGCCGCGCGGCGCCGGCGTTTCGATCACCCAGAACATTTTCGACGCCGGCAAGACCCGCAACTCGGTCGGCCAGTCCGAATCGCAGGTGCTTGGAGCGCGAGCCACCCTCCGCAATACCGAACAGAACGTCCTGCTGGACGGCGCGACGTCCTATATGAACGTGCTGCGCGACACGGCGATTCTCAGCCTGAACCGGAACAACGTCGAGGTTCTCGAGGAGCAGCTGCGCCAGACGCGCGATCGATTTCAGGTCGGCGAGGTGACGCGGACCGACGTTGCCCAGGCCGAGGCGCGGCTGTCGTCCGCCCAGTCGCAGGCGATTCTCGCCGAATCGAACCTCAAGACCTCGGTGGCACGCTTTCGCCAGAATATCGGCATTGAGCCCCGTTCGCTCACGCCCGCCCGCCCGGTCGAGAGCCTCTTGCCGAAGTCACTGCCGCTGGCGCTGACGCACGCTCTCGGCAGCCACCCGGCGATCATCGCGGCGCTGCACGGCGTCGACGCCGCCGAGCTGCAGGTCAAGGTCACGGAAGCGGATCTCTATCCGACCATCGGCGTCACCGGCACGGTCCAGCAGCGCTACGACAGCACGTTCTTCGGCGACAACCGCCTGTCGGCGAGCATCGTCGGCGCGCTGACGATCCCGATCTATGAAGGCGGGCAGGTCTATTCCCGCACCCGGCAGGCCAAGGAAACGGCCGGCCAGCGCCGCATCGAGGTCGACACTCAGCGCGATACGGTTCGCGCGGCGGTCGTCTCCGCCTGGGGCGGGCTGGAAGCGGCCAAGGCCCAGATCATCGCTGCGCAGGCTCAGGTCGAGGCGTCCTCGACTGCGCTTGCCGGCGTTCGCGAAGAGGCCAAGGTCGGCCAGCGAACCACTCTCGACGTCCTGAACGCGCAGCAGGAACTGGTCAGCGCGCGCTCGAGCCTCGTGACGGCGCAGCGTGACCGTGTCGTCGCCTCCTATGCGGTGCTTTCGGCAATCGGCAAGCTCTCCTCCGAGACGCTCAAGCTCAAGGCCCAGTCCTACGAGCCCCGCCAGCACTACGATCAGGTCAAGGGCCTGCTGTGGGGCACACAGACCCCTGACGGCCGCTGAAGCTCTCCGTTGATTGCGGCTGGCCCTGATGCCAGCCGCCAGCTTCGGCGCATTCGCGCAACAGCGCCGATTTCTCCTGTGGGAGAGCCTGTCCTCGCCTTGTCTGCCCTGTAAGTCGTGGAATACTCCGCTCTTGGAGCAGCGTTGATTCCATCGGCGCGCCCGATGTCGAACGGTCAGGCCTTCATGAGCGCGCAAGCCAAGCCCAACGAACCGTCGATGGAGGAAATTCTCGCCTCCATTCGCCGGATCATTTCGGACGATGAGGTGAAGCCGGCTGAGTCTGCCGCCGCTCAGGCTCCGGAACCTGAAGCCGCGCCTGCCCCGGCCCCGATAGCGCCTATCGACGATGACGTGCTGGATCTGGGAGCCGAAGCCGCTCTGATCGCGGCTCCGACGCCTGCACCTGCACCGGCACCCGAACCTGAGCCAGCGCCCCAGAACAGCATCGTCGACGATTCCGACATCGCCTTTGTCGAGGAGCAGCCGGCTGTTGTCGCAGTGGCGCCGCCGCCTCCTCAACCAGAACCCGCTCCGTTCGTCGCCGCGCAGCCCGCTCCCGCCGTCGACATGGCGAGCCTGCTGTCGGATCAGGCCAGCTCGGCCGTGACCAACGCCTTTGGCCAGCTCGCCAGCACGGTGCTCAGCAACAACGCCCGGACGCTGGAAGACCTCGTCAAGGACATGCTGAAGCCGATGCTCAAGAGCTGGCTCGACGACAACCTTCCGACGATGGTCGAGCGTCTGGTCCGCTCCGAGATCGAACGCGTCGCGCGCGGCGGACGGAGCTGACTGCTCCGAGGCCGCGGCGCTATTGAGGCCCGCCGGTGTCGGCGGTTTACGATCAAGCCTTGGTTTGTTGCGAGCTGTCCCGGGCGCCGCGCGCCGGGCGCGCTCCGCGACGCGGGGAGACCGCCGGCCTCGCATGGCGTTGGCGCGGTCGCGCTGGCCGCCCCTCGAATGCGCCGGCTTCCCTGAGGCGTTCGAGCCCGTATCCGGCTACAGCGAGCAGGGTAGCGGGAGCGCCGAGCCGCGACACCAGCATCGTCAGGCCCACTGCGATCGGACGCGGATAGCGCCCGGAAGCGGCCTCGACGGCGAACCATGCCCCGAGGCCATGAACAAAGAGCTTCAGCATCGTTTTTCCTGTTTGGTAGCAGAGCTTTAGAAGGTGACCTTGCGGTGCTCTCCGAGTTCGGGTTTCGAGCCGGTCACAGCCGCCGCGGCCATCTTGACGCTGGTGACGATCTTGCCGGGGCTGTCCCAGAACTCGGCCATGGCGGGCCGCACGCGCAGGATGCGTATGTCGGGATCGTTCTCGTCGTCCCAGAACGCCTTGTTGCTCGGCTCCCAGAGCGCACGCACGCGAGCGCGGTCGTCGACCACGGTCGCTGTGCCGCTGATCGACAGATAGCGGTGTCCGCTCGTGTCGGAGAAGGCGAGACAGACATTGTCATTGATCTGGATCTCGTCATCCTTGTGGTGGCGACGATCCGTCAGGAAGTAGATGGTGTCCTCCTCGCGCTTGCCATGGGCGTGCATGGGGCGCGCGCGCAGTTCGTCGCCATTGCCGTCATGGGTCACGAGCATGGCGAATTTGATCGAGTCGACGAGCTCCCAGACGCGATCCTGATCATTGCGGGGCATGCCGGTTTCTCCGTGTTGCAGCTGTCGTGGATGCAACGGATCGCCGCGCGGCAGGTTCCCTCGGTCGTTTAGGTCTTGGCGAGGGAACAATGGCGCCGTCCGCGCGTAGGGAGTGGCGCGACGCGCCGCTAGCGGCGCGCAGCGCTTTCCTTTGTCGTTTTCCGCTTAGGGGGATTTGCTATGGCCAAGCCTGCCACGAAGACCGCGCCGAAAACCTCTGCATCCGCGAAGATCGTCAAATCGAGCAAGATCGATCTGGCCTCGAACACCAAGACGAAGGTTGTCGGCCTGTTCAACGAACGACTCGCCGATGGCATCGACCTGGCGCTGGTCACGAAGCAGGCGCACTGGAATCTGAAGGGGCCGGGCTTCATCGGCGTGCATCTCATGCTGGACGGTTTTCGCGACCAGCTCGACGAGCATGTCGACACGGTCGCGGAGCGGATCGCGCAGCTCGGCGGCATCGCGCTCGGCACCGCGCAGACGACGGCGGCGGCGACGTCGCTCAAGCCCTATCCGACAGAAATCGTGTCGGTTCAGGATCATCTCCACGCACTGATCGAGCGCTATGCCGACACCGGCAACAAGGTTCGCGAAGCGATCGACGCCTGCGCCGAAGCGGGTGACGCCGACTCCGCCGACATCCTGACGGCCTATTCGCGCATGCTCGACAAGTCGCTCTGGTTCCTGCAGTCGAACCTGGGTTGAGCCGCTTCGGCGCAAGGCCGGCGGTCGCCTGTCATCGAAAACGTTGACGGGCGCCCCGCGCATGCGCTCTTAAGACGCGAGACCTTTTGGCCTGTGATTTTCCGGCCGGGGCAGGTTCCCCGGCCTTTCTGCGTTCGAGCGAAGCGATGATGGACAAGACTTTCGAGCCGGCAGCCGTAGAGGCCCGGATCAGCAAGGCCTGGGACGAGGCGCAGGCCTTCAAGGCGGGCAGGGGAGCGGCGCCCGGGGCCGAGCCCTACTGCATCGTGATCCCGCCGCCGAACGTCACCGGCTCGCTGCATATGGGCCACGCGCTCAACAACACGCTGCAGGATGTGCTCTGCCGCTTCGAGCGCATGCGCGGCAAGGACGTGCTCTGGCAGCCCGGCACCGACCATGCCGGCATCGCGACGCAGATGGTCGTCGAGCGCAAGCTCGCCGCCGAGAACCGCACCGACCGCCGCACGATGGGCCGCGAGGCCTTCCTCGCCGAGGTCTGGAAGTGGAAGGAGGAGTCGGGCGGGACGATCGTCAATCAGCTCCGCCGTCTCGGCGCGTCTTGTGACTGGTCGCGTGAGCGCTTCACCATGGACGAGGGGCTGTCGGCCGCCGTCCTCAAGGTCTTCGTCGGCCTGCACAAGCAGGGCCTGATCTATCGTGCCAAGCGCCTGGTGAACTGGGACCCCAAGTTCCAGACCGCGATCTCGGATCTCGAGGTTCTGCAGATCGAGAAGACCGGCTCGTTCAAATGGCAGCGCGACGGCGAAGAGGCCTTCGACGCGGCCAAGCTCGACAAGGTCCTGAGCCGCGATCCGAACGGCCATCTCTACTATTTCAACTACCCGCTCGAAGGCGCGGCCTATGACCCGGATGACGCCTCGACCTTCATCACGGTCGCGACGACGCGCCCGGAGACGATGCTGGGCGATACCGGCATTGCCGTTCATCCCGACAACGAGACGATTGGCCATCTGATCGGCCGCAATGCCGTGCTGCCGCTGGTCGGCCGCATCATCCCCATCGTGCCCGACGACTATGCCGACCCGGAGAAGGGCACCGGCGCCGTCAAGATCACCCCCGCGCATGACTTCAACGACTTCGAGGTCGGCAAGCGCCACAAGCTCGACGTCGTCAACATCCTCGATGGCGAGGCGCGCATCCTGCTCGCCGGCAACGAGGATTTCCTGGCTGGCTCCAAGCCGGAAGCCGAGACGCTCGCGCTCGACGGGCTCGACCGTTTCGTCGCGCGCCGCCGCGTCGTCGAAATGATGGCCGAGCGCGGCCTTCTGGCGAAGGTCGAGCCGCATGCTCACACCGTGCCGCATGGCGATCGCTCCGATGTCGTCATCGAGCCCTGGCTGACCGACCAGTGGTATGTCGACGTCAAGCCGCTCGCGCAGCGTTCGATCAAGGCGGTGCAGGACGGACGCACCAAGTTCACGCCCGAGAACTGGACCAAGGTCTATTACGACTGGCTGGAAAACATCGAGCCCTGGTGCGTCTCGCGCCAGCTCTGGTGGGGCCATCAGATCCCGGCCTGGTACGGGCCGGACGGGGAGGTCTTCGTCGCCGAATCGGAAGCCGAGGCGCAGACGCTGGCGATGGCGCATTACGGCGACACCGTCGCACTCACGCGCGACGAGGACGTACTCGACACCTGGTTCTCGTCGGCCCTTTGGCCGTTCTCGACGCTGGGCTGGCCGCAGGAAACGCCGGAGCTCAAGCACTATTACCCGACCGCGACGCTGGTCACTGCCTTCGACATCATCTTCTTCTGGGTCGCCCGGATGATGATGATGGGCCTCAACTTCATGGATGAGGTGCCGTTCAAGGACGTCTACATCCACGCCATCGTTCGCGACGAGAAGGGCGCGAAGATGTCGAAGTCGAAGGGCAACGTCATCGATCCGCTGACGCTCGTCGACAAGTACGGTGCCGACGCGCTGCGCTTCACGCTGGCCGCCATGGCCGCGCAGGGCCGCGACATCAAGCTCGCCACCTCGCGCGTCGAGGGCTATCGCAACTTCGCGACCAAGATCTGGAACGCCGCGCGCTTCGCTGAACTGAACGGCTGCCTGCGCGCTGCCGATTTCGACCCTGCCTCGGTCAAGCAGCCGCTCAACCGGTGGATCCTCAGCGAAGCCGCACAGGCGGCCGAGGAGGTCGCGGCCGGCATACCCAGCTTCAAGTTCAACGAGGCGGCCGGCGCAGCCTACCGCTTCGTCTGGAACCAGTTCTGCGACTGGTATCTGGAGCTTGCCAAGCCGGTGCTGCAGGGCGAGGGCGTCGATGCCGCGGCGAAGGCCGAGACGCAGGCGACGGTCGCCTACGTTATCGACGTGATCTGCCAGCTGCTCCACCCCTTCATGCCGTTCCTGACCGAGGAGCTCTGGGCGCAGAAGGCCGAGGCCGGCGCGCCGCGCAAGCTGGCGGCGGGCGACGCCTCTCTGGTCTGCCTCACCCGCTGGCCCGATCTTTCGGCGCTCAAGGATGCGGCGGCGGAGGCAGAGATCGGCTTCGTCGTCGACCTGATCTCGGACATCCGCTCGGTGCGCTCGGAGGTCAACGTCCCGGCCGGCACGCAGGCGCCGCTCGTGCTCGTCAATGCCTCGGTGGCGACGCGGGCCACGATCGAAAGCTGGCGGCCGATGATCGAGCGGCTGGCGCGCGTCTCCGACATCGCTTTCGAGGCGGCGGCGCCGGCGCAATCGGCCCAGATCATCGTGCGCGGCGAGGTAGCGGCGCTGCCGCTCGCCGGCCTGATCGATCTCGACGCGGAGCGCACGCGCCTGACGAAGGAACTCGCCAAGCTCGATCAGGACATCACGATCGTCGAGAAGAAGCTCGGCAACCCCGATTTCATGGCCCGCGCGCCGGAGGAGATCGTCGAGGAGAACCGCGAACGCAAGGCTGCGGCGGAAGCGCGCAAGCTCAAGATCGCGGAGGCTCTGGCGCGGCTTGCGTGACGATACGTCATTGCGAGCGCAGCGAAGCAATCCAGGACACGTAGAGCTCTGCGGCCCCTGGATTGCGTCGTCGCTTCGCTCCTCGCAATGACGCTATGGCCCGCAGCACGCTCCGGGCATCGCAATCCGGTCACGCCTTTGTCGTCAAATTGACGCTGATCCAAGAGAGGACTGGCATTCTCTCTCGGACCCCGCTTAGATGCGCCCGACGCAAATCCGCCATGCAGAATGCGTGGCGGCAAAAGGACCGGCTGTTCAGAACCCATGCTCAAGCGAGCTTACGACTGGTGCGTTTCATACGCCTCCCATCCTGCTGCCCCCTGGCTACTCTTCGCCATCACCTTCGTTGAGAGCTCGATCAGCCCGCTGCCGCCGCTCCCACTGCTGATTCCGATGTGCATCGCGCGGCCGGACCGCGCCTGGTTCTACGCCGGCATCTGCTCGCTCGGCGCCGTGCTCGGCGGCTATCTCGGCTACGCCATCGGCGCTCTGCTCTACGAATCGGTCGGCGCCTGGCTGATCGGCATCTACGGCCTGCAGGACAAGGCCGCGCACCTGATCGCTTCTTCGCAGGATTACTGGTTCTGGGTGCTCGTCACCAAGGGCCTGACGCCGATTCCGTTCAAGATCGTCACGATCATGTCGGGCTTCCTGCATTTCGACCTGTGGAAGTTCACCATCGGCATGGTGGTGTCGCGCACGACCTTCTTCCTGATGATCGCGGTGGCGCTGCGTTTCTATGGCGACGACATCCGCATCTTCATCGAGAAGCACCTGCCGATGACGGCGCTCGCGCTCGTCGCCGTCGTCGTCGGCGGCTTCTTCGTCCTTCMCATGGTGCTGTGAGCGGCCGCTGCGTCAGCTGCCGCCCTCGACTTTGTGACATCGACGCAACACAGCGATGAGATTGGCGCCCAGCGCCGCCTCAACTGACGCAATCGCCGCGATGCCGCCACAAACGACGCCCAGCAAAACGGGGCGTTAAGTCCCTGAGATATATTCAAATTGGAACTAACGCGCCGGCTCGGGAGCGTTTTCGGGCCAAGAGTGGGTTTCGGGGGTGCCGATTGCTCCCGGCGGGTATGGCGTGGCACATCTTCGCGCCGTGCTGGTCGGGGGACGGGACGAGTGGCGATGGATACGCGTGTGTTCGACAAGTCGAGACTGCCGAGCCGCCATGTGAGCGTTGGCCCGGCCAAGGCCCCGCACCGCTCCTATTATTATGCGATGGGCATGACCGTGAAGCAGATCGCGCAGCCCTTCGTCGGCGTCGCCTCCTGCTGGAACGAGGCGGCCCCCTGCAACATCTCGCTGATGCGTCAGGCCCAGGCCGTGAAGAAGGGCGTGGCTTCCGCCAGCGGCACGCCGCGCGAGTTCTGCACCATCACCGTCACCGACGGCATCGCCATGGGTCACCAGGGCATGAAGTCGTCGCTCGCCTCGCGCGAGGTCATCGCGGACTCGGTCGAGCTGACCATGCGCGGCCATTGCTACGACGCGCTTGTTGGCCTTGCCGGCTGCGACAAGTCTCTGCCTGGCATGATGATGGCGATGGTCCGCCTGAACGTGCCGTCGATCTTCATCTATGGCGGCTCGATCCTGCCCGGCACCTTCAAGGGCCGCCCCGTCACGGTGCAGGACGTCTTCGAGGCCGTCGGCAAGCATTCGGTCGGCGCGATGTCCGACGAGGACCTGCAGGAGCTCGAGGAGGCAGCCTGCCCCTCGGCCGGCTCCTGCGGCGCCCAGTTCACCGCCAACACCATGGCGACCGTCGCCGAGGCGATCGGCCTGGCGCTGCCCTATAGTTGCGGCGCTCCGGCGCCCTACGACGTCCGCGACGCCTTCTGCTACACCGCCGGCGAGATGGTGATGGAGCTGATCGCGCGGAACATCCGCCCGCGCGACATCGTCACCCGCAAGGCGCTGGAGAACGCCGCGATGGTTGTTGCCGCCACCGGCGGCTCGACCAACGGCGCGCTGCACCTGCCGGCGATCGCGCATGAATGCGGCATCGACTTCGATCTCTTCGAGGTCGCCGAGATCTTCAAGAAGACGCCCTACATCGCAGACCTGAAGCCCGCCGGGAAATACGTCGCCAAGGACATGTTCGAGGTCGGCGGCATCCCGCTGGTGATGAAGAGCCTGCTCGATGCCGGCTATCTCCACGGCGACTGTATGACCGTCACAGGCCGTACCATTGCCGAGAACATGGCCTCGGTGAAGTGGAACGACCAGCAGGACGTCGTCTACCGCGCCGACAAGCCGATCACCGTGACCGGCGGCGTCGTCGGCCTGCAGGGCAACCTCGCTCCCGAAGGCGCCATCGTGAAGATCGCCGGCATGCCTGAAGACAAGCTGGTCTTCACCGGCCCGGCCCGCTGCTTCGACTGCGAGGAGGACGCTTTCAAGGCCGTCACCGAGCGCAGCTACAAGGAAGGCGACGTCCTCGTCATCCGCTACGAGGGGCCGAAGGGCGGCCCTGGCATGCGCGAGATGCTGGCGACAACAGCCGCCCTCTACGGCCAGGGCATGGGCGACAAGGTCGCGCTCATCACCGACGGCCGTTTCTCCGGAGCGACCCGTGGGTTCTGCGTCGGCCATGTCGGTCCGGAGGCCGCCGTCGGTGGCCCGATCGGCCTGATCCGCGATGGCGATATCGTCGAATTGGACGCCATCACAGGAAAGCTCGCAGTCCGCCTTTCTGATGCCGAACTTGAAGAGCGTCGTAAGGGCTGGAAACCGAGGAAAACCGACTACAACTCCGGGGCGCTGTGGAAATACGCCCAGACGGTTGGCTCCGCCAAAGGCGGCGCAGTCACCCACCCAGGAGGGGCGGCCGAAACCCATTGCTATGCGGATATCTAGCTCGACCATAGCATGCCTGTTCCTGTTCCTGGGTGGCCAGCAGGCCGCCTGGGCTCAGGACTTTGCAGGCGGAAAGCCGGTGCCGCCGCGCTCGATTCCGGGCGCCGCACTGCCGGAGCCGGGCGATTCCGTGTCTGGCGTTCCCGGAGCCGCGGTCGTCGCTCCCGCCCCTGATACGCCGACGGCGCATACGGCACTGCCGCTCGTGCCCTTCAGCAGCGCGCGCGATGCGTTGCGGGCCTGGATGCGCGATTCCTCCGCCGGCGACAAAGTCGGCGCCGTTCGCGCGCTCGAATACGCCGCCTCGCAGGGGCACCTCACCGCGCAGTACAAGCTGGGCCGCATGTATGCCGGAGGCGAGGGCGTTCCGACCAATGACCTCAAGGCCTTCGAGTATTTCTCGAAGATCGCGGACGAGAATGCCGACGCCATTCCGGGCACGGCCGAGGGCCGCATCGTCGGCAGCGCCTTCGTCGCGCTGGGCGGTTATTTCACCGACGGGATCAAGGGCAGCTATGTAAAGCCCAACCCCGACCGGGCCTTCGACATGTTCCACTACGCCGCCTCCTATTTCGGCGACCCGGACGGCCAGTACAACCTCGCCCGTCTCTACATGACCGGCCAGGGCACCGGCCGTGATCCGCGCCAGGCGGCACGCTGGATGAAGCTCGCCGCAGAGAAGGGACATGCGCCGGCGCGTGCCGCTTTCGGCGAGATGCTGCTGCGCGGCGGCGAGGGCGTGCCGCGTCAGCCTGTGCTCGGCCTGATGTGGCTTGCAATGGCCCGCGAGGGTGCCGATCCGGCGCGCGAATCCTGGATCATCGAGCGTCACGCTGCCGCCTTCGCCGCAGCTTCCGCTGCCGATCGCTCGGCAGCGCTGGCCCTCGTGGAACGCCAGCAAATGGCGAGCTCGCGCAACAGCGGCAACAGCAACAACGGCCAGAACTGAGCGCATCGCCGTCATTCTCGGGCGTAGCGAAGCGCAGACCCGAGAATCTCACGACGAGAAGGCACTGGTTTCCGAGATGCTCAGGTGAGGCCCGAGCATGACGGCCTTCTGCTGCCCTCAGTGCAGCTCCACCAACACCGGCACATGGTCTGACGGCTTCTCCCAGCCGCGGACATGCTTGGCGATCCTCACTCCTGCGAGCCTGTCCGCCGCTTGTGGCGAGAGCAGCAGATGGTCGATGCGGATGCCGTTGTTCCGCTGCCAGGCGCCGGCCTGATAATCCCAGAAGGTGTAGAGCCCGCCTGCATCGGTCGCGCTGCGCACGGCCTCGGTCAGCCCAAGGTTGAGGAGGCCCCGGAAGGCCGCGCGCGTCTGCGGCAGGAACAGCGCGTCGCTGACCCAGGCAGCCGGGTCACGGGCATCGCGCGGCTCGGGAATCACATTGTAGTCGCCGGCGAGCACCAGCGGCTCCTCCTGCTCGAGCAGCATCCGGGCATGGGCCGTCAGCCGCTGCATCCAGCCGAGCTTGTAGGGATATTTCTCGGTGTTGGGCGGGTTGCCGTTCGGCAGGTAGATCGAGGCGACGCGCACCACGCCGTCGCCGAAGGGCAGCACGCCTTCGAGATAGCGCGCCTGCTCGTCGCCATCATCGCCGGGCAGGCCGCGCCGGACATCCTCCAGGCGGGAGCGGCTGAGAATCGCGACGCCGTTGAAGGTCTTCTGGCCGTGGGTCTCGACCTGCCAGCCGGCCGCCTCGATCTCGGCGCGCGGGAAATCGGCATCCACGCATTTGATCTCCTGCAGGCAGAGCGCGTCGGGCTCGGCCTCCTTCAGGAAATCCAGCAGATGGCCGAGACGCTGGCGGACCGAATTGACGTTCCAGGTGGCGATACGCACGAGACGCTCCGAGTTAGGCAGGGCGCAGGATAAGCGGGATCGCCGCCGTCATGGCAAGCCGCTTTCGGCCGCAAACGAAAACTCCCCGCATTGCTGCGGGGAGTGATCATCCGCGACCGGATTGTCGGCCCCTGTCAGGGGCAGGCACGGACCACGCCGCCCTTGGCGATATAGGTGCCGGTTTCCGGGTTGTAGGACCTGAAGCGACGCGAGCAGTAAGCCACGGCATCGACATCCTCGATGCTGTAGCCATAGGCAGGCGCGGGCGCGCCATAGACCGGCGCCGGAGCGGGATAGGCATAAACCGGGGGCGGGGGAGGAGCGGCAAGCGCGCCGGCCGCCAGAGCCCCGCCGATGACGCCAGCCGCGATGCCGGCACCGACCGCCGGGCCTCGGTTGTAGCGGTAATACCCGGGGCCGTAATAGCCGTAGGGGCGCCACTGCACGCTTTGCAGCAGGCCCGCCTCGGCCTTGGCGGATACGACGGCCGCGGTGGCGGGAGCCAGCGGCGCTGCCGAAGCGGGGGCGGCAAGGGCGGCGCAACCGGCGATGGCGGTGGCGACGACAAGCGTCCTGATCATGACGAAACTCCTCTGCTGTCCTGTGCGAGTGGAACTCGGCATGTTCCCCCGGTCGGACTCAACTCTAGCGATCTGTCGATCCGGCGCAAAGACTAGCGTGCAATCTCGGCGCAAATTGGTCGTCGCAACATTGTGGCTGTTGGGTGCCAGAGCATCATTTTGCGGGTTGCATCGATGCGTTTTCATCGCCATCTAGCGCCTCACCGCACAAAAAGCTCATCATTCGAAGGATCAGGACCCGACCATGGCCTCTACCGGCAGCCCGCCTTTCCGACCCGACGCGCCTCGCGCGATGAAGCCGCTGCCGGCGCTCATCTTCAGCTCCCGCTGGCTGCAACTGCCGCTCTATATCGGCCTCATCGTGGCGCAGTGCGTCTATGTCTTCCTCTTCCTCAAGGAGCTCTGGCATCTCGTCGCCCATGCCTTCGATTTCAGCGAGCAGCAGATCATGCTGGTCGTTCTCGGGCTGATCGACGTGGTCATGATCTCGAATCTGCTGATCATGGTCATCGTTGGCGGCTACGAGACCTTCGTCTCCCGGCTGCGCCTCGAAGGCCATCCCGATCAGCCGGAATGGCTGAGCCACGTGAATGCGAGCATTCTGAAGATCAAGCTGGCGATGGCGATCATCGGCATCTCGTCGATCCATCTGCTCAGGACCTTCATCGAGGCCGGCAACATCGGCATCGCGGGCAGGACCGCGAACTACACCGAGACGGGCGTCCTGCTGCAGACGCTGATCCACGTCGTCTTCATCCTGTCCGCCATCGGCATCGCCTGGGTCGACCGGATGACTGTGGCGAACGGCAAGGGGCATTAGCGACCTGCCGAGAGCAGCGTCGTCATTCTCGGGCGCCGCATGGCGGCGACCCGAGAATCTCAGGACGAGAAGGCGCTGGTTTCCGTCATGCTCGGGTCAAGCCCGAGCATGACGCGGCTGCCGAGACCCGCTACTGCCCGCGTCCGGTCCGGGCGGCGAAGCGGATCGCTTCCTCGGCGGCGCGGAACAAGGCCTTCGCCTTGTTGATGCACTCCTCCTGCTCGGAGGCAGGGTTCGAATCGTAGACGATGCCGGCGCCGGCCTGGACATGCATGCGCCCATCCTTGACGACGGCCGTGCGCAGCACGATGCAGGTGTCCATCTCGCCATTGGCGCCGAAATAGCCGATGCAGCCGCCATAGGCCCCGCGCGCGTCGTGCTCCAGCTCGTCGATGATCTCCATCGCCCGCACCTTCGGCGCGCCGGAGACCGTGCCGGCCGGGAAGCCGGCGATCAGCGCCGAGAGCGCATCGTGCCTGGGGTCGATCGCCCCCTCGACATTCGAGACGATGTGCATCACCTGGCTGTAGCGCTCGATGAAGAAGGAATCGGTCACCTTGACCGTGCCGATCTGCGCGACGCGGCCGACATCGTTGCGACCGAGATCGAGCAGCATGAGATGCTCGGCGCGCTCCTTCGGATCGGCCAGCAATTCCTCGGCCAGTGCCTCGTCCTCGGCCTCCGTGGCGCCGCGGCGGCGCGTGCCGGCGATCGGGCGGATGGTGACGGTGTCGTCGCGCAGCCTGACCAGGATCTCCGGGCTCGAGCAAACGATCTGGAAATCGCTGAAGTCGAGATAGCACAGGAAGGGGGCCGGGTTGATCCGCCGCAACGCGCGATAGAGCGCGAAGGGCGGCAGCGCGAACGGCGCCTCGAAGCGCTGCGACAGCACGACCTGGAAGATGTCGCCGGCGCGGATATACTCCTTCGCCTTGGCGACCATCTCAAAATACTCGGCCTCACTCGTGTTCGAGGTCGTCGCCGGCTCCGGCAGGTTGGCGATGTCGATGTCGGCCTCGACGGGCAGGGCGCCTTCGAGGGCCAGGACAACCGCCTCCAGCCGCTCCTGCGCCCGCTCATAGGCGTGGCGCGCGCCGACGCCCGGCATGTGCCGGACCGGCGTCACGACATGGATCTCGTCGCGCACCGAATCGAACACCACCATCAGCGTCGGCCGGGTCAGGATGGCGTCGGGAACGCCCGTGCCCGTATCCTTGGCTTCCGGCAGGCGCTCCATCAGCCGGACCATGTCGTAACCGAGATAGCCGAAGACTCCGGCCGCCATCGGCGGCAGGTCTTCAGCGTCCGGAATGGCGCTCTCATCGAGGAGCGCACGCAGGCTCTCGAATGCCGGACGCGGATCGATGAGGAAGCTGTCACCCAGCGCGGTCCGGCAGAGCGAGGCTTTGCCCCTATGGCAGCGCCAGATCAGGTCCGGCTCCAACCCGATCATCGAATAGCGACCGCGCACGGCGCCGCCTTCCACCGATTCGAGCAGGAAGGCCGGGCCGGAGGTGGAATGACGCAGCTTCAGAAAGGCGGCGACCGGTGTTTCGCAGTCGCCCACCAGAACCTGCCGCAGGAGTTGCGGCGCGCCCGTCTCGTAGATCTGCGCGAAGCGCTCGAACTCCAGAAGGGGCTGCATCGTCAATTCTGCGCTCCGCCCGTGGCATTGCGGAAGGCAGCCTCGTTGATGCTGACACCCAGCTCAGCCTGACGCTTGGCGACGTATTGCAGCAGGATGTCCTCGCTGACGCTCGACGAGAGCGCCCGCTCGAAATTTGTAGCTTCCTGCGTGGTGCGGACGTAGGGCGGAACGGTCGCCGAATCGACCTTGAACAGGATGCGCCCGCCATCCGCGCCGGCCGCCGAGCCGCTTTTGCCGGCGGCAGTGCCGAAGATCTGGCTGACGACAGCGGCCGGCAACTCCGGGCGCTGGTCCTGACGGCCGATATCGGCGGCGGTCTCGATGGTGAGCCCGGCCGAAGCGGCAACCGTGTCGAAGCTCTCGCCCTTGTCGAGCCGCTCGATCAGCTCACGCGCCTTTGCCGCGAGCTTGGCCGCCGTCTCGTCGGCGCGCCATTGCTTCTCGACCTCGGCCTTGACCTCGTCGAAGCCGCGCTCGCGCGCCGGGTCGATCTTGGTGACGTCGAACCAGACATAGCCCGTTTCGCGCGGCAGGCGGATCGCCTCGTTGTCGACGCCGATATCGGAGCGGAAGATCGCCTGCAGCGTCGCGTCGCCGCCCGGCAATGCCTCCTCCTTCGAGCCGTCGGGCCGGCCGAGCGTGGCGTTCAGCGGGCCGGCGCTGCGCAGCTTCAGGTTGAACTCCTTGGCGATCTCGGCGAGCGGCTTGGCGGCGGCGCGCTGGTCCTCGATCTTGTCGTGCAGCTCGGTGATGTGCCCGGCCGCGCGGCTGGTCGCGATCTCCTGCTTCAGCTCGGCAGCGACCTCCTCGAAGGGGCGCACATGCGCAGTGTCGACCTTCGTCACGCGCAGCAGCACAGTGCCGAAGGCGCTGTTGACCGGCGCGCTGACGCCTTCCTGCTCGAGGGCGAAGGCGGCCTCGCGCACGGCGGCGTCGAAGACCTGATCGCGCGTGAAGGTGCCGAGCGTCAGGTCGTTGAAGGCGACGTTCCGCTCGGTCGCGATCTCGTCGAAAGTCTCGCCGCCGTCGATCTTGGCCTTGGCAGCCTGGGCTTCCTCGACATTCGGGAAGGCGATCTGCTGGATGGTGCGGGTCTCGGCCGTGGTGAAGCGCTGGGCCTTGACCGCCTCGTAGCGTGCCTTGGCCTCCTCATCCGTGACCTTGGCCGGGTCGGCGATCGTGTCGGCCGAGATCGCGAGGATGTCGGCCGTGCGGTATTCCGGCGCGCGGAAGGCGATCTTGCGGTCGTTGAAGAAGGTCTTGAGCTGGTCCTCGGTCGGCGCAGCGATCTCGCCGGCAGCGCTCGCCGGCATCCGAGCGAAGGTGACCGCGCGCTTCTCGTTGCGCAGGCGGCTGCCAAGCTCCTGCAGGGCAAGCGGGGCGGTGAGGCCACCGGCCAGCATCTCGGAGAGCTGCTGGCGCAGGATGGTCGAGCGCTGAAGCGCAACATAGGTCTGTTCGGTATAGCCGTTCGAGCGCAGCAGCTCGTTGAAGCGCGCCGAAGAGAACTGGCCGGCAGCGTCGCGGAAGACCGGATCGTCGAAGATCAGGTTGCGGATCGTGTCATCCGAGACGGCGAGCCGCATGCTCTGCGCCGTCTGATCCAGCGTCGCCTCGGTCAGCAGACGGGAGAGCACCTGCCGGTCGAGGCCGAGCGCGCGCGCCATCTCGGGCGAGATCTGGCGGCGCTGCTGGCGGATCAGGTTCTGCAGATCGTTCTGATAGGCCTGGCGCATCTGCTCGAGGCCGATCTCGGTCTTGCCGACCTTCGCCACCTCGTTCCGGCCATAGCCGCGGAAGATGTCGCCGACGCCCCAGATCGCGAAGGCGAGGATCAGGACGCCGAACATGACGCTGACGACGAGCTTGCCGAGAAAACCCTGACTCGCCTTGCGGATGCCCTGCATCATCATGGAAGCTGTCTTTCCCTGTTCCTGTTCGCCGCGCGGGATCGTGGCCGTGCGCGTGTCTGTTTCGGCGCTGCTTATAGGAACCGACGGCGAAAGCCGCAATCGTCCCGGCTGTTTCCTGTCGCGAGGTCGCATGCGATTGCGGCGGCGGGCGGGCGTTGCTAGAGCGCAGGGACTGAATTTTCGGAGGAAAGACGTGACGCGCAGCATCAGGCCGCTGGTAGCCGGCAACTGGAAGATGAACGGCCTGAAGGCCGATCTCGCCATCGCAGCCGAAGTCGCGAAGGGCTACGACGCGGCGCTGAAGCAGGCCGTCGATATCGCCATCTGCCCGCCCGCCACCCTGCTGTTCACGACTTCGGCAACCCTGATCGGCGCGCGCATCGCCACCGGCGGGCAGGATTGCAGCATGCAGGGCTCCGGCGCCTTCACGGGTGAGCTTTCGGCTGCGATGCTGGCCGATGCCGGCGCGAGCTTCTGCATCGTCGGCCATTCCGAGCGCCGCACGCTCCATGGCGAGAGCAATGCGACGGTCAAGGCCAAGGCCGAGGCGGCTCAGAAGGCGCTGCTGGTGCCGATCGTCTGTGTCGGCGAGACCAAGGACGAACGCGAGGCCGGCAAGGCGCTCGCCATCGTCAAGAAGCAGCTGCGCGGCTCGATTCCGGAGGGATCGACGGCGGCCACGCTCGTGGTCGCCTATGAGCCGGTCTGGGCCATCGGCACCGGCCTGACGCCGACTGCCGCCGACGTCGCCGAGGTGCATGCTGCCATCCGCACCGAGCTTGGCCGCCTCATCGGCAAGGCCGCGGCGGCCGGCGTGCGGCTGCTCTATGGCGGCTCGGTCAAGCCTTCCAACGCGGCGGAGCTGATGAACGTCGCCCATGTCGATGGCGCGCTCGTCGGCGGGGCGAGTCTCAAGGCCGAAGAATTCCTGGCGATCGCGCGCGCCTGCAACGGCTGAGCCGGAACAGGGCGCAGGGCTGATCGGCGGTCACTGAGGGGTGGCGCTGTCGGCGCACGCATGTTATGTGCGCCGCCGAATTCGCCTCGACCTTTCGAGGAGGAGCGGGTGGCCCTTGCCGGCAGCCCGCGCCATATCCATTTCGTGAGACCATGCAGAACGTTCTCATCGTCATCCACCTGATCATCGTCGTCGCGCTCGTCGGCGTCGTGCTGCTGCAGCGCTCGGAGGGTGGCGGCCTCGGCATGGGCAGCGGCGGTGGCGGCGTCGGCGGCTTCATGACCGGCCGCGGCCAGGCCAATGCGCTGACCCGCGCAACGGCGATCCTCGCGGCTCTCTTCTTCCTGACCTCGATCGTGCTGGCGGTGATGGCCAATCGCGGCCGCGTCCAGCGCTCGATCATCGACGGCGCTCCGGCGACGACCGCGCCTGCGACCCCTGGCGCGCCTGCCGCTCCGAGCGCCCCGAATGCCGGCGTGCTCGACCAGCTCCGCCAGATGCAGAACCAAAGCCAGGGCGGCGCACAGCCGCCGACGCCGCCAGCGGCGCCGCAACAGTAAGCAGGGCAGGGCCGGGAAACCGGCCCTTCTCTTTTGAGTTGAGAGGGGCCGGGCGACCGGCCTTCTCTTTTGTGGACAAGCGCTCAGGGCAGGTCGGGACTGCACTGAAGGCGCTTAGCGAATCGAACCCGTGGCGATAGAGGTGAACTCCCATGACGCGGTATGTTTTCATCACCGGCGGCGTGGTGTCCTCGCTTGGCAAAGGCCTGGCGGCGGCGGCTCTCGCAGCCCTTCTGCAGGCTCGTGGCTATAAGGTCCGCCTGCGCAAGCTCGACCCCTACCTCAATGTCGATCCGGGCACGATGAGCCCGTATCAGCACGGCGAAGTCTTCGTCACCGACGACGGCGCCGAGACTGATCTCGATCTCGGTCACTACGAGCGTTTCACCGGCCGGCCCTGTAACCGGGGCGACAACATCACCACCGGCCGCATCTACATGGACATCCTGACCAAGGAGCGGCGCGGCGACTATCTCGGCGCGACGATCCAGGTCGTCCCGCATGTCACCAACGCCATCAAGGAATTCGTGCTCACCGGCAACGAGGGCTACGACTTCACGCTGGTCGAGATCGGCGGCACGGTCGGCGACATCGAGAGCCTGCCCTTCCTCGAATCGATCCGTCAGATCAGCCAGCAGCTGCCGCGCGGCCAGTGCATCTTCACGCATCTGACGCTGCTGCCCTATATCCCGACGGCCGGCGAGCTGAAGACCAAGCCGACCCAGCATTCGGTCGCCGAGCTGCGTTCAATCGGCATCCAGCCCGACATCCTGCTCTGCCGCACGGACCGCGAGATTCCGCGCGAGGAGCGCCGCAAGCTCGCCCTGTTCTGCAACGTCCGCGAGACGGCCGTGATCGAGGCCCGCGACGTCGCATCGATCTACGACGTGCCGCTCTCCTATCACGCGGAGGGGCTCGACAATGAGGTGCTCGCCGCCTTCGGCCTCGACGCCTCGACCGAGCCGGACGTCTCGAATTGGAAGCGCATCTCCGAGCGCGTGAAGAACCCCGAGGGCGAGGTCACCATCGCCGTCGTCGGCAAGTACACCGGCATGAAGGACGCCTATAAGTCCCTCATCGAGGCGCTGACGCATGGCGGCATCGCCAACAACGTCAAGGTGAACCTCGACTGGATCGAATCCGAGGTCTTCGAGAAGGAGGACCCCGCGCCCTTCCTCGAGCATGTCCACGGCATCCTCGTGCCGGGCGGCTTCGGCCATCGCGGCGCCGAGGGCAAGATCAAGGCGGCGACCTTCGCCCGGCAGCGCAAGGTGCCGTATTTCGGCATCTGCTTCGGCATGCAGATGGCGGTGATCGAGGCGGCGCGCTCGCTCGCCGGCATCGAAGGCGCCAACTCGACCGAGTTCGGACCGACCACGGAGCCGGTCGTCGGCCTGATGACCGAGTGGATGCGCGGCAACGACCTGGAGCAGCGCGCATCCGGCGGCGATCTCGGCGGCACGATGCGGCTCGGCGCCTACGATTCGAAGCTGGCGGCTGGCTCCAAGATCGCGGATATCTACGGCTCGACCGAGATCTCCGAGCGGCATCGCCACCGCTACGAGGTCAATATGGGCTATCGCGAGCGGCTGGAGGCGAAGGGCATGCGCTTCGCCGGGCTGTCGCCGGACGGTCTGCTGCCCGAGACGGTCGAGTATCCCGACCATCCCTGGTTCATCGGCGTGCAGTACCATCCCGAGCTGAAGTCCCGCCCCTTCGAGCCGCACCCGCTTTTCGCGAGCTTCATAGAGGCGGCGAAGGCCCAGAGCCGGCTGGTCTGATCTGGATCACGCCGCACCTTGATGGAAACCCGGTCATCCCGGCTGGAGCGACGCGCAGAGCCGGGATGGCCGCATTTTCCTGATGGAAATCGCAGGCGCTAGCGATCGAGCTGTACCGCCACCCAAGGGTGACGGTGCTGCTCGAAGACGGCCTTTTGCGGGGCCGGGAATTCGGGATCGGCAAAGGCTCCGACCGCGACCGCGATCATCTCCGGCCTGCGAGACGGTTCCCAGAAGACCGTGCTGCCGCAGACCGGGCAGAAATGATGCAGGACGCGAAAGCCGCTGTCGGCGGGCCGGTCGTAATCGCTATATGTTCCCGAAATGACGATGGCACCCCGTGCAAAAAAGGCCGCGACGCCATAAGGACTGCCTGTTCGCATCTGGCACGCCCGGCAGTGGCAGAGCACGACGATGGCCGGTTCTCCCCGGCACGCGACGCGCAGCTGGCCGCAACTGCAGCGGGCTTCCCTGATCGTCATACGCTTCATCCTCGCCTCGAATGACGTCGACACACTTTTTTGGATATATTTGTGGCGCGCCACTACCATAAATGTATAATGATGCATCAGCACCCGGGGGCGCGGTCAGCATGACGGTCTCGATGGCAGGGCTGCTCGCCTTTCTTCTTTATTTCGTCGTCGGCGCGGCGCTGATTGCCGCCTTCGCCGCGCTCTATCTGCACATGACCCCGCATGATGAGATAGTCTTGATCCGGGATGGCAACCTCTCGGCGGCGGTCGCGCTCGGCGGCAATGTCGTCGGTTTTTCGCTACCGCTGGAGCAGGCGATCGCTCAGGCGAGCAGCATTCCAGACTGCATCCTCTGGGCGGTCGCGGCGATGCTCATCCAGTTCGCAGCCTATGGTGTCGCGCGCCTCTTGATCCCGGAATTGTCTCGGAAGATCGAGCAGGACAGCCTGCCTTCGGCCGTGATGCTCGCAGTGATCGCCGTCGTGTCGGGAACGCTGGCCGCGGCCAGCATGACGGAATGAGGCAGCCATGAAGCGCTCGTCCCAAATCGGACTCGCTGCCGCCGGCGTCCTCCTCGTCGCCACAGTCTGGTCGATGACGGGGGACGAGAGCGACGAAGACCTCGTATACAACAGCTTGAGCGACTGCCGGGCTGCCGGACAGCTCAGCGCCGGACAATGCGAGACCGCATTCTCGGAAGCGACTGCCGCGCGCCTGAACGACGCGCCGAAGTTCCGCACCCAGAACGAATGCGAGGCGCAATACGGCGCCAATGGCTGCAGCTCGGCCAGCGCAGGCGGAGCGCAGTATTTCATCCCCGCGCTGGCCGGATTCATGCTCGCGCGTGGCTTCGCCGGTACGCAGGCACAGCCGCTGCTGCCACCCACCACGGCAGCCTGCCCACCCGGCTCGCCCCAGCCGGAATGCCAGCAGGCGCGCAGTGGCGGCTCATCATCAGGCTCGTCAGGCGGGACCGGCGGCTCGTCCAGCAGCAGTCGGTCGCGGGCCTATTCGACGACGAACGGGCGCGGCGTCACCGCAGCCTTTGCCGCAGGCGCGCGGGGCGGCAGCGTCGCGACGACGAGCGTCTCGTCGCGGGGCGGCTTCGGCTCGACCGCGCGCTCCTATTCCTCGCATTCCTCGTCCTGAGATGCGCCGCGTCCCCCTCGCACCGCGCCCGGGCTGGACCGAACAGGTCGAGCGGCTGGGCTTCGCCTTCCACACCATCGACGGCGAGACCTATTGGGACGAAACCGCGACCTACGCCTTCACCATCGAGGAGATCGAGCGCGACATCGAGGCCCCGACCGAGGCGATCGAGCAGCTCTGCTTCGCCTTCATCGAGAAGGCGCTGGGGAGCGAAGAAACCCTGACCCGCCTCGCCATTCCGGCCGAGCACTGGGACTATATCCGCAAGAGCTGGCAGCACGGCCAGCGCAACCTCTATGGCCGGCTCGATCTCGCCTATGACGGGCGGGGCCCCGCCAAGCTGCTCGAATACAATGCCGATACGCCGACGGCCCTGTTCGAATCGAGTGTCGTGCAGTGGGACTGGCTCGAGCATGCGATGGCCCGCGGCGCGATCCCGGCTGGCGCCGATCAGTTCAATTCGCTGCATGAACGCCTGATCGCCGCCTTCGCGGCGCTGCGCGAACCTTGGCCCTATCGTCTGCATCTGACCTGTGTTCATGGCAGCGTCGAGGACAAGGGCACGGTCGACTATCTCACCGATTGCGCCATTCAGGCCGGCCTTGATGTGCGCTTCACCTATATCGAGGAGATCGGCCTGCTCACAGATGGACGCTTCTGCGACGGCGCCAACCAGCCGATCGAGACGCTTTTCAAGCTGTACCCTTGGGAATGGCTGTTCCGGGAGAGCTACGGCGAGGCGCTGGCTGGCTCGCGGTGCCAGTTCATCGAGCCGCCCTGGAAGGCGCTTCTCTCCAACAAGGGGCTGCTCGCCTGCCTCTGGGAGATGGAGCCCGGTCATCCCAACCTGCTGCCGGCCTTCTTCGAGGGCGATCCACGCTGCGCGACCCTGTCGGCCCGCCGCGTGCGCAAGCCGCTCTATTCGCGCGAGGGCGCCAACGTCACGCTGATGGAGCGCGACCAGGTGCTCGACAGCGACGACGGTCCCTATGGCGCGGAGGGGCATATCCTGCAGGATGCGGCGACCAATCTGTTCTCGGCCGACGGCAACTATGCCGTGCTCGGCTCCTGGCTCGTCGCCTCGCAGGCCTGCGGGCTGTGCCTGCGCGAAGACGCCTCGCCGATCACCAAGAACACATCGCGCTTCCTGCCGCACTACATCGAGCCGTAGCCCTCGCAATCATCGCGAGCGCAGCGAAGCAATCCGGGAGGGCAGGGTGATAGGCTTCGACCCGGTTCCCATGGATTGCTTCGCTGCGCTCCTCGCAATGACGTTTCAAACCGGGCCGAAAATGCTCTAGCCTTGGGTTCCTGACGCCTGTCGAAAGAGCCTGCCATGCCTGCCACAGCCTCAACGCCCCGCGGCCTCGACCATCTCGTCATCGGCGTGCGCGATCTCGATGCCGCATGGCGCTTCTATGAGAAGCTCGGCTTCCGCGTCGGCACCCGCAACCGCCACCCATGGGGCACCGAGAACCGAATCGTGCAGTTCCCGGGCTCGTTCCTCGAACTCGTCACCATCGCCGACCAGCACGCGATCCCGCCGCATGGCGAACGCCGCTTCTCCTTCGGCGCCTTCGTTCGCGATGCGCTGGCCGGGCAGGGGGATGGGCTCTCGATGCTGGTGCTGGAAAGCACCAATGCCAAGGCCGACGCGGCCGCGTTCCAGGCTGCCGGCATCGGAGATTTCGAGCCTTTCTTCTTCGAGCGTCAGGGCAAGCGGCCGGACGGCTCCACGGTGCGGGTCGCCTTCGAACTGGCCTTTGCGGCCGATACCCGCGCGCCTGAATGCGGCTTCTTCGTCTGCCAGCAACTCGAGCCGCAGAACTTCTGGAATCCCGAGTTCCAGCAGCATCCGAACGGCGCGACAGCGCTGACCTCGGCCGTGATGCTCGCCGTGGAGCCGTCCGTCCACCGCGGCTTCCTGACCACGTTCAGCGGCGGTGCCGAGGTGCTGGAAGGCAACGAGGACTATGTTCTCGCCTTGCCGCGAGGGCGCATCGACGTGCTCGATCCCGAGGCTGCACTGGGCGCCTATCAGGTCGAGCCGGACACGACGCCGGCCCGCTTCCTCGGCTTCTGCGTCGCAGTACCGAGCCTCGATGCCGTGGCCGAGCGCCTGACGGCGGCGGAGATCCCCTTCGTGCAGAACGAGGAACGGCTCTTCGTTCAGGCCGAGGATGCCATGGGCTGCATGATCGCCTTCGAGCAGATCTGAGCATCTGCCGCCAAGCAGCAGCAATAGCTCCGTCATTCCGGGCTTGTCCCGGAATGACGTGACCTCAGCTCTTGGCTTCGACGGGCGGCAGCGACGCCAACAGCCCGATCAGCGCGCGGTCGTGCAGCACGACCATGCGCTCCTTCGGCTTCAGCCAGATCGCCGCATCCTCGACGCTCTCTGCATCGACGAGCTTGGCCTGGGCCACGGCCCGGTCCGGCTCGATCTCGCCGCGCCGGCGCGACTGGCCGTAGGGCAGCATCAGCTCATGGGCGTGGCGCAGCTCGGCATCGGCATGAAGCGCCCTGATGCCATCGGCATCGTCGAAGCCTGCCCTCTCGAACTCGGCCTGCAATTCGTTGGCGCGCAGCGCGATCGTCGGCGGAGCACCTTCCTCCGGCGTCATCAAAAGCTTGTGCCGCTTGAGCCAGAGGCCGATCGCGAGCTGGCCGGACGCCCAGGACAGCGGAATCGCCAGCACGAGGCCGACGATCGTCGGCGACATCCAGGCGAAGAGCGAGGTCGCGATCATGAACGCCGACAGGCCGGTCACGATACCCAGCACCGTATGGGTGCGGTGGCGGCGAATGATGTCCTTGAGCGGGATCGAGCCGTCGTCGCGGCGCTGCGGGTTCCAGCCGGTGTCGCGCCCGAGCAGAATCTGGAAGACCGAGCCTGACTGGATCAGCATCATGATCGGCGCGAAGAAGGCCGAGAACAGCACTTCGATCAGGGCGGAGACGACCAGGCGGATCGCGCCGCCGCCGGCGCGCCGCAGCTTGTTGTTGAACAGCGTCAGCAGGAGGCCGAACAGCTTCGGCGCCAGCAGGATCGCCATGGTCAGCGCGAACAGGCGCAAGGCGCGTTCGGGGTCGAACCGCGGCCATACCGGGAAGAGCGTGAATTCCTGCGTGAAGTACTCGGGCCTGGCGTAGTTGACCTGCAGCACGATCAGGATACCGACCACCAGCTGCATCAGCCAGAGCGGCGAGGCGAGATAGCCCATGATGCCCGTGGCGAAATGCTGGCGCGTCGGCGTCACGAAGCCCTTCGCGCCCATGATGCGGGAATGCTGGAGATTGCCCTGGCACCAGCGCCGGTCGCGCACCGAGATGTCGATCAGCGAGGGCGGGCTCTCTTCGTAGGAGCCCGTGAGGTCCGGCAGCATGTAGACCGACCAGCCGGCGCGGCGGATCAGAGCCGCCTCGACGAAGTCATGGCTCAGCACATGGCCACCGAAGGGCGGCTTGCCCTTGAGATCGGGCAGGCCGCAATGATCGGCGAAGGCCTTCGTCCGGATGATGGCGTTGTGGCCCCAGTAGTTGCCGTCACGGCCGGACCACATGGCAAGGCCGGTTGCGATGACCGGGCCGTAGACCCGGGCCGCGAACTGCTGCAGCCGCGCGAAGAAAGTGTTGCGGTTGATGATCAGCGGCAGCGATTGGATGATGCCGGCGTCGGGATCGGCTTCCATCGCGGCGGCAAGGCGCACGATGCAGGTGCCGGTCATCAGGCTGTCGGCGTCGAGCACGACCATGTGCTCGTACAGGCCGCCCCAGCGCGTGACGAAATCAGCGATGTTACCGGCTTTGCGGTGATGGTTCTTCGGGCGGTGGCGATAATAGACGCGCGAATTGGGGCCGAGCCGCTCGCGCAGCGCCAGGAACGCCCGCTCCTCGGCCACCCAGACATCCGGATTGGTCGTGTCGGAGACGATGAAGTAGTCGAAATGGTCGCCGAGCCCGGTCGCATCGACCGACTCGCGGATCGCGGCGACCGCCGCGAAGATGCGTGCCGAAGATTCGTTGTAGATCGGCATCACCACGACGGTGCGATGCTTCAGGCTTTCCGCCCGATCCGCGCGACCGGCGCCGAAGAGCACGCCGAAGAAGCCGAGCAGGGCGCTGGTGAAGGCAAGGGCAATCCACGAGAAGTTGATCGTGAACAGCACCAGCAAGGCGTACTGCAACGAGGTCGTGCGGCTGACCGACACGACATTGTACATTTCCCAGGCGCCATAGGCCGTGAGGGCGAAGCCGCCGCCGAAGACGAAGAGGCGCTTGAGCCAGGGCGTCTTCCAGTTGGCCGGTGCCGCGGGCTTGCGCCGCTCGGAGGAGTTCCAGCTCCGGAAGGACTGCACCGGCATGATCAGCCGGTCCTCGGGCGGAGTCGCAGGCTCGCGGGCGGGATTGAAGCTGCGCGCCTCGGTCTCCGCGATCTCCTGGCGGGGCGCGGTCACCACGTCCATCGATTCAACCATGTTTCCGAGACGGGCTGGCCGCCGGATTGCAGGACGAGCCTAAGCTCGGAGAGCGCTTCGGTGCCCGGATCGACCTCGAACCCGACACGCATCATCTTGCGCTCGGGATAGGGCCAGAGCCGGACGCCATGCACCGCGCCGGGCTGCGCGGTCACCGTCGCCCGCGTCGAGGCGATCAGCGCCGCATCCCCAAGCTTGTCGCCGGTGAATTCGACGATGAAGCGGCGGCGGCGGCCCTGCGAGCCCTTGCCCTGCCGGGTGCGGGTCGCAATCGCCAGTGGCGGCCGTTCGGGCGGCTGCCAGCACCAGGCCTGTCGATAGCTGATCGAGGTCTCGCTGCCGGCGGCCAGCGGCTGCCGGGGCCGCCAGTACATGATGATGTTCTTGTTCGGTTCGGAGTCGCTGGGGATCTCGATCAGCTGGACCGAGCCGGCGCCCCAATCGCCCAGAGGTTCGTTCCAGACGCTCGGCCTGAGTTCGAAGCGCTGGTCGTCGTCCTGGAACGCGGCGGGATCGCGCTCGCGCTGCACCAGGCCGAAGCCCTTCGGGTTCTCGTCGACGAAGGAGGAGACCTGCAATGTCGCGGGGTTGTTCACCGGCCGGTAGATCCATTCGCCGCCGCCCGACCACATCTGCACGCCCGAAACCTCACCGATCGACGGCCTGAGGTCATCGAAGGTACGCCGGCTTTGCGGACCGGACAGGAAAGTCGCGCTGATGCAGCCGAAGCCGACATGCTCCAGCGCCTGACGGGCGAACAAAGTCATCTCGACGTCGATGAAGGTCACGTCGCCAGGGCGCAGCGTCATCCGCGCCGCACCGGTCACGCTCTCCGAATCGAGCAGTCCGTGGATCACCAGCGAACCGGTGGCGGGGCTCGGGCGCTCGATCCAGAAGGCGCGGAAGAAGGGCAGTTCCTCGCCGCGCTGCTCGCCCGGACGCAGGATGAGCGCGCGCGACATCGCACCGAAATTCTGGCCGCGGGCCAGCGCACGGAAGAAGGTTGCACCCTGGAAGATCGCGACCTCGAAGGGCCGCTCGAGCCCGGCCGCGATCCGCATTCCGGAGAACTGCAGGTCGGCATTCGCCGGGGGGGGCGTGACGCGGCCATAGTCGAACTTGCCGCGATCGAAGGAAACGCGGCGCACCGTGCCATCCTCGACCGTGAACAGGCTGACCGGATTGGAGAACACAAAACCGCGATGCAGCGGCTCGACCGTGAAGCCACGGTTCTCTCCGGCCCAGATCGTCGCCTCGGGACGCGTGCGAATCCCGGCGAACTGATCCGCCGGCAGCGTCGCATACCCCTCAGGCAGGTCGGACGCCCCAAGGGGGATCAGCGGACGCTGCGCCAATGTGCGAGCAGCGTCGACCACCAGGGCCGGGTCGAAACGCTGCCCATCGGCGAGAGCGGGAATGTTGAAGGCGGCCGCGCCTGTCGGCGTCTGGGCCGCAGCCGGAGCGGCCAGAGACAGCAGGGCCGCGCCGCCGGCCGCCCCCTCCAGAAACTGTCTGCGATTCAAGGGATTCGACATCTTTTCCAAACTGCGCGGACGACGCCCTCGCCCTCCGCGCTTCTAGAGCATTTCCAGTTCGGCTGAAAAGCGGTTCCGATCAGGAAATTAGTGGTGATCGAACCCGCTGGAGGGGCATCCCGGAACGACCTATGATGATCGATGAACGGTGGTCATTCTCGGGAGCCCCTTTTTTTCCATTTCGACTTTGGCAAAAGCCGAAAGGATCGGCTATCCACGCCGCCTGCAACGCCAGCATGCGCGAAAGCGACCGTGAGGAGCGGGCAGAAATCTAATCATGCCCGCAGGGGAAACGACAAAGATGACCGAAATGCAGCCGGCTCGCTCCTGCCTTGCGATCGTTCTGGCGGCCGGCGAGGGCACCCGCATGCAGTCGCGGACCCCGAAGGTGCTTCATCCCGTTGCCGGTCTTTCCATGCTGGGCCATGTCCTGTCGTCGGTCTCACAGGCCGGCGCGGACTCCGTTGCGGTCGTGATCTCGTCCGAGCGCCCCGAGGTCGGCGCGGAGACCTTGAAACTCCTTCCGTCGGCATGGATCGCGACGCAGCACGAGCGGCGCGGAACCGCCCATGCGGTGCTGGCGGCGAAGGAAGCCCTGAAAGCCGGCCACCGAGAGATCCTGGTCGCCTTTGCCGACACGCCGCTCGTCCGGCCGGAAACCTTCATGGCCCTGCGCGGGGCACTGGCAGGAGGGGCGGCGGTCGCCGTCCTCGGCTTCGAGGCGCGCGACCCGAACGGCTATGGCCGGCTTGTCGAGCATGACGGGAAGCTCGAGGCCATCATCGAGCACAAGGACGCGACGTCGGCGMAGCGCAAGATCAAGCTTTGCAATGCCGGCCTGATGGCGCTCGCCGGGGAGCATGCGCTGGCGATTCTCGAAGCGATCGACGACGAAAACGGCCAGCGTGAATTCTACCTGACCGACGCGGTGGCTATCGCGCGGTCGCGCGGGCTGGATGCCGTCGTCCTGAAGGCGCCGGAGAGCGAAGTCCAGGGCGTCAACGACCGGGTGCAGTTGGCCGCTGTAGAAGCGGAATTCCAGCGGCACAAGCGCAACACGGTCATGCTCGGCGGCGCGACTCTGATCGCCCCGGAGACGGTCTTCTTCAGCGTCGATACCGAGATCGGCCGCGACGTCGTGATCGAGCCCAATGTGATTTTCGGACCTGGTGTGCGCGTCGCCGACGGTGCCTTGATCCATGCCTTCTCGCATCTGGAGGGGGCCACCATCGGCGAGGGGGCAAATGTCGGCCCCTTCGCCCGTCTGCGGCCGGGCGCGAGGCTCGCGGACAAGTCCAAGGTCGGCAACTTCGTCGAGGTGAAGGCGGCGGATATCGGCCCCGGGGCCAAGGTCAACCATCTGACCTATATCGGGGACGCGACGATCGGCGCGGCAGCCAACATCGGCGCCGGCGCCATCACCTGCAACTATGACGGCTTCACCAAGTCGAAGACGACGATCGGCGCGAACGCCTTCGTCGGCTCGAACTCCTCGCTTGTTGCGCCCGTCACGATCGGCGAAGGTGCCTATATCGGCTCCGGCTCGGTCATCACCAGCGATGTTGCCCCCGATGCGCTCGCCATCGGCCGCGGCCGGCAGTTCGGGAAGGAAGGCTGGGCGAAAACGTTCCGTGCAGAGGCAATGGCTCGGAAAGCCGCCAAGAAGGCGGCCGAATAGCCGGGTTTCTCGGGAAAACCTGCAGGCCGCTGTTCACAGTTCGTCATGTAGATTGATTGGGCATCCGCGCCTTCTCCAGCTAAGCGGTATCGCTAGCAGCAACGGTTCGAGGGGTTCGCCCATGTGCGGCATCGTCGGGATTTTGGGCAAGGAAGCGGTGGCGACGCAGATCGTCGAGGCGCTGCGGCGGCTCGAATATCGCGGCTATGATTCCGCTGGCGTCGCGACGCTGGAAGCCGGCCAGCTCGTCCGCCGGCGCGCCGAAGGCAAGCTCAGGAATCTCGAGGTTCGCCTGTCGAGCGAACCACTCGACGGGCTGATCGGCATCGGCCACACCCGCTGGGCGACCCACGGCAAGCCCAACGAGACCAACGCGCATCCGCATGCGACCCCAAGGCTCGCCGTCGTGCACAACGGCATCATCGAGAACTTCCGCGAACTGCGCGCCGAGTTGCAGGCCGACGGCTACGTCTTCGAGACCGAGACCGATACCGAGGTCATTGCCCACCTCGTCACGCGCGAGCTCGACCGCGGCAAGACGCCGGTCCAGGCCATCGCGGCAAGCCTGCCGCGGCTGCACGGCGCCTTCGCGCTCGCCTTCCTGTTCCGCGGCGAGGAAGATCTCCTGATCGGTGCCCGCAAGGGCTCGCCGCTCGCGGTCGGCGTCGGTGACGGCGAGATGTATCTCGGCTCCGACGCGCTGGCGCTGGCGCCCTTCACCAACCTCATCGCCTACCTGGAGGAAGGCGACTGGGTCGTCCTCAACCGCCGTGGCGCGACCTTCTACGACAAGGCTGGCGCAGAGGTGGTACGCCGCGCCCAGCGCGTCGCCGCGGGCGCCTTCCTGGTCGAGAAGGGCAATCACCGCCACTTCATGGCGAAGGAAATCTACGAGCAGCCGGAGGTCGTCGGCCACACGCTGACACAATATCTCGACATGGCCGCCGGCGCGGTGCGCCTGCCGTTTCAGGATAAGGTCGACTGGAAGAAGCTGTCGCGCCTCTCGATTTCCGCTTGCGGCACCGCCTATTATGCCGGCCTGACGGCGAAATACTGGTTCGAGAAGCTCGCCCGCCTGCCGGTCGAGATCGATGTCGCCTCCGAATTCCGCTACCGCGAGCCGCCGCTGCCGGCCGATGGCCTGGCATTGTTCGTCTCCCAGTCGGGCGAGACGGCCGACACGCTGGCGTGTCTGCGCTACGCGAAGCAGGAGAAGCAGACCGTTCTCTCCGTCGTGAACGTGCCGACCTCGACCATCGCCCGCGAAAGCGATGCGATCGCGCCGACGCTGGCCGGCCCCGAGATCGGCGTCGCCTCGACCAAGGCCTTCACCTGCCAGCTCACTGCGCTTGCCTGCCTTGCTCTCGCCGCGGCGCGCGGCCGCGGGACGCTCTCGGCCGAGGACGAGGCACGCCATGTCCAGAATCTGATCGCGCTGCCCGGCCTGATCGCCAAGGCGCTCGCGCTGGAACCGGAGATCGAGCAGCTCTCGCACAAGCTCTCCAGGGCCAAGGACGTTCTCTACCTGGGCCGCGGCACCAGCTTCCCGCTTGCGCTGGAAGGGGCCCTGAAGCTGAAGGAAATCAGCTATATCCATGCGGAAGGTTATCCGGCGGGTGAGCTGAAGCATGGGCCGATCGCCCTGATCGACGAGGACATGCCGGTCGTCGTCGTAGCCCCGCACGATGCGCTGTTCGAGAAGACCGCCTCCAACATGCAGGAGGTCGCTGCCCGCGGCGGTCGCATCATCCTGATCACCGACGCAAAGGGCGCCGCCGAATGCGGCATCGAGCCCGAGGCGACGATCATCATGCCGGACATGGATCCGACCTTCGCGCCGATCGTCTACGCCCTGCCGATCCAGATGATCGCCTATCAGACGGCGGTTTTCATGGGCAAGGATGTCGACCAGCCGCGCAATCTGGCGAAGTCCGTCACCGTGGAGTGAGGCCGGCGGCCTTGCCGTCATGCTCGGCGGAGCGAAGCGCAGACCCGAGAAACTCTTTTTCGGAGATGCTCGGGTGAAGCCCGAGCATGACGCGGTTTGTCAGGCTTCGGGCCTGCTCGCCACATAGGTGCCCGCGCCGATCAGGCAGAGCGCCGTCGTTGCCAGCGCGATCGGTGGCGCGCTCGTCTGCGTCAGCAACGCGAAGCTGAGCACCATCGATCCGCAGGCGAGATATTTCGCCCGCCGGGCGATGGCGCCCGTCTCGCGCCAGCGCAGGACATGCGGGCCGAGCTTCGGATGGCCGAGCAGCCAGGCCTCGAACCGCGGCGAGGACCGCGAGAAGCACCAGGCCGCGAGAATCAGGAAGACCGTGCCCGGCATCACCGGCAACATCAGCCCGACGATGCCGAGCGCCGTGAAGATCCAGCCAGCCGCGAACAGAAGCGGCCGCGGCCAACGGCTTCGCGGCTGGTCATCGTCGCTCACGGCCTCATCCTTGCTTGCATGAAATGCGGGGCTGGCGGATATCTCCGCCTCGCTTATCTTGTCATATCGCGGCGCGAGACTGCGCCTGCAAGCAGGCGGGAGGTCGCGCCGGTGCCTTGGGGAGAGAGATGACCGCCGGCCCGCCCGATCCGCGCTTCGTTCTGCCGACGGAGATCCTTCGTCCGACATGGGGCGCACGGCTGCGCCGCTATTTCCTGACCGGGCTCGTCATCGCTGCGCCGCTCGCCATCACCGCTTCGGTGACCTGGTGGTTCATCAACTTCATCGACGGGCTGGTGAAGCCGCTCATCCCGAATTCCTATCTGCCCGATGCCTATCTGCCTTATCCGGTGCCAGGCTTCGGCCTCGTCATCGCACTGGTCGGGCTGACGCTGCTCGGCTTCCTCACTGCCAATCTGGTCGGCCGTTCGCTGATCCGCGCGGGCGAGGCGATCCTGGGCCGCATGCCGGTGGTCCGCAGCCTCTACAAAGGGGTGAAGCAGGTTTTCGAAACGATCTTCTCGCAGTCGGGCACCTCCTTCCGCAAGGTGGGGATGGTGCAGTTCCCGCAGCCGGGCATGTGGTCGATCGTCTTCATCGCGCAGGAGGCCGCGCCCGAAATCGCCGGGCGCCTGCCGGATAGCGAAGAGCAAATCGGCGTTTTCCTGCCTTGTACGCCAAACCCCACCACGGGCTTCTTCTTCTACCTGCCGCGTCGCGAGATCGTCGAGCTCTCGATCACGGTCGAGGACGGCGCCAAGCTGATCATGTCGGCCGGGCTGATCCAGCCCGGCGAGCAGAACGGCAAACCGAAGCCGGAGGCGAAGCTCCCGGTCAACGCTTGAGCGGCACCCAGATCTCGACGGTGCCGTTGCCGGTCGCGCCGTCGAAGCGCTCATCCATCCGCTCCAACGTGACGCCCATCTCGGGCTCGCGTCCCGATTTCGGGAACCAGTCCTGCCAGATCGCCTTGTAGGTTTGCGCGATGCCTGTGATGTGGCCACTGTGCTCGAAGACGGCGCAGAGCTGCTCCGGCACGCTCAACCGCGCGAACTCGTCGGTCAGGTCGCCGAAGGACGAGACCTCGGCCCCGGCGATGTAGTCGAAGGCGCCATGTTCGTCGCAATTATAGCTCGCACCATAGGCGACATAGCCGCGCTGGCCGGGGATATTGCCGAAATGCGGGGCGATCTTCTGCCAGAGCAGCGGAATTCCTTGCGTCTTGTCCATCGAGAAATGGCCGCTGAACCCGGCAATCAATAATGGCTTGTTGGTGACGATGCGTGGTTCGGCGATAGGGGCGGGGGCGATGTCGTGCATGGATAGGGGCTCCACGAGGGTGAGCGAGGACAAGTCGCGCCGGGCGCGCAGCTCTTCGGGCGTGATGCMGAACTGCTCGCGAAAGGCGCGGGTGAAGGCTTCGTGGGAGCCATAGCCCCAGTCGAGCGCGACCGAGAGGATGTCGGGCGCCCCATCAGCGAGCTGGCGTGCCGCCTCCGACAGCCGGCGCTCGCGCACATAGCGCATCACCGAGCGGCCGGTCGCCACGCCGAAGGCGCGACTGAGATGGAAGCGCGAGACCCCGCTGACCTCCGCGATCTCATCGAGCGAAAGCTCGGAGGCGAAGCGGCTCTCGATGCACCAGATGGCTGTCTTGACCGGGTCCATGCTCTCTCCACGAAGCGCCGGCACCATGGCGCCGGCAAGACGGCCGCGCTTGATCAGGATTGCTGTGGGGCCGGTCGTCATGCTCGGGCCTGACCCGAGCATCTCGGAAACCAGTGTCTTCTCGTCACGAGATTCTCGGGTCTGCGCGTCGCTTCGCCCGAGAATGACGGCAAGGTTCTCTCTCTCAACCCGCCCGCAGCAGCCGGATCGCGACGTCGCGCTCGAACAGATAGAGCAGCGCCCGCACGGCCTGCCCGCGCGGCGTCTCCAGTTGCGGATCGCGCTCGATCAATAGCCGCGCATCATCGCGGGCAGCGGCCAGCAGATCGCCGTCAATCTCCGGCCGGGCGATGCGCCAGTCCGGCGAGCCGGACTGCTTGGTGCCGAGCACTTCGCCTTCGCCGCGCAGACGCAAATCCTCCTCGGCAATGCGGAAACCGTCCTCGGTCTCGCGCATGATGGTCAGTCGCGCTTCTGCGATCGGCCCGAGCGGTCCCTTGTAGAGCAGGAGGCAGGTCGAAGCAGCCGAGCCGCGCCCGATGCGCCCGCGCAACTGGTGCAACTGGGCGAGGCCGAAACGCTCGGCGTGCTCGATCACCATGACGCTGGCGTTGGGCACGTCCACGCCGACCTCGATCACCGTCGTCGAGACGAGGATGCGCGTTTCGCCGGCGACGAAAGCGGCCATCGCGGCGTCCTTCTCGCGTCCGGGCATCTGGCCATGCAGCAGCCCGACCTTGGCACCGAAGATCTCGCGCAGAGCCTCATAGCGCTCCTGCGCCGCGGCAACGTCGAGCGTATCGGATTCCTGCACGAGCGGGCAGACCCAATAGACCTGCTGGCTGGCTTCGACGGCCCGGCCGATGGCGCCGACGACCTCGTCATAACGCTCGGACGAGATGGCGCGGGTGACGATCGGCTTCCGGCCCGCCGGCTTCTCGGAGAGGATCGAGACATCCATATCGCCGAACCAGGTCAGAGCCAGCGTGCGCGGGATCGGCGTCGCGGTCATCACCAGCACGTCGACCGCTTCGCCTTTGGAGCCGAGGAGCAGGCGCTGATGCACGCCGAAGCGGTGCTGCTCGTCGACCACGGCCAGCGCCAGATCATGGAAGGCGACGTCTTCCTGAAACAGGGCGTGGGTGCCGACGGCGATGTCGATCGAGCCGTTCGCCAAGCCTTCCAGCACCTGCCGCCGACCGGCACCTTTCTCGCGCCCCGTCAGCAAAGCAAGCTTCAACCCGGCCTTCTCGGCCAGCGGCGCCAGCCTCTCGGCATGCTGGCGGGCGAGGATTTCCGTCGGCGCCATCAGCACCGACTGCCGGCCGGCCTCGGCGGCGGCGGCCATCGCCATCAGCGCGACCACCGTCTTGCCCGAGCCGACATCGCCCTGCAGCAGCCGCAGCATCCGTTCGGGCTTGGCCATGTCGGAATGGATGTCGGCGATGGCCTTGCGCTGGCCCTCGGTCAGTTCGAAGGGCAGGGCGGACTGGATGCGCCAGCGCAGGCCTCCATCCCCGCTGGTGGCGCGTCCTGCGATCTTCTTCTGCTGGCGGCGCACGAGGGCGAGCGCGATCTGGCTCGCCAGCAGCTCGTCATAGCCGATCCGGCGGCGCGCGACCGTGTCGCCCTCGGCCGCCTTGCGATCGGCCGGGTGGTGCAGCGCTTCGACCGCCTCCCGAAAGGAGGGGAAGCTGTTCTTGGCCTGGAACCCGCCATCCTGCCATTCGGGCATATCCGGGCAGCGTTCGGCGGCAGCCTGTGCGATCCGCATCATCACTCGCCCGCCGATGCCTTCGGTCAGCGGATAGACCGGCTCGAAGGCGGGCAGGGTGGCCGCGAGCTTGGGATCGAGGATGCGCTCGGGATGCACCATCTGGCGCATGCCTTCCCAAAGTTCGAGCTTGCCCGAGATGATCCGGTAGGCGCCGATCGGCAGATTCTGCGCCAGATGGCGGGAATCGGCGTGGAAGAAGACGAGGGTGACGTCCCCGGTCTCGTCCTCGACGATCACGCGATAGGGTGCCTTCTTGCCGGCCGGGGCCGCGCGATGCTCGCTGACGCGCGCGGTGAAGGTCGCGATGTCGCCGATGGGCGCATCGGCGATCGAAGCGCTCGGCCGGCGATCGACTGCGCCAGTCGGCAGGTGGAACATCAGGTCGACCACGCGGGCGGTCTGCGTCTCGTCGCGGAGGAAACGATCCAGAACCTTGCCGAGTTTCGGCCCGACGCCGGAGAGCGTCGTGGCGGGAGCGAACAGCGGATCGAGGATCGAAGGGCGCAAATCGTCTCGCGAATCTGTCAGGAGCGCGAAGATCGCGGCGGCTTGGCCGCTGACTTCGCCGGGTTGCGTCGCTATATAACCTGCTCAGGCAGGCTCCGCGACGGGGCCGGCCCATTTGTCATTGCGCAATTCCCCAGGTTTTCAGGCCTGAAGTTTCGAGCCTGAAGTCTTCTTGCCCGAGGTTCCCATGTCCGGTTCGACCCGCTCCAGCGCCGATCTCGACCCCCGCCGCCGCAAGATCCTGTTCCGCGCCTGGCATCGCGGCATGCGCGAGATGGACCTGATCATGGGCCGCTTCGCCGACGACGCGATCGCCGGCTTCAGCGATGCCGAGCTCGATGAGTTCGAGCGCCTGATCGAGGTGCTGGACCGGGACCTGCTGAGCTGGGTGACCGGCGAGGCGCCCGTGCCGGCGAATTACGACACGGAACTGTTCCGGCGGCTGAGGGCGTTTCACCAACACGACAAGCCGATCCATGTGTAGCCGACTATGACTTACGCGCCGTCATCCCGGGCGCAGCGAAGCGAAGACCCGGGATCCATGCCTGAGCATCGCCGTTTAGCGCTCTGGCATGGATCCCGGATCGGCGCGGCTTCGCCGCTTGTCCGGGATGACGGCGCAAGTCTCCCAACGGCGTACTGAAACGATCAAGATACCGATGAGCATTCCTCCTCCCAGCCAGATCGCCAAACCGCAGCTCGACCGCATCCTCGATGCGCTGAACCGCGGCGACAAGCCGACACTCGCCGGCGTGCCCGATGGTTTCGACGCCGTCGTCCTCGCCGATCTCACCCGCGCCCGCGCCAAGAAGGCCGAGGGGGCGGCGATGCTCGTCTTCGTCGCCCGCGACGGTCAGCGCCTGCAGGTGCTGGAGAACGCGCTGCAGTTCGTGGCGCCCGATCTGGAGGTGATGAGCTTCCCGGCCTGGGACTGCCAGCCCTATGATCGCGTCTCGCCGGCCCCTGCCATCGTCGCGCATCGGATGACGACGCTGTCGCGTCTTGCCAAGACGAAGTCGGGCGACCGGCCGCGCCTGCTGCTGACGACCGTCAACGCCGCGCTCCAGCGCGTGCCCGCTTTCGGCAAGGTCGCCTCCGAAAGCTTCTCGGCCGCGCCCGGCAACATGGTCGACATCGAGGAACTGGCGCGCTGGCTCGACATAAACGGCTATCTGCGCACCTCGACCGTGCGCGAGACCGGCGAGTTCGCTGTGCGCGGCGGCATCGTCGATCTCTTCCCGCCGGGCATGCCGGCACCGATCCGGCTCGACTTCTTCGGCGATACGCTGGAATCGATCCGCACCTTCGATCCTGAGACGCAGCGCACGACCGGGCAGTTGCGCGGGCTCGACCTCGTACCGATGTCCGAAGCGCAGATGACGAGCGAAAGCATCCGCCGCTTCCGCCAATCCTACATCTCGACCTTCGGCACGCCCGGCCGCGACGACACGCTCTACGAGGCAGTGAGCGAAGGCCGCCGCCCGGCCGGGCTGGAGCACTGGCTGCCCCTGCTCGCCGAGAATCTGGATACGCTCTTCACCTATCTGCCGGACGTGCCTGTGGTGCTCGACCATCAGGCCGAGGACGCCGTCGGCGAACGCATCAGCCTGATCAAGGATTATTACGACGCCCGAAAGGCAGCGCTCGACCAGGGCGGGGCCGGGGGCATTCCCTACAAGCCGCTGCCTCCGAACGCGCTCTATCTTTCGCCGGCCGACTGGCGCGGCGTGATCGATGTCTCCGGCGTCGCCAGCCTGACCCCGTTCCAGCTGCCCGACAGCGAAGGCAAGCTCGTCCTCGATCTCGGCGGCAAGCAGGGCCGCAGCTTCGCGGCCGAGCGCGCCGGCGATTCCGGCAGCGTCTTCGAAGCCGCCGTCGCCCATGTCCGTGCGCTCGAAGCCGACGGCAAGCGCGTCATCCTTGCCGGATGGTCGGAAGGCTCGCGCGAGCGCCTTGCCCATGTCCTCGAGGACCATGGGTTGAAGAGCGTCCAGATGACCGGCTCGCTGCGGGCCGCCTTCGACCTCAAGCCCGGCACGGTCGCGCTCGCGGTCTGGGGCTTCGAGACTGGTTTCGAGGCCGGGCGCCTCGCCGTCGTCGGCGAGCAGGACATTCTCGGCGATCGCCTTGTCCGCCCGCGGCGCAAGACGCGCCGGCCGCAGGACTTCATTGCGGAGCTCTCCTCGCTCGCTCCGGGCGATCTCGTCGTCCATGTCGATCACGGCATCGGCCGCTTTATCGGGCTGAAGTCGATCACGGCCGTCGGCGCGCCGCATGACTGCCTCGAGATCCACTATGCCGGCGATTCCAAGCTCTTCCTGCCGGTCGAGAACATCGAATTGCTGTCGCGCTATGGCTCGGAAGACACCGAGGTCCAGCTCGACCGGCTCGGCGGCGGCGGCTGGCAGGCGCGCAAGGCCAAGCTCAAGCAGCGCATCCGCGAGATGGCCGGCAAGCTCATCCAGATCGCGGCGGCGCGCGCGCTCAAGGAGGCGCCGCGCCTCGTGCCGCCGGCTGGCGTCTACGACGAGTTCATTGCCCGCTTCCCCTATGAGGAGACGGAAGACCAGCAGAACACCATCGACGCCGTGCTCGACGATCTCGCGGCCGGGCGCCCGATGGATCGGCTGGTCTGCGGCGATGTCGGTTTCGGCAAGACGGAGGTGGCGCTGCGTGCCGCCTTTGCCACCGCGCTGAACGGCAAGCAGGTCGCGGTCGTGGTGCCGACGACGCTGCTCGCCCGCCAGCACTACCGCAATTTCGCGGATCGTTTTGCCGGCTTACCTGTCAATGTCGGGCAGGCCTCGCGCTTCGTCGGCAGCGCCGATCTCAAGACAGTCAAGCAGGGCGCGAAGGACGGCACGATGGACATCGTCGTCGGCACGCATGCGCTGCTCGGCAAGGGTGTCGACTTCAAGGATCTCGGCCTCGTCATCGTCGACGAGGAGCAGCATTTCGGCGTCGCCCATAAGGAGAAGCTGAAGGAACTGCGCGCCGAGGTGCACATGCTGACCCTCTCGGCGACGCCGATCCCGCGTACGCTCCAGCTCGCCATGACCGGCGTGCGCGAGCTCTCGATCATCGCGACGCCGCCGGTCGATCGCCTCGCTGTGCGCACCTTCGTCACGCCCTTCGATCCGCTGATCGTGCGCGAGGCGCTGCTGCGCGAGCGTTACCGGGGAGGGCGGTCGTTCTATGTCGTGCCGCGCATCGAGGACATCGCCGAGGTCAAGGACTTCCTCGACAAGCAGGTGCCCGAGTGCAAGGTCGGCATCGCCCATGGCCAGATGGCGGCCGGCACGCTCGAGGATGTGATGACGGCCTTCTATGAGGGCCAGTACGACATCCTGCTCTCGACCACGATCGTCGAGTCGGGCCTCGACATCCCCACGGCGAATACGCTGATCGTCCACCGTGCCGACATGTTCGGCCTCGCCCAGCTCTACCAGCTCCGGGGCCGGGTCGGCCGCTCGAAGACGCGCGCCTATGCGCTCTTCACCGTGCCGGCCAATCGCAAGCTGACCGAGCAGGCCGACAAGCGCCTCAAGGTGCTGCAATCGCTCGATACGCTCGGCGCCGGCTTCCAGCTCGCCAGCCACGATCTCGACATCCGCGGCGCCGGCAACCTGCTGGGCGACGAGCAGTCCGGCCATATCAAGGAGGTCGGTTACGAGCTCTATCAGCAGATGCTGGAAGAGGCGGTGGCGGCGCTCAAGGCCGGCATCGAGTTCGAGACCGAGACGCAATGGTCGCCGGCGATCCAGGTCGGCGCGCCCGTCATGATCCCCGAGCACTATGTCGCCGATCTGACGCTGAGGCTGACCCTCTACAAGCGCCTCTCGACCATGGACGACGATGCCGAGTTGCAATCATTCGGCGCCGAATTGGTCGACCGCTTCGGCCCGCTCCCGGAGGAGGTCAACCAGCTCCTGGAGATCGTCGCGATCAAGGCGCTCTGCAAGCGCGCCAATGTCGAGAAGGTCGAGGCCGGGCCGAAGGGCATCATCGTCGCCTTCCGCAACAACGAATTCGCCAATCCGGAAGGGCTGGTGAGCTACGTCGCCAAGCAGGGCACGCTGGCGAAGGTCCGCCCTGACATGCGCGTCGTCTTCATCGACGATTTCGAGTCAGTCGAGCAGCGCCTGAAGGCAACGCGCCGGCTGCTGACCGATCTCGCGCGGATCGCCGAGCGGAAGAAGGCGGCCTGAGAGGGCGCCTCATGAAGTCCGTCATTCTCGGGCGGAGCGAAGCGAAGACCCGAGAATCTCTGGCAGGAATGGGCGCGTTCTCGTCCTGAGATGCTCGGGTCAAGCCCGAGCATGACGGCTGCGTGAACGCCAGCCACTCTGTGCCCGCTCGCCTCTACATATCGAAGAACACCGTCTCGTTCTCGCCGGCGAGGTTGATGTCGAGCCACCAGGTCCCGTCCGGCTTGCGCTGGGCGATCAGCGTGTGGCGGCGCGCCTCGGGCACGAGGGCGAGGATCGGGTCGGTCTCGTTGCCCTCGCCATCGGCGAAATAGAGCCTGGTCGGCAACCGCTTCAGCAGGCCGCGGCCGAAGACCGAGAGCGCGATATGCGGCGCCTGCAGGCTGTTGCCGGGGCCGGGCACGCGGCCGGGGCGGATCGTGCGGAAGCGGTAGACGCCTTCCTTGTCTGTCGAGGCGCGGCCGAAGCCGACGAAATGCTGGTCGAGCGCCACATCCGCGCGATCGTCGTCCGGGCTGGCATAGCGGCCGTTCGCATTGGCCTGCCAGATCTCGATCATCGCGTCCTCGATCGGCTTGCCGTCGGCATCGTAGACGCAGCCGGCGAGCGCGATGACTTCGCCCTCGGGTTGACCTGAGACATTCGAGCCCGAGAGCAGGAAATGCTCCGGCGGCATCAGGTCGGGGCGGGCGCCCATATCGGACACGCCGACGAGATCGGCGCCGCCCTTCCAGGGCAGACCGTAATGGAAATAGGGGCCGACCGTCTGCCACGGCGTCTGGCCGAAGATCGACGCATCCTGGCTGTCCTGCCGCGGCGCTGCGTTGCGGGTTTCCAGATCCCCGCTCGCCGAATCAGTGGTCGTCGTCATGGTCGTCCTCGAACGGCGTCTGGTCGCGGCCCTTGAGCACGATGTCGAAGACATAGCCCAGCGCCCAGTTCGGCACGGTGGTGCCGATGTCGAAGCGCGAAACCATGCGCTGGCGATAGGGCATCGGCACGGCGTTGGCGATCGGATCGATCTCGATCAGCGGGTCGTCGGGGAAATACATCTGCGTGACCAGCCGAGTCGCGAAGGCCGGCCCCAGCAGCGAGAGGTGGATATGGGCCGGGCGCCAGGCGTTCTTGTGGTTGCCCCAGGGATAGGCGCCGGGCCGGATCGTGACATAGCGGTAGCGGCCCTCGGCGTCGGTGATGACGCGGCCGACGCCGGTGAAATTCGGATCGAGCGGAGCCGGCCAGTCGTCCTTGGCGTGGATGTAGCGGCCGGCGGCGTTGGCCTGCCAGATCTCGACGACGGTGTTCGGCACGGGCCGGCCGTCCTCGTCGAGCACGCGGCCGGTGACGACGATGCGCTGGCCCTGCGGTTCGCCCTTGTGCTGGGCGGTGAGGTCGGACATGGCCGGCCCCATCAGCCGGGACCAGTCGCTCGGGCCGGTCACTTCGGTCAGCGTCTGCGGAATCATGATCGGCTGATGACGCGGGCTGCGCGCGACCGTCGAACGATAGTCCGGATGAAGCGAGCTCGGCTGGCCCTGGTCCGGTGCCGCATAGGGAAGAATCAGACGGCTCATGGCGAGGGGGCTTTCACGGGCATGGCGACGCGTCTCCCTTCAGCCATGGCTCGGCGCGGGAATGGTGATCGGGCGCGCGAGCCTGGATTGTGCGGTCAGGCGGATGCCGGCATTGGCAGCACCATAGCCGGCATAGCCATCGCGCTGGACGATTTCGAAGAACAGACCACCATCCAGCGTCTGCGTATAGGCCTGCCGGAAGCTGCCCGAGGCGTCGCTGTCATGGAGGATGTTCAGCGCCTTCATCGCGTCGATCTCCTCAGCCGTCAGATCGGAGCGAGCCTCGAGGTCGTCATAGTAGTTCTCCGGGATGGGCAGCATGGCGACGCCATTCGCCATCAGCCGCTCGACCGTCGCAGCGATGTCGTCCGTCGCGAAGGCGATGTGCTGCACGCCCGAGCCGAAGAAATCGGTGATGAAGCGGGCCGACAGCGTGCGGTGGCTCTGCGAGCCGTTCAGGATGAGCCGCAGCCCATGGCCGTTCCGGCCGTCGAGGCCGCTCTCGATGACCTGGCTCTGGACCACGCCGCCGGGATCGAGCACGGCCTGGCTCGGCGCCTTCTTCGTCTCGAACAGCGAGGAGTAGAACAGCAGCCAGGTCAACATCTCCTCGTACTGCATGCTCTGCGAGACATGGTCGACGCCGGTCAGCCCGGCATCGCTTCCTGCTTCCCCGGTCGCCTCGAAATCGACTTCCGCCCAGCGCCCGAGCGCCGAGGCGTGGTCGAGGAAATAGACAAGGCTGCCGCCGAGCCCGCGCACAGCCGGGATGTCGAGCTCGCCGGGGCCGACCGCGCCGGCATGCGGCACGTCGAGCATCGCCTTGGCGCGGGCGATCGCGGCCTGCGCATCCGGCACGCGCAGGGCCAGCGCGCAGACCGAAGTGCCGTGGGTGATCTGATAGCTATGGGCGAAACCGTCGGCCTCGCTGTTCAGCACGATGCGGATATCGCCCTGTCTCCAGAGATCGACGTCCTTGGAGCGATGCGCGCCGGAACGAGCAAAGCCAAGCGCACGCAGCAGCCTCTCGAAGCCCGGCCGCTCCGCTTCCGACACAGCGAACTCGATGAACTCCACCGCCTCGACCGGGGCCGGCGGCGGCATCGGCACCGCGCCGGGCACGGGTTTGCCGATCTGCCGGGCGGTTTCGTCGAGCAGCCAGATCAGCGAGCGGTGCCCGTCGAGCGCGACGGAACGGGCTGAGCCGGCGCGGAAGCGGTCGTTGAAGATTTCCAGCGAGAGCACGCCGTCATAGCCGGTCGAGACCAGCGCGCGCATGAACCCGGAAAGGTTCAGGTCGCCCTGTCCCGGCAGGCAGCGCCAGTGGCGGCTCCATGAGAGCGGATCCATCTGCAGCAGCGGCGCATCGGCCATCTGCACCATCGCGATCTTGTCGCGCGGGATGGTGCCGATGGCCGAAAGGTCGAGCCCGCGCGCCAGGATATGGAAGGAATCCAGCACGATCCCGACTTCCGGCCGGTTGGCGCGGCGCACGATCTCCCAGGCGTCGCGATAGTCGAAGACATGCCGGCCCCAGGCCAATGCTTCATAGCCGACGCGCAAGCCTCGCCGGCCGGCCCGCTCGCCGAGTTCAATGAAATCGGCAGCCAGTCGATCAATGCCCGACAAGGCTTCCGGCGAGACACTGGAGCAGACGAAGAGCAGGTCTGTCCCCAGTTCCTGCAGCAGATCGAATTTGCGTTCCGCACGGTCGAAAACGCGCTGGCGGCGGCCCTCCGGCATGCCCTCGAAATCGCGGAAGGGCTGGCAAGTCACGATCGTCAGGCCAAGGTCACCGCAGATGCGCCGGACTTCAGCCGGGGAGCCGGGGAAGGCGATCAGATCGTTCTCGAAGATCTCGACTGCGGTGAAGCCGGCGGCGGCGATGGCCTCGAGCTTTTCCTGGAGCGTGCCGGAAACGCAGACGGTGGCGATCGATGGAATCATGGATGCCTCCTCTCAAGCCAACCGCGCCACGGCGCGCAGATCCTCGGCCGTAGTCGTGGGCAGGCCGAAGAATTCCAGATAGGCGGGGATCTGTTCGAACAGCATATCGGTGCCGACCTGCACCGCACAGCCGCGCGCGCGAGCGGCTGCGAGAAACGGTGTGATCTCCTGCGCCATCACGACCTCTCCGACCAGGGCGGAAGCGGGCAGGCGGGCAACGTCGAGCGGCAGCGGATCACCCGGCTTCATGCCGAGCGGGGTCGCATTGACGATGATGTCGAAGCCGGCCGGATCGTTCGAGCCGGTCGTGACGCGCAGGGCAGGGTAATGTGCGACGAGCCGCTGCCCCAGCTCCACCGCCGCCGGCCCCTGCGTATCGAACAGGGCGAGCTCGCCGACGCCGGCCTTCGCCAGAGAGGCGGCGATCGCCGAGCCGACACCGCCGGCGCCGACTACGAGCGCCCGGGCGCCCGCGAGCTTGCGCCCCTTACGCAGGATTCCGCGTACGAAGCCTTCACCGTCGAACATGTCGCCGGCGAGCCGACCATCCGGCTCGAGACGCACCGCGTTGCAGGCGCCGGCAATGGCGGCGGTCGGGGAGAGCGTGTCGACGAGGCCGGTCGTGGTGACCTTGTGCGGCATCGTCACCAGCGCACCGTGAGCATTGGACAGCCGGAAGAACAGCTTCAGAAAATCGGGATAATCCTCGCTGCGGCAGCCCATAGGCACGACGACGGCGTCGATCCCATCCCGCTCGAAATAGGGGTTGTAGATCATCGGCGCCTTGAAGCTCTCGGTCGGAAAGCCGAGATGGCCGATCAGCCGTGTCGTGCCCCTGATCATGCTGATGCCCTCGCCGGAACGGGCTCGGTGGTGACCTCGACAGATCCGCCCGTGCGTGCCGCCTGCTTGACCGCCTCGATGACGGCCAGCGTCGCCAGCCCCTCGCGCCCGGAGACGAGCGGCTCCTCCTCGCCGCGGATCACCGCACAGAAATGCCGGATCTGGGCCTGGAGCGGGTCTTCGGGCACGAAGGGGATGCGCTCGCGCTTCAGCGGCTCCCACCAGCCGCGCTTGTCCGTGTGGCTCCAGAGTTCGAGCGCGGGGATCGTCAGCGACCCCTGCGTCCCGCCGATCTGGTAGCAGGACTGATCCTGGCGCGGATAGGCCGGGTTCTCGCCGGTCGTCAGCTCCCAGCTCCAGGGCGAGACCACGGTGTCGGAAGCGCTGACCGTGCCGAGCGCGCCGTTTGCGAAGCGCAGGAGGGCGACGGCGGTTTCCTCGGCCGGGTTGCCGCGCACGGCGTTCGAGCTCTGCGCCTGCACCCCGACGATTTCGCCGCATAGATAGCGGAAGAGGTCGATATCGTGGATCAGGTTGATCAAAATCGGCCCGGCACTCGCCTGCCGACGCCATTCGACGTCGAAATACGCGTCCGGCTTCACCAGCCAGAACTGGCCGGTCAGGGTCAGGATGCGGCCAAGCCGGCCGGCGTCGATCGCCTCGCGCGCCCCACGGATCATCGGATTATGGCGGCGGTGATGGCCGACGAGCAGCGGTACACCCGCCGCCTCGGCGGCCAGGACCAGCTTGCGTGCGCCATCCACGCTGTCCGCGATCGGCTTCTCGACCAGCATCGGGATGCCGGCCGCAGCCAGTTCCAGCCCGTTTGCGACATGGAGCTGGTTCGGCGTCGCGACGATGACGCCATCCGGCCTCTCGCGGACGGGGAGGGCATCGAAGGCGGGGTACCAGGCGACGCCGATCTCCTCAGCGAAGGCGCGCCCGGTCGGCGCCGGATCGATGATCGCTGAGAGGACCGCCCCGGACTGCGCCCTGACATGTTCGGCGTGGCGCTTGCCTATCAGGCCCGCACCCATCACCGCGATTTTGACCAGAGCCATCGGATCGATCCTCACGCGGCCTGGTCTTCGATAAGCTTGGCGATGCGCCGCAGCCCGAGCTGGTAGCCTTGCGTGCCGAAGCCGGCGATGACGCCGTCGGAACGCAGCGAGACATAGGAATGGTGCCGGAAGCTCTCGCGCTTATGCACCTGCGAGATATGGCACTCGATCACCGGGCCCTCGAAGGTATTGAGAGCATCGAGCAACGCGACCGAGGTGTGGGTGAAGGCGGCGGGGTTGATGACGATGCCGCCAGCTTCCTCGCGCGCCTCGTGGATCCAGTCGATGAGCTCGTATTCGCGGTTCGACTGGTGGAAGCGCAACGTCAGCCCGAGTTCCTCGGCGAGCCCGCGGCAGTCGCGCTCGACATCCGCCAGGGTCTCGTGCCCGTAGATGTGCGGCTGGCGCTTGCCGAGCAGGTTCAGGTTCGGGCCGTTCAGGACATAGACGAGGCGGGACATCGATCGCGTTCCGTTTCAGATGCCCAGGGGCTAGGCCCCGGGCTGTCGTTTTCAGTGTTTGTGCAGGATTTCGCCGAGGAACTTCCGGGTCCGCTCATGGCGCGGGTTGTGGAAGAACTCTTCCGGCGGCGCTTCCTCGACGATGGCGCCATTGGCCATGAAGATGACGCGGTTCGCCACCTGCCGCGCGAAGCCCATTTCGTGGGTGACGCAGATCATGGTCATGCCCTCTTCCGCGAGGGCGATCATGGTGTCGAGCACTTCCTTGACCATCTCGGGATCGAGGGCCGATGTCGGCTCGTCGAACAGCATCACCTTCGGCTTCATGCAGAGCGCGCGCGCGATCGCGACGCGCTGCTGCTGGCCGCCCGAGAGCTGGGCGGGATACTTGTCCGCCTGTTCCAGAATCTTGACCCGGCCGAGCAGCTTGCGGGCGGTGGCCTCGGCCTCCGCCTTGCTGGCACCGAGCGAGCGCATCGGCGCGAGCATGCAGTTCTGCAGCACGGTCATATGCGGGAACAGGTTGAAGTGCTGGAAGACCATGCCGACCTCGCGACGCACCGCGTCGATCGTCCTGGCATCGCCTCCCAGCCTTGTGCCGCCGACCCGAATCTCGCCCTTCTGGTACGCCTCCAGATGGTTGATGCAGCGGATCAGCGTCGATTTGCCGGAGCCCGACGGCCCGCAGAGCACGATGCGCTCGCCCTTGCGGACCTCAAGGTTGACGTCGGTCAGGGCCTGGAAGTCGCCATACCATTTCTCGACATGGGTCATGGCGATCATGGCATCCGCCGAAACGGCGTTTTGGACGGCTGGCTGGTTCATGGCCCTGGTTCCGGTTGCTAGCATCGGGCCGAAAAGTGGAATGCACTTCTCGGGGAAATCCGATGCTGAAACAATGAGCTGGATCGCCACTTCGCGCCCGGCAGGACGCAGGGCGATCCAGCGCGCTCAGCTCGCGGTGAAGGTGATGCCTTCGAGGCTGTCCGGGAACTTGTGCACCGGCACCTTCATCCACTTGTCGTAGACCTTCTGCAGCTCGCCATTGGCCTTGATCTTGTCGATGAAGGTGTTGAGCGCGGCGTTGATCTCCTTCTCGCCGAGACGGGTGCAGGCGCCGTTGTAGAGGTTCTGGAACTCGAGCTTGTTCTCGAACTCGCCGGGGCGGCCCTGCTCGACGCGCTGCATGTAGAAGATGTTGCCGCCGAGCGCCTGAACCTGGCCGGAGACCAGCGCCTGGATCGAGGGCGCGTCGCCGTCATAGCGGCGGATCACGGTGTTGGCCGGCGCGTTCTTGGTCACCTGCGTGTCCTGCGCCGCACCCTTGGCGACACCGATCGTGTAGCGCGCCATGTCCTCGTTGGTGGTGATCTTGTCCTTCTTCGGCCCGATCAGCACGATGGTGTTTGCGACATAGGGCTTCGAGAACTGCACGGCCTTGGCGCGCTCCGGCAGCATCGCCATCGTGGCGAAGAGCACGTCGACACGGCCCGTGGTCAGCGCCGGGATTCGGTTGTTGACCTCGAGCGGCACGAACTCGACCTGTACGCCGAGCTCCTTGGCGAAGAGCGTGGCGATGTCGGCGTCGAGGCCGTCCTGCTTGCCCGCGCTGGTCACGAAACCCCACGGCGGATTGTCGCCCTGGATGCCGACCACGATCTTGCCCTTGGCCTTGATCTCGGCGGGGGTGATCGCCTGGGCGGGACTGCCGACCAGGGCAGGCAGCGCAAGCGCGGCCGCGCCGGCGATCAGCAGGCTGCGGCGGGTGGATTTCATCTTCGTCATGTTTCTCTCCCTTTTTCTTTGGTGGTTGGACTAGGCGGTGAAGCTTGGTCTGCTCAGCGCGCAGCGATGGCCATGCGCCGCTCCAGATGCGAGCCGTAGAGCGACAGCGGCCAGCACAGCAGGAAGTAGAGGATGCCGACGATCCCGAAGACGAGCAGCGGCTGGAAGATCTGGTTGGAGACGATGTTGCCGGCCCGCGTCAGCTCGGTGAAGCCGACGATGGCGGCGAGCGAGGTGCCCTTGATCAGCTGGACCAGGAAACCGACCGTCGCCGGCAGCGAGATGCGGATCGCCTGCGGCAGGACCACGTCCCGCATCCGCGAGGCATAGTGCAGGCTCAGAGCCTTGGCGGCCTCGGTCTGGCCCTTCGGAACGGCTTCGATCGAGCCGCGCCAGATTTCGCCGAGATAGGCGCTGGCATGCAGGGTGAAGCCGATCGCGACCGCGACCCAGGCATCGAGCCTGAGCCCGATCAGCGCGAGGCCGTAATAGACGACGAAAAGCTGCATCAGGAGTGGCGTCCCCTGGAACAGGGCGATGTAGCTGGCCGTGATCCGTTCGAGCAGCGAATGGCCGGAGGTGCGCATCAGCGCGATGCCGAGCCCGGAGACGGAGCCGAAGACGAAGCCGATCGCCGACAGCGCCACGGTCCATTTCAGGCCGGTGAGGAGGAAGAGGAATTCGTTCCAGCCCATGGCGCCCTCACTTCACCGGATAGCTGAAGTAACGGGCCGAGATCGCCGCGAAGAAGCGCATCATCACCCAGGAGATCACGAGGTAGAACAGCGTGATCGTGCCGTAGACCTCGAAGGAGCGGAAACTGTCGGACTCGATCCGCTGGGCCACAGAGGTGAGCTCATAGGCCGAGATCGCCGAGGCGACCGAGGTGGTCAGCGTCAGCAGCACGAACTGGCTGGTGAGCGACGGGAAGATCGCGCGCAGCGCAGGCTTCAACACGATCAGCCGGAAGACCTGCGCCTTGTGCAGCCCAAGCGCGAGACCGGCCTCGATCTGGCCCTTGCTGATCGACTGCACGCCGCCGCGGATGATCTCGATGGCATAGGCGCCGCCATTGATGCCGAGCGCGATGATCGCCGTCGGCGTCGGGTCGAGCCGCAGGCCCGTCAGCGGCAGCGCGAAGTAGATGAAGAAGATCTGCACCAGGAAGGGCGTGTTGCGGATCACCTCGACGAACGCCTTCACCAGAAAGCGGATCGGAGAGAAGCGGGAATCCCGCAGGATGACCCCGCCAATACCGATGACGATCGCCAAAGCCATGCCGGCGAGCGCCAGCAGGAAGGTGCCGAGGCAGCCCATCAGCAGATCGGGCATGCCCTCGATCACAGGTGCGAAATCGAGCTTGTAGTTCATGGCGCTTCCCAAAACGGCCGACCTTCTGAAGGGGTCGATCCGGGTCCCGTCTGTCGTCGCGGCCCTTCTGGCGAGGGCCTTGTCGTCCGCACGCGCAGCTTGCGCGGAGCCGATGGTGTGTTAATTGTACCAGTTAGTTCATTTGGTCAAGCGAAATTAACCGAGCTGTCCATTTGAGTGCCGCCGAAGGCCGGCGGAACGGCAAGGCACCGGGTAGAACATGAGCAAAGCAGCGACCAAACCGCAGGGAGCCAGCCGGAAATCGGCCTCCTGGACGCAGGACCCGGAGGGCGTGCGCCGCAGCATTCTCGAGGCCGCGCGCCTCGAATTCGTCGAGAACGGCCTGAGCGGCGCGCGCGTCGACGAGATCGCGGCCCGAACCGCGACCAGCAAGCGGATGATCTACTACTACTTCGGAGACAAGGAGGGGCTCTACCGCGCCGTCCTCGAAGAGATGTACGAGCGGATCCGCAGCTTCGAGCGCGGACTCGATCTCGCCAGCCTGGAGCCGGAGGAGGCGATCGCGCTGCTGACCGGCTTCACCTTCGACTACCATGCCGAGAACCCGGATTTCGTGCGGATGGTGATGATCGAGAACATCCATCACGGCCGGCACCTTGCGACCTCCGACCGGATCTCCACGCTCAACCTCTCGGTGATCGACATGATCCGCGAGGCCTACGAGCGTGGCATCTCGGCCGGCATTTTCCGGGCCGGAATCGAGCCGATCGACATCCACCTGACGATCAGCGCGCTCGCCTTCTACAACGTCTCGAACCGCGCCAGCATCCGCCAGGTCTTCGGCCACGACATGGGGGCACCCGAGGCGCTGGCGCGCCGCAGGGCCGCTGCCATCGACACCGTGCTGCGCATGATGCGCCGCTGAAGGCTGCCGCTCCTTACCGACGATCCGGCTTGCGGCGGCGGAGGCCATCGTCAGGCTTCCACCAGCCCAGCCATGGCGTGGATGGCGAGTTCATAGCCGGCGGCGCCGAGCCCGATGATGATCCCTGTCGCCGTCCGCGACACCAGGGAGTTGTGGTAGATGCTCTCGCGCGCATGCACATTCGAGATGTGCAGCTCGATCTTGGGACGCTCGAACATCTTCAACGCGTCGAGCAGCGCGACCGAGGTGAAGCTGTAGCCGGCCGGGTTGATGATGATGCCGCAGGCTTCCTGGCGCGCCTGCTGAACGCTTTCGACCAACTCGCCCTCGAAATTGGTCTGGCGAAAATCGACGGCGAAGCCGAGCGACCTGGCCTTCGCCTCGCAGCGCTCGCCGATCTCGGCCAGCGTCGTGGATCCGTAGATCGCCGGCTCGCGCTGCCCCAGCAGATTCAGGTTGGGGCCGTTCAGGATGTAGATGCAGCCGCGCCCGGCCGCCGGCTTCTCGCCTGCCGACATGATGTCCTCCCGAGATCGTTCGCTGCGGAGACCATCGCTCCGTCGACTTCTTATGCCAGCGATCTTATCCGGGACCGGCCTCAAATCAACTGATAATTGTCAGATCATCTGCTAATTATCCAACAAGCTGCTTTTTGGTTGGCGTCGCCGACCCCGCGGCTTAGTCTGAATCGAGCAGGTGAGGGGATGCCATGGCGGATGCGGCACCGGATATCGGCGGCGACGGGATCGCCGCGCTGTCGACGGGCGAGCATGCCTATGAGCGGATCCGGCAGGATATCGTGTTCGGGCGCCTGCAGCCGGGCCAGAAGCTGACGCTGGACAGGCTGCGCGCGGTCTACGGCGTCGGCATCAGCACCTTGCGCGAGATCTTCAACCGCCTCGCGCCGGAGGGCTTTGTCGTCGCCGAGGGGCAGCGCGGCTTCCAGGTCGCGCCCTGCACGGCCAGCGAGCTCCAGGAACTCGCCGATCTCAGGCTGCTGATCGAGTGTCACGCGCTCGCGCAATCCTTCGCGGCCGGCGATATGGAATGGGAAGGGCGCGTCGTCGCCGCCCATCACAAGCTCGCCCGCATGGAGGAGCGCCTGCTCGCCGCCGACGATTCCGGCACGCAGCAATGGAAGCGCTACGATTTCGAGTTTCATCAGGCGCTGGTGTCGGCCTGCGGCTCCAGGGCACTGCTCGACCTTCATGCCGGCATCTACGAGCGCTATCTGCGCTACCAGATGGTGTTCTTCATTTTTTGGGGGCCGACCTCGATCGGCGAGCATCGCGCCTTGCTCGATTGTGCGCTGCGCCGCGACGCAGGCGAGGGGCAGCGGCTCCTGCGCGGCCATATCCTTGGCTGCGTCGACGTGGCGCTCGAGCGGGGCTTGTTGGACTAGCGGACCGGCCCCTGACGGGGCCGGTCCTGTTTGATTGGCGGTACGCTCAGGTCCGATACCAGGCCGCCAGATTCCAGGTCGTGACCTCCCAGCCCGAGATGTCAGCCTCCAGGTTGTTGGCAGAAGCGCCGACGACCGTGCGTGAGAGGATCGGCAGCAGGATATTGGCCTCGCAGAAGATCTCGTTGACCTTGATCAGCAGCGCAGCGCGCTTGGCCGGGTCGAACTCCTTCTGGGCGGCCTTGTAGGCCTTGTCGGCCTCTGGGTCCGAGTAGCGCGAGACGTTGCGGCCCAGCCACTTGTTCTCCTTGTTGGCGATCTCCCAGGAGACGAGCTGGTTGAGGAAGCGCTCCGGATCGGGCTGCGGCTGCGTCGTGGTGTACATCTCCATGTCGCAGTACAGCTTGGTGTAGGTATCCGGGTTGGCGACGTCGGAAGAGAAATAGACCGACGCCGTGACCGACTTGAGCTCGAGGTCGATGCCGACGCGCTGGCAGGCCTGCTTGATGATGGCCTGGGTTTTCTGGCGCGGGGCGTTGATCGAGGTCTGGAAGACGTATTTGAGCTTCTTGCCGTCCTTCTCGCGGATGCCGTCGGCGCCCTTCTTCCAGCCGGCGTCGTCGAGGATCTTGTTGGCCTTGTCGATATTGAACTCGTATTTGAGCTTGGGCGACTTGAACTGCTTGGGCTCGTTGACGAAGCTCGCCGTCGCGGTGCCGCCGCGGCCATAGATGAACTTCTGGATCGAGTCGCGGTCGATCAGCAGGTTGAGCGCTTCGCGTACTTTCGGGTCGGACAGCGTCGGATGCTTGGTCTTGACGCTGGAGCGCTCGCCATCGACCTCGGTCCACGGATCGGTCGTGTTCAGGATGATGAACTCGATGTCGCCGCCGGGAACCGCCACCACCTTGCCGCGACCGCCGGTCTCCATGCGCTTGAGGATCTCATCCTCGACCTGCATGTTCCAGGCATAGTCGTATTCGCCGGTCTGGAGCACGGCACGCGCCGCCGAAACCGCGTCACCGCCGCCCTTGGCTTCAAGCGTGTCGAAATGCGGCTGGTTCTTGACGTGGTAGTCCTCGTTGCGGGTGCCCGTCAGGATGTCGCCTGGCTTGAAGTCGACGAACTTGTAGGGCCCGGTGCCGACCGGCTTCAGGTTGCCCGGAGCCTCGCGCGACTTGGCGCCCTTGTAGTCGCCGAAATGGTGCTTCGGGATGATCATGCCGGCGACGCCGACGAAGGGATCGGCCCAGAACGGCGTCGGGTCCTTGAAGATCACCTTGACGGTGAGGTCGTCGATCTTCTCGACCTTGATGTTGGTGTAGGAACCGGTCGTATAGGCAGCTGTCGCGGGATCGGCGGCATATTCCCAGGTGAAGACGACGTCGTCGGCGGTGAACGGCTTGCCGTCATGCCACTTCACGCCCGGCTTCAGCTTCCAGATGACGGTCGTGCCATCGGCCGAGAGGCCACCATTGGCCTTGCTCGGAATCTCGGCGGCGAGCTGGGGGAAGAGGTTGCCCTCCTTGTCCCAGCCGGCGAGCGGCTCGAAGAAGATGCGCGAGGCGATCTGGTCCTTGGTGCCGGAGGCGAAATGCGGGTTGAGCAGGGTCGGAGCCTGCCAGAGCAGTATCTTCAGCGCCCCGCCGCCGCCGGCCTTGGTCGGCTTGTATTGCAGCGCGGCGTTTGCCATCGCGACATCGTTCCAAGCCAGGATCTGGCTCGCGATCGGGGCGGTGATACCCACCGCCGCCATCTTCTGGATGAAGGATCGTCGCGACAGCGTGCCGCCCTTCACATCCGCGACGAGGCCGCGGATTTCCCGTTCGTCCATTCTATCTCTCCCAATATCAGTTGGAATCCCCCGGCGTTGAATCGCCGTTCGTTGTTATGGGCGCCCCCAGAATGCATGGGAGGGGGAGGGCGTCCAGCAGTTCCGATGCTGCGATGCCGCAAGAAAACGCCCGGTTTCGTTTGTCGGAGGCTCGCGGCGCTTGAGATGGTGACGATTTCATCGAACGAGTTGACCCGGGCGGCATGGCTCCGTATGTCAGCGCCTCGGTGAGGGCGGGTAGCTCAGTGGTAGAGCACGTGACTTTTAATCATGTGGTCGTGGGTTCGATCCCCACCCCGCTCACCAGAACAGCAAAATTCCCAGGCCRCGCCCTCCGTTAACTCGCCGGAAACCAAGTTTTCCTAGCGTGGCGCCATGGTTATCCGCCGCGGTCTCCGCTCCATCTTCGTGACATTGGCGCTCTATCTCGTTTCGGGAGCAGCGGTGGCCTATTTCATGTTCCATGCGCAGCATGGCGCGCGCGGCCTCGAGGCGCGCGGCGCCGTCCGTGAATCGCTGCGGGATATGGAGGCGGAGCTCGCCGGGCTTGTCGCCGAGCGCAAATCCTGGGAACATCGCCTCTCGCTGGTCCGAGACGAGGCGGTCGATCGCGACCTCCTGGAAGAAAACGCGCGCGCCATCCTCGGTCGCACGCACAAGAACGACGTCGTCATCATGGGACGCTGAGTTCTGACGATACGGCACATAGTCCCAGACGTATCGATTAACTGAAAACCAGTTAAGGTGATAGATCGCTGCCTTTCCAGTGGCTTAGATCATGCTGCATTGCGAGATAGCGTGCTCGCCAAGGTTTTTGTGATCCTCTAAAACAAAGATCAGATGACCTTGGAGGGCCGCCTGATGGCTGTTGCTGCGCGTAAGTCGAAAGCTCCCGCTCAACCGAAAGCCGCCGCGAAGGCGCGGGGCGCCAAGGAGGGGGCGGGCAAGGCCTCCGCCGCGCTCAGCAACACGCCGAGCTTCACCAAGGACGAGGACCTCCACGCCTATCACGAGATGCTGCTGATCCGCCGCTTCGAGGAGAAGGCCGGCCAGATGTACGGCATGGGCCTGATCGGCGGCTTCTGCCACCTCTATATCGGCCAGGAAGCCGTCGTCATCGGCATGCAGATGGCCTCCAAGGATGGCGATCAGGTCATCACCGGCTATCGCGACCACGGTCACATGCTGGCCTGCGGCATGGAATCGCGCGGCGTGATGGCTGAGCTGACGGGCCGGCGCGGCGGCTATTCGCGCGGCAAGGGCGGCTCCATGCACATGTTCAGCCGCGAGAAGAATTTCTACGGCGGCCACGGCATCGTCGGCGCGCAGGTCTCGCTCGGCACCGGCTTGGCCTTCGCCGACTGGTATCGCGGCGACAATACCGTATCGCTGACCTATTTCGGCGACGGCGCGGCCAATCAGGGCCAGGTCTACGAGAGCTTCAACATGGCCGAGCTCTGGAAGCTGCCGGTCGTGTTCATCATCGAAAACAACCGCTACGCCATGGGCACCGCGGTCACCCGTGCCTCGGCCCAGACCGATTTCTCGCGCCGGGGCATCTCCTTCAACATTCCCGGCGAGCAGGTCGACGGCATGGATGTCCGCGCCGTGCGCGAGGCCGGCCTGCGTGCGATCGAGCACGCCCGCTCGGGCAAGGGGCCGTACATCCTGGAGATGCAGACCTACCGCTATCGCGGCCACTCGATGTCCGACCCGGCGAAGTACCGCTCCAAGGACGAAGTCCAGCGCATGCGCGAGGAGCACGACCCGATCGAGCAGGTCCGCGCCCGCCTGATCCGCGACTTCAAGATCGGCGAGGACGAGCTCAAGGCGATCGACGCGAAGGTGCGCGAGGTCGTCAACGACGCGGCCGAGTTCGCCACGCATGACCCCGAGCCCGATCCGTCCGAGCTCTACACCGACATTCTGCTGGAGCCGGCGCAGGGCTGAAAGCCCCGCGCCTCTGGCCCGCTCACCGTCTTTCCCGCGTTTTAGAATCCGGGTGCGTTCATGCCGATCGACATTCTCATGCCTGCCCTTTCTCCCACCATGGAGGAAGGAAAACTGGCCAAGTGGCTGAAAAAAGAGGGCGATCAGGTTAAGCCCGGCGACATTATCGCCGAGATCGAGACCGACAAGGCGACCATGGAAGTCGAGGCGGTCGATGAGGGCATCCTCGCCAAGATCCTCGTCGCGGATGGCACCGACAATGTCGCGGTCAACACGCGGATCGGCGTGATCGCCGCCGACGGCGAGGACGTCAGCGCCGCGGCAACCGGCGGGGTCAAGACGGCGGCGCCCGAGCCCAAGGCCGAGCCCGCACCGGCGGCGAAGGCCGAGGAGGCGCCTGCCGCCAGTGCGCCGCAGAGCGTCCCGGCCCAGGCCAAGGCCTACGACGCTTCGTCCGAATTCCCGGCGGGCGCCGAGATCGTCAGCCAGACGGTCCGCGAGGCGCTGCGCGACGCCATGGCCGAGGAGATGCGCCGCGACGGCGATGTCTTCGTCATGGGCGAGGAGGTCGCGGAATACCAGGGCGCCTACAAGGTCACGCAGGGCCTGCTGCAGGAGTTCGGGCCGAAGCGCGTCATCGACACCCCGATCACCGAGCACGGCTTCGCCGGCATCGGCGTCGGCGCGGCGCTCTCGGGTCTCAGGCCCATCGTCGAGTTCATGACCTTCAACTTCGCCATGCAGGCGATCGACCACATCATCAACTCCGCCGCCAAGACGCTCTACATGTCCGGCGGCCAGATGGGCGCACCGATCGTGTTCCGCGGCCCGAACGGTGCAGCGGCGCGCGTCGGCGCCCAGCACAGCCACGACTATGCCGCCTGGTACTCGAACGTGCCCGGCCTCAAGGTTGTCGTGCCCTACAGCGCCTCCGACGCGAAGGGCCTGCTCAAGAGCGCGATCCGCGACCCGAACCCGGTGATCTTCCTCGAAAACGAGATCATGTACGGCAAGTCCTTCGACGTGCCGAAGGGCGACGACTTCCTGATCCCGATCGGCAAGGCCAAGGTCGTGCGCCCGGGCACGGACGTGACGATCGTCTCCTTCGGCATCGGCATGACCTATGCGCTCGGCGCCGCCGAGGCCCTGGCCAAGGAAGGCATCGAGGCCGAGGTCATCGACCTCAGGACGATCCGCCCGATGGATATCGAGACCGTCATCGCCTCGGTGCAGAAGACCAATCGCTGCGTCGCGGTCGAGGAGGGCTTCCCGCAGTCCGGCGTCACCGCCGAGATCGGCATGAAGATCATGGAAGCGGCCTTCGATTATCTCGACGCCCCGGTCGCCCGCGTCACCGGCAAGGACGTGCCGATGCCTTATGCGGCGAATCTCGAGAAGCTCGCTTTGCCGAACATCGGCGAGGTCATCGCGGCGGCCAAGGCCGTCTGCTATCGCTGAGAAGGGGGCTGACCGATGCCAACCAACATCCTGATGCCCGCGCTCTCTCCGACGATGGAGAAGGGCAATCTCGCCAAATGGCTGAAGAAGGAAGGCGACACGATCAAGTCCGGCGACATCATCGCCGAGATCGAGACCGACAAGGCGACCATGGAGGTCGAGGCGGTCGACGAGGGTATCCTCGCCAGGATCGTGGTGCCGGAAGGCACGGCGGATGTCGCCGTCAACGAGGTGATCGGCGTGATCGCCGGCGAGGGCGAGGATGCCAAGAGCGTCTCCGCTCCCGCTGCTGGCGGCGCTGCGCCCGCGAAGGCTGAGGCTCCGAAGGCCGAAGTGCCGAAGGCGGAGGCTCCGGCTCCCGCGGCAGCGCCTTCTGCCCCGGCTGCGTCCGCTCCCGCCGCCGCCAAGGCCAACGGCAGCCGGCCCTTCGCCTCGCCCTTGGCGCGCCGCATCGCCAAGGACGCCGGGCTCGATCTTGCCGCCATCAACGGCTCCGGTCCGCATGGCCGCATCGTCGAGAAGGATGTCGAGGCAGCCAGGAAGGGCGGCGGAGCCAAGGCCGCCCCGGCGGCTGCACCTTCTGCCGCTCCGGCTGCGCCCAAGCCCGCCGCCGCGCCGCTTGCCACCGGCCCCTCCGACGAACAGGTCAAGAAGCTGTTCGAGCCGGGCTCCTATGAGGAGGCCCCGCATGACGGCATGCGCAAGACGATCGCGCGCCGCCTGACCGAGGCCAAGCAGACCGTCCCGCATTTCTACGTGACGGTCGACTGCGAGCTCGACGCGCTGCTGAAGCTGCGGGCCGAGCTCAATGCTGCAGCGCCGGAGAAGGACGGCAAGCCGGCCTACAAGCTCTCGGTCAACGACATGGTGATCAAGGCACTGGCGCTGGCGCTCAAGGCCGTTCCGGATGCGAACGTGTCCTGGACCGAGAACACGATGCTCAAGCACAAGCATGCCGATGTCGGCGTCGCCGTCTCGATTCCGGGCGGTCTGATCACGCCGATCATCCGCGATGCCTGCCACAAGAGCCTGTCGCAGATCTCCAACGAGATGAAGGACATGGCGGCCCGCGCCAAGGCCCGCAAGCTGAAGCCCGAGGAGTATCAGGGCGGCACGACGGCGGTCTCGAACCTCGGCATGTTCGGGGTCAAGGACTTCGCGGCCATCGTCAATCCGCCGCATGCGACGATCCTGGCCGTCGGCGCCGGCGAGCAGCGCGTCATCGTGAAGGGCGGGCAGCCGGCCGTCGCGACGGTGATGTCGGTGACGCTCTCGACCGACCACCGCGCCGTCGACGGCGCGCTCGGCGCCGAGCTGCTGCAGGCGTTCAAGGGCTATATCGAGAAGCCGATGGCGATGCTGGTGTGAGGTGAGCCATGCCGGTTGCTTCGATGCACCGGCATCGTTCTTGGCCCTTCTTCGGGAAGGGCGCTTAGAGGCGCTTACCAATGCTCGACTTCCGCATCGCCACCACCATCACGCTTGGCAGCGGCAGGTTCCCCGCTGTCGAAGCCTGCCGCGGGCCTGGCTTTGGACGCAACTGGTGGTCAAGCGTGCTGATCTTGGCATCTCTAGGGCTTGGGCTCTCGAGCGTGTCTGCGCAGCAGCCATCAGCGGAACGAGCGCCAGCCGACCCAGTTGTTCGCGCTGCCGGACAGAAGGTCGCCGGTCGGACCTTTTTTGCCGCGACCGAGGGCAACCTCAGGGGAAGCATTTATTTCGGCCCGAGGAGCGAGGCGATCCAAGTCGCGCGAGAGCGCGGAATCCAGCGTCTGCGCTGGGGGATCATCAAGGAGGTCAAGGGGCTGAACGGGCCGGCGGTCTGCCTGCTGGGGGACTACTACCCCGTTCCCGCGGCCGGCAGCACGGTCACGGTGCAACGGAACGGACAGCCTTTAACTTGCTCGGCAGTGTCATCATTCGCCCGCGTCCGCAGCAGCCAGGGAAATGTGCTGGGCTTGGGGACGATCATCCAATGATGTGTCGGCAGCATCTTGGCGACGGACGGCTAGCGCGCTTTGCAATGGCGGCGTTGTCAATCAGCCTGTCGGCCTGCAACACGCCCCTCAAGACAGCGGAGGCGGAACATCCGGCAAGGCCGACGGCAGGCGGACCGCCCGTGATCGAATTCGGTCCGGGTGTCTCGGGTCAATTCCAGCGCCCACGCAACATCTTCGCGGCGCGACCGGCGCTGACACAGGCCGAATACATGGCGCGCAACGCTGCCCCCGGGGGAACCTCGCTGCCGAGCGCAGCCGCCGATCCCGAGGTCCTGGCGGCCTTCTTTGGCAACCGGACCATTTTGACCCATAGCGCCCAGCACGGCACCCAGGTCGAATACATCGCCGCGAACGGCGACAGCTTCCTGTGGTACCCCGGCAATGATGCAATCCTGCGCGGGTCCTTCGCCGTGCTCTGGGAGAACGCCTCTGCCGAGATCGATGATCCGCAGGAAGGGCACTATCGCGGCCAGGTCAAGCTCAACTATGTCTGCTTCCGCTATGCTGCGAACACCTACAACCCGGTCTCCGGCCATCGCGGCGGCGGCTTCGAGTGCGGCACCTATGCGCGCCAGCGCGAGACGGTGAAGGAAACCCGCAAGGGTGATGTGCTCGGCTTGGCGACACGCGACTTGGCACCGTTCCCGCTCGGGCGGGAGGCGCAAACGATAGCTGCGCTTCAGAAGCGGGTGGGAGCATCGCGATGAGCCGCCGGGCCCGCATCCTCGCCTTCGGCGATTCTCTCACCTGGGGGCGGATCGCCAACCGACCGGAGCGGCATGGCGACGATGTGCGCTGGCCGCGCGTGCTGGAGAAGGCGCTCAGCGGTTATGCGACGGTGATCGAGGAGGGTCTCAACGGGCGGCGCATCGCGCTCGAAGATCCTCTGCGGCCCTATCGCTCGGGCATCGCGCTGCTGCCTCTATTTATCGAGTGCCACGCGCCGCTCGATCTCGTCATCCTGATGCTCGGCACCAATGACTGCCAGCGGCACCACTCGCTCGCGCCTTACGACGTCGCCCGCTCGATGCGGGCACTGGCGCAGGTGGCCCAGCGCCCGCCTATCGAGCCCGGCATGCCCGTGCCGGAAGTGCTGATCGTATCGCCGCCGATCGTGCGCATGCCTGACGATCCCGAGCACGAGTCCAACTTCGTCATGGAAGGGGCGGCTGAGAAGATGGCGCTGCTGGCGACCTATTATCGCCGCATCGCCGACGAGATCGGCGTCAGCTTCTTCGATGCGGCCGCCGTCGCGAAGGTGACCGGTGAGGACGGCATCCATCTCGACGTCGAGAATACCCGTGCCATTGGCCTGGCGCTGGCGCCGGTCGTCGACGGACTACTCGGCCTCCCCCTGCCAGCACGCGGTCCCGCACTGCGGATTACAGGCCCATGAACAGCATTCGACCAGGGGCTTGCCCCGCAACATCAACGCCTCCCGCAAGGGGAGGAAAGAGCCGAGGTATTTCCCATGGCTGACTACGACATCATCGTCATCGGCTCCGGCCCCGGCGGCTATATCGCCGCCATCCGGGCCGCGCAGCTCGGCTTCAGGACAGCGATCGTCGAGCGCGAGCATCTCGCCGGCATCTGCTCGAACTGGGGTTGCATCCCGACCAAGGCGCTGCTGCGCTCGGCCGAGATCCTGCATTACGGCGAGCACGCCAAGGATTACGGGCTGGTCCTGGAAGGCTCGTTCAAGGCGGATCTGGAGGCGATCGTGAAGCGCTCCCGCGGCATCGCCGTGCGGATGAACAACGGCGTCCAGTTCCTGATGAAGAAGAACAAGGTCGACGTGATCTGGGGCGAGGCCAAGCTGACCAAGCCCGGCACGATCGCGGTCGCGCCGACCAAGAAGCCGGCGATGCAGCCGCAGGGGCC
>NZ_JBFTKQ010000007.1:0-278478 GCF_056396025.1 Allobosea sp. 05T438
GCAACGTTCTGCCAGAAGCGGTTGCCTTCGGTGGAAAGCAGGCGGGGCAGCGGCAGGGTCGGATCGGCGGCGAGCGCATGATTGATCGCAGCGCATTGCTGGTCGACGAGGGCGGGCTCACCCTGCGGGCGCATCGCCTTGACGATGACGTCGCCCTCGCCCGTCCGGCCACGGAAGTTGAGATCGTACTCGCCGCCAAAGCGACTCAAATCGCCCACAATGCCAAACTGCGCGCAAACGCCATCCAGCCAACTCTCGGTCATGCTTACTCTCCGGGCCCCATCGGCCGGCATTGATCGATGCGCCGCCATGCGTGCAGCGGCGCAAGCAAGGCTGGACGCTTAGCGTCGCCTGATCAGTTCAACTCGCGGCAGACAGTCTCGCCAGAGCATGACCGTGCAGGCTGCGATCGCCGGCCGCGGCGATCTGGCCCTTCCAGTGCAGATCGATCGGCCTGCCGGCCCAGTCACTCACGACACCGCCCGCGCCCTCGATGATCGCCGCAGTCGCGAAGACGTCATAGGGATCCAGGCCGCCATCGACGGCGAGGTCCGTATTGCCGCGCGCGAGGCAGCCATAGGAGTAGCAGCTGCCGCCATACTGGGTGAAGGCGACCGTCCGGTCGAGGCGCCCGACGGCCGCGCGCTCCGCATCGGTGAGGAAGCGCGGGTTGGAGCTCGTCAGGAAGGCCCGCTCCAGGCCGTCGCAGGGCTTGCAGCGCACGGGCTTGCCGTTGTGGTCGGCCGAGACGCCGGCGATGCCGGACATGCGTTCCCGCGTCGCCGGCAGATCCATGACGCCGAGCCAGGGTCGGGCGGCGCGCGCAATGCCGATCAGGATGCCATAGACCGGAATGCCGGCGATGAAGGCGGCGGTGCCGTCGATCGGATCGATGACCCAGACGAATTCGCGGTCGAGGCCATAGGAGCCGAACTCCTCGCCGAGGATGCCGTGATCCGGATAGGCGGCCTCGATGCGTTCGCGCAGGCGCTTCTCGATGGCTCGGTCGGTCGCGGTGACGAAGCTCTGGTCGGCCTTGTAGTCGATCGTATGAGTCGCCTGCACGGCTTCGGCAACGATGGCGCGGCCTTCATCGGCAAGCCGGCCGGCGAAGGCCAGGAGTTCGGTGGCGATGGCGTCGGTCATGTCGGTCACTCAGTGCGAGAGGATCTGGCCGAGGAACTGGCGGGCGCGCTCGCTTCTCGGCTTGGAAAAGAAGTCATGGGGCGTGGCGGTCTCGACGATCTCGCCGGCATCCATGAAGACGATGCGGTCGGCCACCGAGCGGGCAAAGCCCATCTCATGGGTGACGCAGACCATGGTCATGCCGTCGCGCGCGAGATCGGTCATCACGTCCAGAACCTCCGAGATCATCTCGGGGTCGAGCGCCGAGGTCGGCTCGTCGAAGAGCATGATCTGCGGGTTCATGCAGAGCGCGCGGGCGATGGCGACGCGCTGCTGCTGGCCTCCCGAAAGCTGGATCGGGTATTTGTCGGCCTGGTCTGCGATGCGGACGCGCTTGAGATAGCCCATGGCGGTCTCGCGGGCCGTCTCCTTGTCCTTCCGGCGGACGAGGCGTTGGGCCAGCATCAGATTCTTCACCACGGTCAGATGCGGGAAGAGGTTGAAGCTCTGGAACACCATGCCGACCTCGCGGCGCACGGCGACGGCGCTGCGTTCGTCCGTCAGCGCGGTGCCGTTGACGGTGATGCGACCGCTGTCATGGCTCTCCAGCCCGTTGATGCAGCGGATCATCGTCGATTTGCCGGAACCGGAGGGGCCGCAGACGACGAGCTTCTCGCCCTTGGCGACGTCGAGGCTGACCTCCTTCAGCGCCCGGAAGCTGCCGAAATTCTTGGACACCTTGTCCAGCGTGATCTGCGCGGGCGATGTCATGCCGAGGCATCCCTCTTCACATAGCGGCTGGCATAGGCTTCCAGATGGCCGAAGCAGAACTGGAAGAACCAGGCCATGACCAGGTAGATCAGCGCCGCCGCGATGAAGATCTCGAACGGCGCGAAGGTCTTGGAGACGATGGTGCGTGCGACGCCGGTGATCTCCATCAGCGTCACGGTGCTGGCGAGCGCGGTCGCCTTCATCATCGAAATGAATTCGTTGCTGTAGGCCGGCAGCGCCAGGCGCACGGCGATCGGCGTGGTGATGTAGACGAAGCGCTGGCGCGGCGAGAGGCCGAGCGCGCGGGCGGCCTCGTTGACGCCCTTGTCGACGCCGAGCACGCCGCCCCGCAGGATCTCGGAGATATAGGCCGAGCTGTTGAGCGTGAGCGCAAGGACGCAGCAGCCGAAAGGCTGGCGCAACAGCGGCCAGAAGATGCTTTCCCGCACCGCCTCGAACTGCGGCAGGCCGTGATAGATGATGAAGAGCTGCACCAGGATCGGCGTGCCGCGCAGGAAGTAGATATAGGCCTTCGCCGGCCAGGTCAGATACCAGCGCCCGCAGATGCGCAGGAGCAGGATGACGATGGCGAGCATCAGCCCGAAGAACATCGACAGGAAGAGCAGCTTGAGAGTCAGGCCGATGCCGGCGGCGATCTGCGGCAGGCTCGACAGGATCAGGGCGACATCGAAGCTCATCGCGCCGCCTCCATATGGCGGTTCGCGTAGCGCTCCAGCGCCCAGACGATCAGGGTGATGGCCGTCGTGATGGCGAGGTAGATCGCGGCGACCGTCATGTACATCAGGAAGGGCTTGTGCGTGACGGAGGTGGCCATCTCGCCGACGAACACGATCTCTTCGAGGCCGATGACCGAGATCAGGGCCGTATCCTTCATCACCGACAGCATGTGGTTTCCGAAGTTCGGCAAGGCGAGGCGCCACATCTGCGGCATCCGCACGTAGAAGAAGGTCTGGCTCCTGGTCAGGCCGAGGGCCAAGGCGGCCTCGACCTGGCCGTGCGGGACGCCGAGAAAGGCGCCGCGGAAGGTCTCGGTCATGTAGGAGCCGACGATCAGGCCGATCGCGAGCGCGCCGGCCCAGAAGGGCGGCATGTCGACGAATTTGATCTGCGGATCATAGAGATGGGCGAGCTTGGTCAATACGACGGCGATGCCGAAGTAGAACAGCAGCAACACGACCAGTTCGGGCGTGCCACGGAAGACCACCGTATAGGCCTTCGCCAGCGTCCGCGCGAGGCGGCTGCGCGACAGCTTGGCGCTCGAGCCGACCAGGCCGAAGATCACCGCCAGGATGAGAGCGGCCACGAAAACCCTCAGAACCGTCAGGGTCCCGAAGAAGAAATCATCCCACCAGCCGGAAAGCGCGGCCATTATCCCTCCCCTTCATCCGGAAACGAGCCGGCATTGCCGGCCCGTTGAGCCCGTTGGCGTCAGTTACTGGCCGACGCCCTTCCAATTGTCCGGGCTGATGGAGAAGGGGAAATATTTGCGGCTGTACTTCTCGAGCGAGCCATTCGCGATCAACGTCTTCAGCGCGCCGTCGATCCGGTTCTTCAGTTCGTCCTGGCCCTTGCTGATGCCGATACCGACGCCGATGCCGAAGAATTCGCGCTCGTCGATGGCGGGCGAAACGAACTCGAACTTGGCACCTTGATCGGTGGAGAGAAAGTCGAGATAGGCCTTCATCGGATTGGTGATGGCGATGTCGACGCGGCCGTTGCGCAGGTCGAGCAGCATGGCCTGGGCGCCGTCATAGAGCTGGATGGTGGCGCCCGGCAGCTTGGCTTCGATCCATTTCGCGTAGGTCGAGGCGCGTTCGACGCCGACCATAAGCCCCTTGAAGGCGGCCGGGTTTGGCTTTCCGGCCTCGTCGAAGAGCTTGAGGTTCTTGCCCTTGGGACCGAGGAAACGGCCGATGGAGACGCGGTAGGGGATGGAGAAATCCATCTTCTGCAGGCGTTCGTCGGTGATCGACATCGACGCGACGATGATGTCGAACTTGTTGGCGAGCAGAGCCGGAACCATGCCGTCCCATTGCTGGCAGACATACTGCAGATCGACTTTGATCAGCTCGGCGACGCCTTTGGCAACGTCGACGTCATAGCCGGCCATCTGGCCGCCGGGCGTGCGGTAGTTGAACGGTGCGTAGGTGCATTCCATGCCGACCCGAAGCGTCTCCGCCTGGGCCGTCACTGCGTTGAGCGTGCCGAGGGCCATGAACGCCGCCGACAGAAGCCAGTTTTTGATCGCCATGCCGCTTCCCCTTCTCGGAATTGTCTTTTCATCTCGATCGTCAGACGGGTTGCGTCTCCTGCGCGCCCTCATCTAGCCGGCGCAGTTTCGACCGATCGAAGAGGGGATGTTATCCCCCTGAGGGAGGATGGTGCGGGGCCAGCGAGGCTGCGTAGGTTTCGGGCAAAGCGATCCGTTGCCTGGGGAGGCCGATCTTGAAATTCGTGCGCATGCCGATTGAAATCGAAGCACCGGAACAGCTCGGTTACGAGACGATCCGGCGCAATCTCTCGGAAAGTTCAGTCGCCGACCGGCGGTTGGGCGATCTCAACGTCAACCTCAACGACGTGCTTCTCTGCTATGGCGACCACAAGGGCAGCATCGACCTGCGCGACACGGTGGCCGGCCTTGGCACGGACCTCGGGGCCGAGGATGTGCTGATTACGGCTGGCGCTTCGGCGGCGCTCTTCATCGTCGCGACATCGCTGCTCGACGCCGATCAGCACCTCGTCGTGGTGCGCCCCAACTACGCCACCAATATCGAGACGCCACGGGCGATCGGCTGCGACATCAGCTTCATCGATCTCGATTTCGAGGCCGGCTTTCGCCTCGATCTCGATAAGATCGATGCCGCCATTCGGCCGAATACCCGATATGTTTCCGTCACCTACCCGCATAATCCGAGCGGCGTGATGATCAGCGAGGCGGAGCTTCGCGCGCTGGTCGCCCTGGTCGAGCGCAAGGGCTGCCTGCTGCTCTTCGACGAGACCTATCGCGAGATGACCTTCGGACCCGTTCTGCCCGTGGCGGCGTCGCTGAGCCCGCGCGTGATCAGCGTCTCGTCACTGTCGAAGACCTACGGCATTCCCGGCATCCGCATCGGCTGGCTGATCTGCAAGGACCCCGTCCTTATGCAGACCTTCCTGGCTGCGAAGGAGCAGATCGGCATCTCCGGCAGCATGATCGACGAATATGTCGGCTATGTCGCCCTCACCCAGCGCCAGGATTGGCTCGGACCGAACAACCGCCTGATCCGGCAAGGATTCGAGATCGTCCGCGACTGGATCGCGCGCGACGAATTCATGGAATGGGTCGAGCCCGAGGGCGGTTGCGTCTGCCTGCCGCGCATCAGGCCCGATGTGAAGATCGACCTGCCGGCCTTCTACCAGCGGCTCTACAGCGTTCATGGCACCTATGTCGGCGCGGGGCACTGGTTCGAGATGCCCGACAATTATTTCCGCATCGGCTTCGGCTGGCCGACGCTGCCCCAGCTTTCGGAAGGGCTGGACGGGATTTCGGCCTCGATCCGCGAAACCTTGCGGTAAGCCGGCGGCGCTGAGCGCCGGCCCCGCCGGGAGGGCTCCGATCAACCAGACTCCGCTTGGCGCGGAGCCTGGTCACTGCCGACCAACGCTGTTCCCCTCTGCTTCTGCAGGGACATCAGGAACAGCGAGAACAGCTCCTGCTGCGTCGAAAGGCCGAGCTTGGCATAGAGGTTCTGACGGTGCGTCTTCACCGTCGTGACGGAAATGCCGAGGTTGCGGCTGATCGACTCGCTCGAATGCCCCTTCAGAATCATATGCGCGACATTGCATTCGCGCGGGCTGAGCTGGCCCTTGCCGAAATCGCCGAGCAAGGCGTCGAAGGAGGTCCAGCGCGCCTCGGATTTGCTGTCCTTGCCGCAATGCTGCCAGATGCGCCGGTAGATCGCGCTGACCAGCGGCTCGATGGCACAGAGCGTGTCGCAATCGGTGTCGGAGAAGCCGCCGAGGCTGACGCGCCGATAGAAACTGATCTCGGCGAGCTCGTTCTTCGGCAGCTCGATGGCGATGACCACCTCCTCCATGCCGGCCGGCCAGCCATAGGTACGATAGCCCAGCTCTTCGTCGGCCTGTTGCTGGACCTTGAACTGCCGATAGTGATCGGAGCTGAAATAGGCGTCGGGAGCGAGATCGCGCAGGCGATAGACACCGGCCTTCAGGCCGCCGAGATAGGCGTTGTAGACGGGATTCAGGAGGTAGGTGCCCTCGATGTAGAGCTCGAGCGCCCGCTTGCCCGTCCGGTCCGGGAATGTGTCGGCGACATAAACCGGCGCCGCGTCGCGCCGATAGACCACCGACATCGCGAATTTGAACGGCACGACGTGGTTGATGGCGTCGAGCAGGAGATAGGGGGCGTCGGAACGGTCGCAGCGATCGATCGCCTTCGCAGCGCTCGCGTTGAACGCCGCGACCTTTTCCGCCAGATGATTCAACGCGACATACCCCCGTTCCGGTGCGCCGCCCGCCGCTTCAGGCTAGCATGCGGGCATCCGCCCCAACAATCTCGGCGATGGCGGCGAGCGTCCGCTCGATCTCCTCGGCCGTGTTGTAATGAGCGATGCCGAGCCGCACCACGCCCTCATCCTCGTCGAGCCCGAGCAGGCGGGCCGGCTCAAGCGCGAAATTATGGCCCGACCAGGCATAGATCTCGCGCTCGGCCAGGGCCTTGGCGAACACATGGGTCGAGATCGTGTCGTGGGTGAAGGAAATCGTCGGCACGCGATGGGCGAATGCCGCGGGGTCCGATATGCCCATGATGGTGATGCCGGGCAGCCCCCGGAGCCCGCTGATCAGGCGATGCATCAGCCGATTCTCATAGGCCTCGAAGCTGCGATAGCCCCCGAGGAGCTTGTCACGGCGTGAGCCGCCGTGGCCGGTGATGTCTCCGAGCCAGGCGAGATAGTCGACCGTCGCGGCCAAGCCCGCCAGCAACTCCGTCTGCGGCGTGCCGGTCTCGAAGCGTTCCGGCAGGGCGTCGCTGGCGCAGCGCACCTTGTAGGGTTCGAGCTGCGTCAGCAGCGGTTCGCGCCCCCAGACCATGCCGAGATGCGGGCCGAAGAACTTGTAGGACGAGCAGGCGAGCATGTCGCAGCCGAGCGTTGCGACGTCGGGCAAGCGGTGTGGGACGAGCTGCACGGCATCGACATAGACGAGCGCTCCGGCCTTCCGCGCCATGGCACTCAGGGTCGCGACATCGTTGACCGATCCGGTCATGTTGCTGGCGAAGTTGAGCGCGAGCAGGCGCGTGCTGCTGCTCAGCAGCGGGGCGAGGTCCGCCGGCTCGATGCGCCAGGTCTCGCGGTTGAACGGCAGCCACTTCACGGTCAGGCCGAGGTCGCGCGCGAGCAACAGCCAGGGCGAGACATTGCCCTCATGCTCCATGCGGGTGAGGATAATCTCGTCACCCGGGGCGAACAGGCGGCCGATCGAGCGCGACAGATGCAGAGTTAGCGTCGTCATGTTCTGGCCGATGACGATTTCGCGTTCGCTGGCGGCGCCGAGCAGATCGGCGACAGCGCGGTGAGCCGCCAGCCAGATCGCGTCAGCCCGCTTCGAGCCGGCGAAGGAGCCACCGAGATTGCTGCTCGCTTCCGCCATCGCCCCGGCGACGGCATCGATGACGGGCTGCGGCACCAGCGTTCCGGCCGGGTTGTCGAGATAGATCGGCGGGCGGGATGTCTGCGACAGCGCCGGAAAGCGTGCACGCACGGTCTCGACGGGGAAAGTCTGGGGCAGCGCTTGGGAGTTCATTCGATCGCCTCGGACGAGATCTGGAAACCGCATCGGCCTTCGCCATGCTCCTTCCAGCTAGTCCGATCGCGAGGCGGCTGACCATCATCCCCGGGGGGGAGGTCCATGGTGAAGCACCCCGAGCCGCCTTCGGGCCAGATCCAGAGTGCTGGCAGGATCGTCATGACTGCGGACGGCAGCATCGCATGCGCGGCCAGGTCGAGGCGTCGACGATATCGAGCGCCAGCAGGAGCTGGTTGACCGCTCGGTTCCGCCCCGGAAGGATCATCCAGGCGAAGGTCCGAAACTCGTCCAGAACGGCAGGAGGACCCAGATGACCAGCGCGTTGCGGCTTTGGGGTGCGGCGTTGGCGAGGTCCGGTATCGCGTGTTTGCTGCCGACACGAGAATCGGCTTCCCAGAAGCTTCCTTTTTCTTAGAATGTGTAAAATATTGATTTAATTGATATTTTTCCTCGCCCTGCTATTTTGGCCGGGTTACGAGGATATGATGGTTCCCAATCCGCTTCCGCTTCAGCGTCCCACCCCGGCGACGCCGCTTCAGCTCTTCTCCGATAACCTGGCCCTGTCCGCCGGGGCATTCCCGGTGACCTCGGGCGAGCGCATCATCGGGCCGATGCGGCGCGGCCTCAAGATCGCGGTGATGCTCGACGGCCGCCAGTCCCTCGAACTCGACGATCGGCCGCCGCTGACGATCGAGGGCCCGGCCTTGCTGATCGCGGCAAATACCGGCGAGCACGTCCAGCAGCGCACGGGCATCACCGGCGGCTCGCTGCGCTGCGCGCTGATGCAGCTCGAGCTTAATTTCGTCGAGCAGGAATTTTCGGTGCCGATGAAGCGCCTGTTCGCTCTGGCCGGCTGCGTCGATGCCGGCATCTGGGTGCGCCCGGCCGGAACGGTGCTGCGCGCCCTCGCCCAACAGATGGCCGATTGCCCGGTCGCGGAACCGCTGCGGCCACTCTATCTCGGCGGCAAGGCGCTGGAGCTGGCGGCGCATGCGCTCGACGAGTTGCTCGGCCCGCCGGCCCAGCGCACGCGGCGCCTGCCCGGCCGGACGCGCGAGCAGGTGCATCTGGCGCGCGATCTGCTGCTGGCCGCGATGCGCGAACCGCCGAGCCTCGCCGAGCTGGCGCGCGCCAGCGGCCTCAATCCGACGAAGCTGACCGCCGCCTTCCGCAGCGAATTCGGCGCCAGCGTCTTCGGTTACCTGCAGGAGCAGCGGCTTCAGCATGCGCATGCATTGATCGCGAGCGGCGAGGCAAGCGTCGCCGAAGCGGCCTTCCGGGTCGGCTATACGCCGGCGCATTTTTCCGGGCTGTTTCGCCGCCGCTTCGGCTTGCAACCGAGCGCATTGCGATAGTCGTGCAATGCCGGAATTCGGCCGGCTCTTTGCATTCGAGCCATTCGAAACTGCCCCGAAAGAAATACTGCCGCGAGCGAAAGTCGAACGCATTGCGAGCACGTGCCGGTTCTTGAAAGAAACGCGGTCGGTGGGCCGCGATCCGGCGGCGGGCAAGGATTTGATCATGACAGGAGTTCCGGTCCGGGCGCGTGCAGCGCTGATGTTCGGCGTCGCGGCCGCTGCGATGACGATCGCGGACGGCGCCAGCGCGCAGCAGCAGCAGGGCGGCACGGTCAGCCTCGACACCATCGAGGTGCAGGGCGAGCGCGCCTCCGGCCCGGTCGACGGCTATATCGCGCGGCGCAGCGACACGGCGACGAAGACCGACACCCCTCTGATCGAGACTCCGCAGGCCGTCAGCATCGTCACCCGCGACCAGATGGACGACCAGGCCGCGACCACCGTCAGCCAGGCCCTGCGCTATACGCCCGGTGTTCTCGGCGAAACCCGGCTCTCCTCCGGCGGCCGCTATGACAGCGTCTTCATCCGCGGCTTCGGCGGCGCCGGCACCGGTGCTGGCTTCGTCAACTATCTCGACGGGCTGCGCTATCAGCGCGGCGTCAACTTCCTGGTTCCGAGCTACGAGCCCTGGGGGCTCGAGCGCATCGAGGTTCTGCGCGGCCCGTCTTCTGTCATTTTCGGGCAGGTAAAGCCCGGCGGCCTCGTCAACCTCGTCTCGAAGCGCCCGCTCGACGTGCCCCATGGCGAGATCCAGTTCCGGTACGGCACCGATCAGCGTGCGGAGATGGCCTTCGATGTCGGCGGCCCCATCGACCCGGCCAAGACCTGGCTTTATCGCGTCGTCGGCCTGGGACGGGCCGCGGACACCCAGGTCGACTACACCCGGGACGAGCGCATCTTCATCGCTCCCTCCGTGACCTACCGCCCGAACGGCGCCACCAGTTTTACCCTGCTCACCTCGTTCCAGCGCGACCCCGAAACCGGCTTCTACGGCTTCATCCCGGCGATCGGCACGGTGTTGCCGAGCAAGGCCGGCCGCATCCGCAGCGAGTTCTTCCCCGGCGAGCCGAACTTCGAAGGCTACAGCCGCAACCAGCTCAATATCGGTTACACCTTCGAGCACCGCTTCAACGACGTCTTCAGCTTCCGCCAGAACGTTCGCTATTCCGATCTCGAATCACGTTTCCGGACAGTGGCGGTCGGCGGCATCGCAGCGGACCAGAAGACGTTGACGCGCCGCGTCACCATGTCGAACGAGAAGGCGCGCACCGCGGGCGTCGACAACCAGCTCCAGGCCGACTTCCGCACCGGCCCGCTGACGCACACGCTGCTGCTCGGGGCTGACGGCTACTGGACGGATGGCAATGCCTGGACAGGCGCCGGCGGCACGGCCCAGAACCTCGACTTCACCAACCCGGTCTATGGCCGCACGCCCTTCGCCCTGCCGGCACTCGCCGGCACCGACCAGACGACGCAGCAATACGGCCTCTACATCCAGGACCAGATCAAGCTCGACCGGCTGTCGCTTCTGGTCGGCGGCCGCTTCGATCGCGCCATGGCGCGCACCCGCGCGCTGAGCACCGGCGTCCTGACGAAGCAGGATGACGATGCCCGCACCGGCCGCATCGCCCTGATGTACAATTTCGACAATGGCCTTGCGCCCTATGTCAGCTACTCGACCTCCTTCGAGCCGCAGGCGGGCACGACCTTCGCCGGCGCGCCCTTCAGGCCGACGGAAGGGGAGCAGTATGAAGCCGGCCTCAAATACGAGCCGCCGGGCAGCAACATCCTGCTGCAGGGCTCGGTCTACCAGCTCACCCAGAGCAACGTGCTGACGACCGACACCGCCCATGTTGGCTTCTCGGTCCAGACCGGCGAGGTGCGCGCCCGGGGCGTCGAGCTCGAGGCCCGCGCCCGCCTGTTCGAGGATCTCGACCTCGTCGCTGCCTATACCTACACCGATGCCGAGGTGACGAAGAGCAGCGGCGTCGATCTCGGCAAGCGGCCTCCGGTGGTGCCGCGCAACATGGCCGCGCTCTGGGCTCATTACACCTTCAGGACAGGCCTCTTCGCCGGCCTTGGCCTGGGAGCGGGCGTGCGCTATGTCGGCGGCGGAGCCGGCGATCCCGGCAACACCTTCTGGACCGACGCCTACACGCTGGTCGATGCCGCGATCAGCTACGAGTTCGGGCTCGCGAACCCCGCGCTCAAGGGCTGGAAGCTGCAGGTGAACGCGCAGAACCTCTTCGACAAGGAGTATGTCTCCGGCTGCTACGCCGCCGTGCAGTGCTCCTTCGGCCTGCGCCGGACCGTGCTGGCGACGCTGTCCTACAAATGGTGAGGGTCTCGCGTGCCTTTCGACGATAATCGGCTTGCCCGGGCGGAACTCGCGCCATTCGCATTGGCGCAGACCGGAACCTTCGACCTGACCTCGCGAGACGGCTCCCCCTATCGCATCCTGGTCGCGTGGCCGGATGCGCCGCCGCCGGCCGCGGGCTATCCCACGATCGTGCTGGTCGACGGGCAGGCCCTGTTCGCCACGGCTGTCACAGCGGCGCGGTTGCAGGCCATCCGCACCGACGTGACCGGTATCGAGCCGGCCGTGATCGTCGGTATCGGCTATCCGGGCGAGGCTCCCTTCGATGCCGAGCGCCGGCAGCGCGATCTGCTGCCGGTCGAAGGCGGCGCCGACCGCTTCCTGGCGACCATCGTCGATGAGATTTTGCCGGCAGTGGCCGAACACATTGCGGTCCTCGATCCGAACCGCCGCACGCTCGTCGGCCATTCCTATGGCGGCCTGTTCGCGCTTCAGACGCTGTTCACGCGCCCCGGCCTGTTCGGCGCCCACGTCGCCGGCAGCCCGTCGATCTGGTGGAACGAGCGGGCGATCCTGCTGGCGGAAGAGCGCTTTCGCTCCGGCACCGGCTGTGCCGGCCGGCTGATGATCGCGGTCGGCGGGGCGGAACAGAACGAAACGGGCAACGACGATCCGCGCCGGCGCGAGCGGCGGGCCATGGCGCGCATGCGCGACAACGCCGCGGAAATGGCGGCGCGCCTCTCCGCCTCCGGGCGGGTAGCGAGCTCGTTCGTCGAATGGCCCGGCGAGAACCATGTCTCGGTGATCCCGGCCATGCTCTCACGGGCCGTCGGCTTCGCACTCGCCGCACCGGGCTCCTCCGGACGGAGGGCGGCATGAGCTTCGCGCTTTCCCGCCGCTCGCTGATGCTCGGCGCCATTGCTGCGCCGGCGCTGATCCACCCCGCCCGCGCGCAGGCCGTCACTGCGACCGACGTGCTTGGCCGCACCATCACGCTCAAGGCACCGGCCAAGCGCATCGTCCTTGGGCAGGGCCGGCAGATCAATGCGCTGGGCCTGATCCATCCGGACCCGGTCAGCATCCTCGCGGGCTGGGGCAGCGACTATCGCCGCCAGAGCCCGGACACCTTCGCACGCTATCAGGCACGCTTTCCCGCCATCGAAGCCCTGCCGCTGGTCGGCGACGGCGCGACGCAGGGCGGTTTCTCCTTCGAGCAGGCGATCACGCTGGCGCCCGACCTGATGGTGCTGAGCCGCTCGCTCGCCGGCACCCGGCGCGGACCGGGCGACCTGGTCGAGCGCTTCGAGGCCGCCGGCATTCCCGTCGCAGTGATCGACTTCTTCCTCGATCCGCTCAAGGACACCGTGCCGAGTCTCAGATTGCTCGGCACGCTGATCGGGCAGGAGAAGCGCAGCGAACAGCTGATCTCCTTCTATCAAGGGCGGCTGCGCATGATCGCAGAGCGCATCAAAGGTGCGCCGGTTCCCGACGTCTTCATCCACGCCCATGCCGGCGGCATCGAATGCTGCATGTCGCCGGGCCGCGGCACGCTCGACGATTTCATCACCGCCGCCGGCGGCCGCAATATCGCGACCGCGCTCGTGCCCGGCGCGACCGGGCAGATCAGCCTCGAACAGCTCCTCGTCTCCGATCCGCAGTTTTACGTCGCGACGGGCGGGACGCATCTGGCGAAGCAGGGCGGGCTGGTGCTCGGCCTCGGCGTCGACCCTGCCACAGCGCAGGAGAGCTTCCGGCGCCTGCTCGCGAGCCCCGGCATCGCGACGCTCAAGGCGGTGTCCGAACGCCGCGCCTACGGGCTCTGGCATCTGTTCAACGACACACCGCTGCATGTCGTCGCAATCGAGCGATTGGCCAAATGGCTGCACCCCGCCCGCTTTGCCGACATCGACCCGGCCGCGACGATGGCCGAGGCCGCCGCCTTCTCGGCGATCCCGCTCGACGGCACGCTCTGGATCGAGCCTTGAGCCATCCAGCCGCCGCCCCCTCATTCCGCACCTGATGGAGACCGCGATGCTCGCAACCCGCGCCCGGATCGCCCTGGCCGATCCTCTTGCGGTCCTGACGCCGCTCTGCGCCCATCTGGTCGAACACGACGCGACCGTCGAAGCCGGCCCCGAGGCGACGCGCATCACGTTGGAAGGCGCCACGGCCACGCTGAAGCCGCATGCCGGCGAGCTGGAGGTCATGGTCGAGGCGCCCGGCCTCGCAGCGTTGCGCGCCCTGCGCTCCGCCATCGCCAGCCACGTCATCGCGTTCGCGCAGAACCAGGCCCGGCCGGAAATCCGCTGGAGTGGCGACGGCACAGGTCCCTCGCTCGCGCCCGATTTCCGCATCCTCGCGGTGACGGCGGTCGAAACGCTGACGCCGCATATGCGCCGCATCCATTTTGCCGGCGAAGCGCTTGATCGCTTCGATTCGCTCGGAGCGTTGCATGTCCGGCTGTTCATCCCGCCATCCGGGCTCGCCGAGCCGGTCTGGCCGATGCTGGGCGAAGACGGTCTGCCCATCGCCCTGCCGTCGGAGCAGCGCCCTGCGATCCGCAAGTACACGATCCGCGCCATCGACCCCGCGGCCGGCACGCTCGCAATCGATTTCGTGCTCCATGACGATGCAGGGCCGGGCTCGACCTTCGCGGCAAAAGCCAGACCGGGCGACCGCATCGGCATGGCCGGCCCCGGTGGACGCGGACTGCGCAAGGCACAGCGCCATATCTTTCTCGCAGACGAGACCGGCCTGCCGGCCGTGGGCCGAATGCTCGCCGCCCTCCCCGCCGATGCCACTGGCCTCGCCATTGTCGAAGTCGCTGGTGCCGCGGAGGAACAGGCCTTGGCCAGGCCCGCCGGCATGGCCCTGCGTTGGTTGCACCGCGGGGCCCAGACTGGCTCCCGTCTCGCCGAGGCTTTCGAGGAACTGTCCTGGCCCGTCGATGGCCCCGACGTCTATCTCTGGGCGGCGGCGGAGCACGCGACCTTCCTGCGCCTCCGCGCCGGCGCACGCACGCGGTTGCGGCCCGATCGGGACCGGCATCTCGTCGTCAGCTACTGGCGCGCCGGCATGGCCGAGGAGCAGCACGCTGCGGAAAAGCGAACGGCGGCCGATTCCGGGAAAGTGACAGCCCCTTCTTAAGTAATCGACCGGCGGATGGAGGTTTTCTGGCTTCGAAGCTCAAGAAAACACCTGATCGCGCTACCGAAATCCAAGGCGATGCGAGGCGCTCCCGACCTGCGGAAGCGGTCCAATCCGCTGCTCGCTCTCGGCGTAGCCTGTGCCCGAGATCGCGCAGCCTCCGGCGCGGGCAGGGGGTGGTCACGGCCCTACTGCCCTACAATATCGGCGTGGTCGCGGTCCTCGTCATGGCCTGGCTGGGGTTGAGGCCGGTCGGCGTCGCATTATGGCCAGTGTTGGCTCACGCCGGGCTAGCGATCTCGTGCATCGCCGGCCTGCTGATGCGTACCTGGTTCTGTGAGTGGAGTTCGTTCGAACGTCTTGTGCTGGACCGAGAACGGGTCCGCCGATACGCTGCTCATAACGTCAGCACAGGCACCGAATTTCTCCAGCGGGGCGCCCCACAGAATGCGGGGATCGCAATCGAGTTGATGTCGGCAATGGGACAGATCGCGAGCAGGCGACGGTGGTGGATCGTTCTGACAGGTGTGCTCGTCGGCTACCTGCTGCTTGCCTATCTGATACTGCCCCTCCTGTGGCGTCACCATGAACATGAGCCGGGCCTCGCCTCCTTGGCCATGGTGACACGCACCGCAAGCGGTATCCCAGGCGACGCGCTTAATGTCGGGTTCGTCGGCAGCAAGGATGATGCCCTCCGCGCCATGCATGCGGCAGGCTGGTATCCGGCAGACCCGATTACGTTGCGGACGAGCATCGAGATTGTCGGCAGCGTGGTACTCGACCGGCCCTATCATGAGGCGCCTGTCAGTCCGCTGTACTACGATGGAAGAAAAGAACAGCTCGCGTTCGAAAAACCCGAGGGTACGAGTGCGGACCGCCGACACCACGTGCGCTTCTGGATGGTCCTTGAGAAGGGGAATGGCGGGCGGCCGGTCTGGCTCGGCTCAGTCACTTTCGACCGGGGCGTCGGCTTCAGTCATGACACCGGTCAGGTGACGCACCACATTGCACCCGACATCGACGCCGAGCGCGATATGCTGATGCGTGACCTCGGCAAGGCCGGCATGGTCCAGGACTTCTTCCAGATTTCCGGAGTGGGCCCAACCTTGTTCGGCCGGAATGGGGAAGGCGATCCCTACTATACCGATGGGGAGATCCATATCGCCACTCTGGTGATCGATGGCACCAGGCGAGTCGAGCCGCCTGTGACGATTCCCGCGCCCCCGCTCATAACGCTCAAGGATCAGATCTGGCACGGCGTCAGCGATGCAATCGCAGATTGAGCTCGGCCTTCGGGTCGAGAGCCGATCTCAGTTCGTGGATGCGCGCCCGGATCAAGCTTTTCAGGTGGTCTTGTTCAGATCAGCCTGATCGAGACGTCTATGTTTCCACGTGTGGCCTTGGAGTACGGGCAAATCTGATGCGCCTCATCGACCAAGGACTGAGCGACCTGCCGGTCCACGCCGGGGATGCCAACATTGAGGCGTGCGGTCAGAGAATAGCCGTCCTCGTTCGAAAAATTCAGGTCGACCTCGGCGTCGAGCGTGACGTCACCCTCGATCTTGATGCGCTTTTTCTGGGCGACGATTGCGATCGCGCTTTCGAAGCAGGCCGACCACCCGGCCGCGAATAATTGCTCGGGATTCGTGCCCGTCCCGGGTGTGCCTGGCGTGGAAAGCCTGACGTCGAGGTGTCCGTCGGAGCTTCGCGCGACGCCGGCCTCGCGCCCGCCGCTGGTGTGGGTCCGGGCGGTGTAAAGGACCTTGGAATTGTTCATGATGCACTCCTCGTTTGGGGTTGGAATGAGCCATGCGCGGCCTGTCGTCAGGCACTTTCGATCCTGCTTCTGCGATATCCATGATCGCGTCGGCGAAGGCTTCCCGAGGCGTTCATGCGAGAACTCTTCGCTCGGCGCATTGCGATGATGCCGGTGCCCGATTGAACGGTGAGGGAAGCGGGCCGGGCTCTAAAGATCCGCACCTCGCCGGCAGCCCTGCTCGGGCCTAATGAGCGACGGCTTCGGCAGTCGCAACCGACAGAGCGGCGAGGATCTCCCTCGTCGTCACGATGGCGCTGGCGTAGTTGGGCATGTTGATCTCCAGTGCGGCGTGCATCATCTCGTCGGAGTAGTCGGCGACAGCGTCTTTGACGACCGTCACGTCGTAGCCAAGTTCGGCGGCGAAGCGGACTGTCGCCTCGATGCAGGTGTGGGCGACCAGCCCGATCACGATGAGCCGGTGAATGCCGTGCCTCTTCAGTTCCAGATCGAGGTCCGTGTTGGCAAAGCCGCTGGAACACCAGTGCTCGGATGCGACAACCTCGCCCGACGCCGGAAGGAACTCGGCTTTGAACTCGCCGCCCCAGGTGCCGTATTCGAAGCTTTTGCGCTGCCAGGCGAGACGTTGGACGGGGGCGATATATTTCCAGTTCTCGTAGTCACCGGGACGATAACGGTGGTGCATGGCGAAGAACACCCGAAGCTTCGCTTCGCGCGCGGCCTTCAGGATCTGCTCCATATGCGGGACACAGTTGTTCGCCTCGGCCACAGCCTTGATACGTGGCCAGATCTTGCCGCCTTCGGAAATGAAGTCGTTGTATGGATCCACCACTAGGAGACCGGTGATGTTCGGGTCGTAGGATAGATCCGTCATGGCACTCTCCCCTCGCGGCGGCCACCGCCCTGGATCATCAGTCGTTCTCGAGCGCAGCGCGTTCGATGCTGGCTGCGAACAAAGGCGTCTCGCCCTTGTTGTGCGCGATGGACATCGGCTGGCGCTGCGTGCGGAAGATGTCGAAGGGGATCCCTTGCCGGTCCAGGAAGGCCAGCATTTCGGCGGTCGCGAACGACTGCACGCGATTGGTGAACTCGCACCGCTCCTTGTCGATCGCCTTGACGCTCAACTCCCAGGTCACATGGATGCTGGTTCGGCCGGTAGGCGTAAAGACGTCGGACTCGGAGTCGAGGATGAGATGGTCCTTGTCGCCACGGGTTTCGACGTAGTGCTGGACCATCAGGCTGCCACCGATCGTCTCGACATTGATCGACATGCGCCTGCCATCCGGCGCCGTCGTGAAACCAGCGGCGATGTGAGCCGGCGAGCATCCCTGATAGTCCTTCTCCGGAAGTGAGAAGCACCATGTCGGAAGGTCGATTTTCTCGATCGGCGCATTGATGATTGCTGAAAAGCTGGAATCGACGATCTGGTTGTCGCTCATGGTCTTTCTCCTTCGCGAGATGGGGGCGCATGCGTAGGAATGGCGGCGCGGATCGAACGCGCGGCTGCAGCCGTCAATTTGATTTGCGAAGCGGCCTGAAAGCGGTCCGCAGGTCGGCGGTCAGCAGCATTGGTTGCTCCCAGGCTGCAAAGTGACCACCCTTGTTGGGTCGGTTGTAGAAAATGAGGTTGGCATAGGCTTTTTCCGCCCAGCTTTTCGGCGCCTGGTAGATCTCGTCCGGAAAGGCACTGACCGCGACTGGAATCTTGATGCCACGCGGATCGAAGAAGCCGCCGCTGGGAAAATGCGCGTTGTCCCAATAGAGGCGCGCCGACGAGATCGCGGTGTTCGTCAGCCAGTAGAGCGTGATGTTGTCGAGCACATCTTCGGGGGTCAGTCCCTCTTTTTGGCCATCGAAGGAACGAGCGATCATCTGGTAGCTGCGGATGTCGTGGTCGAGCATCCAGGCGGCGAGGCCGATCGGCGAATCCACGATGCCGTAGAGAGTCTGCGGCCGGTTGTTCATCTCGATCGCATAACCCAACCCGTTCTTGTTGAAATCGTCGAGCTGGTCCCAGGCCCGCTTCTCGTCAGGCGACAACTCAGCCGGCGCCGGTCCTCCTGCGGCAAGAGCCTTGGAGATCTCGGCTGGCACGGTGGCCGCCATGTTGGTGTGGATGCCTACCAGTCCCGGCGGTTCCTGCACCGCCATCAGTTCAGTGATGGCATTGCCCCAATCGCCACCCTGGGCGACATATTTCGTGTAGCCGAGGCGCTGCATCAGCACGGCCCAGGCCTTGGCGATGCGAGGTGGATTCCAGCCCGGCTCCCGCGGTTTGCCAGAAAATCCATAGCCCGGCAGCGAGGGAATCACGACATGGAACGCATCGGACGCGCTGCCGCCGTGGGCCGTCGGATTGGTCAGGGGCTCGATGATCTTGAGCTGCTCGATGATCGAGCCCGGCCACCCGTGCGTGATGATGATCGGAAGCGCATTATCGTGCCTCGACCGGACATGGATGAAGTGGATGTCGAGACCGTCTACCTCGGTGATGAACTGCGGCAGAGCGTTGAGCCGAGCCTCCACCCGGCGCCAGTCGTAGTCATGCGCCCAATATGCGGCGAGCTTGCGGGCGGTTGCCAGCTGCACGCCCTGCGTGTCGCCCGCAACCGTCTCCCGATCGGGCCAGCGCGTCGCAGCAACGCGCCGACGCAGGTCGGCAAGCTGCGCCTCCTCAAACTTCACGTGAAATGGACGAATAGCGTCGCGTGCCGGCGCTGCGGAGAGAGGCGACGGCAGCAGGCCCGCCGAGCCGACGGCCGCAATTCCCATCGCGGCCCCCAGAACCATGCGGCGGTCCTGATCGATCTTGCCGATTGAATCCTCAGACATGGCCCGCTCCTCGGTTGGGAAATGCCACCTGCACCCTGGTGCTGCCCGGACACTGCCGGAGAAGGCCGCGCCTGGCTCGTTATGGCTTGTGAGGAACTATTAGGTCTTCGGAGTGGGGGCCGATCTTCCGCCGCGCGGCGACTAACGAAGAGCACTTGCCATCCGGCCGTATCCGGCTCCTAGTTTCTCCGGCCAAAATTTGGCCGGGCGATCGCCCTAACCACGCCAGAGCAAGCGCCGACGCGAAAGATGACGCCATGGCAAGCGCGGTGAGCGGAGACAGCGCGGGATTTCTCTTCGGTCCGTTCAGGCTGTCCGTCAGCGAAAGGTTGCTCACCAAACACGGCGTGCCCGTCAGAATGGGCGGGCGTCCTCTGGACCTGCTGATTGCGCTCGTGGCGCGGCCCAACGAGATCGTCAGCAAGAAGGAACTGATGGCTGAGGTCTGGCCTGACGCGCGCGTCGAGGAAGGCAGCCTGCGGTTTCACATGACAGGCCTGCGCAGGGTGCTCGGAGACGGCCAGCACGGTGCACGCTACATCACCACTGTTCCGGGCCGAGGTTACTGCTTCGTCGCTCCTGTTACAGGCAGGCCCGTTGACCGTAACGGCGTGAAGGCCCGCCCACTGCATTTCTCACACGCCAACCTGCCGCCGCGTCTCGGGCGGATGATCGGCCGGGATGCCGATGTTCTTGAACTGACCGAGCAACTGGCGGAGTGCCGTTTCGTCACCATCGTCGGCCCCGGCGGCGTCGGCAAAACCACTGTGGCGATTGCCACGGCCCATCGGGTGGCGGAGAGCTTCGCAGAACATGTGCTGTTCGTAGACTTCGGCGTCATCAGCGATCCCAGATTGGCTGCGACGTCTGTAGCGTCCCTGCTGGGCCTGCCGGTGCAGGCCGAGGACCCGACGCAGGACCTCATCCGATTTCTGAAAGACAAGCGTCTCCTGCTGGTCCTCGATACGTGCGAACATCTCGTCGAAGCGATAGCCGCGATGGTGGCGGCCATTCTGGAGGCCGCGCCGCAGCTGCAAATTCTCGCAACAAGCCGAGAGGCTCTGCGCGTCGGGGGCGAGCGCGTCTACAGGCTGGACGCGTTGGCCTGTCCGCCCGAGGCGCCGAGGCTTGCGGTCAGCGATATGCAGCAGTTTCCAGCGACGCAACTTTTCCTCGAGCGCGCAGCGGCGAGCGGCGCGCGCCTCGACGTGGGAGATTTGGAGGTCGCAATCGTCTGTCACATCTGCCGCAAGCTCGATGGTGTCGCGCTTGCCATCGAGCTTGCGGCCAGACGTGTCGAGACGTACGGGCTCGAGCAGACGGCGGCCCTGCTGGAGCAGCGGCTGACGCTCCTCTGGCACGGACTGCGCACCGCCCCGCCGCGCCAGCAGACGCTGCAGGCGACGCTCGACTGGAGTTATGGCCTCCTCTCCGACCTGGAGCGCGCAGTGCTGCGCCGGCTCGCGGTCTTCGTTGGGCATTTCACGCTTGATGCGGCGTTGGAAGTGGTGACGAACGATACGCTCGACACGGCCGCAGTCTTTGCGGCGATCGACAGCCTCGTCGAAAAGTCGATGGTCGCCACGCGCCCCCTTGGCGCGATGATGCGTTACCGTCTGCTCGATACGACACGCTCTTATGCGATTAATCTCACCACGGACAAAGCAGAGCGGACGGAGTTGGCCGCTCGCCACGCCTCGTATTACCGGAGGTGGCTGGAGCAGAACGGAAGCGAGTGGTCGTCGCTATCGACGGGGGTGGAGCGGGCACCGCACTACGCCGCCCTCAACAATGTGCACGCGGCACTGGAATGGTGCTTCACCGATAACGGGGATGCGCAAGTCGGGATTGGACTTGCCGCCGCCGCAGCTCCGGTTTTCCGCGCGATGGGCCTGCTGCCCGAATGCCATCGTTGGACCGAACGGGCGCTGCGGGCCCTCGACGAGACAAACCGGGGCAGCGGCGAGGAAATGCAGCTGCAGGCCTCATTCGGCGTGTCCCTGATGTTCACGCGTGGACACGACGAGGCAACACTTGCGGCGCTGGAGAGAAGCTTCGAGATCGCCGAAACGCGCGCGGACCACCTCAACGCGGTGCGCCTGCTGGGGCCACTGTTCATCTATCATCTGCGAAGCGGGGAGTATGGAAACTGCATGCGATGCGCCGAGCGCTGTTCGGATATCGCGGGCACGCTGGATGATGCCGTCGCGACCTCACTTGCCCATACTCTGCTCGGCCTCACCTTCAGCGTCACGGGTCGGCTTGCCGATGCGCGCTCGGAGCTAAAATCCGCTCTCGAACCTCAAAACCCGGCAACCAGCCGGCAAATTCATTTCGGCTTCGACTACTATAGCTGGGCCGAAATCGGCTGGGTGACTACGCTCTGGATGCAAGGCTATCCCGCACAGGCGCGTAAAGCCGTAGAACAAGCCTTCAGGGAAGCAGAAGCGATCCGTCATCCGATTGCATTCGGGATCGTACTGAACGCCGTCGCGGCACTCTTGTGGCTCGGCGACCTCGATCTTGCGGAGGAACATCTGAACTCGTTTATTTCGCGCGCAGAAACGCACGCATTTGAGCCGTATCTTCACATGGGCAATGCGTTCAAGGCCGAACTCGTGATCCGGCGTGGCGATGTCGAAGCGGGCGTGGCGATGCTGCGAAAGCATATCGAGAAGCTTCATGAGGCGCGCTTCGAACTCTTCACGACACGCTTCCAGATCGTCCTCGCCTCGGGGCTCAAGGTAGCCGGTCGCCATGCTGACGCTTGGAGGCTTGTGGAGGAAACGGAACGGATGATCGAAGTGAAGGGCTGCAAATCCTACCTTCCCGAACTTCTGCGCCTGAAAGGCAGCATTCTCGCCGCGGCTCCCGAATTGAGCCACACGGAGGCGGAGGCTTACTTCGCGCGGTCCCTGGAACTATCCCGGACCCAGGGAACGAGAGCGTGGGAGGTCCGAGCCGCGACCGACCTTGCATCCCACTGGGACCGGCAGGGTCGCGCGGCTGAAGCCCATGCGCTCCTGCGACCAGTCGTCGAGCAGTTCACGGACGGCGGCGATACTCCAGACCTGACCGCGGCTGCCAAAGTACTCGCAAGGTTGGAGTAGCGGGCTCGTTCAGGTCTTCACGAACTCCGGATCTGATCCGGCCCCGGCCGTCGCATACGCTGCCCCGCTCCTGGCGAGAGGTCCGGCTTGTTCATCCGTGGATGGGTCGGCCTATCCCTCTGCCCAGAAGCCGGATCCCCACCGCGCCTGTGATCCGGATGGGACGATGGTCCGGCCCGCAACGGTCGGCTTGGCACGAGCAAGGGGATTCCGACGAGCGGAGATTTGGCGCAGCAACTGCGTTCGCCACGCCGTCATTCGTGCGGATGATCTGGCGGAGGATCTCCCCACTCCCGATATCTAGTTCAGATGCCGGTGCTCGGTCTGTCTGTTCCAAGAACCTGACGTCGCGAGGCGATGTGCGTGGGCACGATGAGCGCGTCGGCGCAGCGAGAATGGGAACGAACCCAACTCCGAAAGGGGAGTAGCCATGAAGCAGCTGATCATCCGCAACCCGGACGAATGCGTCGCCGCGGTAAAACGCGTCCAGGCTTTGAGCGGCGCCACAGCGGGAAGCGAGCAGGAGCGAGAGCTTGAAGCGCTCTCCCATGCGATCAAGGTCTATGAGGATTCGATCGCGATGATGCGCGGCGTCGGGCGGAAGGCCTCCGAACAGCCGGAGGAGGGCGTCTCCGATATCGCCGGGCAGGAATGATAGCCGGAGCTCACGAAATCCGCCGGCGGGTCGACGACGGGTCAACCGCCGTTCATATGCGCGCCTCGGGCACGGACCGGCCCTAGCCGACCTTGATCGGCATGGCACCGCCCTGCCGTCCTCGGCGGCTTTGCAGAGCTTGTCTTCTGTTGTCGGCGTTGCGCCGTACCGCTTCGCTGTCGTCAACGGCAAGACGATCCCGAGCGAGCCGGGCACGCGCAAGATCATCGAAGTGGTCGAATGATCTCCCCACAGCAAAAGGCGCAATCCCGCTTCGTCTGGTCCAGGCTGACGACTTGCGGCTTGATGCGGTCACACGCTTTCTTGGCACCGCCGCCCGAGACATTCTGCCAGCGATACCCTGAGGACGGGTCGCTTGGGGCAAAAAAAACAAAAGAAGGGGGCCGGAATAGGAAGGCCGGCTCCCTTCAGGTGGCGCGGTGCTAGGCTTGTACGCCGCGCAACCGAATAACGCGAATGGGGCGGCGGAAGTTCCCTTTGGGTAACGCTGATGCTCTGGCGACCCACACTTTTCCGGCCATCTCTTCGGCAAGTTGTGCTGCGTTCGATTTCCCTCGGAACCGATCAGTCTTCGAGGGCGAAAGCGCGACCGTTCGATTCAGAAGCAATCCCGGGGCACCGAAGCGGGACCCGGCTTTCGTCGTCCCATCGCGTCCTTGTTCCGGTGCCGGCCTGGCGAGACCGCCATCGGCGATTGACAATGCAAACGGCTATATTTCAAACTTAAAATATTAGACCCAGGGGAACGGGCATATGCGGGTGATCATCGTTGGTGGCGGCATCGGCGGGTTGACGCTGGCGCTGATGCTTCATGCGCGCGGGATCGCAGCGACGGTCTACGAGCAGGCCAGCGAGATCCGGGAGGTCGGCGTCGGGATCAACACGCTGCCGCATGCCATTCGCGAGCTGGCCGATCTCGGCCTGCTGCCGACGCTGGACGAGGCCGGCATCCGCACGCGCGAACTGATCTACATGAACCGCTTCGGGCAGGCGGTCTGGCGCGAGCCGCGCGGCCTGCATGCAGGCGCGCCGGTGCCGCAGTTCTCGATCCATCGCGGGCGGCTCCAGCGCGTCATCCGCGACGCCCTTGCAGAGCGGCTGGGCGAGAATGCGATCCGCACCGGCCGCCGACTGCTCGGCTTCCTGCAGGACGAGGGCGGCGTCTCCGCCCATTTCAGCGATGCCCGCTTCGGCGAGGCAGGCGAGACGGCGCGCGGCGACATCCTGATCGGCGCGGACGGCATCCACTCGGCCGTGCGGGCCTTCTATTTCCGGAACCAGGGGTCGCCGCGCTGGCAGGGCGTCCAGATGTGGCGCGGCGCCTGCGAGTGGCCGACCTTCCTCGACGGCGAGAGCATGATCATCGCCGGCGGCATGGCCGGCAAGCTGGTGCTCTACCCGATCGGCAAGGGAGCGAGCGCGAAGACGCGGCTGACCAACTGGGTCGTCAATATCCGCAATGGCGATCCCGAGCGACCGCCGCCGAAGGAGGCGTGGTCGAAGCCCGGTCGCCTCGAGGACGTGCTGCCCTTCGCGCGCCGCTTCAGCGTGCCGGGCATGGATATTCTCGGGCTGATCCGCGCGACCTCGACCTTCTGGGAATATCCGATGTGCGACCGCGATCCGCTGCCGCGCTGGACCCATGGCCGCGTCACGCTGCTCGGCGATGCCGCGCATCCGATGTATCCGGTCGGCTCCAACGGCGCCTCGCAGGCGATCCTCGATGCGCGCTGCCTCGCCGACTGGCTGGTGAAAGCCGAGCATCCGCGCCAGGCGCTGGCTGCCTATGAAGCGCAGCGTCTGCCCGCGACGGCCGAGGTGGTGGCGATGAACCGCGTCGGTGGGCCGGAACGTGTCATCGACGCGGTAGAGGCGTTGGCGCCGAACGGCTTCGACGATGTCGAGCGCGTGCTCGGCTATGCCAAGCGCGAGCAGATCGTGAAATCCTATGCCGGCAAAGCGGGCTTCTCGGCCGAGCAGCTTGCGGCGCGCAAAGGGTAGAGCCGGTACCGCGCCGTCATTCCGGGGCGCCGTAAAACGGCGAACTCGGAATCCATGAACATGCGGTCCCCGTCATGGTCGGGCTTGCCCCGACCATCCACGTCGTCCTTCGTGCCATGCGGTGTTCAAGACGTGGATGCTCGCCACAAGGGCGAGCATGACGGCGAGGCTTCCCAAGAAGCCATTGTGGCGCCCTGCTCTCAAGCGCCGTCGGGCGGGGGCGGCAGGAAGTCGACCTCGTGCTTGGCAGAGAGCGCGACGACGTCGGCCGGCTTCTGCTCGGCCATGGAATGAATGCCCCAGAACAGGTCGTAGAGCCGGCCCGTCGGCGAAACCCAGAAGAGGCACTTCACCGTCGCATCGCTCTTGTTGAACAGCCCGTGCGGCACGTTGCGCGGCAGGCGGATCAGGTCGCCGGCCGTCGCGAAACTCTCCTGCCCATCGAGGACGAGATCGAGCCGGCCTTCCAGCATGTAGATGAACTCGTCCTGCGTCGTGTGGATATGCGGCGGCACGAAGGTGCCGGGCGGAAGCGTCGCGTGCCAGGAGAAGCTGTCCTCCGTCAACGTCTTCGGCACATAGGTCTGGCCGAGGATGCTCCAGGAGATTCCGTCGAGGCCCTCATTGGCGCGCGTCACGCCGGCGGTCAGCGGCTTCATGGTCTTGCTCTCCTCATCAGGCCGGCCTGCGGACCGGAAGGCGGTTGGGACAGTCTGCTAGAAATGCAGGAAGCGATCCTTCACGGCGCTGTCGCTGCGCAATGCGGCGCTCGTACCGCGCCAGACGACGCGGCCCTTCTCCAGCACGATATGGCGATCGGCGATCCTGACGAGCGCATCGACGTTCTTGTCGATGACGAGGATCGATTCTCCCTCCGCCTTGAGTGCCGTCAGGCAGTTCCAGATCTCCTCGCGGATCAGGGGCGCGAGCCCCTCCGTTGCCTCGTCGAGAATGGTCAGTCTGGGATTGGTCATCAGCGCGCGGCCGATCGCCAGCATCTGCTGCTCCCCGCCGGAGAGCTGGTTGCCACGGTTCTCCCGCCTCTCCCTAAGCCGCGGGAAGAAAGCGTAGATCCGATCGAGATCCCAGCGCTTCTTGCCGGAGCGGTCCGCCGCCGTGGCGATCAGGTTCTCCTCGACCGAGAGCGTCGGGAAGATCTGCCGGCCTTCCGGCACGAGGCCGATGCCGGCCTGGGCGATGCGGAAGGGCTGGGCGCCCGTCAGGTCGCGCCCGCCGAAAGCGATGCGCCCGGCCCGTGCCGGTAGCAGACCCATGATGGCGCGCACCGTGGTGGTCTTGCCCATGCCGTTGCGGCCGAGCAGGGTCACGACCTCGCCTTCGCCCACAGTGAGATCGATCCCGAACAGGATCTGCGCCTCGCCATAGCCGGCATCGAGCCCTTCGACGCTGAGCATCGCTAGCCCTCCTCGCCGAGATAGGCCTGCCGCACGGCCGGATCGGCCCGGACCGCAGCCGGCTCGCCCGAGGCGATCACCCCGCCATAGACCAGCACGGTGACACGGTCGGCCAGCGCGAAGACGGCGCTCATGTCGTGCTCGACCAGCAGCATGGCGAAGCGGCCTTTCAGGCTCTTCAGCAGGGCAATCAGGCGCTCGCCCTCCTCATGGCCGACGCCTGCGAGCGGCTCGTCGAGCAGGATGAGCTTCGGCTGCAAGGTCAGCGCCATCGCGATCTCGAGCGCGCGCTTCTCGCCATGGGAAAGGCTGCCGGCCGGGGCATGCGCGCGGCCGGCGAGGCCTACCGCTTCCAAGGCTTCCCAGGCGGGAGCGTTGAGCGCCTCGTCGCGTGCAGCGTTGCGGAACACCGAGAGCGGATGGGCGCTCCTTGCCTGCACGCCGAGAGCGACGTTCTCCAGCGCTGAGAGCGAGGCGATGGTCGAGGTGATCTGGAAGGTGCGGGCGAGCCCCGCTTGCGCCCGCTTCTGCGGCGGCAGGTGGGTAACGTCCATGCCGCCGAACAGGATCGCACCGGAATCCGGCCGCAGCGTCCCCGAGATCTGGTGGACGAGCGTCGTCTTGCCGGCGCCGTTGGGGCCGATCAGGGCGTGGAGCTCGCCGGGCGCGATGGCGAGGTCGACACCGTTGGTGACCTTGAGCGCGCCGAAGGATTTTGCGAGCCCTTTCAGTGCAAGCGCCGGTTCAGCCATCGCGGCTCCCCCGGAGCTTGGCCATGAGGCCGGCGATGCCGCCGCGGGTGAACAGCACGAAGAGAACGATCAGCGGGCCGAAGATCGCCTTCCAGTTCTGGGTCAGCCCGGAGAGCACATCCTCCACGGCAAGGAGAGCAATCGCGCCGACGATCGCCCCGTAGAGCGAGCCGACGCCGCCGAGCACGACCATGAAGATCAACTCGCCCGAGCGCTGCCAGGACATGAAGGCGGGGCTGACGAAATCGGTCTGGTTGGCGAGCAGGAAGCCGGACAGCCCCGCCATCATGCCGCTGATGACATAGGCGCCGAGCCGGACGCGATCGACATCGTAGCCAGTCACCGTGACACGGACGGAATTCTCGCGCGCCGCCCGCAGCACGCGGCCGAAACGCGAGGCGACCAGCCGGCGCGCCAGCCAATAGCACACCGCCAGCGTGCCGAGCGCGATGTAGTAGAAGCCGGTGCGGTTGCTGAAGATCTCCCGCCCCAGGAACGTGCTCTTCTCGTAGAGCGTCAGCCCGTCGTCGCCGCCATAAGCCGAGAGCGCCTGGGCGAAGTAATAGGCCATTTGCCCGAAGGCGAGCGTGATCATGATGAAGGCGACGCCGCGCGTGCGCAACGAGACGTAGCCGGTCACCGCCGCGAAGACGGCACAGACGATCAGGATCAGCGGCAGCGCGACCAGCAGCTCGGTCTGGCCTTCGGTGATCAGGATGCCGGCGCCATAGGCCCCGATTCCGATGAAGGCGGCGTGGCCGAAGGACACGAGACCGCCGACGCCGAGAATGAGATCGAGCGAGAGCGCCGCGACCGCGAAAATCATCGCCCGCGTCACCAGTGTCAGCCAGTGCGAGGGCAGGCCCACCGAGGTCGCAAGGGGCAATAGTGCCAGCAGGCCGAGGATGAAGAGCGGGGCGAGCCGGCGCAGCGGGGGCGCAGCCGGCCGTGCAATCGGGGAAGAGCTGGTCACCGCGCTCATGAGCGCCCCTTGGCCGGCAGCAGTCCCTCGGGCCGCACGAACAGCACCGCCGCCATGACCAGATAGATCAGCATCGAGGACAGCGCCGCGCCGGTGGCGCGGGCCGAGGCCGGCGCCATGAACAACCGGAGCAGGTCGTTCATGAAGGAGCGGCCGAGCGTGTCGACAAGCCCGACGATCAGCGCTCCGACGAAGGCGCCGCGGATCGAGCCGATGCCGCCGACGACGATGACGACGAAGGCGAGGATCAGCACCGTATCGCCCATGCCGGGCTCGACGGAAAGGATCGGCGCCGCCATCGCCCCTGCGAAGCCGGCGAGCATGGTGCCGAAGGCGAAGACGACCATGAACAGCTTGCGGATGTCGACGCCGAGCGCCGAGACCATCGGTGCGTTCGAGGCGCCGGCCCGGAGCAGCATGCCGGTGCGGGTCTTCTCGACAACGAACCAGAGCAGCGCGCCGACCCCGAGCCCGGCGGCGATCAGCGCGAAGCGATAGGTCGGGTAGAGGATGCCGTCCATCAGGCGGACATTGCCGGAGAGGAATTCAGGCACGGGCACGGAAAGCGGCGCCGCTCCCCAGATCATCTTCACCGCCTGGTTGAGCAGCAGGATCAGCCCGAAGGTCGCCAGGACCTGATCGAGATGGTCGCGTTCATAGAGATGCCGGAAGACCAGGAATTCGAAGGCAAGGCCGAGCAGCAGCGCGGCTGCGAGCGCCAGCACGAGCCCGAGCATGAAGGAGCCGGTGAGGCCGACGAAGGTCACGGCGAGATAGGCGCCCAGCATGTACTGGACGCCGTGGGCGAGATTGATGAAGTCCATCACGCCGAAGACCAGCGTCAGCCCGGCCGCCACCAGGAACAGCAGGATGCCAAACTGGAGCCCGTTCAGGAGCTGGACGATCAGAAGGCTGGTTGTCATCGCGCGGTCCTACGTCAGGGCCGGTCATGAGACGTCATGCTCGGGCCTGACCCGAGCATCTCGTGACGAAGAGATCCCCGGGCCGAAGCTTCGCTTCGCCCGAGGATGACGCTTTGCGTCACTTCAGCGCGCAATCCTTGGCGTGCGGATCGGCGTAGTCGGCAAACACCTTTTCCGCGATCTCCGTCTGGAACTTGCCATCGGGCCGCTTGGCGACCTTGACGAGGTAGAAGTCCTGGATCGGATAGCCGTTGGTGTTGAACTTGAATTTGCCGCGCAGCGAGGTGAAGTCGGCCTTCTTGATCGCCTCGCGCAGCTTGTCGGCATTGCCGGTGCCGCCGGCCGCCTTCACGGCCGAATCGATCAGCATCGCGGCGTCATAGGCCTGCTGGGCGTAGGAGCCCGGCACGATCTTGTAGGCGGCTTCATAGTCCTGGACGAACGCCTTCGTCTGCGGGTTGTCCATGTTGGGCGCCCAGGTCATGCCGCCATAGAGGCCGACCGCCGCATCCTGCTGCGCCGGGAGGGTCGATTCATCGACCGTGAAGGCGGAGAGGAACGGGATCTTGCCCTGCAGGCCGGCCTGCGACCACTGCTTGACGAAGTTGACGCCGAGGCCACCGGGCAGGAAGGCGAAGACCACGTCGGGCTTCGTCGAAGCGATCTTGGCGAGGTCGGCCGAAAAATCCAGCGCGTTCAGCGGCGCATAGACCTCGTCGACGATCTCGCCCTTGAAGTAGCGCTTGAAGCCGGCGAGCGAGTCCTTACCGGCCTGATAGTTCGGCGCGATGATGTAGGCGGTCTTGTACTTCTGATCCTGCGCGTATTTGCCGAGGACTTCGTGCACCTGGTCGTTCTGGTAGGAGGTGACGAAGAAATTCTTGTTGCAGGCCTTGCCCGCCATGGTGGAGGGGCCGGCATTCGGGCTGATCAGGAAGGCGCCGGAGTCGAGGACCGGCTTGGCGATGGCGCCAAGGATGTTCGAGAACACCGGGCCGACGACGAAGGCCGGCTTCTCGGTCTCGACATAGGTCCGCACCCGGTCCACCGCGACATCGGGTTTCAGTTCGTCATCGATCACCGTGATCTTGACCGGCACGCCGCCGAGCTTGCCGCCGTTCTTGTCGACCGCGAGCTGGAAGCCGTCTCGGACCTGCTGGCCGAGCGCCGCTCCGGGGCCGGTCAGCACGCTCACGACGCCGATCTTCATCGGCTCCTGCGCCTGCGCGGACGCGATGGAAAATGCCAGCGCTCCGCAGCCCAGTGCGAGTGCGAATTTGAGTGTCGTCATCGATGCCCTCCCGGGACGAACGAACGAGAAATGGATGCGCGACCCGGTTCCCTCAAACTTCTATGGCCTGCGCAGAGGCATATTGTTTCAAGCTTAAAATATCTGCAAGGGTCTGCCCCGCAGAAATTTTCCGCCGCCTCGCCCAAATGATTCACACTCTGGCGCCTGACGCCAGTGGGTCTCGCACATTCCAATGCCGCGGCTTGCGAATTCATGCGGCGCGAATAATCTCGAAAGCTCCGTCCTCCGAGCCGGGTGCCGCCGTGTCATTTGTTACACAGCCCGTCGTCGCCCTCTTCATTTCGCTGGCTCTCGGCTACCTCATCGGAAAGATCAAGGTGGGGCCCGTCCGGATCGGCGGCGTCTGCGGGACGTTGTTCGTCGCGCTCGCCCTCGGGCAACTCGGAGTGACGATCAGCCCGGATCTGAAGAACGTAGCCTTCGCGCTGTTCATCTACGCGCTCGGCTTCACGGCCGGGCCGCAGTTCTTCAACAATATCCGCGGGGGGTTGCGCTACGGCGTCCTCTCCTTCGTCGAGGTCGGGACGGTGCTGACCTTGGTCGCGGCAGCCGTCCTGCTGTTCAACCTGGATGCAGGCACGGCATCCGGCCTGTTTGCGGGCGCCGCGACGGAATCGGCAGTGCTCGGCACGGCCTCTGACGCGATCTCGCGGCTGGCGCTGCCTGCAGCCGAGATCTCGCGGCTGCAGGCCAATATGGCCACCGCCTACAGCGTGACCTACCTCTTCGGGCTCGTCGCCATCGTGGTCTTTACGACGCAGATCGGCCCGCTGCTGCTTCGGATCGATCTGCGCGAGGAGGCCGCGGCGCTGGCGCGGCAGCTTGGCGCCGAGGGCGACAACGACAAGGACAACGGCGTCCCTGAGATCGTCTCGCGCACCTTCCGTGCCGGTCCCATCAGTGGTGGCACGGTCAGCGCCTTCGAAAACAGCGTCAATGGCGTCGTCACGATCGAACAGGTCGGGCGCGTCTCGGGCTTCATCAAGGCGACGCCCGAAACCCAGCTCGAGGCCGATGACATCGTCCTGATCATCGGCCGGCGTCGCTCGGTCATCGCGGTCAGCGAGCGTCTCGGGGCCGAGGTCCCGATGCCCGCGGGCGACAATGTTCCGCTCGTCGAGCGTCAGGTCGTGCTCGTGCGCCGCGAGGTGGCCGGCCTGCGCATCCGTGACCTGCGCCGCCTCGCCAGTGACGAGCAGCGGCGGGGTGTCTTCATTTCCCGCGTGCGACGCCTCGGCCAGGGCATCCCCGCTCTGCCCGGCACTGTGCTGGAGCAGGGCGACATTCTCACACTCTATGGCTCGGAGGAGGCGATCACCCGCGCCGCGACCGAGCTCGGGCATCTGCTGCCAGCCACGTCGACGACGGATTTCGTCATGCTCGGTCTCGGCGTCGTCGCCGGCCTCCTGCTGGGCGAGCTCGCGTTGCAGATCGGCCCGCTCAATCTGACGCTCGGCACTGGCGGTGGCGCGCTGATCTCGGGTCTCGTCTTCGGCTGGCTGCACATGCACCGCCCCCTGCTCGGCGCCATTCCGCCCGAGGCGGCCGAGTTCATGAAGGATTTCGGCCTGGCGACCTTCATTGCAGCCATCGGCCTCTCGGTCGGCCCGGACGCCGTCGCGCTGCTCAAGCAGTACGGGCTGATGCTGCCGGTGCTGTCGATCCTGGTTTCGGCCGTGCCGGGCCTGGTCTCGCTCTATATCGGCCGCCATCTGCTGAAAATCGAGGCGCCGATCCTGCTCGGCGCGATCGCCGGCCAGCACTGCAGCACGCCTTCGATCACTGCACTGGTCTCACTCGCGGGCAATTCGACGCCCGTGATCGGCTACACCGTGACCTACGCGATCTCGAACGTGCTGCTGCCGCTGATGGGGCCCGTGGTCGTCGGCATGGTCAAGCTGGTCCACTGAGACGGCCGCAACCGCAGCGCGGGAAGACCGGCCACGCGTGATCGTGGCCGGCCCGTCTGCCGCGAGCCAGCCTTGACCTCATTTTCCGTCTTCTCTTTAATTCCGAAGCGGGGGGCGCCGCAGGGATCATCATGCTACGCGCCATCACTCTTGCCGCCGGGCTGCTTGCTCTTTCAGCGCCCGCGCAGGCTTACAGCAATCCGATCAGCCGCGGCCTCGCCGATTTCCTCAACATATTCAGCGAGCAGCCGATTCCGCGTCAGGTCGTGCCGTGGAGCGGGAAACAGACTCCCGGCACCGTCGTGATCTCGACGAGTCAGCGGCGGCTCTACTACGTCCTCGGCAGAGGCCAGGCGCTGCGCTACGGCGTCGGCGTCGGGCGCCAGGGTTTCAGTTGGTCGGGCACCAAGACCGTCTCGATGAAGCGCGAATGGCCGGATTGGCGGCCGCCGGCCCAGATGCTGAAGCGCCGCCCGGACCTGCCGCGCCATATGGCCGGCGGCATGGACAATCCGCTCGGCGCGCGCGCGATTTATCTCGGATCGAGCCTCTACCGCATCCACGGCTCCAACGAGCCAGATACGATCGGCGCAGCGGTCTCCTCAGGCTGCATCCGCATGACCAACCGCGACGTCATGGATCTCTACGACCGCGTCCGGCCCGGCACGAAGGTGGTGGTGCTTCGATAGGGTTGCCTAAGCGACCGGACGCGCGCTTCAGTGCGCAGCATTCTGCCGCCAGAGCCACCAGGAATAAGCCACGCTTCCAGCGGCGAGCAGGGCAAGGCCAAACTTTCCGGGCCGGCCAAGACCAGCGGCCCCAGAACGCAAAAACCAGCCTGCTAAGGGCTGGTTTCGGTCATCGACTAGGACTGATCGAAGAGTGTTTTGGTGGAGCCAGGCGGAATCGAACCGCCGACCTCTTGAATGCCATTCAAGCGCTCTCCCAACTGAGCTATGGCCCCACACGCGACGACCGAGTTGGGAATCGGCCGTCAAAACCGGGTCTTTCGAACCACCTCGGTGGTTCCGTCCGGGCCGCCGTCCAGCGACGCAGCGGTCTATAGGCGGCCCGGGCTGAAGACACAAGCGCTTAATGTCGCCTTGTCGTCATCTTTTTTCGAGGCTGTGGATCAGTTGTCCTCGTCGCCCTCGATATCCCCGTCGATCAGGTCGGCGACGTCGTCGTCGCCTTCCTCATCTTCCTCGAGGAAGGTGTCGTCGTCCTCACCGCCGATGTCGTCCTCGACCTCGATGTCGTCCTCGGTCGTGACCACGGCGTCCTTCTCCGAAGCCTCCGCATCGGCTTCGTCGAGCGAGACGAGCTCGACGGCGCCGTCGGCAACCTCGGTCTCTTCCTCCTCATCGGCCTCGGGCTTGGCCGGCACCTTGGCCTGCGGGTCGAACATCGTCCGCGGGTAAGCCTGCCCCGTATAGGGGGAGACGATGGGATCCTTGTTCAAATCATAGAACTTGCGCCCCGTGACCGGGCAAACGCGCTTCGTTCCGAGTTCCGGTTTCGCCACTGCGTCGGACCCTTCAATCATCATGTTCTGAAAAGCAGGCGCGTCCGTTAGTCGGGGCGCGCCGCGCTGTCAAATATTGATTTGAGCCATGCGGCAACTGCGCGCAAGAGCGGAGCCGTTTCACCCGCCCTCCAGACGGCGACGCGACCGTGCATTGGCGCGGCTTGCGCGAGCGTGCTAGAGCCGAATCCGGCCAGGTTGGAGCAACCTGATCGGTATCCGTCTCTCACATACCGATAGAGAACGCGCGATCCGATCAGATTGCATTGCAATCTGATCGGCACGTGCTCTAGGCCGGGCACGCATCCGTTCCTTCCCGAGCGCAGAGACCCCGATCCCCGTGTCCCACGACCATGCACCGGTCCCCGTCACCGCCCGCGCGGCAGGCCCGCTCAAGGGCCGCGTCCGGGTGCCCGGCGACAAGTCGATCTCGCACAGGGCGATGATCTTCGGCCTGCTGGCGATCGGCGAGACCAAGGTCAGCGGTCTGCTCGAAGGCGAGGACGTGATGCGCACCGCCGCTGCGGCGCGGGCGCTGGGTGCGATCGTCCATCACGATGGCCCTGGCGCATGGCGCGTGCAGGGGGTCGGCGTCGGTGGCCTGCGCGAACCTGCCGACGTGCTCGATTTCGGCAATGCCGGCACCGGCTCGCGGCTGATGATGGGGGTCTGCGGCTCGCACCCGATCACCACGACATTCGATGGGGACGCCTCGCTGCGCAAGCGGCCGATGCGGCGCATCCTCGATCCGCTCGAGCAGATGGGCACGGTCGTCGTCTCGCAGCAGGAGGGCGGGCGCGTGCCGCTGACCCTGCGCGGGCCGAAGGAGGCGATCCCGATCACCTACCGTCCCCCCGTCGCATCGGCGCAGATCAAGTCCGCGGTGCTGCTCGCCGCCCTGGCTGCGCCGGGCGAGACGACCGTGATCGAGGCAGAGGCGACGCGCGACCATACCGAGAAGATGCTGGCTCATTTCGGAGCCGAAATCATCGTGACGCCGGAAGGCGAACATGGCCGGCGCATCGTGCTGAAGGGCCAGCCGGAGCTGCAGGCAGCGCCGATCGTGGTGCCGGCGGACCCCTCCTCCGCCGCCTTCCCACTTGTCGCGGGCTTGATCGTGCCGGGCTCCGACATCCTGATCGAAAGCGTGATGACCAATCCGCTGCGCTCGGGCCTGCTGACGACGCTGCTCGAAATGGGCGCCGATATCACCGTCGAGCGCGAGGCCAATGAGGGCGGCGAAACCGTCGCCGACCTGCGCGTGCGGGCCTCGAGCCTGAAGGGCGTGATCGTGCCGCCCGAACGCGCTCCATCGATGATCGATGAGTATCCGGTGCTGGCGGTGGCTGCGTCCTTCGCCAGCGGCACGACGCGGATGCGCGGATTGCAGGAGCTGCGCGTCAAGGAATCGGATCGCCTCGCGGCGGTGGAGGCCGGGCTGAAGGTGGCAGGCGTCACCTGCGCCATCGAGGGCGACGACCTGATCGTCGAAGGCTCGGGCGGCGGGCCGGTGCGCGGCGGCGGGCCGATCGCAACCCATCTCGACCATCGCATCGCGATGAGCTTCCTCGTCATGGGGCTGGCGACGCGCGAGCCGGTCGTGGTCGATGACGGACTGATGATCGCGACGAGCTTCCCGAGCTTCGTCGCCCTGACGAACGGCCTCGGAGGCCAGATCCGATGAGCCTAGACAAGGACGGCCTCGTCATCGCCGTCGACGGCCCTGCCGCATCCGGCAAGGGCACGCTGGCGCGCCGGCTCGCGGCCCATTACCGCCTGCCCTATCTCGATACCGGCCTGCTCTACCGGATGGTGGCCCGCGCCATGCTCGATGCCGGCCACGACATCCGCGACGCCGCAGCCGCCGAGCAGATCGTCAGCAGCTTCGACGAGACCGCCTTTCCGGAAGACCGGCTGCGCGGCCGCGAGATCGGCGAGGCGGCCTCCGTTGTCGCGGCCGTGCCGGCCGTGCGGGCCGGCTTGCTCACAAGGCAGCGGCGTTTCGCGGCGCAGACCGGCGGCGCCGTGCTCGACGGACGCGACATCGGCACGGTGATCTGCCCGGAGGCGCCGGCGAAGCTCTTCGTCACCGCGACGCCCGAAGTGCGCGCCGCGCGCCGGCACAAGGAGCTCGTCGGACGCGGCGAGGCCGTGACCTTCGACGGCATCCTCGCCGATATCCGCCGGCGCGACGCCCGTGATTCGGGGCGCAGCGACGCCCCGCTCAAGGCAGCGGAAGATGCCGTCACGCTCGACACCTCGGCGCTGACGGTCGAGGAGGCCGTCGCGGCCGCCATCGACATCGTCGAGAGGCGCCGCGCCGGCTGAGAACCTCCTGCTCGCGCATTTGCTATCGAAACAGGCGCCGTTAGCCGGATTTTCCGGCTTGGCGATCATCACAGCCAGAGGCACACTCCTTTCCGCGACAGGACGAAGGAGGTGGCGATGCGGCGCTGGCTGTGCGGTCTCTCATGCCTGGCAGTGGCGGTGCTCTGGCAGCCTGCCCTGCCCCGGGCCCAGACGGCCGGCGCTCCCCCCGAAGAGGTCGATGTCGCGCTCGTGCTCGCGGTCGACGTCTCCTATTCGATGGACCTCGACGAGCTCGCCCTGCAGCGCAACGGCTATATCGAGGCCTTCCGCTCGAAGCAGCTCCACGACGCGATCGCCAAGGGCGCGATCGGCAAGATCGCCGTGACCTATTTCGAATGGGCGGGCAGCAGCTTCCAATACGTGGTGCGGCCATGGAAGGTGATCGATGGCCCGGCCGCGGCCGTCGCCTTTGCCGAGGAACTGGGTGAGGCTCCGACGCGGCGCGGACGGCGCACCTCGATCTCGGGGGCAATCGATCTCGGCGTGCAAATGCTCGAACAGGTCAACGTCACGGCGATACGGCGCGTCATCGACATCTCCGGTGACGGCGCCAACAATGACGGGCGGCCCGTCACCGCGGCGCGCGACGAGGCTGGCGCCAAGGGCATCGCGATCAACGGCCTGCCCGTGATGCTGAAACAGGCCGGCTATTTCGACATCGACAATCTCGACGTCTACTACAAGGACTGCGTCGTCACCGGAATCGGCGCCTTCGTCATCCCGATCCGCGAGAAGAGCCAGTTCGTCGAGGCGACCAAGACCAAGCTGCTGCGCGAGATCGCCGAGGCACCGGCCGATGCGACCGTTCACAAGGCTCAGGCGGGCGACTCGGTCTCCTGCCTCGCCGGCGAACGGCAATGGCGCGACCGGATGGGGAATTGAGGATTTATCTCCTACCTCGCCGTCATCCCGGGCAAGCGAAGCGCAGACCCGGGATCCATGCCCGGACCTTCATCGGAATCGTTCCGGAATGGATCCCGGATCGGCGCCGCTTCGCGGCTTGTCCGGGATGACGACGAGGGAACGGTAAGGCCTCACGTCCCGCGCGGCTTGGCTCGCGTTGTGGGCAACGCTGCGGCGGGATCATCCGGCCAGAGATGGCGGGGGTAACGGCCCTTCATCTCAGATTTCACCGCGGCCCAGGAGCCTCGCCAGAAGCCGGGCAGGTCGCGCGTCACCTGGATCGGCCGGTGCGCCGGGGAGAGCAGTTCCAGCACCAGCGGCACCCGTCCGCCGGCCAAGGCAGGATGCGTCGCGAGACCGTAGAGTTCCTGCACGCGCACCGAAATGGTCGGGCCGGCCTCGGCGGCATAGTCGACCGCGAGCGAAGACCCCGTCGGCGCGGTAAAATGGGTCGGCGCTTCCTGATCGAGCCGGCGCTTCAGCTCCCAGGGCAGCAGCATCGCCAGGGCCGAATCGAGATCGGAAGGCTGGATCGAAGCGAGCGAGGCGCGGCCGAGGAGATGCGGCGCCAGCCAGAGTTCCGGCTCTTGCGCCAATCCTTCGTCGGAGAGATCGGGCCAATTTTCCTCCGGTTCCGCCTTGCGCAGGAAGGCGGCGCGCTCGCGCAGCTGGTTCTGGCCTTTCGTCCAGGGCAGGAGGCCGATGTCGAGCGACGCGATGCCCTTGGCCAACGCCTCGGCATTCCCCGGCGTATCCGCGACGGAGAGCGGCCGCTCCGACAGCGCGAGCCCGCCATAGCGGCGCACCGCCCGAACCCGCAGCGCGCGGGCGGTCCGGTCGAAATTCGCCTCCTCGCGCTCCGCGATGCCTAAGGGCGCAAGCCCATGGCCGACGAGCGTCACGATCTCGGCTTCGGTGATCGCGGCGGCGGCCATGATGCGGGCCTGCTGGGCCGCACCGGTCAATTCCGCAACGACGATATAGGGCTCGCGCGCCAGACGCTGCGACGGTTCCACCGCGCCACCGCGGCCATTGGCGAGGAGATACTGCCCCGACCCCGGAGAGCGGGCCTTGGCGACGCGATCCGGATAGGCAAAGGCGAGCAGAAGGCCGGGCGACAGCGGTTCACCGGCGTCTGCCTTATCCCCGCTGGCGCTTCGCTGGGCGGTTCGTGCCCAGCCTTCGGCGAGGCGGCGCATGTCGCCGGCCCGGCCGCCGCGCTCACGGCTGAGCCGCTCCAGCCTTTCGGCCAGATCGACGGCATCGCCACCGAGCCCGCGCTCGACCAGCACGGCGGCGAGATCGGCCGCGGCGTTCGCCTGCCCGAAGCGGGCGGCAGCCACGACCATGCGGGCGAGCCGCGGCGGCAAAGGCAGCGCCTGCAGAGCGCGCCCGTCCGGCGTGATGCGGCCATCGCGATCGAGCGCACCGATATTGGTCAGCAGGGCGCGCGCTTCCTTGAGGGCCGGGGCGGGCGGAAGGTCGAGGAAAGCCAGAGACGTCGGATCGCCAACGCCCCAGGCAGCGCAATCGAGCAATAGCGGGCTCAGATCGGCCGAGAGGATTTCCGGCCGGGCGAAAGCTTCGAGCGCGCCGGTCGCGGCCTCTTCCCAAAGGCGGTAGCAGACACCCGGCTCGGTACGGCCGGCACGGCCGCGGCGCTGATCGGCAGCGGCGCGGCTGACACGGCGGGTCTCCAGCCGGGTCACGCCGATATCAGGCTCGTAGACCGGGACCCGGGCGAGGCCGGAATCGATGACGACGCGCACGCCCTCGATGGTCAGCGAGGTCTCGGCGATGGCGGTGGCGAGCACGATCTTGCGCTTGCCGGCGGGCGCCGGCAGCACGGCGCGGTCCTGGTCGCGCTGGTCGAGCGCACCATAGAGCGGCGCGATCTCGACGGCGGGATCGCGTAGCCTCTCGCGCAGGCGCTCCTCGACGCGGCGAATCTCGCCCTGTCCCGGCAGGAAGACGAGTTGCGAGCCCGGCTGCTCGTTGAGCGCGAGCAAAACCGTCTCCATGACCTGATCCTCGATGCGCTTCAGCGGGTCGCGGCCGCGGTAGCGCGTCTCGATCGGAAAGGCGCGGCCCTCGCTCTCGATTACCGGCGCTTCGCCGAGCAGCTTCGCGACGCGGGCGCCGTCGAGCGTTGCCGACATGACGAGGATGCGCAGATCCTCACGCAGGCCGCCCTGCGCGTCGAGCGCAAGCGCAAGGCCGAAATCGGCATCGAGCGAACGCTCGTGGAATTCGTCGAAGAAGACGGCCGCGACGCCTTCGAGCGCCGGATCGTCCAGGATCATCCGCGCAAAGACGCCCTCGGTGACGACCTCGATGCGCGTCTTCGGACCAATCTTGGAGCCGAGGCGCACGCGCAGGCCGACGGTCTCGCCGACACGCTCGCCCAGGGTCTGCGCCATCCGGTTCGCCGCACCGCGCGCCGCCAGCCGTCGCGGCTCGAGCAGGATGAGCTTGCCGCCCTTTGTCCAGGGCTCGTCGAGCAGAGCGAGCGGCACGCGCGTGGTCTTGCCGGCGCCGGGCGGGGCGACCAGCACGGCGTTCGGCCGACTCCGCAAGGCAGCTGAGAGGTCGCCGAGAACAGCATCGATGGGAAGGGCGGTGTCGAAGGCGCGCATGCCCGGCGGATGTGGCGCAGGCTCGCCTCGCGCGCAAGCCACTCGCCAGCCCGCCCGTCCCATGCTAACCGCAAGCCCATGACAGAGACCGGCCAGACCCGCATCCAGAACCGCTTCCAGGCCTGCGCCCGCGAGGGCCGGGCGGCGCTCGTGACCTTCGTCACCGCCGGCGACCCCGATTTCGAGACGGCGAGCGCCATCCTCGCGGCCCTGCCCGCAGCCGGCGCCGACGTGATCGAGCTCGGCGTGCCCTTCACCGATCCGATGGCGGACGGCGTGCCGGTCCAGCTCGCCGGGCAGCGCGCGCTGAAAGCCGGGCAGACGCTGCGGAAGACGCTCGCCATGGTCGAGAGCTTCCGCAAGGCCGGCCACGACACGCCGATCGTGCTGATGGGCTACTACAATCCGATCTACGCCTATGGCGTCGAGGCTTTCCTGGCCGAGGCGCGCCGCGTCGGTGTCGACGGACTGATCGTCGTCGATCTGCCGCCGGAGGAGGACGAGGAGCTCTGCCTGCCGGCGCTGAAGGCGGGGGTTTCCTTCATCCGCCTGGCCACGCCGACCACCGACGACAAGCGCCTGCCGAAGGTGCTGCAGAACACCTCCGGCTTCGTCTATTACGTCTCGATGACCGGCGTGACCGGCGGCGCCATCGCCGACTATGGCGCGGTCGGCGACGCGGTTGCCCGGATCAAGCGTCACACCGACCTGCCCGTCGCGGTCGGCTTCGGCGTGAAGACTGCGGCCGACGCCGCTACCATCGCCAAGAGCGCAGACGGTGTCGTCGTCGGCTCGGCCCTTGTGGAACGCGTCCGGCTCTCGCTCGACAGCGACGGCAAGGCCACGGAAAAGACGGTTTCGGCTGTCACGTCGCTGGTCAGCGAACTCGCCCAGGGCGTCCGCTCGGCGGCCAAGGCGGCCTGAGGCCGGGTTCATTCAACGGTTGCGTCGCTTGCCCGCCGGCAGACGCGACCCCATTTTCGGCGTGACGGCGCTCCGGCGCTGAAAGCCCATCAGGGATTCATCCGATGAACTGGATTTCCGAAGTCGTCCGGCCGCGCATCAAGACGCTGTTCAAGCGCGAGACCCCGGAGAACCTCTGGATCAAGTGTCCGGATTCCGGGCAGATGGTGTTCCACAAGGATGTCGAGGCGAATGGCTACGTCATCCCCGGCTCCGAGCACCATATGCGCGTCACCGCGCCGGAGCGGCTGCGGCTGACCTTCGACGACGGCAAGTGGCTCGATGTCGCTTTGCCGGAGGTTTCCGTCGATCCGCTCAAGTTCCGCGACGAGAAGCGCTATGTCGACCGGCTGAAGGATGCCCGCGCCAAGACCGGCGCGCAGGACGCCTTCAAGATCGGCTATGGCCGGGTCAAGGGCCTGCCGATGACGCTGGCGGTGCAGGATTTCCACTTCATGGGCGGCTCGCTCGGCATGGCCGCCGGCGAGGCCTTCGTCAAAGGGGCCGAAACCGCGCTCGAGAAGAAAACCCCCTATGTCGTCTTCGCGGCTTCCGGCGGGGCGCGCATGCAGGAAGGCATCCTCTCGCTGATGCAATTGCCGCGGACGACCGTGGCGGTGCGCCGCCTGCGCGCGGCCGGCCTGCCCTATTTCGTGGTGCTGACCAACCCGACCACCGGCGGCGTCACCGCCTCCTACGCCATGCTGGGCGACATCCACATCGCCGAGCCCGGGGCGCTGATCGGCTTCGCCGGGCCGCGCGTGATCGAGCAGACCATCCGCGAGAAGCTGCCGGAAGGCTTCCAGCGCTCGGAATATCTCAAGGATCACGGCATGGTCGACATGGTCGTGCATCGCCGCGAGATCCCGGACACGCTGGCCCGGCTCGGCCGCCTGCTGACCAAGCAGCCGGCGGCGAAGAGCGAAGCCGCCGCTCCCGCGCGCCCGGTCACCGAGGCGGTCTGATAATTCCGGAGCAGGTCCGCGCTTCTCCGAACCGCGGATCTGCTTAGCTTCTTATTTTCCGCGTTTTCTTCACGCGAACCGGTGCCCGCTTCGCTTGAAAATGCTCTAGGCCGGGAGCGGTCGCACCATGGGGTCTTCCGACACACTGCTTGCGCGCTTCATGGCGCTGCACCCCAAGCTGATCGACCTCTCGCTCGGCCGTACCCTCACCCTGCTGGAGCGGCTGGGCGATCCGCATAAGCGCCTGCCGCCGGTGATCCATGTCGCCGGCACCAACGGCAAGGGCTCGACCATCGCCTTCATGCGGGCCATCCTCGAGGCAGCCGGACTCTCCGTTCACGTCTACATCTCGCCGCATCTGGTGCGCTTCCATGAGCGCATCCGGCTGGGCCGGCCGGGCGGCGGGCGCTTCGTCGACGAAGACAAGCTCGTCGAAGCGCTGGAGCGCTGCGAGGCCGTCAATGCCGGTGATCCCATCACCTTCTTCGAGATGACGACGGCCGCCGGGCTCCTGCTCTTCGCTGAGAACCCCGCCGACGTGCTGCTGCTGGAGGTCGGACTCGGCGGACGCTTCGATGCGACGAACGTCATCGCGCACCCGGCCTGCACGGTGGTGACGCCGGTCTCGCTCGACCATTCCGAATATCTCGGCGACACCGTCACGAAGATCGCCGGCGAGAAGGCCGGCATCTTCAAGCGCGGCGCGCCGGCCGTGATCGCGCCGCAGGAGCCGGAGCCGACCGCGGTTCTCGAAGCCGCGGCCGAGCGAGCCGGCGCCTCCAAGATCCTGATCGGCGCGCAGGACTTCAATGTCCATGAGGCCGGTGGGCGGCTGGTCTACGAGGATGGCGACGGGCTGCTGGACCTGCCCTTGCCGCGCCTCACCGGACGCCATCAGCACGTCAATGCCGGGACCGCGATCGCGGCACTGCGCGCGGCCGGCTATAGCGCCCTGCCGACACGCGCCTTCGAGGAAGGCATGCGCCATGCCGACTGGCCGGCGCGGCTGCAGCGGCTGGCGCGCGGGCGCCTCGCCGAGATCGTGCCGGAGCGCGCCGAGCTCTGGCTCGACGGCGGCCACAACCCCGATGGCGGGCGCGTGCTGGCCCAGGCCATGGCCGACCTGGCCGACCGCAACCCGGCGCCGCTGGTGATGATCGCCGGCCTGCTCTCGACCAAGGACGCAGCCGCCACTCTCAGCCATTTCAAGGGGCTGGCGCAGGCGCTCTATGCCGTGCCGATCCAGAACTCGCTCGCCGCCCGCCCAGCCGAGGAAGTCGCCGATGCCGCCCGTGGCGCCGGCCTCGCGGCCGAGGTTTCCGGCTCGGTGGAACAGGCGCTCAGAACGATCGCGGCGCGCGACTGGCCGGCACCGCCGCGTATCCTGATCTGCGGCTCGCTCTATCTCGCCGGCGAGGTGCTCTCGGCCAACGGCACGCCGCCGGCCTAGAGCCTATGACCCATGGAGAAAGCCGATCCGCTGCAGGGAGGCTTCGACGTCGCCGCGCCAGCTCTCGGTATCGCGGATATAGCGGTGCCCGTCCGTGCCATAGGCGGGCGCCGACACGAAGCGCACGGCGCCGCCGGCCTCGGTGAAGGCCTTGAGCAGCCTGTTCGCCAGATCCGGCCCGAAGAAGCGGTCGTTGACGCTGTAGACCCAGAGCTCCGGCACATGGGAGTTTCGTCCATAGCGGGCAGCCGCAGCCACGAGTTCGTCAGGCTTGCAGACGTCATCCGGACCGCGCGAGCCGCGCCCGCCTGCGAAGTTCACGACCCCGATCAGCCCTTTGAGCGGCTGCGATGCGGCGGCGATCGACCCCCAGCCGCCGGCGGAGACGCCCATCAGCACGATCCTCGTCGGATCGGCATCGCGACGCGAGGCGACGGTCAGCGCAGCGGCCCGGATATCCTCCGCCGTGGCCAGCCCCGCCTGGTAATAGCGCGCACGCTCGCAGCCGCCGTAATCCTCGGCCCAGCGCAAAGGCTGCGGGCCATAGCCGCGCCGGATCGGCACGGCGACCAGAATGCCGCGACGGGCCAGGCTTTCGGCGACCCCGCGGAGCGTGCCTCGGCCGAAATCGCTCCTGCCCGCCGCATCGCGGGGACTGCCATGCGACAGGACGAGCACGGGAAAAGGACCGGCTCCGCTCGGAACGTAGAGATGGACCGGGATCGGCGCGCCGTCGACATGCGCAACGGTGTCTTCGCGTGACTGCGCCCAGAGGGGCGCGCCGGCGAGTATCCACGCAAACGCCAGCGCGAAGGCGGCTGATGCTCTCCGGCGCCGATCAGCGCCAAACCGCCTGAAACGAAGCATATCGAGATTCTCGGGAGAGAGGCAGCGATGACGAAGCAGAATGACACCGGTTGGCGCGATGTCGCAAGGATCGGCCAGGGCAGCTGGTATATCGAGCAAGGCAACAAGAGCGAGGCGATCGCGGCGCTCAGGCGCGGCCTCGATCTCGGTCTCAGCCATATCGACACCGCCGAGATGTATGGCGACGGCCGCTCCGAGGCGATCATCGGCGAGGCCATCGCGGGCCGGCGCGACGAGGTCTTCCTGGTATCGAAGGTGCTGCCGCACAACGCCTCCCGGCAGGGCGTGCGCGCCGCCTGCGAGCGCTCGCTGAAGCATCTGAAGACCGACCGGCTCGATGGCTACCTGCTGCATTGGCGCGGACCGCATCCGCTGGAAGAGACCTTCGCCGCCTTCGAGGCGCTTAAGCAGGAGGGCAAGATCCTCTCCTGGGGCGTCAGCAACTTCGACGAGGACGACCTCGACGAGGCACTCGCCGCCGCCGGCAAGGGCAGGATCGCCTGCAACCAGGTGCTCTACCATCTGCGCGAGCGTGCCATCGAGCACGCCGTGATCCCATGGTGCGAGCGGCACGGCGTCGCCGTCACCGCCTACAGCCCTTTCGGCCATGACGATTTCCCCGCCCCCGGGAGCGCTCAGGGCAAGGTGCTGTCCGAGATCGCCAGCGAGCACGATGCGACGCCGCGGCAGGTCGCGCTCGCCTTCCTGACACGGCGATCGAGCGTCTTTGCGATCCCGAAGGCGGGCAGGGTCACCCATATCGAGGACAATGCCGGGGCGCTGCGTCTTGCCCTCTCGGGGACCGACATCGCCCGCATCGACGCCGCCTTCCCACGCGGCCGCAAACCACAGGCGTTGCCAATGATTTGATCGGTGCCGGAAACCACGTTCCGTCTTCCCACTTTACAGGCTCCGGCGCCCGCGCTTTCCTAGGGTCAAGGGCGACGGCCACCAGAGCCTCACGAGCGCCCGCTCAGCAGTAGCGTCTTCGGAGTTCGGGCGATGCGTCGCGTTCTCGGCATCTTGGCCGTCTTGTTCCTGTCCGTGCTCGGCGCCGCCCAGGCGCAAGCCGGCGTCGACGTCAGGGTCGACATCGCCGCCCAGCGCATGAAGGTCAGCACCAGCGACGGCGAGGTCCATGACTGGAAGATCTCCTCCGGCCGCAGCGGCTTCCGCTCACCGAACGGCGTGTATCGGCCGACACGTCTCGAGAGGAGCTGGTATTCGCGCAAATATGGCGGAGCGATGCCCTACGCGGTTTTCTTCCGCGGTGGCTACGCCATCCACGGCACGACGGCGGTCGGGGCACTCGGCCGCCCTGCCTCGCATGGCTGCATCCGGCTGCATCCCGCCAATGCCGCCAAGCTGTTCGCACTGGTGAAGAAGTATGGTGCCGGCCAGACCCGGATCGCGCTGAACGGCGCTGCGACCGACAATCTCTCGCGCTTCGCCAAGGCATCGACGACATCGAAGGCCAAGCTCGCGACGGCCGCGCCGTCCAAGCACAAGATCGCCAAGGCCAAGCCTCGCAGCCAGGACAGCACGATCGCGCAGCAACGCCAGGGCAATGGCTGGGAGGCGGCCCGCGGCCAGATCCTGCTGCGGCCCGCCCTGCCGGCCAATGCCTATGGCTACCAGCCCTATTATCCCAGCGGCTATGGCTACGGCTGGCGCTGAGGAGCAAGCCGAAAGCTAGAGCGCGTCCGGCACGATCCTGAGCCAGCCTTCCAGCACCTCGCCCGGCGCAAGCCGTTTCAAGGGAGCAGCCGCGCGTGCCGCCGGCTCGCTCGGCGCGCCGATGGCGTGGCTCTGCGGCTCGACGCAGAGGAAGTCGGCCCCGGGCGGTGCCCAGACGACCGGACAGTTCAGGCTTTCGCTCGCGGTCAGCGTCACGGCGAGTCCGGCCGAGGGCGTCTCGATCCGGGCGCGGCCGTCCCAGCCGAGGAAGCTCCAGGCCGTTACGGCACCGGAACGGAACGGGCGCGGGTCGACAAAGGGGCCGCCCTGCACAAAGGTTTCCTGCCCTGTGGCGCGAAAGGCTTCGCCGAAGATGAGCGCACCGCTGGCGCGCATCACGAGGCGCGTATCGGCTGCGCAGGGGAACCAGGGATGGTGGCCGATCCCGAAGGGTAGTGCCGTCTCCGCCTCGTTCTCGATCGTGAGGCGGATGGTCATACCGGCTTCGTCGAGGGAAATGTGCTGGCGGACGCGGTAGCGATACGGGTCCGCCCCCTCCGTTCGCCGATGCTCGATGAGGGTATGACCGCGGTCATACCGCAGCACCTCCCAAGCGGACTGCCAGCCGAAACCATGGATGGTGCCGGCCGGATCGTTGGTCGGAACCTGGAAGCGGCTCTCACCGTCATCGATCACGCTGCCGAAAGCCCGGTTGGCGAAAGGCAGCATGGCCCAGGTGCCGAAGAAGTTGGGGGAAGCGGTCGTGGCCTCGCTCCCCTGTGGCCGCAGAACATCGTGCCGGCGCCCATCCGGCCCGATCCAGATCATGCGCGAGACGATGCCGCCGATGTCCGGAATGACCACGGCCTCCAGGCCGCCCGCTTGCAGCTCCAGCATCGCGCTTGTCCGATTCGTCCGTTATCCGAGGTCACAGCGTTGCCGTGATTGCAGGGCGGGCACAAGCCGGCACGCCTTGACCCGGTCCGGCATGGCGGAGACAGTCGCGCGCTAGATCGCCGCGCGTCCTATCGGACGCGGTTACGGCGATCTATATATTTGTTATCGCATCGGATTCTTCCGAGAAGTGGATTCCACTTTTCGGTCCGATGCTGTTGCCGGAGCCTGGCATGCCCAAACCTCTGATCGCGCTCGACTGGGGCACGACCCGCGCGCGCGCGTTCCTCATCGCGGAGACAGGTGAGGTTCTGCAGCGGCGGATCGCCGATCAGGGCATCCAGTCCGTACCGGCCGGCGGCTACCCCGCCGCCTTCGAGGCCCTCGCCGGGGATTTACGGCGCGCCGCGCCCGACGCCGCCATCGTGCTCGCCGGCATGGTCGGCAGCCGCAATGGCTGGATCGAAGCGCCTTATGTCGCTTGCCCCGCCTCGCCGGCTGCGATTGCCGCCGCTGCGATCCGCGTCGAGCTCGACAAGGATACGACGGCAACCATCATTCCCGGCCTGAGTTGCGACGACGGCGCCTTCGACGTCATGCGCGGCGAGGAAACTCTCATCGTCGGACTTGGTCTCGATGACGGCATCGCCTGCCTGCCGGGCACCCATTCGAAATGGGCCGAGGTCAGAGGCGGACGGATCACGCGCTTCGCCAGCTTCATGACGGGCGAGATCTACGGGCTGTTGCGCAACGGCTCGATCCTGGGCCGCCTGGCGGAGGAACCTGCCGAAGGCGATGCCGCCAGTGGCGCAGCACGCGGCCGGGCCGGCGCTTTGCGCCCCGGCGGCCTGCTCAATACGGCCTTCGCCGCGCGCACCGAGGTTCTCGCCGGGCGGATGCGCGGCGGCGAGGTCGGCCCCTATCTTTCCGCGCTTCTGGTCGGCCAGGAGATCGCGGGGGCACAGGCCATCTTCGGGAGGCGAAATCAGGTCCACCTCGTCGCCGACGGCGCTCTGGCAGAAAGCTATGGCGGCGCGCTGGCTGCAGCGGAGCTCACCGTGACCATGGTCACGCCCGAGGAGGCCTTTGTCGCGGGCATCCGGCGTCTTGCGAGCGATATCGCCGGATAATCGTCGCCGACGCGCCCCGCCACCGCTGTGCCAATTGCCGAAGCCTCGTGCCGGTAAGCGTGGATTAAGTCTGCGGACAATCCATACCCGGCGCCCGGCCATTGCGGAAAATCCTGCCGAACCTCTTCACCCTTCTTCAGGGCACCATGTTCATGGTCATGGCCTGGATAAGGCTGGGGAAAGATCGTGACATCGCACCCGATGGGATGGGCCTTGGGCGTGGCCGGCTTCGCCATTGTCGGCTCTCTCGGCTACACGCAATGGCTTGCTCCCCGGATCGGGGACCAGACACCATCGATAGCGGTCGCCTCCGCCGAGCCAGCCGCGCCGGGGCCGCGCCAGCCCGTGACGCTCGCCGTGGCCGCCGACTATCGCGGGCACTACATCGTCCATCCGAGCGTCGAGAACTACCGGATCAAGATGATGGTCGACACCGGCGCCAGCATCGTCGCGCTGACCGCAGCCGACGCCCAGGCGCTCGGCATCAAGTCGGACACCAATGCGCGCAAGATGATGTTGAGCACGGCCAACGGCACGGTTACGGGCTATCGCACGGTGCTGCGCGAAATCCGCCTCGGCGACATCGTCGTGCGCAATGTCGACGCCGTCGTGCTGCCCGAACGCGCCCTTTCGATGAGCCTGCTGGGCAATTCATTTCTGAGCAAGCTACAGGGCTACGAGGTCCAGACCGGGCGGATGGTGCTGCGCGGCTAGAAAAGCGCGCCGGCAGCGCCCTGAACGAGGGCAGCCTGCCAGCGTCGGCGCTTTGCGTCATTTGAACTTGGGGCAGCCCGTCACATCGCTGCGAACGATCTGCTCGATATTGTTGTCCCCCGCGGGCTTGCCGTTACGGGGGCGGGAATAGATCGGGTTGTCGCCCAGCGTGGCGTTCGCGATGAACGAGAAGGCATCCTTCCCGATCGGAGGCACGAAGTCATAGCTCGCGCGTGCCATGATCACGGATGTGCTGGGGACTTTGACGCTGCTCGGCAAGGAAACCGCGTCACCACGCGCCGGCACCGTGGCCCCATTGTATCCGCTGGCCCAGCAAATGCGGCCGATGCCGTTGGCATCGATGACGATACTGGCAATCATCATCTTCACTTTCGCGGAGCTGTAAGGCAGCATGATCGTCTCGCCCGCCTTGAAGATGTTGGTGATCTCGGCCGTCGGAATCGTCTGAAGACGTGCCGTCAAATCGCTCAAGGTCGACGTCAGCTGCGTCACTTTGCGATTGATCATGACCATCTGCGCAAGGTTGACCATGCCGAGATATGCCACCGCCAGCACAGGCAGCACCATCGCGAACTCGATGGCGGCCACCCCCCCGCTGTTGCTGCGAAAGCGGAGCCACAGGCCGGGCGATCCCTCGCGGCTCATCTTCGCTCCGAATCTGATCATGGAACGAACGGCTCCGCCCGGAAGGCCACACTCGCAACGATGCCGCGCCGGCCGGAATCCGCGCTGCCTATGTTGGCGAGGCTGGTCGACGCCCAGCTCGTGAGGAACAGCTTGTAGTCGAGCACGGCCCGGACGACGACGATCTGGTTCGCGTCGGGCTGGCGGTAAGAAAAGCTGCTCGTATCAAGATTGCGGCCAGCGAGAGGGTTGCTGCTGGAAGTTCCCGTGCTGGCCGCGGAAAAATCACCATAGGTGCGGACATCGATAGCCAGTTTGCTGCAGTCGATCATGTTCATCGCCCGCGCGCAGACATCGTCGCGGAAAGCGGCTGTATTGACGGAGGCGGTGGTCGAGCTATAGCGGCTACGCGACTCGCCGGTGAGCAGCACGCGCGACGCTTGCGACAGCGATTCCTCCAGGACCTGATTGGTCCAGAACATCAGCCCCGTCTCGATGATCGCCCAGATCAGCATGAAGAAGGGCAATGCGACGAAGCCGAACTCCACCGCCGTCGCCCCGTTCTCGGAACGCCGGAACCGCCGGATGACGGAATGCCCGGCGCGCCTCTCCCGCTCGGCTGCGATGCTTGCCTTCTCCGCTCGCGCAATAGGATGAAACATTTGCTGGCCTCGTCGAGCCCATTGCTCCGACCCGCCGATATCTACGGCAAAACAATTTCAGATCGGTTAGGAGCATTTCGCCGGCACAAGTGGCGAGGCAAAGGTTTCATTTACCTTGCCCACGGCAAGGCGCCTACGCGCGTGAATCCACTATAGGACAGGATCGGCTGGCAGCGGCATCGCTGCAATTCCGGCGCGGCTCTCACGCATGGGATGCCGCTTGCCGGATCTCTATTTGGACCCAACGCCAGTTGCCTGGGCGTTGCGGCTTGTGGCCTGCGCCCCGACTTCGCCGAAATATTTCTGAGCGTCGCCCAGTTGGGCCGCAGGCTGGCATGTGGGCGTGCAGGAATAGCTTTCGCGCTCCATGCCGCGCTGCACTGTCAGGACAGTATCAGACGCCGCGCCGACCCGAACCATCGATTCCGCAAGCAATGCGCCGGTGCCATCGAGCGCGATCAGATTGGTCACGCCGAAACTCTTGCCGGTGACCACCATCACTCCGTTGCGCTGCACGGACACATCGGCGATGGCGGGATTGCCGACGATGACTGTCTGGGCCTTCTCGGGCAGGCGCACGACCTTGGCGTGATCGACCAGGACCAGTACGCTCTCGTTCTGGCCGTCCTGGGGCGCGGCGACCGCTGGAGCGATGGCCGCACCAACCATGGCGAGGATCATGGCGACCGCCCGAGGCGCGGACAGACGGCACCTTTCCGGCGTGTGTTTGGTCGACATGGCGATGCCTCAAGCTCTGCGATGACACCAGACAAGCGCAAACTGATGAACCAAGTCTTAAAACCGCTGAAGGCAGCGAATTCCTGCGTTGTCATCGCAGTTGACGAAGCGGAATGCGCGCCGCACACACGGCTCAAACGCCGAATCAATCCAAATACAACGAACGTATGGCACCAGTTAAATATCTCATTTACCGATTATTTCATAGATCAAGTCTTGGGTGTTTTACAGAATCCTTTCTATATATCCGTTAAATGACCCGTTAACCACAGCGAAGACATCCCGATAAATCAATCAATTCTTGGGTCGCCTTAACCGATCAGCAAGAGGAGCGGGCTAATATGGTTCCTGTCGCTGACCGAAGCCGCTTCAGAGCGAAGGCAGCCGTCAAACCGTGGTGTAAAGGAGTTCCATCATGACCAATGTTTTCGCTCGCTTCGTCAAGGACGAGTCCGGCGCCACCGCCATCGAGTACGGGCTGATCGCCGCCCTGATCGCCGTCGTCTGCATCGGTGCTTGGACGACGGTCGGTAGCAACCTCAAGGCTACGTTCAACAACGTCGGCAATGAGCTCGCCAAGGGCGCGGCTGCCACCCCCTAATACCCGAGGGGTCGAATCCCGACGTGTGACGCCCCGGCTTCGCCGGGGCGTTCTGCATTTGAAGGCCTTCGTTCCAGGAATTTTCGCGCCTGCGTAAGGCTTTGGTGAGACCTGTCTGCGAGAGATCGCGGCTACGAGATAGGATCGGATTCAGCCCATGTCGCTTCCACTGATCATCATGCTCGGCGTCTTTCCCTTCGCCATGGCTTATGCCGCGGCGAGCGACCTCGTTTCGATGACGATCTCAAACCGGCTTTGCCTTTTCCTCGTCGCGACCTTCGCCTTCTGCGCCCTGCTGCTCGGGCTTTCCCTCAACGACATCGCTTGGCATCTCGCGGCGGGGACAGTGGTTCTCGTCGGGGCCTTCGGCCTGTTCGCGGCAGGCTGGATCGGCGGCGGCGACGCCAAGCTCGCCGCGGCGACCGCTCTCTGGTTCGGCTTCGACCAGCTCATGCCTTACCTCGTGCTTTCCAGCTTCGGTGGCGGCCTGCTGACGCTGCTGATCCTGCGCTTGCGCTCGCACCCGCTGCCTTCACCTGCAGTGAATTGGGATTGGGCGCAGCGACTGCACGCGCCGAAGGAGGGCGTTCCCTATGGAATCGCTCTTGCATTCGCCGCTCTGTTCATCCTGCCGGAAACAGCCATCTGGCGCGCCGCGATCGGCGTGTGAACGAGGATGGCGACGTAACGGCACTTCGTGTCAAAAAATATACGTCCGATTAACCATAAGTTGACGTTTCGCGACGACGATCCGGGATGAGGGCCAGCTCCGTCTGGCTGAGGATCGGACGTCGATGAGTCCCGCACGCATCATCATTCTCGTGGTCGCGCTGGCGGCAGGCGTCGGCGCCGCGCTGCTTGTTCAGCAGCCATCGCAGGCCCCGGCGCCGGTCGCCAAGGTCGAGCAGGCGCCAACCGTGCCCGTGCTCGTTGCAGCCAGCGACATCCCGATCGGCAACACGGTGACAGCCAATGATCTGCGGTGGCTGAACTGGCCGATCGCCGGCGTGCCGGGCGGCGTCATCCGCAAGGACGAAGCCCCTGAGGCCGAGAAAGAGATCATCGGCCAGGTCGCCCGCTACGCCATTCTCGGCGCCGAGCCGATCCGTCGCGAGAAGCTGATCAGGACCGACGGAACAGGCTTCCTCTCCGCCGTGCTGCCCTCCGGCATGCGCGCGGTGGCGATCAGCACCGACAGCCGCGGTGCCAACACCGCAGGCGGATTCATCCTGCCCAACGACCGTGTCGACGTCATCTGCACCTGGCGCGGCGAGTCCACCTCCGGCCGCGGCGAGGCCCAGGTCAGCGAAACCATCCTCCGCAATATCCGTGTTCTGGCGATCGGCCAGAATGTGCAGGAGCGCAACGGCGAGAAGGTCGTGGTCGGCGAAACCGCGACGCTCGAGGTCGATCCCGGCCAGGTCGAAGTCCTGATCCAGGCGCAGAAGACAGGGACGCTCTCGCTGGCTCTGCGCAGCCTGAAGGACGCCAACGAGCCGGCGCCGCCGCCTTCCGCCGACAACTCGATGACCCTCGTGCGCTACGGTGTCATCTCGAAGAGCGCAAAGCCATGACCAGATGCTCGTTTCGCCTCGCCACGGCTCTTGCGCTCGTCTTGATCGCCGACGGCGCCAGCGCGCAGTCGCCCGGCCGGGATGCCGCTCCGGTGCTCAATGTCGGCACGAGCGAGCACGCGATCTCACGCAAGCTCGACCTCTCGATCGGCCGCTCGCTGATCGTCGAACTGCCGCGCGACGCCAAAGAGGTGTTCGTCGCGAATCCGAAGGTCGCCAATGCGGTGGTGAGGACCGCGCGCAAACTCTTCGTCATCGGCATCGCCGATGGCGCGACCTCGATGTTCGTGATGGATGGCGAAGGCCGCCAGATCACTGCGCTCGAGATCAATGTCGGGCGTGATCTCAACGTCCTGCGCCAGACGCTGCGCACCGCGCTGCCGAACTCGCAGATCGAGATCAAGCCCGCCGGCGATTCGATCCTGCTGGTCGGGACTGTTCCCAATGCCTCTGAGGCGACGCAGGCCGTCGACATCGCCAATGCCTTCGTCGGCGTATCCGACAAGAGCAACGCCAAGGGCGCGGTGATCAACTCGCTGACGATCCGCGACCGCGACCAGGTGATGGTCAAGGTGACGGTGTCGGAGATCTCGCGCAAGGCGATCAAGCAGCTCGGCATCAATTCAACCGGCGAGTGGAAGCTGGGCAAGTTCTCGATCACGCCGAACATCGACAACCCCTTCTCTCTGTCGCCGCAGGCCCTGTCCGCCACAGCGATCGGGGCCGGCATCGGCAATTCGCAGAACTTCACGCTGCGGGCTCTCGAGCGGGCGGGCCTTGCCCGCGTTCTGGCCGAGCCGAACGTCACCGCGATCTCGGGCGAGAGCGCGAAGTTCACGGCCGGCGGCGAAGTTCCGGTCCCCACCGGCTACACCTGCGACCCGGCCAAGGCGGTCTGCTCGCTCGGCGTCCAGTACAAGCCGATCGGCGTCGCCCTCAACTTCACGCCGATCGTGCTCTCGGCCAACAAGATCAGCATGCGTATCGCGACCGAGGTTACCGAGCTCGACTTCGAGAACCAGATCGTACTCCAGGGCGACCGGAACCAGCCCACCGTCACGGTCCCCGCTTTCCGCGTGCGCAAATCCGACACGACGGTCGAATTGCCGTCCGGCGGCACGCTGGCCACCGCCGGCCTGATCCAGCGCGTCTCCAAGACCTCGCTCAACGGCCTGCCCGGGCTGATGAACCTGCCGATCATCGGCGTGCTGTTCCGCTCGCGCGACTACCAGCGCGAGGAGACCGAGCTGATGATCACTGTCACGCCCTACATCGCCAAGCCGATGCAGCCGAACGAGGTCCAAAGGCCCGATGACGGCTTCGTGGAGTCCCATGACGCCCAGGCCGTCCTGCTCGGCCGCCTCAACAAGCTCTACGGCAGCGGCGGCGGCCCAATCCCGCAGGCCTACAAGGGCCGCGTCGGCTTCATCGCCGACTGACCGAACCGGATGGATAGCACCATGATGGATGGCCCGACCATGACGGTTCCTCTCCGGGAGAAAGCCACCGCCACGCACCTGCTGGCACTTGCGCTTACGTTGGGCGCCCTCGCTGGCGGCTGCGCCGGAAAGGGCGCGCAGGCGGACCCTCCTTCCATCTACCCGCCCGATGTCCGGGAAAGGCATCCGATCGTGTTGCGCGACGCGCCACGCTCGCTCGACGTGTTCGTCGGCCGCGCCGGCACCACGCTCGACAGCCGCCAGGCGGAGGACGTCGCGGATTTCGCACAGGCATTCCGCAAGTCCGGCAAGGGCGGCCTTGTCGCGGAAGTTCCGACCGGTTCGAGGCGCGAGCGGGCGACGCACGATACGCTCGCGGGAATCCGCGCGGCGCTGGCGCGCAACGGCGTCTCGCCGAACGCGCTGAACGTCCGCAGCTACCCGGTCCAGGACCCGAACCTCGCCTCGCCGATCCGGCTGAGCTTCGCGTCGCTGCAAGCCGTCGTGCCACACCAGTGCGGCCAGTGGCCGACGGACCTCGGCGTGTCCGACTTCAAGTTCTCGACATCGAACGAAGCCTACTGGAACTTCGGTTGCGCCACCCAGGCCACATTGGCCGCGCAGGTCGCCGATCCGATCGATCTGGTCAGGGCCCGCGACGAAGGCCGTCCCGACATCGTCAAGCGGATGGGCGCCATCGCGAAGATCCGCGACGGCAAGGATCCCTCGACCCAGTATCGCCAGCAGACACCGCAGATCAATTCAACGGTCGGAGGCAGCAACTGATGCAGCCCGCGACAAGCGAAACACCGGCGGTCGAGGCGAATGGCGACGAGATCATCGCGCCGCTGCCGCGCATCACGCTGCAGGCCTTCTGCGAGACGCCGGCCGTCGCCGCCACGATGCAGGCGGCCATTGCCGACCGGCGCATGGACAAGACCCATGCCCGCATCCAGATGGGCGGAGCGGCCGCAGCCGTCGAAGCTTTCCGGACGGCGCCGACTCCGAACGTCATCGTGCTCGAGACCATGTCCGATGCGGCAACCCTGATCGGGCATCTCGATACGCTGTCGGAGAGCTGCGACCCCGGCACGAAGGTCGTCGTGATCGGCCATGTCAACGACGTACAGCTCTACCGGGAGCTGCTGCGCCGCGGCGTCAGCGAGTATCTGATCGCGCCGCTCGAGACGCTCGACCTGCTGCGCACCCTCTCGGAACTCTACATCGCACCGGAAGCCCGCCATCTCGGCCGCGTCATCGCGGTGGTCGGCGCCAAGGGCGGCGTGGGCGCCTCGACCGTCGCGCACAACATGTCCTGGGCGATCGCCCGGAATCTCGACGCCTCCACCGTGATCGTCGATCTCGACATCGCGTGGGGCACAGCCGGCCTGAACTTCAACCAGGACCCACCTCAGGGGATCGCGGAAGCGGTCTTCGCCCCTGAGCGCCTCGATTCCAACCTGCTGGACAGGCTTCTTTCGCGCTGCAGCGACAATCTGGCCCTGCTTGCGGCTCCTGCGGTCCTCGACCGGACCATCGACCTCGATGAGGACGCGCTGGAGCAGCTGCTGGAACTGCTGCGCGCCAGCGTTCCCTGCATCGTCCTCGACGTGCCGCATCAGTGGAGCAGCTGGGTCAAGCGGACGCTCATCGGCGCGGACGAGATCGTGGTAGTCGCCGAGCCGGAGCTCGCCTCCCTGCGCAATGCCAAGAACATCGTCGATCTGTCGCGCGCGACCCGGCCCAACGACGCGGTCGCCCGTCTCGTGCTGAACAAGGTCGGCGTGCCCAAACGGCCGGAGATCAATGCCGCCGAGTTCTCCAAGGCGCTCGGCGTCGACGTCCTCTGCACGATCCCTTTCGACGCCCAGCTCTTCGGCACGGCCGCCAACAACGGTCAGATGATCGCCGAGGTCCAGGCCGGCAGCAAGGCGAGCGAGGCTTTCACCCAGATCGCCAGCGCGCTGACCGGACGCGGCGAAGCCAAGCGCGGCCGGCGCAGCCTGTTCGAGCCGCTGGTCGCGAAGCTGAAACGCCGCAAGGCTTCCTGATGACGCGCAACCGGCCAGACGGACACCCAGTCAGGGGATCGCGCCGAGGAAGCAGGAATGTGCGCGCGCCCGTGGCACGCGCGGGAGTGTGTTGAGATGTTCGGGAAGCGATCCGCGGGCGCGACCGTCGCGCCGAACCTGAGCGCCAGGAGCTCAGCCGCCCTTCAGCCGGCGACGCGCAAGCCGGAGCAGGTCCAGCCCACCGCCGAGGAACGCAAGTTCGCGCCGGTCGAGGCGGCGACGCGCTCCGAAGAATACTATCAGATGAAGAGCATGATCTTCGGGGCGCTGATCGAGGCGATCGATCTGTCGCAGCTTGCGAAGCTCGACTCGGAATCGGCGCGGGAGGAAATCCGCGACATCATCAACGAGATCATCTCGCTGAAGAATGTCGTGCTCTCCATCGCCGAGCAGGAAGAACTGCTCGACGACATCTGCAACGACGTTCTCGGCTACGGACCGCTCGAACCGCTGCTGGCGCGCGACGACATCGCCGACATCATGGTCAACGGCGCGAACCGCACCTTCATCGAGACCGGCGGCAAGATCCAGCTCACCAACATCCGCTTCCGCGACAATGCGCAGTTGATGAACATCTGCCAGCGCATCGTCAGCCAGGTCGGGCGACGCGTCGACGAAAGCTCGCCGATCTGCGACGCGCGCCTCGCCGACGGCTCGCGCGTCAACGTCATCGGACCGCCGCTCGCGATCGATGGGCCCGCGCTCACCATCCGCAAGTTCAGGAAGGACAAGCTGACGCTCGACCAGCTCGTCAAGTTCGGCGCGATCTCGCCGCCCGGCGCCGAGATCCTGAAGATCATCGGCCGCGTCCGCTGCAACATCGTCATCTCCGGCGGCACCGGTTCCGGCAAGACGACGCTGCTGAACTGCCTGACCAACTTCATCGACGATGACGAGCGCGTCATCACTTGCGAGGACGCCGCCGAGCTCCAGCTCCAGCAGCCGCATGTCGTGCGCCTCGAGACGCGCCCGCCCAATCTCGAAGGCACCGGCGCGGTCACGATGCGCGACCTCGTCAAGAACTGCCTGCGCATGCGCCCGGAACGTATCATCGTCGGCGAGGTGCGCGGACCCGAGGCCTTCGACCTGCTCCAGGCGATGAACACCGGCCATGACGGCTCGATGGGCACGCTCCACGCCAACTCGCCACGCGAATGTCTCAGTCGTATCGAGTCGATGATCACCATGGGCGGCTTCTCGCTGCCGTCGAAGACCCTGCGCGAGATGATCTGCTCCTCGGTCGATGTCATCATCCAGGCGCAGCGCCTGCGCGACGGCTCGCGCCGCATCACCCACATCACCGAGGTGATGGGGATGGAAGGCGAGGTCATCACGACGCAGGACCTCATGCTCTACGACGTGCTCGGCGAGGACGCCGCGGGCAAGCTGATCGGCCGCCACCGCTCGACCGGCATCGGCCGCCCGCGCTTCTGGGAGCGGGCTCGTTACTTCGGCGAGGAGCAGCGCCTCGCCACGGCGCTCGACCAGCTCGAGCAGGTCAATGAAGGCTTTGCAGCCTGAACGGAGGCCCTTGTCGGGAGCCAAGCCATGAATTCGAGCACGCTTGCCATCGCCGCACTGGCCACGCTCGCCGTTGGCGGCGTCGCCTATGCGCTGCTTTATCCTACGCTGAGCGGCGAAAAGCGTGCCGAGAAGCGGCGCAAGGAATTTGCCGGTCCGAGCACGATGCGCAGCATCGACCGGGAAGCACAGGCCAGGGCCAAGCGCGGGCAGGTCGCGCAAAGCCTCAAGGAGATCGAGAACCGCGAGAACGCCCGCAACAAGCTGACGCTCGAAGCGCGCATCGGCCAGGCCGGCCTGAGCTGGACCCGCCAGAAATACTACGTGATCTGCGCTGTGACCGCCGCCGTCGCCGGCCTCGTCCTGCTGATCTTGAGCGGCAATATGATCATGGGGGCTGTCGGTCTGTTCATCGGGGCGCTGGGCCTGCCGGCCTGGTTCCTGAAGCATTGCAAAACGAAACGTCTGAAACGGTTCGCCATCGAGTTCCCCAACGCGCTCGACGTCATCGTCCGCGGCATCAAGGCCGGCCTTCCAGTCAATGATTGCCTGCGCATCATTGCTTCCGAAGCCGTAGAGCCCGTCAGGGGCGAGTTCCGGCAGATCATCGAGGCCCAGACGCTCGGCTTGCCGCTCGCCGAAGCTGCGGGAAAGCTCTACGAGCGGATGCCCTGCGCGGAAGCAAATTTCTTCGGCATCGTGATCGCCATCCAGCAGAGGACCGGCGGCAACCTGTCCGAGACCCTGGCGAACCTCTCGCGCGTCCTGCGCGAGCGGCGCAAGATGCGCGACAAGATCCAGGCGGTCTCGATGGAAGCCAAGGCCTCCGCCGGTATCATCGCCGCCCTGCCGCCATCGGTTGCTGTTCTCGTCTATCTCTCCACCCCGAGATATATCGAGCTCCTGTGGCTCACCCAGATGGGCAAGCTCGCCCTCGTCGGCTGCGGCATATGGATGCTGATGGGCGTCCTGGTCATGCGCAAGATGATCAATTTCGAGATCTGAGGTGGATGCGTGATTTCCCAGATCGTCGACAAGCTCACCGATCCGCAATTCATGCTTGCGCTGCTGGCCGCCGTCGCGGCCGCGGCCACGGTGCTGACCGTCGCGATCCCGCTGACCGAGGGCAATACCCTCCAGAAGCGTATGAAGAACGTCGCGACGGAGCGCGAGAAGATCCGGGCACGCGAGCGCGATCGGCTCAACCGCCAGAACGAGAAGGTGAGCCTGCGCCAGGAGCCGAAAGCCTACATGCGGCGCATCGTCGAGCAGTTCAAGCTCGGCGACTGGCTGGGAACCGAGAACGCCAGGAAGCAGCTCACCATGGCAGGCTATCGGGGACCGCAGGCGGAAATCGCCTTCCTGTTCTTCCGCCTCGCCGTACCCGTCGGCTTTTTCCTGTTCACGCTGTTCTATCTTTTCGTCATCAACGGTTTCGGCCAGTCGCTGCTTATGAAGATCGCGATCGCGATCGGCGGCGCCTATCTCGGCATCAAGGCGCCGGAAGTCTTCCTGTCCAACCAGATCAGCAAGCGGCAGATCTCGATGCGCCTGGCCTTTCCGGACGCGCTCGACCTGCTGCTGATCTGCGTGGAGTCCGGCATGTCGATCGAGCAGGCGTTCCGCAAGGTCGCGAACGAAATCGGCAGCCAGTCCGTGCCCCTGGCCGAGGAGTTCGCTCTCTGCACGGCGGAGCTCTCCTATCTGACTGACCGCAGGGTCGCCTATGAGAACCTCGCGATGCGGACCGGTCTTGAAAGCGTCAAGTCGGTCTCGACGGCGCTGATCCAGGCCGAACGCTATGGCACGCCGCTCGGCACGGCGCTGCGCACCCTGGCGCAGGAGAGCCGCGATCAGCGCATGAACGCCGCCGAGAAGAAGGCCGCCGCCCTGCCGCCGAAACTGACCGTGCCGATGATCCTGTTCTTCCTGCCGGTGCTCTTCGTCATCATCATGTTTCCGGCGCTGGTGCAGGTCTTCGGTTGGAAGTGACTTAAGCCTGAACGAGCCACAGGGGCCATCAACGCGGATCGCCGATGATGGCGAGCCGCAGCTATGTAAATCAGCGGTCGCAGGCGGCCGCGCAAACCGTCCGCGCCTCGGCTGCTCCAGCTTTCGCCCGGAGGTTCTGCCAGGCACACCAAGGGAAGCTTCGCAGCTCGGTCAGCCTCGGCGGTCCGTATCGGCCGACCTGTCCGGAGACTGCGCCAGCGGAGGCTTGGCGGTGGGCTGCCCCCGGCCCTTCGCGCCCTTGAGCAGGTCCCAGCTGTTCTGCTGGCTGACGCTGCGCTTGAGATAGGCGATCGTCGCCGCCGCCTCGGCCGGACTCTGGTCCCGCCGGGCCATGGCCTCGGCCTCGCCGAAGCGGCCCTGAAGCCCGAGCACCAGAACCAGATTCTGGCGCACGCGGATGTCGGCCCCCTGCGAGGCTGCCGCCTCGGTGAGAACCCGTTCCGCCTCAGGCAGATGGCGAGACAAGGCGAGCGACAAGCCGTAATTGGACATGACCGTCGGCTCGCCCGGGGCAAGCTTCAGAGCGGCCTGGTAGATCTGCTGGGCTCTCTCATGCTCGCCGAGCTGGTCGGCGACCGTGCCCTGCGCCGAGAGGATGCGCCAATCCGGCCGCTCCGGCGAATGGGCACGGGAAAGCACGTCGTCCGCTTCCCGGAAACGTCCGTTATCGGCGAGCGAGCGGCCATAGGCGCCCAGCAGCTCGCGGTCATCCTGGAAGGTCAGGACGGCGCTCTGGAGCACGGCCAGCGCCTGTGCGTTCTGGTCGAGCGCCCGCAGCGCCCGCGCATAGGAGAGAGCGGCGTTGCGATCCTTCGGATTGGCCTCATAGCGCTTCGCCCAATTCTCCCGCTCGGCCTGCCAGTCGGCCGCGGTGCGCGGCTGCGCCGCCGGACTGCGTGCAATCGAGCCCGTGACGTCTCCCGGGCCGCCGCGGCTCTGGCAACCCGCAAGGGCCATTGCTCCTAAGCAGACAGCAATCGTCAATCCAAGTCGGCGGGCACGGAAAATCGACAGGTCGGAGGCGAGTTTCGTTCGAATCATGGGCCGGATCGCCTCGCGACAACGTCGTCTGAATGGGTTCCTCTGGTCGTTCGGTGATAAAACGTTAACCCTAATGCATCCTTAATCCCGGCACCCGCCGCTGTCTCAGAACCGATCGACCGACCCGTGAACAGTCTTCTGATCTCCACCTCCGACGCTGCCGTCTCGATTCACGTGGTTTCGTCCCAGACCTGGCCAGCCTTGCAGGCACGGCTTTCACCGTCCCATCGCAATTTCGCCCTCGCGCAAGGCTTCGCGGCCGGCACGGGCCAGCATTGCTTCCTTCCGGATTCACAGGGAGCGCTCGCCGCCGTTCTTCTGGGTGTCGAAACTGCGCAGCGGCAGCGCGATCCCTTTGCGCCGTCGCGGCTGTCCGCCCTGCTGCCGGCGGGCGACTATGCGCTCGAAGGCGAGATCGACGATCCGGCGATCGCTGCGCTCGGCTGGCTGCTGCAGGGCTATCGCTTCGACCGCTACCGCAAGCCGAAGCCACCGCGCGCGCGCCTGTCTCTGCCGGACGGCGTCCACGGCGCAGAGATCAGCCTGATCGCTGAATCGGCTGCACTGGCGCGCGATCTCATCAACACGCCGGCCAATGAGCTGGGACCGGGCGAGATCGAAGCGGCGATCCGCGGGCTGGCCGCCGAGTGCGGCGCGACGATCACCAGCATCGTCGGGGACGACCTGATCACCCGGAACTTCCCGATGATCCACGCGGTCGGCCGCGCCTCCACACGTGCGCCGCGCCTCGTCGATCTGGTCTGGGGCGATCCGGCCCATCCCAAGGTCACGCTGGTCGGCAAGGGCGTCGCCTTCGACACGGGCGGGCTCAACCTCAAGCCCGACGCCTCGATGCTGCTGATGAAGAAGGACATGGGCGGTGCCGCGGCGGCGATCGCAGCGGCGCGGATGATCATGCTCGCGAAACTGCCGGTGCGGCTGCGGCTCCTGGTGCCGGCGGTGGAGAATGCCGTCTCGGGCAATGCCTTCCGGCCCGGCGATGTGCTGGCGAGCCGCAAGGGGCTCTCGGTCGAGATCGGCAACACCGACGCCGAAGGCCGGCTGATCCTGGCCGACGCGCTGACGCTGGCCGACGAGGAGATGCCGGAACTGCTGATCGATTTCGCCACGCTGACTGGCGCAGCGCGCACTGCCCTCGGACCGGAGCTCCCGCCGTTCTACACCCATGACGAAGGCCTCGCCGCGGAAATCGCGCGGATCGGCATGGCGGTAAACGACCCGGTCTGGCGCATGCCGCTCTGGCGGCCCTATGACGGCCTACTCGATTCCAAGATCGCCGATGTGAACCATGTCTCCAGCGGCGGCATGGCCGGCTCGGTGACGGCGGCGCTCTTTCTCAACCGCTTCGTCGAGAAGACGCAATCCTACGCGCATTTCGATATCTACGGCTGGACCCCCTCGCCCAAGCCGGGACGGCCCGAGGGCGGCGAATGCCAGGGTGCGCGGCTGATCCATGCGCTGGTGAAGCAGCTCTACCCGGCCGGTTAAGGCTGATCGCCGAAGGCGATTGCGCCGCCGCCGGCACAGGATAATGATACGGACCCGTAACGATCGGGAACCGTGCCATCATGCCCTTGGAGATCAGGCCTTCGCAGGCGCTCAGACTGTGGCGGCAGGTGCATCTCGACCTGGTGCGGGACAGCGAAGCCGATCTCTCGGCGCGCCAGACAGCGATCCTGCTGACGGTATATCTCGAGCTGCCGCCGCATACGGTGCGGGGGCTGGCGAAGCAGCTCGGCGTGACCAAGCCGGTGATCACGCGCGCGCTCGATACGCTCGGCAAGCTCGGCCTCCTGACGCGCAAGCGCGACGAGACCGACCGCCGCAACGTCGTGATCCAGCGCACTGTCGCCGGCGCACTCGCAGTCGAGAGGCTGGCCGATCTGGTGACGGAGCACGCCAAGGAGATCGGCGGAAGCTGACGGCTCTCCCAGCAAGACCCTCGCCGCGCTAGATTGCACCCATGACGATTCTCGACCGCCGCATCCACGCCTTTCGCCCCGATCTCGCCGCGCGCCATCTGGCCGGGCAGGTCGAGGCCGCCCGCTTCGCCGATCCGCAGCCGATGCGGGTCGTTGTTCCCTCGGCGCCGCTGCGGCGCGAGCCACGCCCCGACGCAGCGCTCGACACCGAGGCGATCGCGGGCGAGCTGGTCGATGTCTACGAGCGCGAGGAGGGCTGGGCCTGGGTCCAGCTCGCGGGCGACGGCTATGTCGGCTACCTGCCCGACGACGCGTTGCGCCCCGGCCAGCCCCTGCCGACGCACTGTGTCGCGGCGCTCAGGACTTTCGTCTATCCGGGCTCCTCGATCAAACTGCCGCCGCTTGCGTCGCTTTCGCTGAATGCAGGCGTCGCCGTGCTGGAGGCCAAGGGCGATTTCGCCATCCTCGCCGATGGCGGGCACATCTTCCTGAAGCACCTCGTCCCGGCCGATTGCTTCGAAGCCGATTTCGTCGCGGTCGCCGAGCGTTTCCTCGGGGTGCCCTATCTCTGGGGCGGCAAGACCAGCCTGGGCCTCGACTGCTCCGGACTGACACAGCTTGCGCTCGCCGCAGCCGGGGTCGCTTCGCCGCGCGATTCAGACATGCTGGAGGCTGCACTCGGCCGCGCCGTTCCCTTCGATGAGAGTCTCTCCGGGCTTGAGCGCGGCGATTTGATCTTCTGGAAGGGCCATGTCGGCATCCTGACCGACCCGGATACGCTGCTGCATGCCAACGGCTACACGATGACGGTCCATCGCGAGCCGCTGCGGGAAGCGCGCGACCGCATCCTGACCAAGAGCTTCGGCGCCATCACCAGCATCAAGCGGCTGGGGTAGGGGTCAGGCGAGCCTCTTCAACCGATAGAGTGCTTCCAGCGCCTCCCGCGGCGTCATCTCGTCGGGATCGATGGCGGCCAGCGTCTCGCGCAAGCCGTCCGGCTGGTCTTCCGTGACGGCTGGAGCCGACCGGCGCAGCGGCGCGGCGAAGAGCGGGAGATCATCGACCAGCGAGGCGACCGGCTTCTCCCGCTCGGTCTTCTCCAATTCGCCGAGGATGGCGCGGGCCCGCTCGACCACAGCCGGCGGCAGGCCGGCAAGCTTGGCGACCTGAATGCCGTAGGAGCGGTCGGCCGCGCCCGGCACAACCTCATGCAGGAAGACGACCTCGCCCTTCCATTCGGTGACGCGGACGGTGGCGTTGGCCACGCGGTCGAGCCTGTCTCCGAGCGCCGTGAGCTCGTGGTAATGCGTGGCGAACAGGCTGCGGCAGCGGTTGATCTCGTGCAGGTGCTCGATCGCGGCCCAGGCGATGGAGAGGCCGTCGAAAGTCGCCGTCCCGCGGCCGATCTCGTCGAGGATGACGAGCGCGCGCGGGCCGGCCTGATTCAGGATCGCAGCGGTCTCGACCATCTCGACCATGAAGGTCGAACGGCCGCGTGCGAGGTCGTCGGCGGCACCGACCCGCGAGAACAGCCGGTCGACGATACCGATATGGGCGCGGGCGGCCGGAACGAAGGCCCCCATCTGGGCGAGAACGGCGATCAGCGCGTTCTGGCGCAGGAAGGTCGATTTACCGGCCATGTTCGGGCCGGTGATCAGGCAAATGCGCCCGCCCCTGGCGTCGGTGCCGGGCGGCGACAATTCGGTGTCGTTGGCGACGAAGGGCTTGCCGTCGCGCTTCAGCGCCGCCTCGACGACGGGGTGGCGACCGCGCTCGATGGTCAAGGCGACGCCATCATCGATCTGCGGGCGGCTCCAGCCCTCGCGCACGGCGAGATCGGCGAGAGCCGCGGCAACGTCGAGCTCGGCCAACGCCAGAGCCGCGGCCTTGATCGGCTCGGCCTGGGCCAGCACCGCCTCGCAGAGCTGAGCGAAGACAGAGAGTTCCAGCTTGAGCGCCCGGTCGGCGGCAGAGGCGATCTTGGCCTCGAGCTCGCCAAGCTCGACCGAGGAGAAGCGCATCGCGTCGGACATGGTCTGGCGATGCACGAAAGTCGCGCGCCAGGGCTCCTTCAGGAACTCCTCGCCCATCGCCTGCGGCACCTCGACGAAATAGCCGAGCATGGCGTTGTGCTTGATCCGCAGCGTGCGGCAGCCGGTCTCGGCAGCATAGCGCGCCTGCAATTGCGCGATGACCTTGCGTGAATCGACCTGCAACAGGCGCAGTTCGTCCAGCGTCGCGTCATGCCCCTCGCGGACGAAGCGGCCGTCGCGGCGATTGAGCGGCAGCTCGTCGGCCAGCGCGGCGTTGAGACGAACCGGCAGATCGGGATCGCTCTCGCCCAGCGCCCGCATGGCGCGCGCCAGCTCGGCAGGCAATTCACCGCGCCGGGCGAGCAAGGCGGCGATCGCGCGGGCGGCGTCGAGCCCGGCGCCGAGCGCGGCAAGGTCGCGCGGGCCGCCGCGATCGAGCGAGAGCCGCGCCAGCGCACGCGCAACGTCCGGCACCTTCTCCAGCGCCTGCTGGAGATCCTCGCGCAGGGCACTATCCGCCACCAGGAATTCAACCGCATCGTGGCGCGCCGCGATCGCGGCCGGATCAGTCAACGGGCCGGCGAGGCGCTCGGCCAGCAGGCGCGCTCCGCCCGGCGTCACCGTGCGGTCGATCGTGGCCAGCAGACTGCCCTGGCGCTCGCCGCCGAGGGTGCGCGTCAATTCGAGATTGGCGCGGGTGGCGGCATCGATCAGCATCGTCGCCGAGCCGGAATCCCGCACCGGTGCCGACAAGGGCGGCCGGGCGCCGAGCTGGGTGCGCTCGACATAGGCGAGCGCTGCGCCGGCAGCCGCGATCTCGGCGCGGCTGAAAGCGCCGAAGGCGTCGAGCGTGGCGACGCCGAAAAACTCCTTCAGGCGCCGTTCGGCCGAGGCAGCATCGAGCCCGTCGCGCGCGAGCGGTGTCACCGGCACCGCGATCTCGCGCCAGAACTCCTTGAGTTCGGGATCGTCATGGATCGCGTCGGGGCAGACGATCTCGCGCGGCTCGAGACGCGAAAATTCGATGGCTAGCCGCTCCTGCGGCGCCTCCATCACCGTGAAGCGACCGGTCGAGATGTCGATGGCCGCGAGACCGTAGAGCGAGGCCGCCTCCCCCGTCTTGCGGCGCGCGACCGCGACGAGCAGGCTCGCGCGGCCGGGCTCGAGCAGCCGCTCCTCGGTGATGGTGCCGGGGGTGACGAGGCGGACCACGTCGCGCTTCACCACCGATTTGTTGCCGCGCTTCTTGGCCTCGGCCGGGTCCTCGGTCTGCTCGCAGACCGCGACGCGATGGCCGGCGGCGATCAGGCGCTGGAGATAATCGTCGGCGCGCTCCACGGGAACGCCGCACATCGGGATATCGTCGCCCTGATGCTTGCCGCGCTTGGTCAGAACGATGCCGAGGGTGCGCGAGGCGATCTCGGCGTCGCGGAAGAACAATTCGTAGAAATCGCCCATCCGGTAGAACAGCAGGCAATCGGGATTGGCCGCCTTGATCTCGACGTACTGCGCCATCATCGGCGTGACGCGCTCGGTGGCAGCGGCCGGCGCGGCGGATTGGGCGGCTTCGGTGGGGGAGCTGTGACGCATCGGGCGGCACGCTAGCAAAAAGCGGCGCCAAGACCATCCGTTAGGACGGCTTTCAACAATTGAAAGCAAGGTTCTTCGGCTCAATCGGCCGAAAGTCTCGACATTGTTGCTGATCAATCTCGCCGAAAGCCTTTTCTTCCTGCTTCTGGCGGGGCTGCTCCTGACCGTCGCCATGCCCCGGATCGGGGAACGATCCTGGCTGCGGCAGGTGATCGTCGGCGTGCTGTTTGCGGCCGGGGCGCTCATCAGCATGGGCAATCCCTTCGAGATCATACCTGGCCTCGTCGTCGATTCGCGCAACAGCTTCGCCATTCTGGCCGGTCCGATCGGCGGTCCGGGCGCCGCCGTGCTGACGGCCGCGCCGCTCGTCGTGATGCGCTATCTGACCGGCGGTGTCGGCATGGTCACGGGCATTACCGGCATCGTGGCCCGCGCCGTCATCGGAATTGCCTACGCGATCTGGCTGACGCGCCGCCGGCGGCCGCTCGGCGTCGGCGATCTCGCGGCCCTCAGCCTGATAGACGCGCTCTGCCTGCTTGCCTCGGCGGGCCTTATTCCGGGAGAAGCCGGGCAGCGCTTCCTGCGCGAGGCCGTGCCGATCATGATCTTCGTCGGAACGGTCGGCATCTTCCTGACCGGTATCGTCATCATCAACGACCGTGAAAGGCGCGAGACCGCCTATCGGCTGCGGACGCTGATCGACCGCGCTCCCGGAACGCTCTACCAGCGGATCGTGAGGCCGGACGGGGTCATGACCTACCGGTTCGCTTCCTTCTCCATCGACAAGGTGCTGGGCATCAGCAAGGAGCAGGTCGAACGCGATCCCGACATCTGGCTCGGCAAGATGCTCGCCGAAGATCGCATCCGCTTCGAGCAATTGCGTCGGGAGCAGCAGGAAAGCGAGACGCTGTGGCGCTTCGAGGGCCGTTACCACGCTCCAGATGGCGGCGTCGTCTGGCTGCGCAGCGAGTCGACCAAGCGCCGGCTCGCCGACGGAACTCTCGTCTGGGACGGCATCCTGCTCGACATCACCGCCGAGAAGACGCTGGAAGCGCGCCGCGCCGAAATCGAGATGCTCCGCAAGACCGCGCTCGACGAACTCGCCGGCGATCTGGAACGCACCGTCGGCAAGGCGCTCGCCGATGTCGGGGTTTCGATGCGTGACATGCACGCCGCCGCCAGCCAGATGGTGCAAAGCGCCAGCAAGACGACCCAGCGCGCCGAAGGCGTGACCCGGGAGGCGGAAAGCGCATCGCAGCGGGTCGGCAGCGTCGCGACCGCGGCGGAAGAGATCGAAGCCTCGATCCGGGAACTCACCCGGCAGACGAGCCATGCCGACGAGACGGTGCGCGCCGCCGCCAGCTATGTCCGCAGCACGCGAAGCGACGTTACGGGGCTGACGGAGGCGGCCGACAAGGTTCGCGCCGTGCTCGATTTCATCGAAGAGATCGCAGCCCGCACCAATTTGCTGGCGCTGAACGCCACCATCGAGGCCGCGCGCGCAGGCGCCGCCGGGCGCGGCTTCGCCGTCGTGGCGGGCGAGGTCAAGACGCTCGCGGAGCAGACCCAGAAAGCGACGCGCGACATCGCCGAAACGCTCACCGACATCCGCGGTGCGGCCGCGACTGCCGTCGAGGCCGTGGCCCATATCGAGGACACGATGACGACGATCGAGCGGACATCCGGCGCGATCGCCTCCGTCGTCAGCCGGCAGGCCGACATCGCCTCGACCATTGCCGCCGATGCGCAGGCCGTCGCTCTCAGCGCTGACGCCGTCACCGCCAATGTCAGCGCGGTCGGCACCGAGGTGCGCGTCACCGGCGACGCCGCCATCGGCGTGGCGGACGCCGCCCGCAGGGTCGATGAGCAGGCCGAAGCGCTCGACCGCTATGTCGGTGATTTCGTCCGCAGCGTGCGCAACCGCCTGTAGCATCCGACGCCGCGGTGGTTCACGCGTTACCCGGCAAGAGTTCTGTGGGACTATAACGGCTTGTGGTCCCGTGGCGGGCGGCCGTATGGTCAGCTCCCCCGAGGAAATGCTCAAGAAAAGACGCTTCGATGAACGACCGCCCGACGACCAAGAGAACGCGCCCGACCTTCACGGACCAGGAAGCCCTGCTGTTCCACTCGCAAGGGCGGCCCGGCAAGCTCGAGGTGGTGCCGACGAAGCCGATGGCGACGCAGCGTGACCTGTCGCTGGCCTATTCGCCGGGCGTGGCCGTGCCGGTGCTGGCGATCGCGGAGGACCCGTCGCGCGCCTATGACTACACCACCCGTTCGAACCTCGTCGCGGTGATCTCGAACGGCACCGCCATCCTCGGCCTCGGCAACCTCGGCGCTCTGGCCTCGAAGCCGGTGATGGAGGGCAAATCCGTCCTGTTCAAGCGCTTTGCCGACGTCGACTCGATCGACCTCGAGGTCGACACGGAGGACCCGGACAAGTTCATCGACGCCGTGCGCTATCTCGGCCCGTCCTTCGGCGGCATCAACCTCGAGGACATCAAGGCGCCCGAGTGCTTCATCATCGAGCAGCGCCTGCGCGAATTGATGGACATCCCGGTCTTCCACGACGACCAGCACGGCACCGCGATCATCGCCGCCGCCGGCCTGGTCAACGCGCTCGACCTGACGGGACGCGACATCAAGTCGACAAGGCTCGTCATCAACGGTGCCGGCGCCGCCGCCATCGCCTGCATCGAGCTCCTGAAGGCGATGGGCTTCAAGCCCGACAACGTCATCCTCTGCGACACCAAGGGCGTGATCTACCAGGGCCGCACCGAGGGCATGAACCAGTGGAAGTCGGCCCATGCCGCCGTCACCGACCGGCGGACGCTGGCGCAGGCGCTGGAGGGAGCGGACGCCTTCTTCGGCCTCTCGCAGAAGGGTGCGGTGACCAAGGAGATGGTCGCCGCGATGGCGCCGAACCCGATCATCTTCGCCATGGCCAATCCCGATCCGGAGATCACGCCGGAGGAGGTCGCCGCGGTGCGCGACGACGCGATCATGGCGACCGGCCGCTCGGACTATCCCAATCAGGTCAACAACGTCCTCGGCTTCCCCTTCATCTTCCGGGGAGCGCTCGACGTGCGGGCGACCACGATCAACATGGAGATGAAGATCGCTGCAGCGGAGTCGCTGGCGATGCTCGCCCGCGAGGACGTGCCCGACGAGGTTGCCGCAGCCTATCAAGGCGCGCGGCCGCGCTACGGAAAGGATTACATCATCCCCGTGCCGTTCGATCCGCGCCTGATCCATGTCGTGCCGATGGCGGTTGCCAAGGCGGCGATGGATTCCGGCGTCGCCGGCAAGCCGATCGTCGACATGGGGACCTACAAGGCGCAGCTCTCCGCCCGCCGCGACCCGATCGCCGGCACGCTCAACCGCATCTTCGAGCGGGTGAAACGCTATCCCAAGCGCGTCGTCTTTGCCGAGGGCGAGGAGGAGCAGGTCATCCGCGCCGCAGCGTCCTTCGTCAATCAGGAGCTGGGCCAGGCCATTCTCGTCGGCCGCGAGGAGCGCATCTACGAGACCGCGACCTTCCTCGGCGTCGATCTCGAAGCCAAGGGCATCTCGATCCAGAACGCGCGGCTCTCCCACCGCAACAGCGCCTATGCGCAGTATCTCTACGAGCGGCTGCAGCGGCAGGGCTATCTCTTCCGCGACTGCCAGCGCCTGATCAACCAGGACCGCAACCATTTCGCCGCGGCGATGGTGGCGCTCGGCGATGCCGACGCGATGGTGACGGGCGTGACCCGCAACTATTCGATCGCGCTTGAGGAAGTCCGCCGCGTCATCGACGAGAAGCCCGGCCACCGCGTGATCGGCGTCTCGATCGTGATCTCGCGCGACCGCACCGTTCTCGTCGCCGACACCGCGATCACCGAGATGCCGACGGCCCAGGCGCTCTCCGAGATCGCGATCGAGGCGGCCGGCGTCGGCCGCAGGCTCGGCTACGAGCCGAAGGTGGCGATGCTCGCCTTCTCGACCTTCGGGCATCCAGCCGGCGAGCGCTCCGAAAAGGTGCGCGACGCGGTGGCGATCCTCGACGGCCAGCGCGTCGATTTCGAGTATGACGGCGAGATGGCGGCGGATGTCGCGCTCAACCGCGAGATCATGACCCAGTACCCGTTCTGCCGCCTGTCTGGGCCGGCAAACGTGCTGGTGATGCCGGCCTTCCACTCGGCCTCGATCTCGACAAAGCTGCTGCAGGAACTCGGCGGCGCAACCGTGATCGGGCCGCTGATCGTCGGCCTCGACAAGCCCGTGCAGATCGTGCCGCTCGGCGCGAAGGATTCCGACATCGTCAACATGGCGGCGCTGGCCGCCTTCAACATCGGCGGCTGAGGCGTGCAACTCCGGGGCGGCAAGCCGCCCCGGTTCAGGACGCCTTCTTCTTCCGCGTCTCGGCCGCCTTCTTCGCCGAGGCCGAGCGCTCGGACTGCGGGCGAGCGGCCGCAGCCTCGCCGCCGATCAGCCCGCCGCGCTTGGCAGAGACATCGGTGTCGGGCTTGCCGCGGCCGGAGCCCGATTTGTTGCCGCCGCCGCTTTCCTTGTTGACGGTAGCCCACGCCCGGCGCTCGGCTTCCTCATGCGAGACGCCGCGCTCCTCGTAGCCTTCCTCGATGTGCTCGGCCCTGCGCTTCTGCTTGTCCGTATAGGCTGATTTGTCGCCACGCGGCATGATGAACCTCCCTTCCTGGAGTCGAGCGTTGAACGCCGGCGGGTAGCGGCTGTTCCCCCGTCCCACCCGTGCCGCCCCGAGGCAGCCGGCTGCTACGGGAATGCCGGCATGGCGTGGATCGCCGGCGGCTTCTGGTACCGGCGCACGGCCCGAGCCGGTTGTAGCCCGGCTCTCTCATAGGGCTCATTCGCCGCAGCGGCTTGTGCATCGCTGCCAACGCGCTATCTCTCGGGCCGGGGCGCGGCCGCGCCCTCCCGTCCCCCCGTGTCGCCGCGATCGAGCTGCGGCGCGCAACCCAGAGAGCGCATGTCGTTCGGCCCGCATGAGCCAGGAATGCACCTGCGCAAGCGCAGCCGCTGGTGGTGGCTCGGCCCGCTGGCGAGCACCGTCATCTTCGGCGCTTCGCTCGTGGTGCTCTGGCACATCATCAGCCAGATGGAGCCGGGCCAGCTCGCCGGTGCCTTCGCCAATGCCAGCCTGCGCCAGCTCGGACTTGCGTCGTGCTTCACGGCGCTGAGCTATCTGCTGCTGACGGGATACGATGCGCTGGCGCTGCGCCGGCTAGGGCTCTCCATCGCCTATCGCACCACGGCGCTTGCCTCCTTCACCAGCTATTCGGTTTCCTTCACGCTCGGCTTCCCGATCGTGACGGGCGGCACGGTTCGCTACTGGATCTATTCACCGAAGGGCGTGCGCGCCTCGGAAGTCGCGAGCCTGACGGTGATCGCCGGCATCACCTTCTGGCTCGGGCTCGGCGCCATCCTCTGCGCCAGCCTGGTCTATTCGGCCGGTTCCGTCGCCATGCTGGCGCGGACCTCGCCACTCGTCGTCCAGATCGTCGGCGGCCTCGTCGGCCTCGGCATCATCGGCTACCTGATCTGGATCGCCACGGGCGAGCGCTCCTTGCGCGTGCGGGGCTGGAACCTGCATCTGCCGGGGCTGGGCACCACGCTCGGCCAGATGGCGCTCGGCGCCTGCGAGGTCAGCGCTGCCGCGGCCGTGCTGTTCGTGCTGCTGCCGGGCGGCTACAATCTCGACTACCCGACGTTCCTGGCCGCCTACATCTTCGCCTGCCTGATCGGCATCGCCAGCCACGCGCCCGGCGGCCTCGGGGTCTTCGAGGCGACGATGCTGGTCGCGCTCAACCGGCTTCCCTACGAGCAGGTGCTCGGAGCGCTGCTGATGTTCCGGGTGATCTACTACGTCGTGCCCTTCATCCTGGCGCTGGCCATGCTGGCGCTGAACGAGATCATCCGCCGGATCCGCCGCCACGAGCCGTGAGGCGGGCGCCTATTTCAAGGCGACGATGATCATCAGGAAGGCGAGCAGCAGCAGGAGCTGCCTGAAGCTCCAGTTGATCTTGCGCAGCTGCTCGGCGCTGCTCTCTTGCCAATCCTCGTCGGACGCGTGACCGGGCTCGGCCGCAACCTGATGCGCGGGCACGACCTCGACCAACGGCTCGGCACGGGCCTGCGGCATCCACTCGATGCTGTCGATGAAGCCCCGGGCCGGGACAACGGCATTTCCATCGCTTCCCGGCGCGAGATACCAGCCGACCGGACTCCCGGCGGGCAGCTCGCGATCCTCCTCCCGCACCCAGAGGCTCGTCGTCGCGCTGAGCGAAACCTCCTGTGCAAGCCCTTTAAGAATGTCCGCCTTGAGCGCCTCGAACACCGATGGGGCCAGAAACACATCGGCAAAGGGCATCTCGGCTCCGCCCTCATCGCGATAGCCGAGCATCAGCAGGAGTCGCGGCTGCTCGCTCGACGCGGCGAGCGGACGCAAGGTGAGGCCGATCGCCTCGGCCTCGCCGTCGAAGCCGGCGCGCCGCAACACGCCATCCGCCACACGGGCCTCGGCGAGGATGCGCTGCGCGTCCTCGAGGCGCCCGTCGCGGCTCTCGAAGCCGCCGACGATGCGAAGCCGCGCGGCCTTCAGCCGGAAGCGCCGGGCCGAGCCCTGGACGTAGCGGGCCAATGAACCCTCGATCGCCATCCGCCCTTCACTGACGGAGACGCTGCGCAATGCTGATGATTCGTTCATGCTCCCGTCCTGTTTCGCGGCAACGATAGCAGTTCGAACCGGCGTCGTCAGGCGATGGCTCCTGACAGCATCGCGACAGCGTCGCAGGATAGAGCAACACCGCACCTCGAGGAGGCAATATCCATGACGGACGAACTCGTGCTGTACACGAATCCCATGTCGCGCGGCCGGATCGCGCGCTGGATGGCGGAAGAGGTCGGCCAACCCTACCGGGCCGAGATCCTCGGCTTCGGCGCTCCGATGAAGAGCGCGCAATACAAGGCGCTCAACCCGATGGGGAAGGTGCCGACACTCGTCCATGGCGACACCGTCGTCACCGAATGCGCCGCGATCTGCGCCTATCTCGCCGATGCCTTTCCGCAGGCAGGGCTGGCGCCGGAGGCGACAAGCCGGCTGCGCGGCCCCTATTATCGCTGGCTGTTTTTCGCCGCCGGGCCGGTCGAAGCCGCCGTCAGCAACAAGGCCTTCGGGCTTGAGGTGCCGCCGGACCGGGCACGCGCGATCGGCTACGGGACCTATGCGGATGTGATGGACACGCTCGAACAGGCCGTCAGCCAGGGGCCGTATCTGCTCGGGGACCGCTTCAGCGCCGCCGACGTCTATGTCGGCTCGCAGATCCTGTGGGGCTTGCAGTTCGGCACGATCGAAAAGCGGCCGGCCTTCGAGGCCTATGGCGCACGATTGGCCAGCAGACCGGCGGCAAAGCGGGCCGACGAGATCGACAGCGCGCTCATGGCCGAGATGCAGAAGACCGGCTGAGCCGGGAAGCGCGCCCGGCGCATGGCGCATGGCCGGCTGGGCGGGTTGCCGGTCCCTGCCGGCAGGTCTAATGCTGCCGCCTGATCATTGCCTGCCGCGGCCATCCGCTTGCAGCCGCCGGGCCAGCTTTCGCGATCGCCATGAACGACATGTCCGCCATCGCCCGGCCGCGCCACGGCATGGGCTTCTACACCTTCGTGGGCCTGACCGCCGCGCTGATGGCCACCAACGCGCTGGCCATCGACTCAATGCTGCCGGCCTTGCCGCAAATGGCGGAGGCGCTGGGCATCGCCGAGGCCAACCAGCGGCAGTGGATCATCACGGCCTATCTGCTCGGTTTCGGCGTCTCCCAGATCTTCTACGGCACGATTTCCGACCGCTACGGCCGCCGGCCGGTGCTGCTCGTCGGCCTGATCGTCTACGTGATCGCGAGCATCGCCGCGGCCTTCGCCGGCTCGTTCGAGGCGATGATGGCAGCGCGCGTGCTGCAGGGTATCGGCGCTGCGGCGACGCGCGTGCTCGTCGTCTCGATCGTGCGCGACTGCTATTCCGGGCGCGAGATGGCGCGCGTGATGTCGCTCGCCATGATCGTCTTCCTGGCCGTGCCGATCCTGGCGCCCTCGATCGGCCAGGCGATCCTCTGGGTCGCGCCCTGGCGCTGGATCTTCGGCGTGCTGACCGCCTTCGGCGGCGCCGTGCTCATCTGGGTCGCGGTGAAGCTGCCCGAAACCCAGCATCCGGAGGACCGCAAGCCGATCGCCCCCCGAAGCGTCGCCGCCGCCTTCCGCACCACGCTGACGAGCCGCATCGGCGTCGGCTACATGCTGGCGATGGCCTTCGTGCTCGGCGGGCTGTTCGGCTTCATCAATTCGGCGCAGCAGGTCTTCGTCGACGTCTTCCACACACCCGAACTGTTCACGACCGTCTTCGCGCTGATCGCGATGTTCATGGCGGCGTCCTCGCTGTTGAACTCACGCATCGTCGGGCGGCTGGGCATGCGCCGGGTCTCGCATACCGCGCTGCTGGGCTACATCGCGCTGACGAGCGTGCACGCGCTCGTTGCCCTGGCGGGCCATGAGTCGCTGTGGAGCTTCGCGATCCTGCAAGGCGGCGCCATGTTCTGCTTCGGCCTGCTCGGGCCGAATTTCGGAGCCATGGCGATGGAGCCGCTCGGCCATGTCGCGGGGACGGCATCCTCGGTGCAGGGCTTCGTCACCACAGTGATCGGCGCGCTTCTGGGCTTCTATATCGGCCAGCACTTCAACGGCACCGTCATCCCGCTGACGCTGGGCTTCGCGCTCTGCGGCATCGCCGCTCTCATCATCGTGCTGATCGTGGAAAAGGGCCGGCTGTTCCATCCGGCGCCCGGCCGCGCCTGAGCGGCTCCGCCCGATCCGTCGCCAACGGCGACGGGCATGCCTGGAATCGCCTTCAATCCGCTCGTGAGCGAAAGAGGTTCGCCGTGGCTCGGGAACAGCGCCGCCGTCGCCGTCCCGCTGTCGCTGCCTGCCCTACGCGACCTTCAGATTCACCGCAGCGCTCTTGCCGGTCTTGCGATCAGGTTCGAGGTCGTAGCTGATCTTCTGGCCTTCGTTCAGGCCACGCAGCCCCGCGCGCGTCACTGCGCTGACGTGCACGAAGATGTCGCCGCCGCCCTCGTCGGGCGTAATGAAGCCGTAGCCCTTGGTCTCGTTGAACCATTTCACGGTTCCCGTACTCACATGCCGCTCCTTCCTTGACGCCTGCCGGACCCGCCCGGCGAGGCAGTGTAGGAGGCAAATCGCGGTGGTTGCAATGACGCGCCGCACAAAACCCTTCCGCGCATGCGAAGACCGGGCCGCAATGCCGCCTGCGCAGGCCCGGTGGCGGTGCAAAGCCGCTTGCGGTCGACGCGTCGCTCCCGCATGAACGGCCCAAGCAAGCGCTGGAGCATTGCGCAAAAAAGTGGGTGCCGGTTTTTTGCAGCAGCAGTGCTCTAAACTTTGAGGACCTAGGGAGCTGCCCGATGAGCAATTATGTGATCGATCCGCCGGCCGCCGTGGCCGTTCCGGTCGCGGGAGGCGGTTCCTTCCCCGTGCGGCGCGTTTTCTGCGTCGGCCGTAATTACGCCGAGCACACCCGCGAGATGGGAGGCGACCCTGATCGCGAGGAGCCGTTCTTCTTCACCAAGCCGGCCGATGCGCTGCTGATCAACGGCGCCGACATGCCTTATCCGACGAAGACCAAGGATCTCCATCATGAGATGGAGCTGGTCGTCGCAATCGGCACCGGCGGCAAGGACATCCCGGAATCCGAGGCGCTCGCCCATATCTACGGCTATGCCGCCGGGCTCGACATGACCCGTCGCGACCTGCAGAACGCGGCGAAGAAGACCGGGCGGCCGTGGGACATGTCGAAGGGCTTCGACCTCTCCGGGCCGATCGGCGAGATCGTGCCGGCGAGCCAGGCCGGCCATCCGAGCGCCGGCAAGATCGAACTCACCGTCAACGGCGCCGTGCGCCAGAGCTCCGACCTCGCCAAGCAGATCTGGAACGTCGAGGAGACGATCTCCTATCTCTCGGGCCTGGTCGAGCTCAGGCCCGGCGACCTGATCTTCACCGGCACGCCTGAAGGCGTCGCCGCCGTCGGCAAGGGCGACGTTCTCGAAGGCGAAATCGCCGGCGTCGGCACCGTCCGCACCCGTATCGTCTGAGGCGTCATTCTCGGGCTTGCCCCGAGAATCTCATGACCAGCCGCGCTGGTTTCCGAGATGGTCGGGTCAAGCCCGACCATGACGAGGGTCCAGCCTTCCTCCCCGACAAGACCGAGAGCAGAAACCATGCGCCTGACATCCGACGCCAGCGGCGTCTTCCCGATCGCGCCGACTCCGTTCAACCCGGACGGCAGCATCGACTGGACCTCGGCCGACCGGCTCTTCGAGTTCTACCACGGCATCGGCTCCGACGGCGTCACCGTGCTCGGCATCATGGGCGAGGCGCCCAAGCTCGAGCCCGAGGAGTCGGTCAGCCTCGTCAAGCGCGCGGTCGCGAAGATGGGCGGCAAGCCGATCATCGTCGGCGTCTCCGCGCCCGGCTTCGCGGCGATGCGCTCGCTCGCCAGGCAGGTGATGGATCTCGGCGCCGGCGGGGTGATGATCGCGCCGCCGCCGAGCCTGCGCACCGACGACCAGATCACCGGCTACTATGCCCAGGCGGTCGAGGCCATCGGCTCGGACATCCCCTTCGTCATTCAGGACTATCCGCTGACGCTCTCGGTGGTGATGACGCCGGCGGTGATCCGCAAGATCGTCCAGGACAACCCATCCTGCGTGATGCTGAAGCACGAGGACTGGCCCGGCCTTGAGAAGATCTCGACGCTGCGCAAGTTCCAGGCGGAAGGGTCGCTGCGGCCGATCTCGATCGTGACCGGCAATGGTGGTCTCTTCCTCGATTTCGAGATGGAGCGCGGGGCAGACGGCGCCAATACCGGCTATGCCTTCCCCGAGTTGCTGATCGACGTGGTGCGCCTGCAGAAGGCCGGCAAGCGCGACGAGGCCCATGACATCTTCGACGCGCATCTGCCGCTGCTGCGCTACGAGCAGCAGCAGGGCGTCGGCCTCGCCGTGCGCAAATACACGATGATGAAGCGCGGCATCCTCACCCACGACGCCCAGCGCAAGCCGGGCGCGGCTCTGAGCGCGGCTGCCAGGACCGAGGTCGACTACCTGCTGGCGCGGCTTGCGAAGCACGACCCGCGCGCGAAGGTCTGATCGGCCAGAACGTCATTCTCGGGCGCCGCGCAGCGGTGACCCGAGAATCGCCGGCAAGAGATGCTCGGGTCAAAGACCGGGCAGGACGCACGAGAATCCGGGCTCAGTGGCCCTTGTGCTCGCCCTCGCCGCCCTTGGCGGCGATCGAATCCACCTTGAACTCGACATCGACGGTGCCGGCCTTCTCGAAGGTCAGCGTGCCCTTCATCATCTCGCCCTGCTTCAGCGGCTGCTTCAGCTCCATGAACATGATGTGGTAGCCGCCGGGCTTGAATTCGACCTTGGCGCCGGCCGGAACCTCCACGCCCTGCTCCAGCGGGCGCATGGTCATGATGCCGTCCTTCACCGCCATTTCGTGGACTTCGGCGCGGGCCGCGAAGGGTACGGAGACCGAAACCAGCCGATCAGGCGTGGTTCCCGTATTCTCGATGCTGAGATAGCCGCCGCCAACCTTGGCACCGGCCGGAGTCGCGCGCGACCAGGGATGGCCGATCTTGAGCGGGCCCGCCTTGAACTCATGGGCGGCAGCGATGCTGGCGGAAAGCGCGAGCACGGCCGCGGCGAGCGAAAGGGAAAGCTTCATAATGGATATCCTGAACGGACGGGCCGCTGACGCAGCCTCATGAGAAGGTGCCGTCGCTCCTCGGGAGCGGACAGGCCGGAATTCGATGTGAATGGACAGGCGGAGGTTTCAGCCGGCCGGCGGAGCGCGCGACTGCGCGAGCCCGGTTGCGAACCGATGCGGCAGCCCCTCTGCCAGCGACATAGGCGAGGCCAGGTGGACGGCCAACCGCACCGGCGCGGGCGTATCCTCCACCGGAGCGCCGGCGAGGACAGGATTGAGCGGACAGCCCTTGCAATGGGCGACATCGCTGGCCGGGGCCGGCGCACCTTCCTCGGGCACCGGGGCGCCGGAGCAGAGGATGGCGCCGTCCCTTGCCGTGAAGGCCGCCAGGGCCGGAGCCGGCGCAAGCGCCAAGGCCAGCACGCAAAGCGCATAGGCTGTCGCCAGCCAAGCTCCGAGCCCGGAGCGGCGAAGGCGATCGAGAAGGGCGGCGCGAGCCTGCATGGCGGCAGATGGCGCCGCTTCCCCGGCTTCGTCAAGCCGCGCATTGCCGCATCATTGGCGGAGCGCAAAGAGCGTCTGGAGAATATTCTTCTCCGACGTATAGTTTCTTTAAAAGAACGGACCGGTTGACAAAGAGGACGATCCCCGCCAGATTGCGAACGTTCCCGGAGCGATCCGGGCACCGCGGAGATTTGAGCGAGCAGCTTGCGCCGCGTCACCAAACGCTAAAGCGCCACGACCGGGTCGTGGGCTCCAGATTGAGGAGACTGACATGGCCGTTGCCAAAGCAAGCCGAAGCCCGATCCGCTTCCGCCCGACCCTCTGCTGCTGTCGACGCTGAGATCGCAAGGGCCGCAAGGCCGTTTCCATCCGATCGTTTCGACGAACACGCCGCAAGATGCGGCGAAAGGCAGAGCCATGTCCCCGCTTCATTCCGCCTCCAGCCGGCCCCGCCCGGCACTGCAAGCCTATGTCATCGAAATCGGCGAGGATCAGGTCGGCCTCGTCAGCCGCCGCACCGACGAGCGCGACTTCACCTTCATCGCCGCCTCCTCGGCTTTCCGGGCCCTGGACGGGCAACGCTTCGCCACGCCCGGCGCGGCAGAGAACGCCGCGCGCCGGCTTGCCCGGCCGCGCCGCCACGGCCCGCTGCGGCTGGCCTCGTGAGGCAGTGATGCAAATCCTGTCATCCCTCTGGAACGCCGCCGCAGCCTGGTTCAACCGGGCCGTGCCAGCGGCCTTCGACCCGCTCGACGCGACAAGCGCGGACGACCGGCGCCGCTCGATCCACGACCTGACCATCGAGCAGCTCGGCATCGCCCACTGGTCCTGCCACACCCATTTCTGAGGACATGATGAACGCCCCCGTCAGCCCCGGCGCGTTGAGCGCCGGCGCCTTGCCCATCGCCATTGCAGAGCCAGCCATCCGCTTCGAGCAGGTCGGCAAGACCTTTGCGGCGCGCAGCGGCCAGCAGGCCGTGAGCGCGCTCGCCGGCATCGATCTCGACGTGCCCGCCGGCAGCATCCTCGGCGTGATCGGTCGCTCCGGCGCCGGCAAGTCGACGCTGATCCGCCTCGTCAACGGGCTGGAGCGCGCCACGGCCGGCCGCATCCTGATCGAGGGCAAGGAGGTCACGAACCTCACCGAGGCCGGCTGGCGCGCACAGCGCCGCCGCATCGGCATGATCTTCCAGCACTTCAATCTGCTGTCCTCGCGCACGGTCTTCGACAACGTCGCGCTGCCGCTGGAGATCGCCGGCACGCCGCGCGCCGAGATCACCGCGAAGGTCGAGCGGTTGCTCAAGCTCGTCGGCCTCGCCGACAAGACCGCGCGTTATCCGGCGGAACTCTCGGGCGGGCAGAAGCAGCGCGTCGGCATCGCCCGCGCGCTCGCCACCGATCCCAAGGTACTGCTCTGCGACGAGGCGACCTCGGCGCTCGACCCGGAGACGACCCGTTCGATCCTGGCGTTGCTGAAGCAGGTCAATCGCGAGCTCGGCATCACCATCCTGCTGATCACCCACGAGATCCCCGTCATCAAGGAGATCTGCGACCGTGTCGCGGTGATCGAGGACGGGCGCATCGTCGAGCAGGGCGAAACCTTCTCCGTCTTCACCAACCCGCAGCACCCGACGACGGCACGCTTCGTCGAGGCGGTGACCGGCGTCGAGGTGCCCGAGCATCTCGCCGGCCGCATCCGCACGCAGGCGCGCCCGGGCGACAACCTGGTGCTGCGCATCACCTTCATCGGCGAGAACGCCACCGCCCCGGTGATCAGCCGGCTGAGCGCGGTCGTCGGCGTCGACGTCAACATCCTGGCCGGGCGGATCGACGCCATCGCGGGCCAGCCCTTCGGCAGCCTGCTCGTCTGCGTGCCCTCGCGCGCGCCGGAAAGCGACGCCGTGCTCGGCGCGCTGAAGGGCCTCGGACTCAAGGCGGAGGTCATCGGCCATGTCTCCTGAACTCATCCGCCTGATCTGGCAGTCGACGCTGGACACGCTCGCCATGGTGGCCGTCTCGGCCGGCATCGGCACGCTGCTGGGGCTGCCGCTCGGCGTCTTCCTCGCCACCAGCAAGCGCGGCGAGCTTTTTGCGGCGCCCGCGGCCAACGCCCTGCTCGGGGTGCTGGTCAACGCCACCCGCTCGACGCCCTTCATCATCCTCGTCGTCGCGATCATCCCCTTCACTCGGCTGCTCGCCGGCACCTCGATCGGCACCGCAGCCGCCATCGTGCCGCTGACCGTCGCAGCGACGCCCTTCATCGCCCGTCTGATCGAAGGCGCGGTGCGCGAGGTCGACCAGGGGCTGGTCGAGGCCGCGCGCGCCATGGGCGCCACGCCCGTCCAGATCGTCCGCAAGGTGCTGGTACCCGAGGCGCTGCCTGCCATCGTGCTCGGCCTCACCCTCGCCGTGGTCAGCCTGATCGGCTTCTCGGCCATGGTCGGCGCGGTCGGCGGTGGCGGACTCGGCGACCTCGGCATCCGCTACGGCTACCAGCGTTTCATGCCCGACGTGATGGCGACCGTCGTCGCCGTGCTCATCGTCCTCGTCCAGCTCGTGCAGAGCTTCGGCGACCGCCTCGCGCGCCGCCTCAACAAGCGCCTGCGCCACGCCTGACCCGTCATTTCTTCTGCTTCACATCGAAGGAAACCACTATCATGACGACCTCTTTCAGCCGCCGCGCCGCTCTCGTCGCCGGCTTCTCCCTGGCGCTCGCCGCCGGCCCGGCCTTCGCCCAGCAGAACCAGGTGATCCGCATCGGCGCGACGCCCGGCCCGCATGCCGAGATCCTCGAGAAGGTGAAGCCGCTCGCGGCGCAGAAGGGCCTGGATCTCAAGATCACCGAGTTTTCCGACTATGTCGTGCCCAATCAGGCGCTCGATGCCGGCGAGCTGGAGGCCAACTCCTTCCAGCACGAGCCCTATCTCGACAACCAGGTGAAGGACCGCGGCTACAAGATCGTCAAGGCCGGCCTCACCGTGAACTTCCCGATCGGCATCTACTCGTCGAAGTACAAGAGCTGGGCCGAGATTCCAGACGGCGCCACCATCGCCATCCCGAACGACCCGACCAATGGCGGGCGCGTGCTGCTGCTGCTGCAGGACAAGGGCGTAATCAAGCTCAAGGACGGCGTCGGCTTCAAGCCGACCGTCGCCGACATCACCGCCAACCCGAAGAAGTTCAAGATCATCGAGCTCGAGGCCGCCCAGACGCCGCGCTCGCTGGCCGATGTCGCCGCCGCGGCGATCAACACCAACTACGCTGTCGACGCCAAGATCGACCCGGCCTCCGCCATCCTGCGCGAGGACGCCAAGGGCCCCTATGTCAACCTGATCGTGGTCCGTGCCGCCGACAAGGACAAGCCCTGGGTCAAGACGCTGGTGGATGTCTATCACAGCCCGGAGATCAAGAGCTTCATCGCCGAGCGCTACAAGGGCGCCGTCCTCGCCGGCTGGTGACCATTTCCTCCCACCTGGCTCTCCAGTCATATGGCCAGGCGCCTTGCCCCGGATGCACCGCATCCGGGGCTTTTCTTTTTATCGCGTCATGGCCGGGCTTGACCCGACCATCTCGGAAACCAGCGTGCTCTGGTCATGAGATTCTCGCGTCTGCGCTTCGCTTCGCCCGAGAATGACGCGGGCGGTTCGTCAGTTGCCGATCTTGCCGAAGGCGAAGAACTGGGTCTCGCCGGAAGAGTCGTCGACGCCGTCATTGTCGGTGACGACGAAGAGGTGCCCGGCCTTGTCGACCGCCATGCCCTCGACCTTGTCGAGGCCGTAGCCGCCGGCCTTCATCAGATCGGGCGTCAGGTCGCGCAGCAGGGTCTTCTCGACGGTCGGGATTTCCGCCGCGCCGATCGCGGCGGGCTTCAGGCCCTTCACCGAGAAGGTCTGGAGCGTCTTCACAGCCTTGGCGCCGAAGCCGTTGTCGCGCTCGATCACGGCGAAGCGATCATCGCCAAGGGCAACCAGCTCGGAGAGGCCCATCCAGAAGCCGGCAGCCGGCTGGGACAGCGGATAGTGCAGTACACCCCATTCCTTGGTCGCCGGCTTGTAGGAGAGGATCTTGGTCCTGCCCTTGGGCTCGTCCTTCCACTCGCGCTGCACGGCAAGCGAGACCGTCTCGTCGGCGCCCGTGCCTGTCACAGCCACGCCCTCGAAGCCGAAGCGGACCGCATGCTTCGCCAGAGCTTCCGGCAGGACGATCTCCTCCTCAACCTCGCCCTTGGCCGAGACGCGCAGCAGGATATCGGCGAGCGGTGCGTCCTTCTTCTCGGGATTGCCCTCGGAAGCCAGCCAGAAGCCGCCGCCCTCGCGCGTCGCGATGCCTTCGAGATCGTAGGAGGCGGGCTTGCCGTCCTTGGTCACGGTGATCGCGCCGGTGATGCGGGCCGGCTTCTGCGTCGCGTCGATCTGAAGGATGCGCGAGGGCGCATAGGCGCTGTCGGTGATCGAGAAGAGCTTGCCTGGCGCGGTCCGATCGGCGGCCAGACCGGAGAGCGCGCCCCAGCCGATCGGCAAGCCGTTCTCGTCCTCGGACTGGATGGTCGGGTAGATAGCCGCCTGCTCGGAGCGGCGATAGATCATCACGGCCGAACGCGCCCCGCCCTTCTCGCCGGCATCGGTTTCCGAGGCGGAAACGAAAAGGTCGCGCTGCGGGATTGCAAGCAGTCCCTCCGGGCCGATGCCGGTCGGCAGCGCCTGCAGGAAGCGCGGCGCCTTGCCGGCACCCTCGTCCTTGTAGACCAGCACCAGCGAGGCGCGCTCCAGCCCGACGAAGATCAGCCGGTCATTGCCGTAGGTCGCGACCTCGATGCCCTCGGGCTCGCTGCCCTTGGCGGCGGAGCGCTTCTCGGGATAATGGCCGAGCCGCATGGCGAGGTGGTCGACATCCGAGCCGGAATCGAACTCGACCGTCCCATCCTTCCGAAAGATCGTGAAGCCGCGCGAACCGCCCTTCCAGTCGCCCTCATTGGCGGTGACGAAGCGGTCATTGTCGATCCAGCGCACGGCGTCGGGCTCACGCGCGACGCCCTTCAGCTCCTCTGTCGGGCTGATCTTGCCGTCGCGGGTCTTGTCGATGTTCTTCAGATCGACCGAACCGGCCGAGAAATGGGTCACCACCTTGCCGGTCTTCGAATCGACGACGATGAGGTGGTTGCTCTCCTGCAGCGTCACCACGACGAGTCCGTCCTGATTGACGTCGACGAATTCCGGCTCCGGATCGGTCGGCTCGACGGTGGCGAGGCCGGTCAGATCGACGACCTGGCGGGTGGCGCAGTCGATGGCGCCATCCTTGATGCCGATCAGGGTCAGGTTGCCGGCGGGGAGTTGCGGCAGGGCGCCCTTGTTGAGCTTCTCGTCGCGCTCGTTCTCGATCGCGATGGCGATCCTGCCCTTGTCCTTTGTGAGCGTAACCGAGTCGGGCTGCCCACCGAGATCGCATTTCGCCACGACCTGTTTGGTCTTGAGGTCGACGGTGGCGAGATGGCCGGCCGGCTCCTTGAAATTGTCGCCGGAGGTGACGACGGCGACGAAGGCCTTGTCACCGAGAATCGTCACGGACGTGGATTCGCCTTCCAGCGGCACGAAGCCCGCGGGCTTCGGGTTGGCCGGATCGGCGATGTCGATGAGGCCGAGCGCCTTCTGCTCGGCATCGGTATAGGCGAGCAGCATACCGTCCTCGCTGGCCGCGATGATCTCGGAGACGGTCTTCTTGGCGGGATCGCGGTCGGTCGGCAGGTTCTGCGGCACCGAGAAGGTGGCGATGCGGTTGAACAGCGGCTCCGCGCCGGCGGTGCCGGCGAGGAGCAGGGAGGCGAGAGCCGCGAGGACGAGAGGCTGGCGCATGGAACAGACCCGCTGACGGAAAAGGATATCCGCGGCTAGAGAGCCCATGCGACAGCCGCGTGACAATCTCAGCGCAGGCCCGCGCCATCCATGCCCAGCGGGGCTTCGGCCTGCACCGGCGAGCGCCGGAAACCGATCATCTCCAGCTCGGTGACGACGGCGACGGCCACAGCCTGGGCGAGCACGAAAGCGATGCCGAGCCCGGTCGGCGCGAACCAGCCCATCAGCAGGACCGCGATGCTGTCGACGATCCAGAGCAGGTTGACGCCGATAACGGCGTAGACGGCGAGGCGAGGCAGAACCTTGCGGCTGGCGAGGAAGCCCAGCAGCACCGCGCAAGGCAGCAGCACGGCCCCCGCGCCGCGCAGGAAACCATCCGGCAGGCCGAGCGGACCGGCGAGCGGACCGGCGGCGGTGGCGAGCAGGAGGCCCATGCCGGCGCAGGCGGCGGCATCGAGCGCAAGAGCGTTACGCAGCAGAGGCGAGGACTGGATGAGCGACATGACATTCTCCTTGCGGCTTGCCGGGCGGTCAGCCCGTTGTCGATGCCGGGGATGCTGCCGGTTTCGGGGGGAGGCGTCGATTAAGCGGGAGGTAATTGGAACGGCCTGCGGGGATCGCTAGCTTGGCTGCCATGAACACGCATCACGCCCCATCCATCGGCGCCCTGCTCCGTGACTGGCGCCAGCTTCGCCGCTTCAGCCAGCTCGACCTCGCGCTCGAAGCCGAGATCTCTCAGAAGCATCTGAGCTTCATCGAAAGCGGCCGCTCGCGCCCGAGCCGGGAGATGGTGCTGCTGCTCGCCGAGCATCTGGCCGTGCCGCTGCGCGAGCGCAATGCGCTGCTGTTCGCCGCGGGCTATGCGCCGATCTATCTGGCGCGTTCGCTGGAAGACCCCTCGCTGAAGGCGGCGAAGGGCGCGATCGACCTCATCCTCAGGGGGCACGAGCCCTATCCGGCGCTCGCGGTCGACCGGCACTGGACGCTGCTCGCCGCCAATGGCGCGGTGACCCGGCTGCTCGGCCTCGTCGCCGACGCGGAGCTGCTGCGGCCGCCGGTGAATGTGCTGCGCCTGTCGCTGCATCCGGACGGGCTCGCTCCGTTCATCGCCAATCTCGGCGAATGGCGGGCCCATCTGCTCGCCCGCCTGCGCCAGCAGGTGCGGGCGACGGCGGATGGCACTCTGGGCGCCCTGCTGAACGAGCTTTCCGAATACCCCTATCCGGCCGAGGCCAAGAAGGCGCGCCATGATGCCGAGATGGAAGCCGGCATCGTCGTGCCGATGCAGTTGCGGCTCGGGGATGTGGTGCTGTCGCTGATCTCGACGACGACGGTGTTTGGGACACCGGTCGACATCACGCTGTCCGAACTCGCCCTGGAACCTTCTTCCCAGCCGACGCCGCGACGGCCGAGGCGCTGCGGGCGCTCGCGGCGAACGGCAGCGGAACGGCGTGATCGCCCGGAACCTTTCCGCCCAGGCTCCGTTCCTTATCCGACGCGACGGATGTCGCACCCGGACCAGAAGGAGCTTCGCTATGGGCAGCACGACCGACAAGATCAAGGGCATGGCCAACGAGGCCGCCGGCAACGTCAAGCAGGCCGCCGGCAAGGCGCTCGACAAGCCCGGCCTCCAGGCCGAGGGCAAGGCCCAGGAAATGAAGGGCGAGGCCCAGCAGGCGATCGGCAAGGGCAAGGACGCCGTCAAGAAGGCCGTCGACAAGATCTGAGGCTTCGGTCTCAAAAGCAAAGGGCCGCCGAAAGGCGGCCCTTTTCATGTTTGCCTACGTGCGGCTCAGGCCGTGCCGCCGAGCCCGCCCAGGAAATCCTTGACCCGGCCGAAGAAGCCGGCCGTCTCGGGGTGGTTATTGTGCGAGCTCTCGCGCTCGAACTCCTCCAGGAGCTCGCGCTGGCGCGCTGTGAGCTTCTGCGGCGTCTCCACCACGACCTGGATGTAGAGATCGCCAACGTCGCGCGAGCGCAGCACGCTCATGCCCTTGGCCTTCAGGCGGAACTGCTTGCCGGTCTGCGTGCCCTCGGGAATCTTCACCCGCGCCTGCTCGCCCGAGAGCGTCGGCACCTCGATCTCGCCGCCGAGCGCCGCCGATACCAGCCCGATCGGCACGCGGCAGAACAGGTCCGCGCCGTCGCGCTGGAAGATCGCGTGCGGCTTGATCGAGAGGAAGATGTAGAGATCGCCCGCGGGCCCGCCGCGCAGACCAGCCTCGCCTTCGCCGGCAAGCCGGATGCGGGTGCCGTCCTCGACACCAGCCGGAATATTGACCGAAAGCGTCCGCTCGCGCGTGACGCGGCCGGCGCCCTGACAGTTCTTGCAGGGATCGTCGATGATCTCGCCGCGGCCCGAGCAGGTCGGGCAGGTCCGCTCGACCGAGAAGAAGCCCTGATTGGCGCGGACGCGGCCATGGCCGCCGCAGGTCGGGCACTGCCGCGACTTCGAGCCGGGCTTGGCGCCGGTGCCCGAGCAGGCCTCGCAGGAAACCGAGGTCGGCACGCGGATCGAGGCGTTCTTGCCGGTGAAGGCCTCTTCCAGCCCGATCTCGAGATTGTAGCGCAGATCGGCGCCGCGTTCGCGGCCATTGGCGCTGCGCGGACCGCCACGACGGGCGTCGCCGAAGAAGGAATCGAAGATATCCGACATGAAGTCGGAGAAATCGGCATTGCCGCCGGCGCCGCCGCCGCCATTCTCGAAGGCCTGATGGCCGAAGCGATCATAGGCGGCCCGCTTCTGGCCGTCGGAGAGGACCTGATAGGCCTCGTTGATTTCCTTGAACTTGATCTCGGCTTCCTTGTCGCCGGGATTCTTGTCCGGGTGATGCTGCATCGCGAGCTTGCGGAACGAGCCCTTGAGCTCGACTTCGGTCACGGTCCGGCTGACGCCGAGGATCTCGTAGTAATCGCGCTTCGACATCGATCGAACAGCCCCTTCGCCTCCCATGCGTCATGGCCGGGCTCGACCCGGCCATCTCCGGCAGGAAGGCGCTTCCTTCTTCGCGACGCCTTCTCGTAACGAGATGGCCGGGTCAAGCCCGGCCATGACGTTCCCGAGGAAGGCGGGCGCGGGTTACGCGCTCTTCTTCTTGTCGTCCGAGACGTCCTTGAAGTCGGCGTCGATGACGTCGTCCTTCTTGGCGTCCGCCGCCGCTTCGCCTTCGGCCGCGGCGCCATTCGTCTCGGCCTGGCTGGCGGCATACATCGCCTCGCCGAGCTTCATGGAGGCCTGCATCAGCTCGTTGGTGCGAGCCTGGATGGCCTCGGCGTCCTCGCCGGTGAGCGCGGTCTTCAGCGCCTCGACCGCGGTCTCGATCGCCGACTTGTCGGCCTCGGTGACCTTGTCGCCATAGTCCTTCAGCGACTTCTCGGTCGAGTGAACGAGGCTCTCGCCCTGGTTCTTGGCCTCGACCAGCTCGCGGCGCTTCTTGTCCTCGGCCGCGTTGGCCTCGGCGTCCTTCACCATCTTCTGGATGTCGGCCTCGCTGAGGCCGCCCGAAGCCTGGATCTTGATCTGCTGCTCCTTGTTGGTGGCCTTGTCCTTCGCCGTCACCGAAACGATGCCGTTGGCGTCAATGTCGAAGGTCACCTCGATCTGCGGCATGCCGCGCGGGGCCGGCGGAATGCCCATCAGGTCGAACTGGCCGAGCAGCTTGTTGTCGGCCGCCATCTCGCGCTCGCCCTGGAAGACCCGGATCGTCACCGCGTTCTGGTTGTCCTCGGCGGTGGAGAAGACCTGGCTCTTCTTGGTCGGGATCGTGGTGTTGCGGTCGATCAGGCGCGTAAAGACACCGCCAAGCGTCTCGATGCCGAGCGACAGCGGGGTCACGTCGAGCAGCAGCACGTCCTTGACGTCGCCCTGCAGCACGCCGGCCTGGATCGCAGCGCCGATGGCGACGACTTCGTCAGGGTTGACGCCCTTGTGCGGCTCCTTGCCGAAGAACTGCTTCACGACCTCCTGCACCTTCGGCATGCGGGTCATGCCGCCGACGAGGACGACCTCGTCGATCTGGCCCGCCGAGAGGCCGGCATCCTTGAGCGCCTTCTTGCAGGGCTCGATGGTGCGCTGGATCAGATCGTCGACCAGGCTCTCGAACTTGGCGCGCGAAAGCTTGATGGCGAGGTGCTTCGGACCCGAGGCATCCGCCGTGATGTAGGGCAGGTTGATCTCGGTCTGCGAGGCGCTCGACAGTTCGATCTTGGCCTTCTCGGCCGCTTCCTTCAGGCGCTGGAGAGCGAGCTTGTCCTTCTTCAGGTCGATGCCCTGCTCGCGCTTGAACTCGTCCGCGAGGTACTCGACCAGGCGCATGTCGAAATCTTCGCCGCCGAGGAAGGTGTCGCCGTTGGTCGACTTCACCTCGAAGACGCCATCGCCGATCTCGAGGATCGAGACGTCGAAGGTGCCGCCGCCGAGGTCATAGACCGCGATGGTGCCGGCCTGCTTCTTGTCGAGGCCATAGGCGAGCGCTGCCGCCGTCGGCTCGTTGATGATGCGCAGCACCTCGAGACCGGCGATCTTGCCGGCATCCTTCGTCGCCTGGCGCTGGGCGTCGTTGAAATAGGCGGGAACCGTGATGACGGCCTGGGTGACGGGCTGGCCGAGATAGGCCTCCGCCGTCTCCTTCATCTTGGTCAGCGTGAAGGCCGAGATCTGCGACGGCGAATAATCCTTGCCGTCGGCGGACACCCAGGCATCTCCGTTCGAGGCCTTCGTGATCTTGTAGGGGACCAGCTTGAGGTCCTTCTGCGTCATCGGGTCGTCGTAGGTGCGGCCGATGAGGCGCTTGATCGCGAAGAAAGTGCGCTCCGGATTGGTGACGGCCTGGCGCTTCGCAGGCTGGCCGACAAGGCGCTCGCCGTCATCCGTGATGGCGACGATTGAGGGCGTGGTGCGCGCGCCCTCGGAATTCTCGATGACCTTGGGCGTCGAGCCTTCCATCACTGCAACGCAGCTGTTGGTCGTGCCGAGGTCGATACCAATGACTTTACCCATGGATGGGATCCCTTTCGATTGAGCAGATCGCCGACCTGCGACGCATTCACGCCGCCTGCCGGCCCATGGACCGGGCCGCCCCCGCTTCAGCGGCGAACGAACCGGCATTCCACGTTTGACGGTGGTTAAACCGCCCCTTGGCGGCGTATATAGTGAGGGTGTTCCTACCCTTGCAAGACAGGCGAGCCGATTAAGAATCGGGGATTGTGGGGTTTTGGGCTGCACCGGCGCTTTCCGCCGCGACTGTGTCCTTGCGGCCCTTGCGCCCGCTCGCACCTGCCTTCATGCAGGAAGGCCGTTCCGTTTGCGCATGGACACCATGAGCCGATCGACGCGCATCGCCCTTTCTCTGGCGGCTATCTCAGCCGCGATGACGGCGCTCGCGCAGGCGCAGCCCCTGCAATTGCCGGGCGCGCAGCCGTTCAATGCTCCCGGTACGCAGCAGGGCGCCCCCTCGCAGCCGGGCACGCCCGCCGCGCCGCGGCCGCCGAGCATGCCCGCGATCAAGATTCCGACCGAGGAGGGAATCCTCGGCAGGCCCCTTCACCGGAACGGCCATCACGGCGAGGCGACTTTCACGAAAACCGCCAGCGGCTTCGGGATGAAGCTCGACCTCGACGGCTTCCAGCCTGTCAATCTCGTCGAGCCCTGCTCCGTTTCCTTCGGCGATGCGCCCGTCCCGGTCACGGCGCTCGGGCGCCCGGCCGGGGTGCCGCGCTACCGGCTGGAAGCGCCGATCTGCCCGATCGTCTTCGATGTGCTCGATGGCGCCGTCCTCGTGGTGGAACCGAGCGAACCCTGCGTCGTCGAGGCAGCCCAATGCCGGATCGATCCGCGTGGCCTGTGGGGGCCGGACGCGCGGACGATCGCCGCGCAGGCGAAAGAGATCGAACGGGCGCGCGGCGCCGCCGAGCGCGCCGTCCGCGAGGGCTACCGGACCCTGACGGCCAAATCGGACGCCGTCGAGCAGCGCTCGATCGCCCGCGAGCAGGCGGGATTCTCCTCCGAGCGCGAAACCATCTGCCGCGATTTCCAGCGCGAGGGCCAGATGGGCTTCTGTGCCGCACGAATCACGGAAGCGCGCGCCGCCGCGCTACGCGTCCGGCTCGGCCTCAGCGCCGACCCCAAGCCTGCCGCCAAGCCGAAGCCGCGCCCGGCGCCAAAGCCCGCGCCGCTCTCGCTCACGCCGACGCAGTAGAAGGCTGGCGGACCTCTCCCGCGGCCCCCGGCGCCCCCTGCGATTAAGGCTGCGTTCACTACCTTGTCCGGCTTCCTCTCCGGCCGCACAAGGCAGCGCGCATCTTTACGATTGCTCCGGGACTGGCCGCTTACAAGCCGGAGCACACTGCTTTTGGGGGACCGAATAGAATGCGCCTTTTTGATTGGGGATTTGCAAGGAAAGGTCTGGCGGCCGTGCTCGCCGGCCTGCTCGCCAGCGCCGCGCCGGCCCAGGCCTGCACGAACATTCTGATGATCGCCGCCGACGGCACGCCGGTTTACGGCCGCACCCTCGAATATGCGCTCCAGACACCGTCCGACGTCGTCGTGGTCCCGCGGAACTATGCCTTCGTCGGGACCCGTCCCGCCAACATGCCGGCCCCCAAGTGGAACACGCGTTATGCTTTCGTCGGCGTGATGAGCTTCGGCCAGCCTTTCGTCTCCGACGGCATGAACGAGAAGGGGCTCGCCGGCGGTGCCCTGTATTTCCCGGACTTCGTGGGCTACACGCCGGTGGCGCAAGCCGATCCGAACACCGCGCTCGCGCCCTGGGAATTCCTGAGCTGGGTCCTGTCGAACTTCGCCACGGTCGCGGAGGTCAAGGAAGCCCTCAACAAGGCCGTGATCGTCGACCTTCCGGCGCCGATCGTGAATTTCACGCTACCGTTCCACTTCCCGATTCACGATGCGACAGGCGCCTCGATCGTGATCGAGCCCGTGGACGGCAAGCTGAAAGTCTATGACAATCCGCTCGGCGTGCTGACGAATTCTCCCACCTTCGACTGGCACCTCAACAACATCCGCAACTACGTCAAGATTTCGCCGGTCTCGGCCGATCCGCTCAAGATCGGCGGCAAGACGTTCGAACCCTTCGGACAGGGGTCCGGACTGCTCGGCATCCCCGGTGATCCGACGCCGCCGTCGCGCTTCATCCGCGCGCTCGGCTACGTCGCCTCGGCGAAGCAGGCTCCCGATGGTCCGCAGGCGGTGCGTCTCGTCGAGCACATCATGAACAACTTCGACATCCCCGTCGGCTTCATCAACTCGGCGGCGAAGGGCGGAGAGCTCGAGTATACGCAGTGGACCTCGGTCGCAGATCTGCGGGCCAAGAAGTACTACATCAAGAGCTATCAGGATCAGGTCCTGCGCATGGTCGACCTGACCAGCTTCGACCTCGACGCCAAGGCACTTCAGGTTGCACCGTTCAAACCGAACCCGGTGCCTCCGGCGCTTCAATTCGCGAAGCCGTAAGCCCAAAGCCGCCCCCGCTCACTCCGTGAGATCGGGGGCGGCTCTTCCCTGGATCATCAACCGACCGGCCCGATGGGCCAAGCCCGCGCCCGATCGGCCCCGTCGTCAGGGCGAGACCGTCAGCGGCAGCGAGACCGTAAGCAGGCCGACGGTTCCGCGCGCGCGGTTCTCGACGGCAAACTCGCGCAGGACCTTGATGCGGGTCGATATCGGCGTCTTTCCGACCGTGAAATTGTAGGCGAGCGTGCCGCCCAGCGCCGTCACGCGCCCCTTGTAGGGACCGAGCTGTGCGCCGGACCCGCTATCGCCGGTGACCTGCTGATAGTGATAGCCGATCACGCCGGCGGAAAGCGCGCTGGTCAACGCCTTCGAGGCGGCCCATTCTAGGTGGAACTCGGTGCCCGTCCGGTAGTCCGTGGCCGGATTGGTGCCGTTGAACGTCACGCCGGCGACACCCGACAGATCGACACCGGTTTCCGGATCGAACCAGGTGAGGGCACCGGACAGGTCCGTTGCCCAGCGGTGGAAGGCAAGATTGGCGAGTTCGCCGTTGCGGTACTCGCCCGCCGGTGCGTTCACCATGACGGTCGCGTTCCAATGGAACTTGCCGGCATGCCAGCCGAGCATCGTCGAGAACACGGGATCGCCGACCATCGTCGCATTGTCGCGCACATTGGAGCCGATCAGGCGGTTCGTTCGTGGCGAATCGTATTCGACACCGGCCCCGACCCTGACGCGGCCGACAGGCAGGGTGGCTCCAAACGCGAGATTGCCGCCGGCGATCTCCCAGGGAGTCACCCACGTGCCGCTCAGGAAATCGGCCCGTGCCTGGCTGCGCACATCGGCGACGAAGCGGCCGCCGGAAGGCAGGGACTTCCGGGCATCGAGCTTCGCGTCGTAGCTATAGGTATCACTCTCGAAATAGACCCCGGGCGGCGRCAGGTAACCCGCCATCGGGCCGCGACCGCCAAGCAGGTAGAAGCCCGTGCCGTTCTCGGCCGCGCGCGCATCTCCCTGAGCCCCGAAAACACCGGCAACAAGGCCGAGCGCCATCACGCCGAACCGGACTGGCCGGCGCGATTCGCAGGCTTGGTTAGTCATCATGTCGTCTATCGCCCCCCGGCGCGGTCGCCGCCAGCCGGGCGAATCAGCTGGGCGAGCCTAGAGCGCTTGCGGGCGGCGGTGAATCCCCAATCGGCCTTGTCCCACTAGCGTCGGGCGCGCGCCATTCGGGCTTGCAGCGATCGCTCATCCAGCGTCGCAACCGCATCGATCAGCTCGACCGCGAAGCTGCCTGGGCCATGGCAGCGCTCGGCCGCGATTTCGCCCGCAATGCCATAGGCCGTCAGCGCGGCTCCGGCCGCGATCACCGGGTCTGGTTCGACCGCAAGACAGGCTGCGGCCAGCGCGCTCGAAGCACAGCCGAGCCCGGTCACGCGGCTCATCAGCGGATGCCCGAAGGCAACAGAGAGCTTGCCGGAAGGCCCGTCGATCATGTCGACAGCCCCTGTCGTCGCGCGCGTGACCCCGGAGGACTGTTCAAGCAGCCCGGCCAACGCCGCCATCTCGACCGCATTGCCGCGCACGACGACGCCCGGCAGCCGCAACACCTCCCCGGCCAGCTTCAACCGGAGCGGCGACAGCTCGACGAAGACAGGGTCGAGCACGAGCGGGATGCCGCCGTCCCGCGCCGCAGCAAGGAGCTTCGGGATGGCGCGCTCGCCCTCCGGACTGATCGTGCCGAGATTGACCAGGATCGCGCCGGCGCCGGCTGCAACAGCCGCAACCTCCTCGGGATGACCAGCCATCGAGGGCACGGCTCCGAAGGCGAGCAGCATGTTGGCGGTAACGTTCTGCGCCACCGTATTGGTCAGGCAATGGACGCGCGGGCGGCGCTCGGCCACCCGCGCGAGGATCGACGCGACCTGGGCCGCGTCGAGGCTGTTGTTCATGCCGCTCATTCGGCCGCAGGTAGATAGATGCTGCCGCCCTTGTCGAGGAATTCCTTCGACTTGGCGGCCATGCCTTCGTCGGCCAAAGCCTCCAGTGCCTTGCGTTCGTTCTCACCCATCGCCTGCACCTCGGCGCGCAGATCCTGCGTGATCTTCATCGAGCAGAATTTCGGCCCGCACATCGAGCAGAAATGGGCGACCTTGTGGGCGTCCTTCGGCAGGGTCTCGTCGTGGAATTCCCGCGCCGTGTCGGGGTCGAGCGCGAGGTTGAACTGGTCCTCCCAGCGAAAGTCGAAACGGGCGCGGGAGACCGCGTCGTCTCGGATCTTCGCCGCCGGATGGCCCTTGGCGAGGTCGGCGGCATGGGCCGCGATCCGATAGGTGATGACGCCGGTCTTGACGTCGTCGCGGTTCGGCAGCCCGAGATGCTCCTTCGGCGTGACGTAGCAGAGCATGGCGCAGCCATACCAGCCGATCATCGCAGCCCCGATGCCGGAGGTGATGTGGTCATAGCCCGGCGCGATGTCGGTGGTCAGCGGTCCGAGCGTGTAGAACGGCGCCTCGCCGCATTCGCGCAGCTGCTTGTCCATGTTCTCCTTGATCTTGTGCATCGGCACATGGCCGGGGCCCTCGATCATCACCTGGCAGCCCTTGTCCCAGGCGACCTTGGTCAGCTCGCCGAGCGTCTCGAGTTCTGCGAACTGAGCCCGGTCGTTGGCGTCGGCGATCGAGCCGGGGCGCAGGCCGTCGCCGAGCGAGAACGAGACGTCATATTTGCGCATGATCTCGCAGATCTCGTCGAAGCGCTCGTAGAGGAAGCTCTCGCGGTGATGCGCCAGGCACCAGCGCGCCATGATCGAGCCGCCGCGCGAGACGATGCCGGTGACGCGGTTGGCGGTCAGCGGGACGTAAGGAAGCCGCACGCCGGCATGGATGGTGAAATAGTCGACACCCTGCTCGGCCTGCTCGATCAGCGTGTCCTTGAACACCTCCCAATCGAGCTTGATCGGATCGCCGCCGACCTTCTCCAGCGCCTGGTAGATCGGCACCGTGCCGATCGGCACCGGCGAATTGCGCAGGATCCAGGAGCGGATGTTGTGGATGTTGCGGCCGGTGGAGAGGTCCATCACCGTGTCGGCGCCCCAGCGGATCGCCCAGACCAGCTTCTCGACCTCCTCGGCCGCGCCGGAGGTGACGGCGGAGTTGCCGATATTGGCGTTGATCTTGACCAGGAAGTTGCGGCCGATCGCCATCGGCTCCAGCTCGGGGTGGTTGATGTTGGCCGGGATGATCGCGCGCCCGCGGGCGATCTCGTCGCGGACGAATTCGGGCGTTACGAATTCCGGCACGCTGGCACCGAAGCTCTCGCCATCGGCATGCCGCTCCCGCGCGCCTTCCAGCATGGCGGCACGACCGAGATTCTCGCGATGGGCGACATAGATCATCTCGGGCGTGATGATGCCCGCCTTCGCGAACTCGTACTGCGTCGTCATCTGGCCCGGCTTCGCCTCGAGGATCGGGCGCTGCGCCGGGCAGGCGGGCACGAGCTGCGCTTCGCTGATATGGCCGTTGTCGGCAGCGGTGACGGCCCGGCCGGGCACGGTCTGGAAGCCGCGGGCATCGAGCCAGGCCCGGCGCGGCTGCGTCAGCCCGGCGTTGAGGTCGATTTTCGCCTCGGTCTCGGTATAGGGGCCGGAGGGATCATAGATGCGCACCGGCGGCTCGGCATCGGTGGTCAGCACGACCTCGCGGAACGGCACGCGCATTTCGGGATGTTCGGGGGCTGCGACATAAATCTTGCGCGAGCCGATGATCGGGCCGGTCGTCACGCTTTGCGGCGCGGTTTTGACGCTGTTCTTCTGGGGTTTGATATGGGCATTCATGGGGATCTCCTCCTTGGTACAGGTCAGGAGATCCGGCGTCGAAGCGGTTCAGTCGCTGTCTGCGGGCAAGGCTTTGCGCCCTGCGATCGCGTTCCAGTCCCTCCGCCGGTATGACCCGGATCAGGTTCGACGGGTTCGGCTTCGGAAGCCATCTCAGCCCTTGCGGGCACCCCTCGGAACGGTACGGAGGTTAGGCGCAGCGAGGCCGCTTGGCAACGGGTGATGCGGCAGACGATCAGAAGGCGGGAATTCTTCAGGCGGAGCGGTCGACAAGGGCGCCCTGCCCGGCCGGGAGCATCGCCTTGCTCTGGTCGACGCTCTGCTGGAGCATGGTGACGAGGCTCTGATCGGCCTGCGCGTTCTGTTTGATCATCTCGGCGGACAGCGCCTGCTGCGTCGAGGCGGCCTGCATCGTGACGATGCTGCGGGCAAGGGAGACGGCGTCGCTCATGCCGGCGACGCTAATGCGCCCGCCTTGCCAAATCCTGAACGGCATCAGGGCCTGATGATCGACGGCACCGCACGCGGCATCGGCAGATCGCGACCGGGCTGCGGCGGGCCAGCCTGTGCTCCGTCATCGCGCGGTTCGCGCCTGTCGGCGMGCGGCGGGGCGGCCCGTTCGCCGGGCGGCGGCCGAACGGTCTCATCTGCACGTGGCCTCACCGGCACGCCAGGAGCACGCTGTTTCACCGCAGGAGGAGCATTCTGAGCCGATGCCGGAAACGGCGCGAAGTAACCCGCGAGCATCAGGCCTGCCATCGCCAGAGCGGACATCTTCATGGCTGCATCTCCCATCGGCTCTCCCTCCGGAAGAGGAACCGCCGTGGGCGTGCGGGGGTTCCTCGCGCGCCGCAAAGAACGGGGCTGCCCATGGAGCAGCCCCGTGCGGGATCAGCGGTTCTGACCGGTCAGCAGCGGCGTGATGCGCCGCAGCGTCACGCGCCGATTCTCGCGCGCGGCGTCCTGGGTCTGAACCTTCAGATACTGCTCGCCATAGCCCTGGGTGGTCAGGTTTTCAGGCGGGATCTGGAAGTCGCGCGTCAGGATCTCGGCGACCGACTGGGCCCGGCGATCCGAGAGCGAGAGATTGTCGACATCGGAGCCGACGGCATCGGTATGCCCCTCGACGAGGAAGACCTCGTTGGGCGAGCTCTGCAGGGCCCGCCGGACCGAATCCGCGATCACGGCCAGACGCTGGCCCTGGTCCGGCGAAACCTGCCAGGAACCGGTGTCGAAGTTGATCGTATCGATATCGACGCTGCGCATGCGGGCACGAAGATCCGGCGAGTAGCGGACCTCGTCGAGCGTGTAGCGACGCGGGATCGCGGCGATCGGCGGCGCCATGATCGTCTCGTAGATCAGTGCCTCGTCGGCCTGATCGGCATCGACGATATAGCGCTCGCGCGGGATCGGCAGCGGCGGCGGCGGCAGCACGACGACATCATCGGCGAAGCGTCCGGGACGGTCACGCAAGGTGTTGTCGATGATCACCACCTCGCGGTCGTCGCGATCGATGCGGATACGGCGGATCAGGCGGCCCTCCTCATCGGTGACGGTGACGATACGCGTGCCATCGGGACGCTCGAACACGGTCCGCATCTCGCCGTCGCGGCGCTCGGAGCGGCCTTGCCAGCCGAGATCGCGGAAACGCTGGTCCTCGTCGCGGCGGATGATGGCGCGCCCGTCGTCGTCGCGGATGATGGTGCGGCCAGGCTCGCGGATGACGGTGACATCACCCTCGCGCCGTTCCTCACGCCGCGCCCGGATATCGTCGAAGCGTTGCGCTCCCTGAACGGCCATGATGCCGCCGATAGCGCCGACCCCGAGACCGATCGCCCCGGCCACACCCGGCGAGATTCCGCCGCGACGGCCTTCGCGCTGTGGCGGCTGAGTGGGGAAGACGCCGCCGGCCGGCGGCTGCGCCGGCGCCATGCCGGGCTGGGTCGGTGCGACACCGGGTTGCACCGGCGCCGAGGCGCCAGGAACCGCGGCGGGAGGCGCGCCCGGAGCGGGGCGACCGGGCTGAGCGGGCACCGCTCCTGCAGGCGGCGTGGCCGGGGGCGGGGGCGAAGGCGGAGAGGCAGCGCCGGGTTGCGCCGGAGCTGGGACGACGGGAGCCGCGGCCGGAGGCGTTGCAGGGCGCAGCGGCTGCGCCGGAGCTGCGCCGGCCGGCGGTACCGGAACTGCGGCGCCCGGCTGAGCCGGAACGCCGGGAGCAACAGCAGGCGGCGTCGCCGGGCGCGGCTGCCCGGCCGGGACCGTGGGAGCCGTGCCAGGCTGCGGCGCTGCGCCCGGCGGGCGCTGGAACGGAGCGGCCGACGGCGGGACGGCCGGCCCTCCGCGCGGAACCACGGAGGGTGGCGCGCCGGCGCCGGGCTGAACCGATGTGCCGGGAGCAGCGGAAGGTGGCGCCCCGGGCGGGCGAGGCTGCCCTGCGGGAGCCGAGGGAGCCACACCCGGCTGCGGTGCAGCCGCCGGAGGACGCGCTTGAGGCGGAGCAGCGGAGGGCGGAACAGCCGGGCCGCCGCGCGGCACGACCGAAGGCGGCGAGCCGGGCTGGGCCGGAGCCGGCGGCGGAGCGGCCTGCGGGCGCAGGCCGGGTTGCGCTCCGGGCGCGGCAGCGGGCGGCGCAGGCGGCTGAGGTGCGGCGCGCGGCGGTGTCGGCATGGCGGGCTCCGCCGGCGGACGCGGCGGTGTCGGCCGGGCCGCGGGCGGCTGTGCTGGTGCCGGCGCCATGTTCGGGGCGGGGCGCATAGCGGGAGGCGCCTCGCGCGGCACCGGCGGACGCTCCGGCTGCGGACGCGCAGCAGGCGGTTCGGCGCGCGGTTGCGGCGCGGGCATCGCGGGAGGCTGCGGCCGGGGAACAGCCGGGGCGGGCTGCATTTGCGGCGGGCGCGGGGCCTGGGGAGCGCCCGGAGCCGCGGGCCGCTCCGGGCCGCGCTGGCCCGGCTGCCCGCCGGGCGGACGATGCTGCTCCTGCGGCCGCTGACGTGGTCCCCGTCCCGGTTCCTCGTCGCCGGCTGCGGGGGCCTGGGCCAGCCGGTATCCGGCTTCGGCAAAGGCTTGCCCGGCCTGCGAAATGACGAGGGCGGGCAGGACGGTCCCGACCAGCAACCAGCGTTTCGTGCGCATTGCAATTCCCGTTGTTCGTTTCAACGCGTGGGTATCAGGCCGGCCAGGGCCTGAACCCGCGATGAAGCGAAAACGGCGAGAATCGGGCAGCGGTTCCGATCGGACGGGTCAGAGCCCGGCTTCGGCCTTCACATAGGCCGCGATCTCGGCATGGGTCGCAAACCAGCAATCGCCCTTCGCCTTGGCGAGCCGGATCAGCTCCTCGAGGATCCAGAGGCGCGAGCGATAGGTGATGACATGCGGATGCATCGTCAGCAGGAAGAGCCCGCCATCGGCATAAGCCCCCTCGAACTCGCGTCGGAATATGTCGAATACCGCCTCCGGCGGCGTATAGGGCCGGAGCGCCTGGAAGCGGTTCATGTTGAAATAGACCGCGTCGTCGCGAATCCATTCGACCGGCAGCTCGACCATGCCGGTCGCCTCGCCCTTCTCGACGATCTCATAGGGGTCGTCATCGGCGAACAGCGAGGAATCGTAGAGAAGGCCGAGTTCGCGTTCGACTGAGAGCGTCACCTCGGAGAAATCCCAGGACGGGGTGCGCATGCCGACCGGCCGGACGCCGGTGATCTTCTCCAGCGTATCGGCCGAGCGCAGATGCAGTTCACGCTCGTCGGCCGGGGGGACGGCCGTGTTGACCTCGTGGATCCAGCCGTGAAGGCCGATCTCGTGACCCTCGCCGACGATGCGGCGCTGTTCGTCGGGATAGAGCAGCGCCGTAACGGCCGGCACGAAAAAGCTCGCCGGGATGTCCTGCTTCTTCAAAAGCTCCAGGATGCGCGGCACGCCGACACGGTTGCCATACTGCCCCCAGGACAGGCGGCCGACCGACTTGCCGCCGTCGCGTAGCTCGTTGGTCTCATGATCGACGTCGAAGGAGAACGCGATCGCGCAACGGGCGCCGTTCTTCCACCTGGCAGGCTTGAGATTGCGGCCGGCGCGGACGCGCTCGACCTTGCCGCGCCAGACCTCTTCCGGCCATTGCCAGGGCAGGAGTTCGGATTCGGTCATTGCCTTTTCCTCTCTGTCGAAACGCGCCCGGTCATTGCGAGCACGGCGAAGCATTCCGGGAGGACTGGGTTGAACGGTTCAGCCCTGCCGGCCCTGGATTGCCTCGTCGCTTCGCTCCTCGCAATGACGGGGTAATCATCCTCAAGCCACCGGCAGCACCGGCACGGCGGCGAGCAGGCGCTTGGTGTAGTCGTGCTGCGGGTGGTCGTAGACCGCGCCGGCCGGGCCGCTCTCGACGATCTTGCCGCGATACATAATCGCGACGCGGTCGCAGAGATGGCGGACGACCGAGAGGTCGTGCGAGATGAAGATCAGCGTCAGGTCCAGTTCCTGCCGCAGGCGGATCAGCAGATTGATGATCTGAGCCTGAATGGAGACGTCGAGCGAGGCGACCGGCTCGTCGCAGACGACGACATCCGGCTGCATCGCGAGCGCCCGCGCGATGGCGACACGCTGGCGCTGGCCGCCCGAGAACTGATGCGGGTAGCGGCCGGCGACGTTCGGATCGAGCCCGACGGCCGCCAGCCATTGCCGGACGTAGTCCTTCGCTTCGCCGCTCTTGACGAGCCCATGCGCCAGCGGCCCTTCGGCAATGCTGTCGCCCACCGTCATGCGCGGGTTCAGCGAGGCGAAAGGGTCCTGGAAGATGGTCTGGACCCGCGTCGTGACCTTATGGGGATTCTCGCCCGCGCTCATCACCGGCGCGCCGCCGATGCGGACGAGGCCGCTATCCGGGGCATAGATGCCGGCGGCCACGCGGCCGAGCGTCGACTTGCCGGAGCCGGATTCGCCGACAAGGCCGAGCGCCTCGCCGCGCTTCAGCACCAGCGTGACGTCGTCGACCGCTTGCACCACTGCCGCAGCCTTCGACAAGCCGGCCTTCTGGGCGAGCTTGCGGAACAGGCCCGGCGTCTGGGCGAAGCGCTTGGCGACATGCTCGATGCGGACGTAATGCACGGCATCGACAACAGCGGGCGGGGCCTGCCTTGCGGCGCGCGGCGGCGGCGCTACATCGGAGCCGGCGCCTCCGGCCAGCAATTGGCCAGGCTCGGAGCGGGACGGCAGCGCGTCGAGCAGCCCCCGCGTATAAGGGTGCTGCGGATGGGTCAGAACATCGAGCGTCGGCCCGGCCTCGACGATCTTGCCATGGCGCATGACGCAGACATGGTCGGCAAGCTCGGCAACGACGGCGAGGTCGTGGCTGATCCAGATCAGCGCCGTGCCGAGCTCCGCGACCAGCTCCTTCATTTCCGCGAGGATCTCGGCCTGCACGGAGACGTCGAGCGCGGTCGTCGGCTCGTCGCAGATGATCAGCTTCGGCCGGTGCAGCAGGGCAATGGCGATGGCGACGCGTTGGCGCATGCCGCCGGAGAACTGGTGCGGGTAGAAATCGACCTTGCCCTCGGGATCGGGAATGCGGACCTGCGCCAATGCCGCGACGGCGCGGCGGCGCGCCTCGGCGCCCGGGACCGTCTCATGCGCTTCCAGAGCCAATCGGATTTGCGTTCCGATGGTCAGCATCGGGTTCAGCGTCATCATCGGGTCCTGGAAGACCATCGAGATCTGCTTGCCGCGGATCTTGCGCAAGTCGGACGGAGACAAAACGACGAGTTCGCGGCCCTCCAGCTTCACCGACGAACCGCTTTCGACGCGGCCGGGCGGGTCGATCAACCCGATGATCGAGAAGCCGGTGATGCTCTTGCCCGACCCGGACTCGCCGACGAGCCCCATCACCTCGCCGCGCTTCAGCGCGAAGGAGACGCCGTCGACCGCCTTCACCACGCCGCTGCGGGCGTGAAAATGCGTTGCGAGATTCGTGACCTGAAGGAGCGGGACTTCGGTCATGACTGCCCCCTCCACCGGTATCCCTCAGCCCTCATCCTGAAGCACGCCGCAGGCGCGTCTCCAAGGATGGTCCAGCTCGCGGCGAAAGCGCCCCCTGAAGCATCCTTCGAGACGCCGCTGCGCGGCTCCTCAGGATGAGGGCTCGCATATCCAGGAGGGCCGCTCATCGCTTCAGCCTCGGATTGACCTGATCGCGGATGCGGTCGCCGACGAGGTTGATCGCGACGATCAGCACGATCAACGCGATGCCCGGATAGATCGAGATCCAGTAGCGGCCCGAGAGCATGTACTGGAAGCCGTTTGCTATGAGCATGCCGAGCGAGGGCTCGGTGACCGGCAGGCCGACGCCGAGGAAGGAGAGCGTCGCTTCCAGCGCGATGGCATTCGCCACCTGCACCGTCGCGACCACGATCAGCGGCGGCAGGCAGTTCGGGAAGATGTGGCGCAAGACCACGCGCCAGCCGGGCAGCGGCGTCGACAGCACCGCCTCGACATAGTCCTTGCCGCGCTCGGCCGAGGCGGCGCCATGGGCGGTGCGCGCGAAATAGGCGTATTGCGCGGCAGCGAGCGCGGCGATGAGCTGCATCTTGCCCTGGCCCAGCAACGCCGAGAGCACGAGCGCCAGGAGGATCGCCGGGAAGGCGAGCTGGAGATCGATGACGCGCATAATGAAGGCTTCCCAGCGGCCGCCGACATAGGCGGCGCCAATGCCGAGCGAAACGCCGAGGACGAAGGCCAGCGCACCGGCGACGAGCCCCATCTGCAGCGAGATGCGCAAGCCGTAGAGGATGGCTGACAGCAGATCGCGGCCCTGCGCGTCGGTGCCGAGCCAATGGGTATAGCCACCTTCACCGACATAGCCCGGCGGACGGCGCGCATCCGACAGCGACAGTTTGGCGAGGTCGTAGGGGTCCTGAGGAGCGACGAGCGGCGCCAGCAGCGCGATGCCGATCATCAGCACGACCACGACGAGCGCCGCGACCGCTGTCCTGCTCTCGCGGAATTCGGCCCAGAAGCGGGCGGCGGGAGAGGCGTCCTTCATCTGGCGCCTCCTTTCCTCAGCCTGGGATCGAGCCCGACATAAGCGAGGTCGACGAGGAAGTTGATGGTGATGAAGACGAAGGCGACGAGCATGAGATAGGCGACCATCACCGGCCGATCGAGCGACTGGATGGAGTCGATGATCAGCTTGCCGATGCCGGGCCAGGAGAAGATCGTCTCGGTGACGACGGCAAAGGCGAGCGTCGAGCCGAACTCCAGGCCGAAGACGGTCACCAGCGGAATCGCGATCAGCCTCAGCACGTGCCGGCGCAGCACGGTCCATTCGGAGAGGCCGGCGGCGCGGGCGAACTTCACCGTGTCCGACAGCATGGCCTCGCGCGTGCCGGCACGGGCAAGGCGCGTCATCAGCGCGAGCTTGAAGAAGGCGAGGTTTAGTGCCGGGAGCAGCAAGTGGTTGAGCCCATTCAGCGTCAGGAAGCTCCACTCGACGCCGAACACGGAAACCGTCTCGCCGCGCCCGCCCGCCGGCAGCCATTGGAGTTCGACGGCGAAGGCCATGATCAGCACGAGGCCGATCCAGAAGGTCGGCACGGAGAAACCGAGGATCGAGACCGTCATGATCAGCTTCGAGGCGAGGCCATCGGGCTTGTAGCCGGCGTAGATTCCCGCGGGGATGCCGATCAGCGCCGCGCCGCAGACCGCGGCCAGCGTCAGTTCCAGGGTCGCCGGCAGGCGCGAGAGGATGAGCTGCATCACCGGCATGCCGAAGACGAAGGAACGGCCGAAATCGCCGTGCAGCACGCGCCCGAGAAAGGTGAGGTATTGCTCCCAGAGCGGCCGGTCGAGCCCGTAATGGGCGATGGTCTGGAGCCTGAGCTCCTGGCTGACATCGGGACCGATCAGCACGTCGATCGGATTGCCGATCGCATAGACGCCGACGAAGACCAGCACCGACATCACGAGCATGACGACGAGCGCCTGCACCAGCCGGACGGCGACGTGGCCTAGCATGCGTCTCGGCGGTCCCTGCCGCTCTGTCCAGCCCTCATCCTGCGGAGCGCCGCAGGCTTGGTCCGGCTCGCGATAGTGACGCCCCCTGGAACATCCTTCGAGACGCCGCTCCGCGGCTCCTCAGGATGAGGGCTGAGGGAAGTCGGCCTCACGGCCAGTTCTCCACCATCGCCGCACGCGTCTCCTCGACGCCCACCCGCCAGACCTTCAGCATGTCCTCGTCCGGCCGCTGATAAAGGCCGTGGAAGTTGCCGTCGCCGATGATTTCGCGTCGCCTCGCGGGACTGGCGGCCTGGTATTGGGCGGCAATGAAGGGCTGCTTCAGCGTGTCGGGCATCGAGACGCCCGCGAGCCGCGTCCAGGGGAAGTTCTCCATCCAGGAGGCGTGCGACGCCGCCGGGTCGATAGCCTTCACCGCCGCCTGGAATTGCGGCGCCGCCCACCAATTGTGCAACCTGATGCTCGCATCCGGGTGGCGATCGAGCCATTCGGTGGCGAAGTTCAGCGCGGGCGAATTGCCGCCATGGCCGTTGACCAGCACGATCCGCCGGAAGCCAGAGCGATAGAAGCCGTCGAAGATGTCTCCCAGCAGCGCCGCATAGGTGCTGAGCTTCAGCGAGATGCTGCCCGGAAAATCGAGGAAGCCCGGGGTCATGCCATAGGCCAGCACGGGGAAAACGGGGATGCCGAGCGGCTCGGCCGCCTCCTTCGCCACCCGTTCGGACAGGATCACGTCGGTCGCCAGGCTGAGATAGGCGTGCTGCTCGACGCTGCCGAGCGGCAGGACGCAGCGGTCGTCCCGCTTCGCCTGGGCTTCGATCTGCATCCAGTTCATCTCGGCGACCAGCACGGCGCAATCCTTGCTTTGCTTTCACAGGCGGTAGACAGTTCGGTCAGTCCCTGCCCAAACCATCCTTGACTCTGGCATTCCGGAGCGTCAAGTTCCATTTGGAACTAAACGGCAGGGAGACACTGCCATGCGGCGCTCGCCTACCTCTCTTTCGCGCGTTGACCCGGAACGCGAGGCCGCGTTTGGCGCGCTCGATCCGCTGACCGTCACCAAACTCTGGGACAATCCCTGCTGGCTGTCCTTCCGGCTGAACTTCCTTGCCTTCCGCTTCAACGATCCGGTCTATCGCTGGATCGAGACCCGATACGGCCTGGTGCGCCCGGAATTCGTTGCGCTGTATGCCGTGGGGCTGCGCGAGGGCGTCGCTGCCAAGAACATCGTCGCCTCGTCGGGGCTGCCGAAGAACACGCTGTCGCGCGCAGTGCAGAAGCTGCTGCAGAGGCGCCTGCTCAAGCGCGAGACCGACCCCGACGATCTGCGCAGCTACGTGCTGCACCTGACGGCGGCCGGCCGCAAGATCTTCAACGAGACCATGCCGCAGATGGTGCAGCACCAGAACATGATGCTCTCTCGCCTCAGCGAAGACGAGCAGCAGCAGCTCTGCGCGCTGCTCGACAAGCTCGTCATCGCCTCGCCCACCTGGCCCAACGAACTCGAACACGAGGGGAACTAATCATGAAACCGGCCCGGACCTTCCGCCTCGCGGCCTTTGCCGCGCTACTCGCCACCACCGTCTCGACCGGCGCACTGGCCCAGACCCTGACGATCGGCGTGCGTGCCGGCCCTGAGTCGATCGATCCGCACTTCACCGCCACCGGCACGCATGCCGAGGCGCTAAAGCATGTCTTCGACACGCTGACCTGGTCCGGCGACAAGCTGCAGATCGAGCCGCGGCTCGCCCTGAGCTGGAAGACGCTCGAGCCGACAGTCTGGGAGTTCAAGCTGCGCCCCGGCGTCAAATTCCATGATGGCTCCGACTTCACCGCCGAGGATGTGAAGTTCTCGATCGAGCGCATCCCGGTCGTGGCCGGACCGAACCCGACGACGATCTATGTCCGGCGGGTCAAGGAGGTGAAGATCGTCGACCCGCTGACGGTTCACATCGTCACGGACGGGCCGGCTCCGAACCTGCCGAACGACTTCATCCGGCTGTTCATCGTCTCGCACAAGGCCGCCGCGGGCCTGACCAAGGACAATGCCAACGAGGCCTTCAACTCCGGCAAGGCGGCTGTTGGCACCGGCCCCTACAAGTTCCTCTCCTGGACGCCGAAGGACCAGATGGTGCTGGATCGCTTCGATGGCTACTGGGGCCCGAAGGAGCCCTGGGCCAAGGTCGTGCGCAAGGAGCTGCCGAACGACGCCGCCCGCGTCGCGCAGCTCAAGGCCGGGCAGGTCGACATTATCGTGCGCGCCCCGGCCTCCGACGTGCCGACGCTGAAGCGCGATGCTAAGCTCAACGTCGCGACGGTCGAAAGCGTCTATCTCTTCAACATGGAGCTCGACATGCGGGACAAGTCCCCGCAGATCAGCGCCAAGGACGGCTCGCCGCTGCCGAAGAACCCGCTGCAGGACGTCAGGGTGCGCGAGGCGATCGACCTTGCCATCGACCGGCCGGCGCTGGCCGAGATCGCGATGGAAGGCCTCGGTTCGCCGGCCAACCAGTTGGTGACGCCGACCATCGCCGGCTTCAACAAGAGCCTGCCGGCGCTCAAGCCCGACATCGCCAAGGCCAAGAAGCTGATGGAGGAGGCCGGCTATCCCAGCGGCTTCAAGATCACCTTCTCCTTCACCAATGACCGCCTGCCCGGCGACCGGCAGGTCGGCACCTCGATCGCCCAGATGCTGGCGCGCATCGGCGTCGAGGTGAACGCCAACGCCCAGCCGGGCGCCGTGTTCTTCCCGGCCCGCCTGCGCGGCGACTTCTCGATGTCGATGTCGGGCTGGGGCACGCTGACGGGCGAGGCCAACTACACGCTGTCCTCACTGGTGCATTCGAACGACCCGGCCAAGAAGCTCGGCGCCTTCAATGTCCAGAACTACGCGAATCCTCAGGTCGACAAGCTGATCGAGGACGCTGCTGTCGAGATGGACGAGGCCAAGCGCAACCAGATGCTGGCCGATGTCTCGGCCATCGTCGCCAAGGACCGGCCGCGCCTGCCGATCACCGCCGTCGGCTCGGCCTGGGCGATGCAGAAGGACAAGGTGACGATCAGCCCGCGCGTCGACGAGGACACGCTTGCGATGGACATCAAGCCCGCCAAGAAGTAACGCGACCACCTTCGCGTCATGGTCGGGCTTGTCCCGACCATCCACGTCTTCGCTGGGCGAGGGTCGTGTTCAAGACGTGGATGCTCGCCACAAGGGCGAGCATGACGGGCGACTCCTCGAAACGACGACTGATCGGAATACGAACATGACCCTCGCGCTTGCCATCCATGGCGGCTGCGGCACGTTGCCCAAGGCCGAGATGACCGAAGCCGAATGGGCGCAGGCCCGCGCCGACCTCGCCGCTGCGCTCAGGGCCGGCTGGAGGATCCTGAGCAAGGGCGGCCCCGCCGTCGATGCGGTCGAGGCCGCGGTGCGGGTGATGGAGGACTCCCCGCATTTCAACGCCGGCCATGGCGCCGCCTTCAACACCGATGGGGAGCATGAGCTCGACGCCTCGATCATGGACGGATCGACGCTTGCGGCCGGCGCGATCTGCGCGGCCCAACGCATCCGCAACCCGATCACCGCCGCAAAGGCGCTGATGCTGCGCGGCGACCCGCTGCTGCTCGCCGGGCCCGCCGCCGACGCCTTCGCCGAGCATGAGGGGATCGACACCGTCGCCAACGAGCATTTCTCGACCGAGCGCCGGCGCAAGAGCCTGGCCTCGATGAAGATCCGCGAGATCGTCGGCACGGCCGCCGAGGCGAGCGAGGCCGAGAAGCACGGCACGGTCGGCGCCGTGGCCTGCGACGCGCAAGGCCACCTCGCCGCAGCAACCTCGACCGGCGGCTACACCAACAAGCCGGCCGGCCGCGTCGGCGACACTCCGATCATCGGCGCCGGCACCTATGCCCGCGACGGACGCTGCGCCGTCTCCGGCACCGGCAAGGGCGAGTATTTCATTCGCTACTGCGTCGGCCACGAGATCGCATCGCTGATCGCCTATAAGGGCCTTTCGCTGGAGGCCGCGACGCAGGCCGTCATGGCGGAGCTCTCCGAGCACAGGATCGGTGCCGGCCTGGTGGCCGTCGGCGCGGATGGCACGGTCGTCGCGCCCTTCAACACCGACGGCATGTATCGCGGCTGGGTGACGCCGGACGGGTTGATGCATGTCGCCACCCACGGAACCGTCGAAATGGCCGGCCAGGCGTGAGGCTGCAGGGATGAGCGAGCCGATCCTGATCTGGGGCGCAGGGGCCATCGGCGGCACGCTCGGCGCCTATTGGGCGCGGGCGGGCGTGCCGGTGCTGCTGGTCGATATCGTCGCCGAGCATGTCGAGGCCTGCCGCACGCGCGGGCTCGCCATCACCGGTCCGGTCGAGGAATTCACGCAGGCGGTGCCCGCCGTGACCCCGGCCGAGCTCGGCGGCCGCTACAGCCGCATCGTCCTCGCCGTGAAGGCAGGCGCGACCGAAGCGGCGCTGGCAGCGCTCAAGCCGCATCTGGCCGAGGACGGCTTCGTGCTCTCCGCGCAGAACGGGCTCAACGAGCTCGCCATCGCCAAGGCAGTCGGCGAACGGCGCACCATGGGCTGCTTCGTCAATTTCGGCGCCGACTGGCTCGGGCCGGGCGAGATTCTCTACGGCAACCGCGGCGCGACGGTTGTCGGCGAGCTCGACGGGTCGATCAGCGAACGCGCGTCCGAGATGCATCGGCTGATGAAGCTGTTCGAGCCCGATGCGATCCTGACCGACAACATCTTCGGCTATCTCTGGGGCAAGCTCGCCTATGGCGCGATGCTGTTCGCCACGGCACTGACCGACGATTCGATGTCGGCGAATTTCGCCGATCCCGGACGCCTGCCGGTCTGGCTCGCGCTCGGGCGCGAGGTCGGCGCGGTTGCTGCGAAGCGCGGGGTGACCTCGCTCGGCTTCGGGGAGTTCGACCCGATGGTCTTCGCGCCAGGCCGCCCCGAGGGGCCGCAGATCGAGACCATTCGCTGGCTCGCCCATTACACATCGCAGACGGCCAAGACCCATTCCGGCATCTGGCGCGATCTCGCGGTGCGCAAGCGCAAGACCGAGGTCGACCCGCAGATCGGCATCATCGCGACTGTTGGCCGCGAGGTCGGCGTCGCGACGCCGGCACTCGAGACGCTGGTCTCGCTGATCCACGACATCGAGGAAGGCCGCCGTCCGATGGTCTTCGAAACGCTGAAGGTACTGGTCGACCGATGCAGATCCGTTTCGACGGGCGGGTAGCCCTCGTCACCGGCGCGGCCCAGGGAATCGGCCGCGCGATCGCGGCCGCGCTGGCCGAGGCCGGCGCCCGCGTCCACCTTGCCGACATCGATACCGGCGGCGTGCAGGCGGCGGCGCGGGAAATCGGCGCGACGGGCCACGGGGTCGATCTCGGCACGCCCGAGGCCGCGCAGGCGCTGGTGCGCGACATCGTGGCGATGGAAGGCCGGCTCGAACTCCTCGTCCATGCCGCCGGCGGCGTGCGCGGACAGGTCGGCAGACCGATCGAGGAGATTTCAGAAGAAGACTGGCGGGTGATCTTCGCGGCCAATGTCGATGCCGCCTTCTTCCTCGCGCAGGCGGCAGCGCCCGCGATGAAGCAAAGCGCCTACGGCCGGATCGTCACGATCTCGTCTGGCGCAGGATTGCGGCCTAGCCTCACCGGCATCCAGGCCTATGCCAGCGCCAAGCACGCACTCGTCGGGCTGACGAAGCAGCTCGCCTGGGAATTCGGCCCGCGTGGCATCACGGTGAACTCGGTGGCGCCGGGCTTCGTGCGCTCAAACCCCGCAACCGAGCGGCAGTGGCAGAGCTATGGGCCGGAAGGGCAGAAGCGCCTCGTCGAAAGCATCCACACCCGCCGCCTCGGCACGCCCCAGGATATCGCCAACGCCACGCTGTTCTTCCTGAGCGAACAGGCAGGCTGGATCAGCGGGCAGGTGCTCTCGGTGGATGGCGGACGGTCATAGAGGCGGCTGGAGCGCGCCGTCATGCTCGGGCTTGACCCGAGCATCTCGTCCCGGAGGAGGCTCCAGCGCCTTGTTCTGCGTGAGATTCTCGGGTCGAGCCCGAGAATGACGTCACCCGTGCCTCAGCTGCAGTTCATCTTGTCGGCCGGCTGGTCGGCGCCGACCATCCAGTTGGTGCCGAAGCGATCGACCAGCATGCCGAAGCGCGGCGACCAGAAGGTCTCGGCCATCGGCATGGTGATCTTGGCGCCGCCTTCGCAGAGACCCGCGAAGATGCGCTCGGCCTCCTCGGGAGTCTTCACGCCGACGCTGACGGAGACCGAACGCATCGGCCCGTCCGAGCGATCCGGCGGCGCGTCGGAGGCCATCAGCATCTGCCCGTCGACCTCGAGGCAGGCATGCAGGATCTTGTCGCGCCATTCGGGGGCGACATGCTCCTCGGCCGGCGTGCCCTTGTGGTCCATCATGGCCAGCATCTTGCCGCCCAGCACCTTTTCGTAATGGGTGAAGGCCTCGCGACAGTTGCCTCCGAACATCAGGTAAGTCGACAGTTTCATTGTCTTTCCTCCTCGCTGGGTTGATGGCGGGTGCGGAGGGCGGCTCAGGCGGGGCGCTCGGCCGCTGCCTTCATCGCCGTCAGGCCGGATTCGAAATCGCCGCCGACCATGCGGTCCATATCCATGAAGACATGCATGATCTTGCCGATGAATGGCGTCGGGCCGGTCATGGTCCAGGTCACGACCGTCGCAGGGCCCTGCGGCGTCAGCGCGAAGGCGACGTCGTTATGCGCCTCGAACGGCTTGACGAAATCGAGCTTGAGCGCGACCCGGCTCGGCGCGTTGGCTTCCATGATGCGCATGCTGCCTTCGCCGACATTCTTGTCGCCGGCCCAGGCATAGGTCGACCCCACGCCGGTGTCAGTGCCGCCATAGGTCCGCTTCATCGCCGGATCCTTCTTCTCCCAGGGCGACCAGGCGCTCCAGGCCTTGAAATCGGCGATCAGGGCATAGACACGTTCCGGCGGCGCCTTGATCGTGGCGGTGCGCGTGACCTGGAAGGTGTCCGGCTTGCGGGCCGCGAGGATCAGCACGATGGCGATCCCGACCACGACAACGCCGAGCAGGCTGAGGAGAACGGTCTTGAGCATGGGTCATCACCTGCGGAAAAGCTGAAGGGAATATTGGCGTGTCAAACGCCCGATTCATCGGGGGGTTTCACGTTGATCTGGCGCAGCATCTCGTCCAGCCGGCCCAGGCTCTGGTCCCAGAAACGGCTGTAATGCTCCAGCCATTCCGAGACGTCCTGCAAGGGGCCGGGGTCGAGCCGGCAGGGTCGCCACTGGGCTTCCCGCCCCCGCGTGATCAGCCCCGCGCGCTCCAGCACCTTCAGATGCTTCGAGACCGCAGGGAGGCTCATCGCGAAGGGCTCAGCCAACTCCTTCACAGAGGTCTCGCCTTGCGACAGCCGGGCCAGAATGGCACGGCGCGTCGGGTCGGCGAGGGCAGCGAAAGTCAGGCTGAGCGGGTCCGTCGACATCGAATGAAACCGATCAGTTAATTAACTAGTCGGTTTAGTATCGCCACCCCGCTACCTTGTCAACCGCGTTCCGAGCAGATTGTCGTGAACCACCGCCGGTTGTTGTCAGGAGCAAGAACACGCGGATAGCCTCTTTGCTTCGAGGCGATTTCTTCACGCGAACCGGTGTCCACTCCGCTCGAAAATGCTCTAGAACCGATAGACGAGGAGGACGCACCCGCTCATGAGCTTCGAGACCGCAGCGACACCCGAAGCCGCCATCGACCGGCTCGAGCAGCTCTATGACGAAGCCCGCTCGGCGCTGCGCGGCGACCTGCAGCACTTCTTCGATACCGGAAAGGCCCCGACCCCGGAGGATCGGGAGCGCTACCGCTACCCCATGCTGCGCGTGACCTACGAACCGTCGAAGCTCCCGGCCGCCACGCGGCGCGGCTATGCCAAATTCGCGGCGCCGGGCATCTATTCGACCACGGTGACGCAGCCGGCCGAATTCCGGGCCTATCTGCTCGACCAGCTCCGGCCGCTCGTCGCCGAATACGGCGCGACGATCGAGACCGGGGTCAGCACGCAGGAAATCCCCTACCCCTATGCGCTGGAAGGCGGCGACGAGCTCGGACGCGGCAAGATCACGCCCGCCGAACTCGCACGGCATTTCCCCACGCCACTGCTCGCGCTGGTCGGCGATGAGATCGCCGATGGCACCTATGACCTGATCGAGGGCGAGCCGCGCCCGCTCTCATTGTTCGACGCGGTCAGGGTCGACTATTCGCTGCGGCGCCTGGTCCATTACACCGGCACCGATTGGCGGGCCGTGCAGCCCTGGGTGCTGCTGACGAACTATCACCGCTATGTCGACCAGTTCGTCCGGCTTGGGCTCGCGGAGATCGAGGCCGGCACGGCCGAGGCACTGGTCGCGCCGGGCGGCATCCGCATCGGCCGCGACGGCATCGACGTCTCGGCGGCGGAACGCGTGATGTCCGCGCCCTGGCACCGCTTCCAGATGCCGGCCTATCACCTGATCCGGAAGACCGGCGAGGGCGTGACGCTGGTCAATATCGGCGTCGGCCCTTCCAATGCGAAGAACATCACCGACCATCTGGCGGTGCTGAGGCCGAATTGCTGGCTGATGGTCGGCCATTGCGGCGGCCTGCGCCAGACCCAGATCATCGGCGACTACGTCCTCGCGCATGCCTATCTCAGGCAGGACCATATCCTCGACGAGCTGGTACCGCCGGAGATTCCGATCCCGGCGCTGGCCGAGGTCCAGGTCGCGCTGCAGCAGGCCGCCGCCGAGATCACCGGCGAGAAGGGCGACCGGCTGAAGCAAAGGCTGCGCACCGGCACGGTCGTGACCCAGGACGACCGCAACTGGGAACTGCAATGGACCAAGGAACGGCGGCGCATCAATCTCTCGCGCGCCATCGCGGTCGACATGGAATCCGGCACCATCGCCGCGCAGGGCTACCGGCTGCGCGTGCCCTATGGCACGCTGCTCTGCGTCTCCGACAAGCCGCTCCATGGCGAGATCAAGCTGCCGGGTGCCGCCAACGCCTTCTATGAACGCGCCGTCGGCGAGCATCTGCGGATCGGGCTCGCCGCGCTGGAGAAGCTGAAGGAAGCGGGCTCGGCGATCCATTCGCGCAAGCTCCGGAGTTTTGACGAGCCGCCTTTCCGATAAGGCTCGGCCCGGAAAGGGGGTCATGCTCGGGCTCGACCCGAGCATCTCTGGACCAGAAGGCCCCCATCCGGCAAAGGCGCCCTGTCCGGCAAGAGATTCCCGGGTCGCCGCTGCGCGGCGCCCGAGAATGACGGGCCGGCCTCAGCCGAACACGCCATAGGCGATCAGCGCCGCGATCACCCAGAGTGCGGCGGTGCCCCAGCGATTGCGCTGCGCCTCGGCGCGCCCGATCGCCTCGATGCTGCGCTCGTCGAGAACGAAGCCGTTGCGCGAGGCGTCCTCCAGCTGGCCGAGCACACGCTCGGCGCGGACGACCGTGTCCGGGAGCGCGGCCAGGGAACCTAGCAGCGAGCGGGCGCCGCGCCCGGCCTCCTCCAGCTTGCCGATCGGCCCGAGATTATGCGTGATCCAGCTGCGGACGACCGGATCGGCCGTGCCCCACATGTCGAGATGCGGATCGAGCGAGCGCGCCACGCCCTCGACCACCACCATGGTCTTCTGCAGCATGACGAGTTCGGTGCGGGTCGCCATGTCGAACATGCCGGTGATCTCGAAGAGCAGCGTCAGCACCTTGGCCATCGAGATCTGGTCGGCACGCTTGTCGTGGATCGGCTCGCCGACGGCACGGATCGCCTGGGCGAAATCCTCGACGTCGTGATGGGAGGGAACGTAGCCGGCTTCGAAATGAACCTCCGCCACGCGGCGATAGTCGCGCGTGATGAAGCCGAGCAGGATCTCGGCCAGGAAGCGCCGCTCCTTCAAGCCCAGCCGGCCCATGATGCCGCCATCGACCGCGACGAGCCGCCCCTCGACATCGACGAAGAGGTTTCCGGGATGCATGTCGGCATGGAAGAAGCCGTCACGGATCGCATGCTTCAGGAAGGACTGGATGATGTTGCGCGCGAGCTCCGGCAGGTCGTGGCCGGCAGCGCGCAGGCCGTCGACATCGGAGAGGCGCACGCCGTCGATCCATTCGTCGACCAGCATCTCGCGCGCCGTCAGCTGCCAGTCCGGCTCCGGCACGCGGAAATCGGCGTCGTCCTTGGTATTCTCGGCGAATTCGGACAGGGCGGCCGCTTCCAGCCGCAAATCCATTTCCATCGTGACCGAGCGCGCCAGCGTCTCGACCACGCCGGTGAAGCGCAGGCGGCGCGCCTCGGCCGAACGCGCCTCGGCCTGCTCGGCTCCGAAGCGCATCGCCGCGAGGTCGCGGTTGAAGCGATCACGGATACCGGGGCGCAGGATCTTGACCGCGACCTCGCGCCCGTCCTTCAGCCGGGCGCGGTGGACCTGTGCGATCGAGGCGGCGGCGACCGGCTCGCTGAACTCGACGAAGATCTCTTCCAGCTTCTCGTCATGCGCGGCTTCGACGATGGCGCGCGCCTCCGCCATCGGGAAGGCCGGCATGCGATCCTGCAGGGCCGAAAGATCCTCCGCGATCTTCATGCCGACGACATCAGGCCGCGTCGCCAGGAACTGGCCGAACTTGACATAGGACGGGCCGAGCCGGGTCAGAGCCGCCGCGAGCCTCGTCGCCGAGGACCCGGCGCCGCGTCGCTCGATCAGCCGGCCGACGCGGATCAGACCACGCGCCAGCGGCGGCAGCACCGAGGGGTCGACCAGCGCGAGCGCGCCCTCGCGGGCCAGCACGAAGCCGACGCGCGCGCCGCGCAGGAGGTGGAAGGAGGAAGAGATCATGCGGTTCCAGCCGTCATGCTCGGGCCTGACCCGAGCATCTCAGGAAGGGTGCCTTTTCCGGCACGAGATGCCCGGGTCAAGCCCGGGCATGACGCAAAACAATCCATCACAGCTTCCAGCCGGAATGCAGCGCCACGACCCCGCCCGTCATCGGCGTGAACTTCGCCCGGCGGAAGCCGGCGTCCTCGATCATGTTCGCGAAGGCCTGCGGCTTCGGGAACTTGCGGATGGATTCGACGAGATACTGGTAGGGCTCGGCTTCGCCGGTGACCATGCGGCCCATCGGCGGAATGACCTTGAAGGAATAGGTCTCGTAGATCTTGTCGAGCAGCGGCACGTCGACATGGCTGAATTCGAGGCAGAGGAAGCGCCCGCCGCGCTTCAGCACGCGATAGGCCTCGGCCAGCGCCTTGTCGATGCGCGGCACGTTACGGATGCCGAAGGCGATGGTGTAGCAGTCGAAATGGTTGTCCGGCAGACCGAGCTCCTCGGCATTGCCCTGGACGAAGCGAATGCGGTCGTCATCCGGGAAGCGCTTGTCGGCCCGCTCGCGCCCGACACGCAGCATGTCGGCATTGATGTCGAGCACGGTGACGTCGGTCTGCGGGCCGCCGGCCTCCAGCACGGAAAAGGCGACGTCGCCCGTCCCGCCCGCCACGTCGAGATGGTGGAAAGGCCGGTCCTTGGCCGGATTGATCGCGGTCAGCAGGGCGCTTTTCCAGGCCCGGTGCAACCCGCCCGACATCAGGTCGTTCATCAGGTCGTAGCGATTGGCGACCTTGTGGAAGACGTCGTCGACTTTCGCCTGCTTCTCGGTGAGCTTCACCGTCTCGAAGCCGAAATGGGTGGTGTCGGAGGCTGCTGTCACGTTCGGGCGGACCTTTTGCGGGCGGACCTTGTATTCGGCTGACGCGATGAATAGCCAAAGGCAGCGGGCTTGTCGCGGCCCGTCTCGACGCAGGCTTTACGAAGGTCTTGATCCATGCCCGAGCTACCCGAGGTCGAAACCGTCCGGCGCGGGCTGGAGCCCGCCATGCTGGGCGAACGCTTCGCACGCGTCGAGCAGCGCCGGCCCGATCTGCGCTTTCCGTTGCCAGACGGCTTTTCCGAGCGGCTGACCGGCCGACGCATCGAAGCGCTGTCGCGCCGGGCAAAATATCTGATCGCCGATCTCGACGATGGCGAGGCCCTGATCATGCATCTGGGCATGAGCGGGCGCTTCATCGTCGAGGCTCCCGGCACACCGCCGACCGAGCCCGGCGCCTACTATAATGAGATCGGCCGGCATCTGATCCACGACCATGTCGTGTTCGAGATGGGGTCGGGCGCGCGCGTCACCTATAACGACGTGCGCCGCTTCGGCTTCATGGACCTCGTGCCGCGCGCCGAGCTCGCCGCCTCCAGGCATTTCGCCGGGATGGGCATCGAACCGCTCGGCAACGAACTCTCCGGCGAGACGCTGGCGAAGCTGTTCGCGGGCAAGATCGCCCCGCTCAAGGCTGCACTGCTCGACCAGCGGCTCGTGGCGGGTCTCGGCAATATCTATGTCTGCGAGGCGCTGTTCCGTGCCGGGCTACATCCGGAAGCCGAGGCAGGCACGATCGCGACGCCGACTGGCCGGCCACGGCAGACAGCGCATGAACTGGCGCGCATCATCCGCGAGGTGCTGGAGGAGGCGGTCGCGGCCGGCGGCTCGACCTTGCGCGACTTCGCCCATGCCGACGGCTCGCTCGGCTATTTCCAGCATCGTTTCCGCGTCTACGACCGCGAGGGCGACGTCTGCGTCACACCGGGCTGCGGCGGGCTGGTGAAGCGGCTGGTCCAGTCGGGCCGCTCGACCTTCTATTGCGAGAGCTGCCAGCCACGGCGGTAGGGACACGCGTCATTCTCGGGCTTGACCCGAGAATCTCTAGACGGAGGTGACACCGGAGCCCCCTCCTGCATGAGATGCTCGGGGCAGGCCTGAGCATGACGTGCCTTTGGTCCCAAGCGCGGATGCGCGCAACGCGCATGGACTTGAACCTTCCCGGCCCGCTAAAGCTGCAGCGACAGCATCATCGGGGAGGCCGCCATGGCTTATGAGACCATTCTCGTCGAGACGAAGGGCAAGGTCGGGCAGATCACCCTCAACCGGCCGCAGGCTCTGAACGCCCTCAACGGCCAGCTCATCGGCGAGATCAATCAGGCGCTCGACGGCTTCGAGAAGGACGCCGGCATCGGCTGCATCGTCATCACCGGCTCGGAGAAGGCTTTTGCGGCCGGCGCCGACATCAAGGAAATGCAGAGCCGCACCTTCCCCGGCACCTATCTCGACGACAAATTCGAGGATTGGGACCGGATCGGCCAGCGCCGCAAGCCGATCATCGCCGCGGTGGCAGGCTTCGCGCTCGGCGGCGGCTGCGAGCTCGCCATGATGTGCGACTTCATCATCGCAGCCGACAACGCGAAATTCGGCCAGCCCGAAATCAATCTCGGCGTCATCCCGGGTGCGGGCGGCACGCAGCGCCTGACCAAGGCAGTCGGCAAGGCAAAGGCCATGGACCTGATCCTCACCGGCCGGATGATGGACGCGCAGGAGGCAGAGCGCTCCGGCCTCGTCGCCCGCATCGTGCCGCTCGCCGATCTGCAGGCGGAGGCGCTGAAGGCGGCCGAGGCGATCGCGGCGAAGTCGCTGCCGTCCGTGCTGATGGCGAAGGAATCGGTCAATCGCGCCTTCGAGGTGACGCTTCAGGAAGGACTGCGCTTCGAGCGCCGCGTCTTCTCCTCGCTCTTCGCCACCGCCGACCAGAAGGAAGGCATGTCCGCCTTCGCCGAGAAGCGCAAGCCGGACTTCAAGAACGCCTGACGCCGGCGCCTCGACCGCGAGAGCCCTCATCCTGCGGAGCCGCGTGAGCGGCGCTCGTCGCGCCTTCCGGAACCATATGAGACATCCCGAGGCGCCGTTTCCGATGAAATGGCGCCTCGGGATGAGGCTCGGACAAGGCGGAAGGTTTGCGGCGATGCGACCGATCACTCCCGCGCATGGCCGGGACGTCGATCTTTGACTTGAACCCGGCCCCGCCCTGCTGACACGATGCGCCATCATCAGCAGGACGAAGACCATGAACGCCACAGCCCGCATCGCCGCCCCCGAGGGTCTGACGCTTCCGACCTATGCCGATGTCGAGCGCGCCGCCGAGCGCCTGAAAGGTATCGCGCATCATACGCCGGCGATGAGCTCGGCGACGGCCAATCGGCGCACCGGGGCGAGCCTCGTCTTCAAGCCGGAGAACCTGCAGCGCATGGGCGCCTTCAAGTTCCGCGGCGGCTACAACGCCATTTCCGCGCTCTCCCCCGAGCAGAAGAAGGCGGGCGTGCTCACCTTCTCCTCAGGCAACCACGCCCAGGCCATCGCCTATGCAGGCAAGTTGCTGGGCGTCCCGACCACCATCATCATGCCGGAAGACGCGCCGAAGGCTAAGGTCGAGGCGACGCAGGGCTATGGCGGCGAGGTCGTCCGCTACGACCGCTACACCCAGGACCGGCTGGAGATCGGCAACCGCATCGCCACCGAGCGCGGGCTGACGCTGATCCCGCCTTATGACCATGCCGATGTCATCGCCGGCCAGGGCACGGCGACCAAGGAGCTGATCGAGGATGCCGGCCCGTTCGACATCCTGATCGTGCCACTCGGCGGCGGCGGGCTTCTCGCCGGGGCAGCCCTGGCGGCCAAGGCGCTCAATCCCAATTGCCGCATCTTCGGCGTCGAGCCCGAGGCCGGCAATGACGGCCAGCAGTCGCTGCGCTCCGGCAAGATCGTCAAGATCGGTGTGCCGAAGACCATCGCCGACGGCGCGCAGACCGCATTCCTGGGCGATCTCACCTTCCCGATCATCCAGGCGCTGGTCGAGGACATCGTCACCGTGGGCGACGCCGAGCTCATCGAGACCATGCGCTTCTTCGCGGAGCGGATGAAGCTCGTGGTCGAGCCGACCGGCTGTCTCGCCGCAGCGGCGGCGCTGACCGGCAAGATACCGGTCGAGGGCCAGCGCGTCGGCGTCATCATCAGCGGCGGCAATGTCGATCTGGGGAGCTTCGCCCGCTTCATCGCCCCGTCCGCGTGAGGATAGCGGCGCGAAATCGATTCCGGCGTTGACGGCGGGGTCGCAAGCGACTATAGCCCCACCACTCGCGGCGGCCCGCGCATGCTCGGCCGCCGCTCACGTTTTTCCACCAAGGGTGCGGCCAGACCCGCCGGCAATAATGCCAGGCGCCTGACCGCGATGAAGACGAGGACGTTTCGATGGCCAATACGACGTCGGCCAAGAAGGCTACGCGCAAGATCGCGCGGCGCACCGAGGTCAACAAGACTCGCCGCTCGCGGATGCGCACCTTCCTGCGCAAGGTCGAGGAGGCGATCGCCTCTGGCGACAAGTCCGCCGCGGCCGAGGCCCTGAAGGCCGCCCAGCCCGAGATCATGCGCGCTGCGCAGAAGGGCGTGGTTCACAAGAACACCGCCTCGCGCAAGGTTTCCCGCCTCGCTCACCGCATCGGCGCGCTGGCTTCCTGAGCCTGAAAATCCGTCCGTTTCGACGGCGAAAAGCCCGGCCTCGCGGCCGGGCTTTTTCGTTGGCTAAGGCCCCTCCTGTGGCGACTCGGCCACAGGCTCCAACGGAACAAAAAAAGCCTGCCCGCAAGGCATTTCCGCAGGCTTTCCACGGGTTTGCAGACTTGACTCTGAAGCGCGCTTCAGGGCGAAAAACCGACCCCCGCAGCTGACTCCGTCGCTCACAAAAAGACCTGCATTATCATCATCTTAGTGGGCAAAGGATTTTGGCGAGCGGAATCACGGCGACTCTGCGGCAGCCTTTTCGAAAGCCGTGAAAAAAAGATTCGCGGCGCGCAGGGGGGCAGGGCATCAAGAAAATCTTAAGTTCCCCAACCAATTGCAGGGCGCAGCCTCGCTTTGGCGGGGTCACCTCGCAGGCCAAGTCTTCGAAGCCGGCTGAAAGGGATGTTGCAGCCCGTCGAGAGCGCCTTGTAAGGTCCCTTCATCGCCCGGCGGACAGCAATGACCGCCAGGCGCTTTCCAGAGATGATAAGCGTTTTGGCTCGCGACCACGGAGGTTGGAGGATGTAGCTCCTTTGTCTTTTAGTGTTGAGATAAAGGGCGGCATCGTCCCTCGACGAGCCTTCCAAGCGTAATCGACAAAGCATGGATCGGAACCTGCGGGCGACAAAGCGCCCGACAGGACGGGATCCTTTTTTTAACCCGGACAACAGTGCCAAGAACGCGGCCGCCCTGCGGCCGCCGTTCCGAAGGCGCGTGCATTTTAAAGATTGGGGCCATTGATGTTCGAGCGACAGGAACTCGGTGATACGGTCGATACAGCGTCTGTGGTGGTGATCGCGGCTGAGGACACCGCTGGGGTTCAGCTGGAAGAGGTTTCGGTCCAGGAGGCCTGGGAGCGCGTCCGCAGGCGCCTGCGCGCCGAACTTGGCGAAGACGTCTTCTCCAGCTGGTTCGGCCGGCTCGAGCTCGCCGGCATTGTCGAGGGTGTGGCCTATCTCACGGTCCCGACCCGCTTCCTGAAGAGCTGGCTCGAGGCGCATTATGCCGAGCGCCTGCGGGTGAACTGCATGGCGGAGCTGCCGGCACCGGCCGGCGTGCTGCTCTCGGTCCGCACCGTCTCGCGCGAAACCACGGTTGCACCGCGCGTCGAAGCCGCCCTGCGCGCCCGGCCTGCCACGACCCCAGCCCCCGTCGCGGCTGAAGCCGCCCGGCCGGCTGTCGCAGGCGGCGCCCAGCCTTGCGAATCCGATCTGGTCGACGCCTGCGGCACGGCGCTCGACAAGCGCATGAGCTTCCTGAGCTTCGTCGTCGGCAAGTCGAACCAGCTCGCCTTCGCGGCGGCGGAGCGCATCGCCGCAGCGCCGGCGGGCCAGAGCCCCTATAACCCGCTGTATCTCCATGCCGGCGTCGGCCTCGGCAAGACGCATCTGCTGCAGGCGGTCGCTCAGGAAGCGCGCCGCCAAGGCAAGCGCGTCGCCTATTTCACCGCCGACCGCTTCATGTACGGCTTCGTCGCCGCGCTGAAGTCGCAGACCGCTCTCGCCTTCAAGGAGAAGCTGCGCGGCATCGATCTGCTCATCGTCGACGATGTGCAGTTCATCCAGGGCAAGTCGATCCAGCAGGAGTTCGGCCACACGATCAACGCGCTGCTCGACGCCGGCAAGCAGATCGTCGTCGCCGGCGACCGGCTCGCCGGCGAGCTGGAGGCGCTCGACGAGCGCATCCGCTCCCGGCTCGGCGGCGGCCTCGTCGTCGAGGTCGGCGAGCTCGACGAGGCGTTGCGCGTCAAGATCCTGGCGACCCGCATGGACGCGCTGCAGGGCGCCCATCCGAACTTCCAGGTCGGCCCGGACGTCGTCGCCTATGTCGCCCGCGTCGTCGCGACCAATGGCCGTGACCTCGACGGCGCAGCCAACCGGCTGCTCGCTCATGCGACGCTGTCGGGCCAGCTCGTGACGCTGGAGACGGCCGAGTCCGCGATCCGCGACCTCGTGCGGACGCGCGAGCCGCGCCGCGTCAAGATCGAGGACATCCAGAAGCTCGTCGCGACACGCTACAATGTCAGCCGCGCGGACATCCTTTCGGAGCGCCGCACCGCGGCGGTGGTGAAGCCGCGCCAGATCGCGATGTATCTGTCGAAGGCGCTGACGCCGCGCTCGCTGCCCGAGATCGGCCGCCGTTTCGGCGGGCGCGATCACACCACCGTGCTGCACGCGGTGCGCAAGATCGAGAAGGCGATCAGCGAGGACCGCTCGCTGCATGACGAGGTCGATCTCCTGAAGCGCATGCTGCAGGAGTGAGCCCGGCGCGATCGCTCGCACCTGCTCTGCCAAATGGTTGTGGTTCCCGGCGCGCGCGGCCCTTGCGCGCGTCGCTGCCGTCCTGCAATGTCGCTGGCCATTCATTCGGCCCTTGCATCCGTGCGAGGGCAGCAAGCGTCAGAAGACTAGACAATCATGAAGGTCACGGTCGAACGTTCCACGCTGCTCAAGTCGCTAGGCCACGTTCATCGGGTGGTGGAGCGCCGCAATACGATCCCGATCCTGTCGAACCTGCTGCTCAGCGCCTCCGAGAACGGCCTGCGGCTCAAGGCGACCGATCTCGACATCGAGGTGGTGGAGACGATTCCGGCTGACGCGGCCGAGCCCGGCGCCACGACCGTTCCCGCCCACACCCTCTACGACATCGTCCGCAAGCTGCCCGACGGCGCGCAGGTTTCGCTCGAGACGACCGGCGACAGCGGCCTCGTGCTGCGCTCGGGCCGCTCGCGCTTCCAGCTCCAGACGCTTCCGGAGAGCGACTTCCCGGACATCACCGCCGGCGAGATGGCGCATCGCTTCGTGCTGCCGGCCGGTGAGTTGAAGCGCCTGATCGACAAGACCCAGTTCGCGATCTCGACCGAGGAGACGCGCTACTATCTCAACGGCATCTATCTCCACACCATCGATGTCGAGGGCCGCCCCGTGCTGCGCGCGGTCGCGACCGACGGGCACCGGCTCGCCCGCGTCGACACCGCAGCCCCGCAGGGCTCGGTCGGCATGCCCGGCGTCATCGTGCCGCGCAAGGCCGTCGCCGAGATCCAGAAGCTGCTGGAGGATGGCGAGAGCGAGGTCGCGGTCGAGCTTTCCGGCTCGAAGATCCGCGTCGCCACCGCCAGTGTCGTGCTGACCTCCAAGCTGATCGACGGCACCTTCCCCGACTATCAGCGCGTCATTCCCGCCGGCAACGACAAGCTTCTCACCGTCGACAAGGGCGATTTCGCCGCTTCCGTCGATCGCGTCTCGACGATCTCGTCGGAGCGCGGCCGCGCCGTAAAGCTCTCGATGGCCGACGGGCGCATGACGCTCTCCGTGACCAATCCGGATTCGGGCTCCGCGACCGAGGAGATCGAGGTCGATTACGAGGCGAGCCCGCTCGATATCGGCTTCAACGCCCGCTACCTGATGGACATCGCGGCGCAGCTCGATGGCGACACCGCCGTGCTCAAGCTCGCCGACCCGGGTTCGCCGACCGTGATCCAGGATCGCGAAGGGGCCTCCGCCCTCTATGTGCTGATGCCGATGCGCGTGTGAAGTATTGCGCGAAAAAGTGGACACCGGTTTTACGCTAGAGCAATGCGCGAGCATTGCGAGCCGATCGCTCTCGTCCGCGTTCGGACGCTCGCGTCCGAACGCGGCGTGATCGGGCGCGGCCATGGCCGCCGTCGCGCGCCTGATCCTCCAGGATTTCCGTTCCTACGAGGCCCTCGATCTCCCGGTCGAGGGTCAAATCGTTGCGCTGATCGGCGAGAACGGAGCCGGCAAGACCAATATCCTCGAAGCGCTCTCGCTGTTCACACCGGGACGAGGCTTACGCCGCACCGAGCTTTCGGTCATGGCGCGGCAGGGCGGCGACGGCTCCTTCGCCGCCTCGGTGACGCTCGCCGACGAGGCGGGCCGGCTCGGCATCGGCCTCGGTCCCCTCGACCCTGAGGGCCGCCGTCCGCGGCTCGCCCGCATCGATGGCGCCGCGGTCGGTTCGGCCCTCGCCTTCAGCGACTATCTGCGCGTGGTCTGGCTCACGCCCGATCTCGACGGGCTGTTCCGGGGCGCCGCCGGCGACCGCCGCCGCTTCCTCGACCGACTGGTGCTGGCGATCGACCCGGGCCACGCCACGCGCTCGAATGCGCTGGAGCGGGCGCTGCGCTCGCGCAACCGCATCCTCGAGGAAAGCCGGGGACAGACGCAGTGGCTCGACGCGGTCGAGCGTGAGGTCGCCGAGCTCGGCGTCGCGGTCGCTGCCGCGCGTGCCGAGACGGTGGCGCGGCTGTCCGCGATCATCGCCGACACCCGCGATGAAGCCTCGCCCTTCCCCGATGCCGATATCGCGCTTTCGGGCGAAATCGACGAACTCGTCGCGCGCTTGCCGGCCGTGGATGCGGAGGACACCTATCGCGACCTGCTGCGCCAGGGCCGCAACCGAGACCGCGCCGCCGGGCGGACGCTCGCCGGTCCGCAGGCTTCGGATCTGGAGGTCCGGCACGGGCCGAAGGACATCCCGGCCGGCCAGGGCTCCACCGGCGAGCAGAAAGCGCTGCTGATCGGACTCGTGCTGGCCCATGCAAGGCTGGTCGCGGCGATGAGCGGCATCGCCCCGCTCGTCCTGCTCGACGAGATCGCCGCCCATCTCGACCCGCGCCGGCGCGCGGCGCTTTACGAGGGCCTCACCGATCTCGGCTGTCAGGTTTGGATGACCGGCGCCGATGCCGCCTTGTTCGGCGATCTGCCGGGCGGCGCGCAGCGTTTCGCAATCACGCCTGGCCGGGCCGATCCGATCGATTGATCGGTCGGACCACGTCTTGCGATGGGACGGAACCAGCGCGTTGCTGCTAGCATCGCGAAAAATCGGAGCCTCCCAATGGAAGTCGCCAGCCTCGCCCTGTTCGCCGGCGTCTATTTCCTCGCCGTCGCCTCGCCCGGGCCGGCGATCGCGGCTCTGGTCGCACGCTCCCTCTCCACCGGCTTCCGGCGTTCGCTGCCCTTCCTCGCCGGCATCGTCGCGGGCGATCTCGTCTGGTTCACGCTCTCGGCGCTGGGTCTCAGCGTCCTCATGCAGAGCTTCCACGGCGTCTTCGTCGCGATCAAATATGCCGGCTGCGCCTATCTGCTCTATCTCGCCTACAAGGCCTGGACGGCGCCCGCCGAAGCGCCGAAGCCTTCCGCCGCCGCGCGCGGAGAGGGTGCCCGCCTGTTCCTCGGGGGCCTGGCGCTGACGCTCGGCAATCCGAAGGTGATGGTGTTCTTCCTGTCCATCCTGCCGCTCGTCATCGATCTCAACGCGCTGACCCCGCTCGCCTATCTGGAAGTCATGGCCCTGATCGCGCCGATCATCAGCGGAACCTTGCTGGCCTATGCCTATGCGGCCGACCGGGCGCGTCGCCTTGTCGCCAGCCCGCGCGCCATGCGCTGGATCAACCGGACGACCGGCGGCGTGATGGCGGGCGCGGCTGCCGCGATCGCGACGCGGAGCTGAGCGGCCTTGGTTCTGGCGGCGGGCCTCATCGATCTCGGCTTCGCGCTGTTCCACGCCGCGTTCCGGCGCCTGTTCGGCTGGCCGGAGCGGCTCGTCCCCTCCGGCAGTCTGAACACCGCGATCACGCGGACGCTCAACGCGATGCTGATCTTCGTCTTCCTCGCCTATGGCGCGACCTTGATCTGGCTGGCCGGGCAAGGAAACGTCCATCCCGCGCTGCCACTTGCGGGCGCTGCCTTCTGGGGCCTTCGGCTCATGCTGCAATTCATCTGGTTCGATCTCAAGCCCTGGCCCTCGAAACTGATCACCGCGATTTTCGCGCTGACCACGGTGGTTCATCTGCTGGCCGGACGGGTCTAGGCACAGGATATCCCGCGAAAGACTGGCCAAGCGCGCCCGGCTGCGGCACACCCCTTCCCATGTCGCCATCCCGCGAATCAGAAGCCCGCGCGATCCTGAAATCGGTGTGGGGCTATGACGACTTCCGCCCCGGCCAGTGGGAGGTGATCGAAGCCGCGCTCACCGGGCGCGACGTCTTCGCGGTGATGCCGACCGGCTCGGGCAAGTCGATGTGCTACCAGCTCCCGGCACTGGTCACGGGCGGCCTCACCCTCGTCGTTTCGCCATTGATCGCGCTGATGCGCGACCAGGTCGGACAGCTCGTCCGGGCCGGCGTTTCCGCCGCCTCGCTGAACTCGATGAACAGCGAGGAGGAGGCGGCTCAGGCCTGGGACAGGCTCAATGCCGGGGAACTCAGGCTGCTCTTCGTCTCGCCCGAGCGATTGGCCGGCGAAGGATTGGTCGGCCGCCTGAAGCGTCTCGGGGTGACGCGGCTCGCCATCGACGAGGCGCATTGCGTCTCGCAATGGGGCCACGACTTCCGCCCGGAATACCGGCTTCTCGCCAAAACGCGCGAGGCGCTGGGCGGCGTGCCGGTGACGGCGCTGACCGCCACCGCCGACCGGCAGACCCAGGCCGATATCGCGAGCCAGCTCTTCCCGCAGCCGCCGCAGATGGTGGTGCATTCCTTCGACCGGCCGAATCTGAAGCTCGCCTTCGCACCGAAGGAGCAGCCGCGCCGGCAGATCGACGATTTCCTGCGCCGCCACCGCAACGGCTCGGGCATCATCTATTGCTCTTCCCGGAGCAAGACCGAGAGGCTTGCCGAAGGGCTGCGGGAAAAGGGCTGGAATGCGCTCGCCTATCACGCCGGGCTGGAGCAGGCGGAACGCAACCGCAACCAGGACATCTTCCTGCAGGAGGACGGGGTGGTCGTCTGCGCCACCATCGCCTTCGGCATGGGCATCAACAAGCCGGATGTGCGCTTCGTCGTCCATGCCGATATGCCCGGCTCGATCGAGGGCTATTACCAGGAGATCGGCCGCGCGGGGCGCGACGGGCTGCCGGCGGATACGCTGACCCTCTACGGCGTCGACGACATGTCCTTGAGACGGCGCCAGATCGACGAGAAGCCCGTCGACGACGAGCGCAAGCGCATCGAGCACAAGCGCCTGAATGCGATGATCGATCTCTGCGAGAACGCCCTGTGCCGGCGCAGCGCGCTCCTCGCCTATTTCGGCGAGGAGACGCCACCCTGCCGGCATGGCAACGCGCCGTTCCGCTGCGATCTCTGTAGCGCTGAAGCCCCGGCCCTGCAGGACGCCACGCTCGACGCGCGCAAGCTGCTCTCGGCCGTGATCCGTTCCGGCGAGCGCTTCGGTGCCGGCCATCTCGCCGATATCCTCACGGGGACGACCACCGAGGCGATCCGTCGCCAGAACCATGACGGGCTGAAGACCTTCGGCGTCGGTGCCGACAGGCCCAAGGCGGCCTGGATGGGGCTGACGCGCAAGCTCTTCGCCGCCGGGGCTCTGGCCGAAGCCAGCGCCGAACATGGCGGTTTCCGCCTCACGCCGAAGGGCGAGGACATCCTGTTCGGTCGCGAGGCGATCGCGCTCAGGGCCGACCCCTTCGCCGAGCGGCGTTCCCGCCGCGGCGAACGCGAGGCGGCACGCGCCGACGGCCTGGACGAAGGCACGGCCGCCCTGTTCGAGCACCTGCGCAAACTCAGGCTCCAACTCGCCCGCGAGGAGGGCGTCGCGGCCTACATCATCTTCACCGACCGGACCCTGATCGCGATGGCGCGCGAGCGTCCGCTCGGCCTCGACGAGATGCGCGCGATAGAAGGCGTCGGCGAGCGCAAGCTCTCGCAGTATGGCGAGGCCTTTGTCGAGGCGATCGCGGAGTTTCGGGGGTAGGCGCTCCGGCCTGGGCAGCCCTCATTCTCGGGCGGAGCGAAGCGTAGACCCGAGAATCTCTGCCTTGCGGTAACGCCGGAGCCTCCATCGGCATGAGATGCTCGGGTCAAGCCCGAGCATGACGCTCTGTTCCGACGCCGAAGACACCGGCATCAACGCGCCGACTCGCACACGCGCGCCTATGCGCGTGAAAAAGCCATCGTCTGCCCCTATATTGTCGTTTCGAATCAGGATCATCGCGGGCGCTCGCTCGCCCGTGCAAGGACGACTTCATGACCGACGCTGCGCTCAGCGCCCAGCCCGATGATTACGGCGCCGATTCCATCAAGGTTCTCAAGGGTCTGGATGCCGTCCGCAAGCGGCCGGGCATGTATATCGGCGACACCGACGACGGCTCCGGCCTGCATCACATGGTCTACGAGGTCGTCGACAACGCGATCGACGAGGCGCTGGCAGGCCATGCCGACCTCGTCACGGTGACGCTGAACGCCGACGGATCGGTCACGGTCAGCGACAACGGCCGCGGGATCCCCACCGATATCCACAGCGAGGAAGGCATCTCGGCGGCCGAGGTCATCATGACCCAGCTCCACGCCGGCGGTAAGTTCGACCAGAATTCCTACAAGGTCTCGGGCGGCCTGCACGGCGTCGGCGTCTCCGTCGTCAACGCGCTCTCGGTTTCGCTCAAGTTGCGCATCTGGCGCGGCGGGCACGAGCATTTCATGGAATTCCGCCATGGCGACGCGGTTGCCCCGCTCGCTGTGGTCGGCCCGCAGGGTGACCGGCGCGGCACCGAGGTCACCTTCCTGCCGTCGCAGGAAACCTTCACCATGGTGGAGTTCGACTACAAGACGCTGGAGCACCGGCTGCGGGAGCTCGCCTTCCTGAACTCGGGCGTGCGCATCGTCCTCACCGATGCCCGCCATGCCGAGGTCATCCGCGAAGAGCTGATGTACGATGGCGGCGTCGAGGCCTTCGTGCGCTATCTCGACCGCGCCAAGACCCCGGTGATCGAGAAGCCGATCATGCTGACCTCGGAGAAGGACGGCATCACCGTCGACGTCGCGTTGTGGTGGAACGACAGCTACCACGAGAACGTGCTCTGCTTCACCAACAACATCCCGCAGCGCGACGGCGGCACGCACCTCGCCGGCTTCCGCGCCGCGCTGACCCGCCAGATCACTGGCTACGCCGAAAGCTCGGGCATCTCGAAGAAGGAGAAGGTCTCGCTCACCGGCGACGACTGCCGCGAGGGCCTGACCGCGATCGTCTCGGTCAAGGTGCCCGATCCGAAGTTCTCCTCGCAGACCAAGGATAAGCTGGTCTCCTCGGAAGTCCGTCCGGTTGTCGAGAACGTCGTCAACCAGGCGCTGTCCGAGTGGCTGGAAGAGCATCCGAACGAGGCCAAGACCATCGTCGGCAAGGTGGCGGAAGCCGCTGCCGCGCGCGAGGCCGCCCGCAAGGCGCGCGACCTCACTCGCCGCAAAGGCGCGCTCGATATCGCCTCGCTCCCCGGCAAACTGGCTGATTGCCAGGAGCGCGATCCGGCCAAGTCGGAACTCTTCATCGTCGAGGGCGACTCGGCCGGTGGCTCCGCCAAGCAGGGCCGCGCCCGCGAATACCAGGCCGTGCTGCCGCTGCGCGGCAAGATCCTGAACGTCGAGCGGGCGCGCTTCGACAAGATGCTCTCCTCCGACCAGGTCGGCACGCTGATCACGGCGCTCGGCGCCGGCATCGGCCGGGCCGAGGCCGATCAGGGCGGCTTCAACCTGGCGAAGCTGCGCTACCACAAGATCATCATCATGACCGACGCCGACGTCGACGGCGCCCATATCCGCACGCTGCTGCTGACCTTCTTCTACCGGCAGATGCCGGAGCTGATCGATGCCGGCCATCTCTTCATCGCCCAACCGCCGCTCTACAAGGCGGCGCGCGGCAAGAGCCATGTCTATCTCAAGGATGAGCGGGCGCTGGAACAGTACCTGATCGACTCGACGCTGGACGGGGCGACCTTCCGCACCAGCGAGGGCGTCGAGCGCGGCGGCGCCGATCTGCGGGTCCTGATCGAGGAGGCCCGCAACGTCCGCAACGCGCTGTCGCAGCTGCATTCGCGCTATGACCGGCGCGTCGTCGAGCAGATGGCGATCGCCGGCGTTCTGCATCCGATCGGCGAGGACAACGAGGCCCAGGCGAACGAGGCGGCGGCCCGTGTCGCGCAACGGCTCGATGCGATCTCGGACGAGCTGGAGCGCGGCTGGGAAGGCAAGGTCAGCGAGGGCGGCTTCATCTTCTCCCGCATGGTCCGCGGCGTGAAGCAGGCGGCGACGATCGACGCCGGCCTGCTCGCCAGCGCCGAGGCCCGGAAACTCGATGCCGCGGCGGTTTCCCTGCAGGAGGCCTATTCCAAGCCGGCGGTGCTCGGCCGCAAGGGCGATTCCTTCACGATCAACGGCCCGACCGACTTGTTCGACGCGGTCTCGACCATCGGCAAGAAGGGCGTTGCGCTACAGCGCTACAAAGGGTTGGGCGAGATGAACCCCGACCAGCTCTGGGAGACGACGCTCGACCGCGACGTCCGGACCCTCCTGCGCGTCAAGAACGACCAGAACGACGAGGCCGACGATCTCTTCGTCAAGCTGATGGGCGACGTCGTCGAGCCGCGGCGCGAGTTCATCCAGACGAACGCGCTCAACGCGACGGTCGATATCTAATCCCGGCTCCGAAGCCGGCTCATCTGTTCAAAAAAGCCCGCGCAGATCGCGATCTGCGCGGGCTTTGCTTTACTTGAAGCCGATCAGAACACCGTCCGCGCCAAGCGAAAGCTGCAGGCCCTTGCGTCGCGTGGCCAGCTTGAGGGTCACGCCTTTGTCGTTGCGCAGCCAGAGCGTGCCGCGCCCTTGGTCGCCAAGCGCCCAGCCTTCGCGCAGCTGGAGATAGGCGCCGGGAAAGTCGTCGAGCCGGGTCAGCCCGTAGACGGTGCCGTTCGCCGTCAGCTTCGACGCGCCGATGCCGCCGATGCCGAGCCCGCCAGCCGTAATCGCATGATTTCGGCCGCGGAAGCTGAGCGTGCCGCCGCCCACCTGGCCTGACCCGATGAAGGCGACCTGGATTTGCTCGATGCGAACCTTGCCCGTCGCCGGGCCGAGATTGCGCTGCTGCGCGCTGGCCGGCACAGCCAGCATCAAGACCGCTACGAGCAGGGAAAGTGCCTTTGCAATGTGCTTCATCATGGTCTCCTCGCTTCAGAAGGGATTGACGTAGTTGGTGATCGCGATCTGCCGCAGCAGGACCTTGCGGATCACATGGGCCGCCTCCACGCGATCGGTAAAGATCGCCGCCGTACCGATACTGCCCGCGGGCAGGGAACGGGCGAAAGCCTCGTCGTCGAGCCTCACGCGCACCACGAAGGGAGCAGCCTTGATCGCGGTCGGCGTGACGGCCGCGCCGGAAGTCTGGACCTGCCCGGTCGAAACCGCCTGCAGGATGCTTTCGACCTTGCCCGTCTGCACCGTTCCCGGCGTCATCTTGAAGGTGAACTCGACCGGCTGCCCCGCAGCGAGATAGCGCGCATCGATCTGGTTGATCTCGATGCCGATGATCGTGTCCGCCGTATCGATGAAGGCCATGACCGGCGAGAGCGGCAGGCTGGAGACGCGGGCGCCCTTGCGCAGCGCGACATTCGTGACATAGCCGTCGGCCGGTGCGCGGACCGTCGTCTTCTCCAGATTCCATTGCGCTCCGACGAGCTGGGCCCGCAATTGATCAACCGAGGCCTGCCGCTCCTCGACGTCGAAAGCGCGGCCGGTGCCCTGGGTCTGCAGCTGGGTCATCTGGGAGAGACGGGTCTCCTGAAGCTTGAGCTGCGCCTGGATCGCATCGAGCTGGGCCTGAAACGGCGTCGGATCGATCCGAAAGAGCACATCCCCGGCCTTCAATGGCTGGTTGGCCTGGACGGGAACCTCGATCACTTCGCCGGCGACGTCGGGAACGATCGCGACCGAATTGCGCACTACCAGCACGCTGCCCTGAGGGGCGCCCCAGTTCATCGGGATGAACAGGCCAATGAGCAGCAGCAGGAGGACGAGGATCGGCGAAACCTTCCAGAACAGGTTGAACGGCACGACCCTGAGCTTCACCAGGATGAAGAGCAGGGCGAGATAGGTGTTGAGAAGGACGACAATCATCGCGCCGCCTCCGCCTCGGAGGACGGATGGCCTCGCTTCGCCGGCACGTCGACATAAGCCCAGATCAGCACGACCGGCCAGAGGACGAAGCCGAGGAAGAGGGTGATCCAGCCGCCGATCGAGACCGCCTCGGCCCAGGGGTGGTTGCGCCGGCGGGCAACCATGCCCGGCCACATCGCCATGAAGACGATGACGAAGACCGTGCTGGCGACCAGCACCACCAGAACGAGCCAGGCAAAGAGATCAAGGCCGGACATTGTTGCTTCCTTCGTTCATGCGCAGCCTCGAGTCGTTGGATTGAGCGGCGGCAGCGCGTTCCCCGAGCCTCGCCGTGAGGCGTCGCTCTCCTTGCGAAAGGCGATTGCAGCTCCCGCCAGCCGTGCACCCGCCTCGCGATCCCAGGTCTGACCGGCGCCGAAGAGGCTTCGCTCAAGCAGCACGATGGCCGAGCCCAGTTCGCCGGTCGAACGCGCCTGCACTTGCTGGTCGCCCGGCAGGCGCTGGAGCCATTGGATGAGCGCCCGGTAGGTTGCCGAAGCGTCTCCCGCTTTGGCCGTCCGCGCTAGCTCCCGTCGCGCCGCGGCTTCCGACGAGCGATGGCGCTGCTCGGCCCGCTGCCAGAGACCAGTCAATCTGGCGCGAAGCAGGATCAGGCCAAGAGCCAGCGCGGCGAGAACGAAGCCGGCTGCGAGCCACAGGGGGCTCAACGTCCAACCCATCCGAGCTTCCGAACGGCCAGCGGCTGCCGCCGCGACGGTGACAGTGACGCCGGGCAGCGTTTCCGTGCGCGCCTGCTTGCCCGAGAGGCTCCACCAGGGCTGTACCAGCGCCGGCAGATCATAGGCCCCGGCCTTCTCGAAGACATAGGTGACCTTGTCGGTGCGGTGGCCTTCGACGGCACCGCGGTTGCTGCGATCCTCGACGACCGGCGGATCGGCATAGACGCGCACGCCCTCCGGCGCCGCGAATTTGAACTCGGCCATGCCGAGCGCCGGCACGCCATCCGCCTGCCGCCGGATCAGCCGGACGAGCGCGCTGCCAGGCTTGAGCCGCGCAGTCCGGGGATCAGGCGACCAGCTCTGCTCGACCCTGACGCCATCGGCAGCGAGCACCGGGCCGGATGGATCGATGCCGGGCGGCACGGTTATTGCGATCCGCATCGGCTCGCCCTTCGCCGAACCCGTCGCCTCCCCGCCCCGGTCAAGGAACGTCACGCTCGGTGCCGGAACGGCGATCTCGCCACCGCGGCGCGGGAAGAGGACGAATTCGAAGCTCTGGCCCACATAGTCCTGATCGCCGATCCGCTCCCGCATCGTGGTCGCCTGCGTCTCGAAGCGCAGGATCTGCGCACCGGGCGCCTCGGGGATGCCGACCCGCGGCGGATGAACCATCTCGCCCGGAAACAGAACCTCGACGTCGAGCCGCACCGGCTGGCCGATGACGATGCCCTGTGTAGGGTCGATCTTCGTGCGGATCACGGGCTTGCTCTCGGGCTCCTGTGCCCAGGCGAGGCCCGCAACAAGCGTGCAGATAAGGACCGTGGCGAGCCTCATGGCGCCGCTCCGCTCGGCGCTGCCTGGAGTTGATAGGCGAACTTGGCCCGCAGGAAATCGGCCGGCCGCGTCTGGACACGCTTCAGCCAGAGCGCGCGGACCTGCTCATCCGACATCGGCTTCTCGCCCTCCACCGTGGAATCCTCGCCGCCCTTCTTCGTCTTGTCGAAGACGATCTCGTCGGGCTTGTCGTCGGTGTTGCCGGTCTCGCCGCCTTCCGTCTTCTTCCGCTCGCCGCGAATCCGGGCGATCTCGCGATTCTTGAGTGCCTCCGGCCAAGCTGGGCGCAGCGCGAGCGCACGGTCATAGCGCTTCAGCGCGTCGTCATACTGGCCCAGCATCACCAGCGCGTCGCCTTGATTGAAAGCACCTTCGGCCGTGTCACGGGCAGCGAAGGCCTGGGCCGCCTCCTTGAACTCCCCGGCCCGGAACAGCGCAACGCCGCGCCAGAGCGGATCACGAAAAGCCGTTGCGGCATCCGCCGGACGATTCTGGCTCATCAACATGCGACCACGCTGATCCGGCGTCAGCCAGAGATCGCGCCAGCCGATCCGATGTGCCGCAGCCAGCAGCGCCAGGACCGCGGCAAGCGCGATGGCCGCATAGGGAGAGGACAACAGCGAGCGGGCGCGTTTCATGTCAGCACCCAACCGCGGCGGAACCAGAACAGGGCCAACAGGGCGAGCAGCGGAACCAGCCAATAGCCGGCTTCGCGCCAATGCTCGCCTTCCCCCGCCACACTGGCCGCGGCATCGCTGCTGTCGAGCCGGCGCAGGACGGCGGTGACATCGACCTGATCCGGCGTCGTCGGGATCGTCGTGGCACCCATGGCACGCGCCGCGTCGGCCACGCCGCTCGTATCGGTGTCCGGCGGCACCAGCGCGAGCAGCGTCACGGCCGGTCCCTTGTTCCCCGCCAGATCGGCCGCCGCCTCCGGCGCTATCGTATCCGCCATGACCAGGATCGAGCCGCCATCGGCGCTGCTGGCGAGCGCGCGTCTGGCCAGCGTCAGCGCCCCGGCGAGATCGTCTCCCTCCTTCGGCATGATCCGCGGCGAGAGTGCCTTGGCGAGATCGAGCACCACGCCACTGTCCGGCGTCGCCGGCAGCACGAGATGCGCCGAACCGGCATAGGCGACGAGTGCGGTCGACGCCCCCTCTCGCGCCGCGAGAATATCGGCGAGCTTCTGCCGGGCGCGGTCGAGCCGCGTCGGCGCGAGATCCTGCGTCAGCATGGACGGAGTGACCTTGAGTACGACTGCGACGGCAGGCTTGGCCTGCGCGAAGGGCGAGGGCTCGCGCTGCCAGGCAGGGCCGGCTACGGCGAGCGTCGCGATGATCCAGACCAGGAAGAGCCAATCCGACGGGGTGATGCGCTTGTGCCTGTCTGCCCCGACGAGGAGATAAGGCAGCAGTGCCGGATCGATGACGCCGCGCCATTGCTGCAACGCGTCCGAGCTGCGGCGCTCGATCAGCCAGAGCGCAGCCGCCGGGAGCAACGCCAGCAGCCAGAGCGGCCGCAGGAAATGGAAGGCGGCGAGCGCGTCCATCATCGCAACGCTCCCGCTATCGCTGCGGGTTCGGAAGGCTCCCGGCGCCGGTGGCGGCGCAGCAGGAACAGCGCCTGCGCAAGCAGGCTCAGCACCAGCATGCCCGCCACCGGAACCCAGTAGACGTCGAGGCGCGGGCGGAAGCTCACCGTATCGATATGGCGGGTCTCGATCTCGTCGAGCCGGCGGTAGATGTCGGCAAGCTGCGTCCGGTCGAGCGCACGGAAAAAGCCGCCGCCGGTCGTGTCAGCGACCTCCTTCAGCGCGGCTTCGTCGAGCTTGTCCTCCCCCGCTGCCTGCGGATCGCCGACGGCGACCGTGTGGATGACGATGCCCTTGTCCCTGGCGACACGCGCGGCCTCGGCGGGCGGGACCTTGCTCATGGTGTCGTTGCCGTCGGTGAGCGCGATGATCGTCTTGGCCTTCACGGTGCTCTTTGCGAACAGGCCGATACCGAGGCCGATGGCATCACCGAACGCCGTGCGTGGGCCGGCCATGCCGACATCGGTGTCGCGCAGCATGGCGCGGCACAACTCAAGATCCGTGGTGAAGGGCACGAGCGCGAACGGCGCATCGCCGAAGACGACCACGCCGACGCGATCGCCCTTGCGGCGCGAAAGAAAATCGTCGAGCACCTGTTTCACCGCGGTGAGCCGATCGACGGTCTTGCCGGAAGCGTCGACGAAATCCCTGGTGTCCATCGAACCGGAGAGATCGACCAGGACGAGCAGGTCGCGGGTCGGCACCTCGCGGTGCAGAGGCGGCTCGATCCATTGCGGCCGTGCGAGCGCGGCAAGCGTCAAAAGCCAGGCCAATGTCAGCAACAGCAGGCGCCCGAGATGGCGCCGCGCGACCACGCCCCCGGAATAGGGCCTTTCCCCGCTCAACCTGGCCAAGCGCTCGAAGAAGGGCACCCGCAGACCAGCGCGTCGCTCGGCATGGGCGGGCAGTGCGAACCAGACGAGCAGCGGCAGCGGCGCGAGCAATCCGACCCAGGGATAGGCGAAGGAGAGCATCGTCACCTCCGTCCTGAGACACGGCCGTGCTGGCCTTGCAACCAGGCCCTGGCTTCGGCGAGCAGCGCCGCGCAATCCTGCGCAGGCGCGCCTTCATTCGCTGCGAACACAGCGTCCGGACGGGCGACCAACCGGTCAAGCGGCATGCCTGCCGGCGCCGTCTCCCGGAGGAAGGTCGCCCAGGACGAGCCGGTCAGGGAGGCCACGCGCTCCCGGCCATAGGCGACCATCGCCGCGCGCTTGAGCACGGCCGAAACAGCGCCGGCCGCATCGCCGCCTTGCGCCGCCGCATCGATTTCGGCGGCGGCGCGACGCAGATAGGCGTCGGCGCGATAGCGCCGCAGGGCACGCCAGCCAGCCACGGCCAGCGCCGCGACCACCGCACCTCCCACGATCCAGACGCCCGCGGCCGGCGGCCAGAAGGAGATCGCCGGCGGCAATGCCAGATCGGCCAGATTGGCGAGGTCGCCGGGATCGGCGCTCATGGCGCCCTCCCGCCGGCATTGGCGGACTTCTGCGCCTGCCGCCGGCCGATCAGCTCGCGCATCTGCTCGGCCACGTCGCGATCAGGCGAGATCGGCAGCACCGGGATGGCGCGGCTGCGGGAGAGTTCGGCAAGACGCGCCCGCCACTCGACCCGCTCATCGCGGAATCGCCGGCGCAGGGCCCCTCCCGAGGCGTCGACCTCGATCTGCGCCTGTCCCGAGCTGAAGGTCGCGCGCCCGACATCCGGAAGATCCTGCTCCAGCGGGTCCTGGATGAAGACGGCCAGGACATCGTTATGGGCACACAGGCGGGTCACCAGCCGCCGGGTTTCGTCGTTCTCGCCGTCGAGATCGGAGATGATGCAGATCAGCCCGTCATGCGCCGCCATGCGCGCCGCCGCAGCGAGGGCCTCGTTGAGCCGGCCAGGTCCTTGAGCGGAGAAAGACGCGTGTTCGAGCGCGGCGTTCTGCCGGGCAACCTCGCTGAGGACACGTACGGCACCCAGGTCACGGGCCCGGGGTTTCACGGTCACGACCTCGTCGTCACCGAAGACGACAGCCCCGACGCGGTCGCCGAGGGAGGTGACACGCCAGGCGGCGAGCGCTGCAGCCTCGGCGGCGGCGACCGCCTTCATCGCACGCCTGCTGCCGAAGAACATCGTGCTGCGCTGGTCGACAAGCAGGATGACCGGGCGGTCGCGCTCCTCGGAATAGACGCGCACATGCGGGCTGCCGAGCCGCGCGGTGGCGAGCCAGTCGATGGTGCGGGTGTCGTCGCCCTCGCAATAGTGCCGCAGTTCCTCGAAATTCAGGCCCCGCCCGCGCAGGCGCGAGGCATGGCGCCCAGCGAGCAGGCTATGCACGGGCTGGCGCGGCAGGAAGCTGAAACCACGCGCGCGGTGCTTGAGGCGCAGCAGGTCGTCGAGCGTGGCGAAGGCGCGGGCTCCCGCGGCCGGAGCCGGCCCTCCCGTCCTCGCCCTCTCCCGCATCAACGCCATGACGCGCCTCGCTACGCCGCAACAGCGACCTGTTTGACCACCTCGTCCAACACCGCATCGGGACTGACGCCTTCGGCGCCCGCCTCGTAGCCGAGCGAAATCCGGTGCCGCAGGCAGTCATGCGCCACGGCCTGCACATCCTCCGGCGTGACGTAGTCGCGCCCCCGCAGCCAGGCAAAGGTCCGCGAGCACTTGTCGAGCGCAAGTGTGCCGCGCGGGCTGGCGCCGACCGCGATCCAGTTCTTGAGGTGGTCGCCATATTCGGCGGGCCGCCGCGTCGCTGCGATGAGCGCGACCATATAGGCCTCCACGACATCCTTCGTCGTCACCCGGTCGATCTCGGCGCGGGCATCGAAGATCGCCTGCTGCGGGATCGACGCGGGTGTCACCGGCGGCTTCGCGTTCGCGGCGGCGTTCTCGGAACGCACGAGCCGCATCACCTTCACCTCGTCCGCATCGGAGGGGTAGTCGATGCGGACATGCATCAGGAAGCGGTCCATCTGCGCCTCGGGCAGCGGATAGGTGCCCTCCTGCTCGATCGGATTCTGCGTGGCGAGAACCATGAAGAGCGGCGGCAGATCGTAACGCTTGCCGGCCACGGTGACGTGGCGCTCCTCCATCGCCTCGAGCAAGGCCGACTGCACCTTGGGCGGGGCGCGGTTGATCTCGTCGGCCAGGACGAGATTGCCGAAGACCGGGCCCTTGCGGAATTCGAACTGTCCATCGGCGCGCAGGATCTCGCCGCCGGTCACGTCAGAGGGTAGCAGATCCGGTGTGAACTGGATGCGGCTGAAGTCGGATTCGAGATTTGCCGAGAGGCTCTTGATCGCCCGCGTCTTGGCGAGGCCCGGCAGTCCTTCGAGCAGGACATTGCCATTGGCCAGCAGCGCGACGACGATGCGCTCGACCACCCGCTCCTGCCCGATGATGTCCGCATTCATCCGGCTCTGCAGGTCATTCACGGCATCGCGCGCGGTCCGCCCGGCTCCATCCATGCCCGATCCCTCAGTTGCACCCTGGATCGGACTGTGGCGAAAGCCGAGCTCAAGTCAGCTGCGTAACCGTTACGGCGGCAGGATGGCGATGACGCCCGCGATATGACGCGGAGAGGCCCTGCGCGGCCTCATCCGGCGCCGTCAAGCGTGTAACCGTAAATGCCGGCTCGGGACGCAAGGTCCGAGCCGGCATTTGTCGGTCTCACGGAATCTTGGGAACGAGATCGTTGCCGAAGCTGTCCGTCTGGCGCGCGAAGCTGTTGCTGCCGGCCTGGATATAGGCAGGTCCGCCAGAGCGCGCCGGGACCGGACCGGGATCAAGATAGCTGCGCTGCGGAGGCACCGACGTCACACTGATCTGCGGCTCCGGCGACGAAGCAGCCTCCTGGGTCGTGCAGGCACCCAGCATGGCGGCGGGGATCATGAGCGTAAGCAAGGCGGCGAAGCGGATTCTGCTGGTGTCGATCATTCGGATCCTCGGCCTCAGCCGTCCTTATGTTGCGTAGTTGCAGTGCATCTCTAGAGGGATCAGCGCTCGCGGACAACGCAACGAAAGCCGACATGGCTGGTGGACGTATCGATCGGCTCGGCGTGACGTGCCGCCGGCCGATAGCGCCGGCAATAATTCGGCGCGCAGAGATGCGAGCCGCCCTTCAGGACCTTGCGCGGGATGCGGACGGCGGGCTGGTGCGGATCGTAGCTTTCGGCTTCCGGGCCGCCGCGCGGGTTCTGCGGCACGCAGCAGGCCTTCGGCGCGTCTCCCTGGTGACGCACAGACCAGAAATCGGCTGTCCACTCCCAGACATTGCCGATCATGTCGTAGAGACCATAGCCGTTCGGCGGGAAGGCTCCGACCGGCGAGGTACGAGCCCAGCCGTCCTCCTTAGTGTTCTCGAACGGGAAGTTCCCCTGCCAGACATTGGCCATGTGCCGGCCATCCGGCATGAGCTCGTCGCCCCAGGCGAATTCAGAGTCCTCGCGGCCGCCCCAGGCGGCGAATTCCCATTCCGCCTCCGTCGGCAGCGCCTTGCCGGCCCAGGCCGCATAGGCCTCGGCATCGCGATAGGCGACATGGACGACGGGGTGATCGTCCAGCCCCTTGAGCGACGAGCCTGCGCCATAGGGCTTGCGCCAGGTCGCACCGAACTTGAAGGTCCACCATTGCGACCAGTCACGCAGATCGACGGGATGCGAAGGCGGGTCGAACATCAGCGACCCCGCCCGCAGCATATGCGGCAAGGCGCCGGGGTAATCCTTCGGATCCGGCGCGAGCTCGGCAAAGGTGACATGGCCCGTCGCCGCGACGAACGCCCGGAACTGCCGGTTCGTCACCGGCGTCGCATCGATCCAGAAGGGCGCGACGCCGACCCGGTGGCTCGGCGCCTCCTCGGCATAGTGATCGTCCGAGCCCATCCGGAACAGGCCGCCGGGGAGATGCACCATTCCATCCGTCCCGGCGCGGGCTTCGATATCCGCGGCATCAGCCATGGTCCCGGTCTCCCTTGCCGTTCTTGCGCTCGCCATCGTCGACAAGCTGCTTGCGCGCCTTCGCCATCGCCTTGCGCAGATCATCGTCGACGGGTGGAAAGCGCGGATCGAGCCGCTCGAGGGCTTCCACGATCGTCGCCGCCACGACGAGCCGCGTGAACCATTTATTGTCGGCCGGCACGACATGCCAGGGTGCCGACTTTGTCGCGGTGGCGGCGATCGCAGCCTGATAGGCTCGCTGGTAATCGTCCCAATGCTCGCGCTCGACGATATCGTTCAGATCGAACTTCCAGTGCTTGTCGGGCTCGTCGATGCGCGCGAGCAACCGACGTTTCTGCTCCTCCCGGGAGAGGTTCAGGAAGAACTTCAGCACCACGGTGCCGTTACGCCCGAGATGTTTCTCGAAGTCGCGAATGCTCTCGAAGCGCTTCGTCCAGAGCTCTTCGCCGACAGGCTCGGGCGGCAGGTTCTGCTTGCGCAGCAGTTCCTCATGGACGCGCACGACCAGCACCTCCTCGTAATAGGAGCGGTTGAAGATGCCGATTTCGCCACGCTCCGGCAGCTTGCAGTTTGCCCGCCACAGGAAGTCGTGGCGAAGCTCCGCCAGGCTCGGAGCCTTGAAGGAATGCACGATGCAACCCTGCGGGTTCACACCGGACATGACGTGCTTGATCGTGCTGTCCTTGCCTGCGGTGTCGATCGCCTGCAGGACGATCAGGATCGACCAGCGCCGCTCGGCGTAGAGGCGCTCCTGGAGGTCGTGCAGGCGCTTGACGCCGGCCTGAAGCAGCTCCCTCGCCTCTTCTTTCTCGATGTCGAGACCGCAGGTTTCGGCCGGATCGAACTGCTTGAGCCGGAAGCTGTCGCCATCGGCGACCCGGAAACGCGCGATGATGTCATCCGGCCGCATCGCCAACCCTTTCTCGCGAAGATCGGCCGCGCAGGCAGCACCGCGGCATTCTACTACACTTCTCCTGCTTGGATCGCATGGCGCCCCAAGAAGGCGCAATCGCCATTTGCGACGACGGCGCCTCCTGCTCCGGCTGGGGAGCCCGCTTTCGCGGACTCCCTCGTTCGGCCGCTACTTGGAGGCGCCAGCCCGGTCCAGATTGCGCATGAGAGAATCGATCATCTGGTCGACGCTGAAGCTCGCCGGACGCTGGCTCGGCGGATACTCCTTGAAGGTCTGCAGGAAGGGCGCAACCTTCCAGACGCCGTACTGGACCAGATAGGCGTTCTTGGCGAGCCAGTCGTAATACTGATCCGAGACGCTATCCGCCCGCTCCATCGGGTCCATGCGCAAATTGAAGATCTTCGGCACACGCAGGCAGGTGAAGGGATTCGCCCAGACCAGCAGTCCGCCGGGAGCGCGCTGTTCGCAGAACACGATCTTCCAGTCGTTGTAACGATAGGAGACGAGCTCGCCGTCGTCGTTGAAGTAGAAGAACTCGTTGCGGGCCGATTTTGGCTGCTGGCCGGTCAGGTATGGCAGCTGGTTGTAGCCATCGAGATGCACCTTGGCCTGCTGGTTGCCCAGCGTCGTGCCCTTGGCGAGCTTGTCCTTGATATCGGCATCGCCGGCGGCGGCGACCAGCGTCGGGAACCAGTCAAGGCCGGAGACCATCTCGTTCGAGACCTCGCCCGCCTTGATCTTGCCGGGCCAGCGGATCATTGCCGGCACGCGGAAGGCTCCTTCCCAGTTCGTGTCCTTCTCCGAACGGAACTGCGTGGTCGCCGCGTCGGGCCACGACCATTGGTTCGGGCCGTTGTCGGTGGTGTAGATCACGATGGTGTTGTTCGCGATGCCGAGATCGTCGAGCGATTTCAGGAGCTTGCCGACATCCTCGTCATGCTCGAGCATGCCATCGGCGTAATCGTTGCCCGGCATGCCGCTGCGGCCCTTCATCGACTCGCGGACATGGGTAAAGGCATGCATCCGCGTGGTGTTCATCCAGGTGAAGAAGGGCTTCTGCGCCTTCACCTGCCGCTGCATGAAGTCGATCGCGGCCGCGGTGGTCTCGTCGTCGATCGTCTCCATCCGTTTGGCGGTCAGCGGCCCGGTGTCTTCGATCTTGCCGTCGGCCGAGGTCTTGAGCACGCCGCGCGGTGAATTGGATTTGACGAAGTTGGTGTCGTTCTTCGGATAATAGGGACGTTCCGGCTCTTCCTCGGCATTGAGATGGTAGAGATTGCCGAAGAATTCGTCGAAACCGTGCCGGGTCGGCAGATATTCGTCGCGATCGCCGAGATGATTCTTGCCGAACTGGCCGGTAGCATAGCCGAGAGGCTTCAGCGCCTGGGCTATGGTGACATCACGGTCCTGCAACCCGACAGCCGCGCCGGGGATGCCGACCTTGCAAAGCCCGGTCCGCAGGCAGACCTGCCCGGTGATGAAAGTGGAACGGCCGGCCGTGCAGCTGTTCTCGGCGTAGTAGTCGGTGAACATCGTGCCTTCTTTGGCGATGCGATCGATGTTCGGTGTCCGATAGCCAACGAGCCCGTGGGAATAGGCGCTGATATTGCTCTGCCCGACATCGTCGCCGAAGATGACGAGAATGTTGGGCCGGGCCGGCGCCGAGGCGGGGGCAGGCTGCTGGGCCTTTACCGGCCCGGAAAAGCCCAGCACAGCGGCAAGCGCCGCCGCTGCCGCTGCGGCCAGGAATTTTTGGCGTTCCATGAAATGCTCCTGGTTTGGCATCGCAACCGTGGAGACATCGCTGACTCAGCGTTCGTCGCGCACGCGACAGAAAGCATCGCATGAGGCAATTTCGCGCTTAAGCTTGTAACGGTTACGGCCTCGCGCCGGCGCGAGCGCGCCGACGCAGGCCGATGGCGGCAGAGATCGCGCTCGTCGCATCGGCGGCCAGATCGTCGATGCGCTCATAGCCGCCCGTGTTCGCGACCATGTAGTCCCGGAAGCTGGTGGCCAGGATTTCGCCCGTGCTGAGATCCCCCAGGCGCCACGCGTAGCGCATCGCGGCATCGACAGGACGGACGGCGATATCGAGCGAGAACGCCTCGTGCGGCTTGCAGTAGATGGCCTTGATCGCATCGGCCGCTGCCCGGCGCTCATATGGCGGCACGATCCGGATGATGAAAGACGCCCTCTGCAGCATCACGGCGAGCCCATCGACGAAGAGCTCGGCGCGCGCCGCCATGTCTTCGTTCCCACGCCCGGTGTGATCTTGCAGGATCACCTGCGCGGCGAATGAAGAGGGGTCGGCCATGCTCTCGCCGAGGCCATCAGCCGCTTCCGCACCACAGGCGTGGGAAACCCAGGCGAAAGCCGGGACATAGCTGCCCTTGGGAAGCGAAATCCTGACCGTCGCATCAGACCCCGCCTGCTCATAGTAAGATGCCAGGGCCGCTCTCAAGCGGGTCGCCTCGATCCTGACGATCGGATCCGTCGTCGGATCAAAGGCTTCGTCGCGGCCGAAAACATCGACGCCGATCGTATAGGCCTTGATGCGATCCGCCGAGCCCTTGACGGCCTGTGTCACGACGAATGACAGGAAACGTCGGTTGCGTTCGGAGAGACGCAGCTCGTCGGAGGTCAGCAACCGTTCGAGAGCTCCGATAACCTGATCGGAACCCGGCGGATCCCGCCCATCTTTCAAGCTTTCGCCCATCGCTTCGTCCCCGCCACTGGACTGAAACCACGCCGATAGTTGCCGCGTGCAGTATGGCGCGCAGTCAATCCCGTCAGCAAGCCTGAATCCGCATGGCGCGCCAGCGATTATTCGAGACCTTAAGAAATCCGGTTCAAGATATCTTGCTCTGTCGCGATCATCAAAGAACGATACTCCTGGGCTCGTTCCAAGGCCGCGGGCGATGAGGACTTGTCCCAATAGGAAGCAGCATCGCAGGCAACCTCATACGCCTCGCATAGTTCTGCGAACCGCGCATCGCTGTCGAACCGTATCTTCAGCGCCGTGCGGTTCTGTGGCCACCGGAGCATCAGGCGAGCCAAACCGCGTCTTTGCGCCTTTTCCATCGGCCGCGCTTTCATCCGTCGAAAGGGCACCCGGCCATTGTGGCTCCGTTCATCGCTTTCTGACATCGTGTAACCGTAACAATGCCGGCCTTTGCAGCCAGCAACGGAAAGCCGCGCTCCTTGACGACACAAGCAAATCGGTCCAGCGTCGACGTCAAAGGGCAGGGAAATCGATCATGCGGCGCATTGGGACGGCCGTCTTCGCAGCAACGGCCTGCGTCGTCGCCAGTGCAGTTCCCGATACGGCGTTTGCCACCGAAGGCGGCACAAGCCTTTACGTCCCCGGTCTTCGTGGCCCGGGCGCCGGCATCGTCCCGCCGCCCGGATTCTACTTCGAGAACGATGTCTATTCGTATTCGGGGCGCCTCTCGGCGGGCCGGCAGACGCAGATCGGCGGCGCCGTCCTCGCCAATGTCAAGGTTGAGGCGCGGGTCGACTTCGCCACGCCGACCTGGGTGACGCCGCTCGAAATTCTCGGCGGCAATCTGGGCTTCGCCCTGACGCTGCCTTTCGGCCAGCCGCGCGTCAGTGCGGGCGCGCTGATCGCCGCGCCCCGCTCCGGCCGCGCCTTTGGTGCAAAACTGCGGGATTCGGCCTTCCTGTTCGGCGACCCCGTCGTCACCAGCTTCGTCGGCTGGCACGCCGGCAACTTCCATTGGCAGGTCGGCGGCGTGGTCAACATTCCATCGGGCACCTATCGCGCCGACTCGCTGTCCAACCTGTCGTTCAACCGCTGGATCGGCGATCTCTACGCCGCCGCGACCTGGCTCGATCCGAAGATCGGCCTCGACATCTCCGGTGCGGTCGGCTTCGAGATCAACGGCAAGAACGACGCTACCGACTACACGAGCGGCAATGCCGCGCATGTCGACGTCGCCGTCAGCCAATATCTCAGCAAGGAAATCTCGGTCGGAGCGCTGTTCGCTCACTATCAGCAGATCACCGGGGACAGCGGCTCGGGTGCCGTGCTCGGCCCCTACAAGGGCCGGGTCACCGCTGTCGGCGGGACGATCGGCTATTCCTTCGTCGTCGCCGGAACACCGGTCACGACCCGCCTCAAGATCCTGCGCGAGGTGAACGTCGAGAACCGGCCGCAGGGGACGATAGGCCTCCTGAGCGTCGCCTTCCCGCTCGGCCCTGTCGCGCAGGCGGCAGCACCTCCGGAGCCCGTGCCAGGCGCCCGCGTGGTGAAATACTGACCCGTCTCCGCCTGTCGATCTGCCAGAGACCGGCGTCCTGCCACGCTTTTCAGGCGATCGGTAAGGAGTTACTGGGCTTTCACGGCGAGAGGGTTCACGCTCTGCGCCGTTCTTGCCGACAGCCCCAGTATTCTCCGGACCATGGCCCAGACAACCCCAGCCACTCAGGCGTTGAAGCGGCTCGGCATCGGCTTCGAGCTGCGTAGCTACGCCTATGATCCGAATGCCGAGCGTGTCGGACTGCAGGCGGCCGAGGCGCTGGGCGAACCGGCAAGCCGCGTGCTCAAGACACTGATCGCGCAGGTCGACGGCAAACCCGTCTGCATCGTGCTCGCCTCCGATCGCGAAGCCAGCATGAAGAAGGTCGCGGCGGCCTTCGGCGGCAAGTCGGCGGCGATGATGCCGGTGCCCGATGCCGAGCGGCTGACCGGCTACAAGGTCGGCGGTGTCAGCCCCTTCGGCCAGAAGCGCAAGCTGCCGACGATCATAGACGAAGCGGCGTCGGGCGAGGCGCTTGTTTACGTCAATGGCGGGCAACGCGGCCTGCAGATCGCGCTGGCGCCGGCAGATCTGCTCAGCGCCGCCGGCGCCCGCAGCGCCGCGCTCTCAGCCTGATCGCGGCCTCACGCCGCCTTTCCCGCCGGCTCCCGATGGCTTAGTGGCACGGGGCGCCGCTTCCCAAGGTTTCCAAACGCATGATTCGTCTCGAAAACATCAGCAAGCAAAACGGAAAGCAGATCGTCTTCATCGAAGCGTCTGCCGGGCTCTTGAAGGGCGAGAAGGTCGGGCTCGTCGGTCCCAACGGCGCCGGCAAGACCACCCTGTTCCGGATGATCACCGGTGAGGAGGCGCCCGACGAAGGCGTGGTCTCGACCGATCGCGGCATCACCATCGGCTATTTCAGCCAGGATGTCGGCGAGATGGCCGGGCGCAGCGCCGTTGCTGAGGTTATGGATGGCGCAGGCCCCGTCAGCACGGTCGCGGCCGAGCTCGCCGAACTCGAAGCCGCCATGGTCGATCCCGAACGCGCCGACGAGATGGAGGATATCATCGCGCGCTACGGCGAGGTGCAGGGCCGCTTCGAGGAGCTCGACGGCTATGCGCTGGACGGCAGGGCGCGCGAGGTGCTCGCGGGCCTCGGCTTCAGCGAGGAGATGATGGAGGGCGATGTCGGCGGCCTCTCCGGCGGCTGGAAGATGCGCGTCGCGCTCGCCCGCATCCTGCTGATGCGCCCCGACGCGATGCTGCTCGACGAGCCCTCGAACCATCTCGATCTCGAAAGCCTGATCTGGCTGGAATCCTTCCTCAAGAACTATGACGGCGCCGTGCTGATGACCTCGCATGACCGCGAGTTCATGAACCGCATCGTCGGCAAGATCATCGAGATCGATGGCGGCGCGCTGACGAGCTATTCCGGCGATTACGAGTTCTACCAGCAGCAGCGCGCGCTGGCCGAAAAGCAGATGCAGGCGCAGTTCGAGCGCCAGCAGGCGATGCTCGCCAAGGAGATCGCCTTCATCGAGCGCTTCAAGGCTCGCGCCTCGCACGCGGCGCAGGTGCAGAGCCGGGTCAAGAAGCTGGACAAGATCGAGCGCGTCGAGCCGCCGCGGCGGCGCCAGAGCGTCGCCTTCGAGTTCCAGCCGGCGCCGCGCTCGGGCGACGACGTGGTCAGCATCAAGAACGTCAACAAGGCCTATGGCAGCCGCAGCATCTATGACGGGCTGAACTTCCAGATCCAGCGCAAGGAGCGCTGGTGCGTGCTCGGCGTCAACGGCGCCGGCAAGTCGACGCTGCTGAAGCTCGTCACCGGCACGACGGAGCCCGATGCAGGCACGGTCAATATCGGCGCCAGCGTCAAGCTCGGCTATTTCGCCCAGCACGCCATGGAGGTGCTCGACGGCGAGCGCACCGTGTTCGAGGCGCTGGAGGATCGCTTCCCGCAGGCCGGGCAAGGTTCGCTCCGCTCGCTCGCAGGCTGCTTCGGGTTTTCGGGCGACGATGTCGAGAAGCGCTGCCGCGTGCTCTCGGGCGGCGAGAAGGCGCGGCTGGTCATGGCGATGATGCTCTACGATCCGCCGAATTTCCTGGTGCTGGACGAGCCGACCAACCACTTGGACATCGCGACCAAGGAGATGCTGATCACGGCGCTCTCGCAATATGAGGGCACGATGCTCTTCGTCAGCCACGACCGGCATTTCCTCGCCGCGCTCTCCAACCGCCTGCTGGAGCTGACGCCCGAGGGCGTCCATGCCTATGGCGGCGGCTATACAGAATACGTCGCCCGCACCGGGCAGGAAGCGCCGGGGCTGCGGAGCTAGGCGCGGGAAGCACACCGTCATTCTCGGGCGGAGCGAAGCGCAGACCCGAGAATCTCTGGCAGGAAGAGGCTCCCGAGCCTCCACGTCCTGAGATGCTCGGGTCAAGCCCGAGCATGACGAGCCTTCCCTCAACGCGCGAAAACCGACCAGCCGGTCGCCTCGGCCAGGCGCTCCAGCGCCAGCGTGCCGAGCAGCGAGTTGCCGTTGGCGTTGAGGCCGGGTGACCAGACCGCGATCGCGGCCTTGCCCGGCGCGACGGCGAGGATGCCGCCGCCGACGCCCGACTTGCCGGGCAGGCCGACGCGGAACGCGAAATCACCCGAAGCATCGTAGTGGCCGCAGGTCAGCATCAGCGCGTTGATGCGCCGCGCCCGCTGGGCCGAGACGACGCGCGGCCCGCCGGGCTCGTAGAGCCCGCCATGCATCAGGAAGCGCCCGGCCATGGCGAGTTGACGGCAGCTCATGGCAATGGCGCATTGATGGAAATAGACGCCGAGCGTCAGCTCCGGCGCATGGGTTACGTTGCCGAAGGCCTTCATGTAGTTGGCTAGCGCGATGTTGCGGAAGCCGGTCGCCTGCTCGGCCCGCGCCACCGCGTCGTCGATGACGATGGTATCGTCATCGGCCAGGTAGCGCACGAAGCGCAACAATTCGCCGATCGCGACACGGGGCTCGTGGCCGGCGAGATTGACGTCGGCGACGACAAGCGCGCCGGCGTTGATGAAGGGGTTCCGCGGCACGCCCTGCTCGCGCTCGAGCTGCACGATCGAGTTGAAGGGCGTGCCGGACGGCTCGCGCCCGACCCTGCGCCAGAGCGTGTCGCCGACCTTGCCGAGCGCCTGGGTCAGGGCGAAGACCTTGGAAACGCTCTGGATCGAGAAGGGCTCTTCGCTGTCGCCGGCGACGTGGGTCTGCCCATCCGCGGTCACGACGCAGAGCCCGAACTGACGCGGATCGATGCGGGCGAGCGGCGGGATATAGGTCGCGACCTCGCCGCGCTCGCTGGCGTCGCGCATCTCGTCGGCAATGTCGCGGACGAGCCGCCCGATATCCGTCACGCCTGCGATCCCCGCTGTTGCGCGCGTCAGGCAAGCCCGAGCCGGGCCGGCGGGTCAAGCCCGCCGGACCAGCAACCGGCCTATTGCAGCCGAAGCGTCCCGCCGGACGAGGCGCCGCCGACCACCGGGCGCTGGGAGGCAATGATGCACAGCGACTTGCCGCGCGATTTCGCCTGGTACAGCGCTGCATCGGCCGCCGTCATCAGGCTGTTCATGTCGCGGCCATGCTCGGGAGCGAGCGCGATGCCCACCGAAGCACCGATATGCAGCTTGTGCCCGCTGTCGAGCTCGTAAGGCTCGGAGATCTCGCGCACAATCCGCTCGCCGAAGCGCTGGAGCTGAACCTGCTCGGTCTGCTCGGAGAGGACGACGAACTCGTCGCCGCCGATGCGCGCCGCGATGTCGGAAGCGCGGACGAGGCCACGCAGCCGCTCGGCCACGAGCTGGAGCAAGGCGTCTCCAGCCATATGGCCGTAGCTGTCATTGACGGCCTTGAAGCCATCGAGATCGAGATAGACCAGGGCAAGCCCCCTGGGAGGCGTCGCGTCGTCGAATCTCGCCGTAAAGGCCTTCGCCAGCCCGGCCCGGTTGGACAGCCCCGTCAGCATGTCGTGCCGCGCATGGAAGGCGTTCTCACGTTCCGCCCGCATGGTCGAGATCAGCATCCCGTTCAGCTTGTAGGCGGCCATCGTCATGCTGAAGAGATAGAACGGAATCTGCATGAAGGTGATCAGCATCATCGGCTCGGACACGAAAGGCGCTGCAAGCACGCAGGGCCCGAGCGTGAGCGCGATCATCACGCCGGCCATGCGCGGTGCGGCGAAATTCCGAAAGCAGATACCGCCCACCATCGCAGCGGCCGAGAGGCAGGCGAGCGTCGCCGCAACCCAGTCACCGCTCATCAGGCTCAGAAATGTGCCGGCTCCGATACCGGCCGCCCAGGCAACGCCGAGCAGGAGATAGATGTCGGTAGGCGTCGATTGGCCGCGCGCCGCGCGTTTGCGCGCCGCAAGCAGGACGCAGAGCCGCACGAAGCAGCAAACGATCTCGAACGCGCACCAGAGCGTGAAGGGCAAGGTCGGGATGCGCCAGGCGATCAGGAAGGACACCGCCAGCGAATTCATGACGCCGCCGGCGAAGATCGGCAGCGTTCCGAAGAGGCTTGCCACCAGCGCGACCCGAATATCGGGGGGGACATCCGGGCCAGCATCCGCAAGCCAGCGCGTCACGCGCCAGCGCGGCAGGCTGAAACGGAGGACTGGGGCACTCATCGGCTGATCCGGCTCCTCTGGCGAGCAGGCCAGCGGAGCACCCGGTCGCGAAGGTTGCCTAGCAGCGAGGTGTTACGATTAGGTGAGAAAAGCCGCGAGAATCACGCAGTGCATGCAACGCAGGGCTGCGGAAAGCTCAGATCGTCACCGAATCTGGCGGTAGACCCAGACCCGCGCCGGCGGGATGTTCCGCAGCACCCAGTCAGAAACGAAGGCCTTGAGGCCGGAACCTTTCCGCGGGATCGGCGAGATCACCGAATAGGTGAACTGGATGAAGGGCGCGCCCTCGACCAGCAGCGGGAACGCCTCGCGCGCCAACGCCGTGCGGGTGGCCGGCGGCCGGTTGAACAGGGGCAGGCTGGAGACCAGCGCGATCGCCTTCTCGTGCAGATGGCCGGCGAGCGTCTTGGACAAGGCATACGCATCGCCCTGCACCACCGTCGCGCGCGGAAAGCGCCGGCGCAGGAGCTCGCAGAACTCCGGGCTGTATTCGACGAGGATCAGGCGGCTCTCGTCGATGCCACGCTCGATCAGCGCTTCGGTGACCGGGCCGGTTCCGGGGCCGATCTCGATGACCGGGCCGGGCTGCTCGGGATCGACAAAGGAGGCCATCCGGCGCGCGAGCGCCGGGCTCGACGGCGTCACCGAGCCGGTGCGCAGCGGGTCGTCTATCCAGGACTTGATGAAGCGGGCCTCGTCGCCGAGCTTCGCCTTGGCTTCGCTGACGCGACTCCTGAACTTCTCGGCGGTGTTGCGAACTTCGCTTTCGACCTTGTAGCGGACGGCAGCCACCTTGAGCTTGGCTTCCGCGACGCTGTCGACAAGGTCGGCCGCCGTCACCCGCACCTCGCCCTCGATCCGTGACGCCACGCGGGATTGCCCGAGGCGAGCGGCAAGCGACGTTGCGCGCGGACGATGACGGATCGTCGAAGACATGGCACCCCTTGATCGCCGCAAAGACGACGCGTCTGACGCAGCTGAACGTTACCTGCGCGGCATATGGGGTCAAGAGCGGCCGCCCGCCAAGTTCTTTTCCGCGGCTCAGGCAAAAAGCCGTCAGATCAATGGTCTCGGAGGTGATGCCTGCTCGTATATCGAGGCCATATGTGCCGTCAGGCGCGGGTTGAGCAGCGTCAGCCGCCCGCCCGAGAGTGAGAACAGCCCAGCCTTGCGCAGACGCGACCAGGTCTTGCTGGTGTGGACCAGCGACAGGCCCAGCGCGTCGGCAAGCTGCTGCTGCGTGAGCGGAAAGGCGAAGCTGCCGCTGCTGACGAGGCCCAGCGTGTCGGCGCGATGGTAGAGCGAGATCACCAGCGCGGCGATGCGCTCGCCGGCGCTGCGCTGACCGACCGAGGTCAGATTGTCGTCGATCAGGGATTCCTCGCGCGAGCCGAGCCAGGCCAGTTCATAGGCCAGCGCCGGCATCTTGACGAACAGATCCCAGATCCGCTTGCGCGGGAAGACGCAGAGCTCGACATCGGTGAGCGCCTCGATACCATGCTCGGCGGCGCTGAGCAGCGAGGCCTGCAGGCCGACGAGATCACCGGGCAGCAGGAAATTCAGAATCTGGCGGCGCCCGTCCGGCAGGGACTTGTAGCGGAAGGCCCAGCCCGAATAGAGCGTGTAGAGTTCCGCATCCTCCTGGCCGGGGTGGATGATGTCGGCGCCGGCCGGAAAGCTGCGATGGTCGACCTTCATCGCCTGGATGAAACGGATCTCGTCGTCGGTCTTGTCCTTGAAAGCGGGCTTGAGCCGCAACGGGCAGGCGAGGCAGGGCGTTCCCAATCGTACCTGCTTGCTGATGATGTTCATGAGCCGATCGATCCCCCGAAACCGATGCGAAAGGCCTCGGCATTCGACCAACTCGCAAGAGCGTTGGCGCGTTCCCCGCCGGCACCAAAGGAACCAACAAGCATTCCGTTGCGTTTTCCTGTCGAAACCGACCGTTTCTGGTCGAGAGCGTTGGGAGACGGATATGCTGAAAGCCAGCCTTGCCCCCGCCATTCGCGCCCTGTTCTTCTTCGGCTTCATGGGGGCAGCCGTCACGGGCCTGACCATCGGAGCGCAGTTGCAAGTCCCGACCGACCAGAGCTCGACGAGCGTCGCGCAAGCCAGGGGCGAGCGTGACCCGGCAGCGGATCTGCGCTTTGCGGCCGTGGATCGTGCGGATCGTGCTCAGAGCACTGCGAAGCGTGCGATCGCCTCGCCCTCGCAGCAGGCTCTGGCTGGTGGGCCTGTCACGCATGTCGTGCGCTAGGACTTCTGACGGAACCTGACGCGATTTCTCGCGTTACACGCGCGGCGCATCCTCGCGTCGCACTTCAAAGCCGCCTCTGGCGGCTTATTTTTTTCAGTCTTGCGGACACAAGCCATGCTGCTGCGCATCCGGCACGCAACCACCTATCGCTACGCCCAGCCCGTCGCCTTCGGGCCGCATCGGCTGATGCTCCGGCCACGCGACAGCTTCGACCTGCGTGTCGCCGACACCGCTCTCTCGATCTCGCCCGCGGCCAGCCTGAACTGGATGCATGACGCCTACGGCAATCCCGTCGCCATCGCGAATTTCGAGGCCGAGGCGGATACGCTCGATATCGTGAGCGTCCTGATGCTCCAGCGCTTCGGCCCCGCCGTCCCGCGCACCGACATGGGGCCCGGCGCCGCGCTGACGGGCGTGGTCTACAGCGAGAACGAGCGATCGGTGCTCCAGCCGTTCCTCGCGCTCGCCTGCGCCGACCCCGACAAGAAGCTCGATCGCTGGCTCGCGGATTTCAGGGCCCGGATCGGCCAGGGTTCCGGCCACCTCCTGCGCGATCTCGCCCATGCGCTCCATGGCGCGCTGACCTACACTGTCCGGTTCGACGAGGGCACGCAGCACCCCGTCGACACGCTGGAGAGCGGCGGCGGCACCTGCCGCGACTATGCCTGGCTGTTCATTGAGCTCGCGCGGCGCATGGGTTTCGCTGCACGCTTCGTCACCGGCTATATCCATGACAGAAGCCCGGAAGACGCCTTGCTGACCAGCGCCGTCGGATTGACCCATGCCTGGGCGGACGTCTTCATTCCCGGCGATGGCTGGGTCGAGTTCGACCCGACCAATGATCTCGTCGCCGACCGCCAGCTCCTGCGTGTCGCGGTTGCACGCGTGCCGGAGGACGCCTCCCCCATCGCCGGCAGCTTCATCGGCCCGGCCGGCTCCTTCCTGGGACTGAGCGTCGGCGTATCGATAGAACCGGTCCGCGAGCCCTGATCTCGCGTTCAGGATGCGTGCCTGACACGCCAGCGGCCGAGCGAGCGACCCTGCGGTTCGGCCGTTTGTACGGCCTCGATCTGGGCGAGCAGGCCGGCAAAGATGCGGGGCGGCGCGCCGTGGCTGATCTCGCGATCCGCGTCGAGCCCGACCTCGATCGTGGTGTCGTCGATATCGACGACACTGACCGTGATCCGCACGCCCGGCGTGGCGCGCAGCGCGCGCGAGGCGACATCTGCGACCAGAAATCCAAGCGGAATGATGCGATCCACAGAGAGCGTCGCCGCCGTATCGATCCGACTCGCGACCCATTGGTCGCGGCTGCGGATCAAATTCGAGATCATGGTGACGACGTCGTCTAGGAAGAGGTCGACGCGGACCGGCTGCATCTCTCCGTCAGCCAGCGTGAAGCGATAAGCGGCCGAAAGGACATGGACGCGACATTCGGCGTCGGCGAGAGCCAACCGGGCCTCGTTGCGGTAATCGCGCTTGCTCAGACCGATATAACTCTGGACGACCTGCAGGCTGTTCTTCACCCGATGATGCAGCTCACGCACGAGGAAGCGGTTGTCGTCCAGCGCGGTCTGCAGGCGGCGCTGGCGCACCTCCTGCTCATCGACCATGGCATTGAAGGCTTCGGCCACGCTGCGGATATCGCTCGGCATGTCATCCGCAATCGCAGCCCTCGTCCGCCCGGACGAGGCCCGCGCACGGGCCGCCGCTTCGATGCCGCGCAGCCAGCGGGCGCAATGCTTGTCGATCGCACGCAGGTAGACGATGCAAAGCAGGGCAAGCGTGATCAACGGCGCCAGGAGGAGAACGAAGAACTGCATGCGCGCGGCTTGCGCTGGCCCATCGTCGAAACTGGCGATGACGTAGAAGTCCGGCTCAGCGACCATCCGGGCGGCGTAGAGACGATCCTGCCCGCCGCGGCTGGGCGCCGTCCAGCGCTCGCGACCGGCCGGAACGCGATCCTGCTGCGGCAGCCACGACAGTACGGGATCGTCGCCCCGGCTGGCGACAACGCTGCTGCCCCGGCCGATCAGCGCGATATCCATGTCCGAGCGGCCATCGCCAAGGTCGAAGGCGTTTTCGAGCAGTTCCGGGGTGGTCAGAAGGAGGGCCTGCTGCAACTGCCCGCTCGCGGCCTGGGCATCGGCCATCAAGATAGCGAGGTAGCGCTGGCCCTCGAGCGTGACCTGGTCATAGCGGATCCTCCCGAGATCGGCCCCGTTCCAATTCGCCACGGAAGGAAGCCCCGCGAGCTGCCGGGCGACATTGTCCAGCGTCTCCTTCGAAAGATGGGCATCGAGAGATCCCGCGCAGATGCGCCCGTCTGCGCTGCGCAGGAAGAAGGCGCGGAAACCGCTCGCCCGCCGCATCGCCTCCAGACCCGCCTCTTCGCAAGCCTCGGGAGCGACCCGCGGATCGTTTGCCACCGTTCCGAAGGCGAGCAGCGCGCGCGACGCCCCGCGGAACCAAACACGGGTGCGCACGGCGAAATCTTCCACCGCGCGCACCTGCGCTGCCTCGATCGTCGCGGTTGCAGCCTGATAAGTGGCATAGGCAGCGAAGGCCGTGGCGCATCCCACCGGCACCGCAATAGCGATCAGCAGGGCCAGGAGACGCCCTCTAACCGTGCTGAATCGCGCCAAACGCATCAGGAGCCGACGGGTTCGGAACCGACCCTTTGCATCGCGGCCGCGCTGGTACGGTCCGGCCCGAGATCGTCGACGCTACCGATGGAGAGCAGCTCGGCGAGCTTCGTCCGCGCGCGGTTGACCCGGCTCTTGATCGTGCCGATCGCCACACCGCAGATGCCGGCCGCCTCCTCATAGGACAGACCTGTCGCCCCAACCATGATCAGGACTTCGCGCTGCTCCTCCGGAAGCTTGGCCAGCGCCTTGCGGAAATCGGCGAGGTCGAGGTGGCTCTCCTGATTGCCATAGGTCGCCATGCGCTCGGCATAGATGCCTTCGCTGTCCTGCACCTCGCGCCCGCGCTTGCGGTAGAGCGAGTAGTATGTGTTGCGCAGGATCGTGAACAACCAGGCGCGGAGGCTCGTGCCCGGCTCGAACTTGTCGGAATTGCCCCACGCCTTGAGAAGCGTGTCCTGGACGAGATCGTCCGCCAGCTGCATCGAGCCCGACAACGAAGCCGCGAAGGCGCGCAAATTCGGGATTTCGCGGATCAGGCCTTCCTTGAACTCGTTCGCGGCGCAGGAAGCCTGAGTGGAATCACTTGCACTCATCGGACGACGCTCCGGCTGCGCGCTGTTCGGTAGCTTCCAGCTGCGCAAGCAGCACGAGGAATTTGTCCGGGACAGGTGCGTTCACGATGTCGTCGTAGTGGGCCTTCAGCGACCGACCGATGGATTCCTGCACCTTGGGATCCAGAACCAGCTCGAAGTCGTCATTGTCACCTTCGTCGGGTTCGGACATCGCTGTATCCAGATTGCTCATTTCGGCCCTCGCGCCACAACCGGGCCTGCTTTTCCAGCAAGTCCCGTACTTCGTTTCTCGGCCGGCGAAACCAGAGCCCAATGGCGGTGGCGACACCAATGCGCCCTAATAACAGGCTCGTTTCCAGAATGTTCCGCGTTCGGCAAAAAATAAATCGCTTGTCAGAGGCCGATCCTAAGCCATTATTTCGGCACGATAAAAGGGACGCGTTCATGTCTATCGCAAAAGAAATTGCGCCTCATCTTCCTTACCTGCGCCGGTTCGCGCGCGCTCTCAGCGGCACCCAGGCCAGCGGCGACGCCTATGTCGTGGCGATGCTGGAAGCGCTCGTTGCGGATCCTTCCGACTTTCCCCAGGGGATCGACCCGCGCGTCGGCCTCTATCAATCCTTCCTGAAGCTGTGGTCATCGGCCAGCATCGATACCGGCGAGCCCGTCGTCGAACTCTCCCGGGCTCCGGCCGAACGCAATCTCGAAGCGCTGACGCCACGGCCGCGGCAGGCCTTCCTGCTGCGAACCGTCGAAGGCTTCTCGATCGAGGAGGTCGCGACGATCATGCGCGTCGGCACGGCCGAGGCGGCCGCGCTGGTCCAGACCGCCGGCCAGGAGATCGCCGAGCAGGTCGCGACCGACGTGCTGATCATCGAGGACGAGCCGATCATCGCGCTCGACATCGAGACGATGGTCGAGGAACTAGGCCACAGCGTCACCGGCGTAGCACGCACGCAGCGCGAGGCGATCGCCCTCGTCGCCAAGAAGCGCCCGGGTCTGGTGCTGGCCGATATCCAGCTGGCCGATGGCAGCTCCGGCCTTGATGCCGTCAACGAGATCCTGATGTCGATCGACGTGCCCGTGATCTTCATCACGGCCTACCCAGAACGGCTGCTCACCGGTGATCGCCCGGAGCCCGCCTTCCTGATCACCAAGCCGTTCCAGCCGGAGGCGGTGAAGGCCGCGATCAGCCAGGCGCTGTTCTTCGATCGGCGAGCAGGTCGCAAGGCTGCCTGAATCCGGCTTTCTTGCGCTGCTCCAAAGCCCGCGGTTTCGCGGGCTTTTTTTGTTGCGATCCTTGGAACAGGCGGCGCCGCCGCGCGTTCGCAAGCCAATGTCGGTTTTGTTTCCGGTGCGGGAGGGCGTGGACGATGGCGGTGATCTGCTCGTCGGCAGCAATCGCAGCGACGTCGATCGCTGCAGCGCTGTTTTCCGGAGCCGTGGCTCCGGGAGCCTGGAGCGGAGAGATTCTGTCTCTGGTACTGGCCGCATCGACGAGCCTGGCTGTTGCCGGCGCCGCCGCTCTCGACAGCTGAATACGGCGCGTCACCTGGGCTCCGTCGCCGCACGAATCGCTTTCCTGGCAGCCGTCTGCCTCGTCCCCGCGTCAGTTCGGGCGGAGACCGCTGCGCCTGGCACCCAGCCGCTGCCCGCGCAGAGATTGCCGCCGCCCCGGCCCGCGGAGCTTCCTCCGCCCGCGCCAGCTTCTCCGGAAGAAGCCAAATCCCCGCAGCCCTTGCCCTCGCAGCCCTCGCCCTCGCAATCCCTGCCTCCGACGACAAGCGGGCAAGCTCAGGCTTGCCTGTCCAGAATGGCCTCCATTCCCGGAAATCGGGTGGAGCCTGCCGTTTCGGAGGTTTCCAAAGCCGACCCTGCCTGCCGCGTGGACGATCCGGTTCGGCTCCACAGCCTCGCACTCCGCGGCAGCGCATCGGGACAGACGGTCAGCTTCGAACCGGCGCCGCTGGTCAGCTGTGCGATGGCATCGGCCATCGCCGATTGGCTCGATACGAGCGTTCAGCCTCTGGCGCGGGGGTATTTCGCCAACAGTCTGACCGGGATGCGGGTCGGCGGAGGGCAGGAATGCCGGCGGCGCAATCGAGCTTCAGCCGGCCCGATCAGCGAGCACGCCACCGGGCAGGCCCTGGACATCTTCGCCTTCAAACTCGCGGAAGGCGGCAAGTCGGAGACGATCCTGGTGGAGAAGCCCTCGGGCCTTGTCCAGAACCGCTTCCTCGATGCGGTGCGCCAATCGGCTTGCGGAGCCTTCATGACGGTGCTGGGGCCCGGTTCTGACGCCGCCCACGCCAACCACCTTCACGTCGACATCCAGGCGCGGCGCTCGCACACATCGCGCTTCTGCCAATGAAGGAAATGGAAATCTAGTCGGCGGCGTCGAACCGCAGCAGGAACGATTGGCGTTCGGGCGATTCATCAAATCCGCCGCCATCGACGAGCCTAGGAGCCGCGCGCCGCGCGGCCATTACCGCAAGCGCCTCGTCGCAATCGAGCCCCGTAGCCAGCAAATCCTCCAACTCCCAGAACGGCGGAAGGACCGCTTCCGGGGCCGGGTCGTGGATTGTTGGGATTTCTCCCCGCAGGCGACTCACGGACATCGACATTCCCATGCCAAGATAACGAGTCAACGCAACAAGCTTGCTTTGGTTCCCTTACGGCGGAACTGTGGGTTTCTTGGGGCGTTTCGACCGGTCCACCGCCAGGAGCATATGCGATGAATACTGGGCATTCCCGATCCAGCCTCGCCCTCACCGCCTTCGCCGGCCTGGCAAGCCTGACCAGCCCCGCATTGGCCCAGCCGAGTGGGCCACCGACCGGGCGGCTATCCTGCACGCTCAGCAGCCCACCCGCCGCAGTCGTGACCACGCAGAAGCCGATGGAGTGCCGTTTCCGCCCCCGCCGCGGGCCGCTGCAGCAATATACCGGTGTCGTGCGCGGCTTCAGCCTCGACCTCGGGTCGATCCGCAGCGCGGCGATGGCGTGGCGTGTGTTCGGCCCCTATGCACGCGCGTCGCTCGGAGCGCTCACGGGCCAGTACAACGCGTCGGGGACAGGCGCCGGAACAGGCGGGCATATGCTGACCGGCGGGGAGAAAAACGAAGTGACGCTGCAGCCGCTCCCCTTCCAGGGCCATCGCGGCATCAACGTCGCGACTGGCGTGACCGCCCTGGAACTGACGCTCGTCCCTCCCAGCAAGCGCCGCTGACAGGCGCGCTCCATCGATCAGCTAGGAATGCGTTCACCAACCTGATCGAACCGTCAGGCGGCTGCCATCATTTTCGACGAAGAATTACCTTTTACTAACCTTGACCCGGCAAAATCGACTCAAAGTCGACGCTTCTTCCCGGATATGCGGCTAGAAGCAGGAACATCGCCAATCCCATGACGTTGTCGATACATCGTAGGATTGCAGTGAGTGAGAAGCCGGTCGATGGCTGATATTCGCGTTCTGATCGTCGAAGATGACCCGTTCATCGCCATGGACATCGAAAGTGCCGTGGCGGAGCAGCTCGGCGACGCGGCTGAGCTGATCGTGGTCGAATCCGTTGCGGAGGCGCGCCGCGCCGCGGCACGCAAGCTGTCCTGCGCGCTGCTCGACATCGACGTCGTCGGTGGGAAGACCTTCGACGTCGCGAGCGCACTTCAGAAGACCGGAACGCCCTTCGCTTTCGTCTCGGGATCGGCTCCGAGCGATGTTCCCGCGCCCCTGCGCAGCGCCCGTTTCCTGCGCAAGCCGTTCTCGATCCGAGAAGTGGCCTCTTTCGTCATGAATGCGATCGGCGCTCGGGACGGCGCCGTGCAGGGCTAGAACCGGCATCTGCCTCGCTCGAAGATGCTCTCGAGCAGGCGCTGACCAGGCTCTATCGGAGAAGCTAGCCGCAGCTCGAGCTCCAGACCTCAGGCAGAGGCCGGTGAATTCTCCCGCTTCGGAAACGTCAGCATCACACGCGTCCCGGGACGTTCGGTCCCCGGGCGCAACGGCTCGGTCGTCATGGTGGCCCGCATGCTGCGCAGCAGGCTCGCGATCACCGTCTGTCCCAAGCCCTTGTTCTCGACTGCGGCGGGCAAGCCGACGCCATCATCCTCAATCGCCATGGTGAGGGCCGGCGCGTCCTCGGCGTCCGCGCGCGCGAACCGGATGGTGACACGCCCGGGCATGCCGTCCGGGAAAGCATGCTTTATCGCATTGGTGACGAGCTCGTTGACGATGACGACAAAGGAGACGGCGTCCCGCCCCGGCAGGCGGATCGAATCCATATCGAGATCAATTGTGATCGGGCGACCTTCCGCCGCCTTGCCGATCTCGGCGAGCAGATCCTCCATATAGGGGCGCGCGTCGATCTCGTCCGTCTCGATGTCGAGGCGCAGCCGCCTTTGGCCGGCAGCAATCGCCTGGATGCGCGACTGTGCCTGGGCCAGTGCGGCCTTCACGGCCGGCTCCCGCGTCTGGCGGCTCTGGACGTTGAGCAACGCCGAGACCATGGCGAGGTTGTTGCCGACACGATGATTGACGTCGCGCAGCAGCGCCTCGATCCGCAGGTGTTCGTTCTCGAGCTGCCTGGTCCGTTCGCTGACGATCCTTTCGAGTTCGGCATTGCTGACCGCCAGCGCCACGCTGCGGCGCTGGCGCCGGCGCAATTGCTGCCAGGCCGCGAAGGCCAGCCCCGCCAGCGCGATGACGATACCCGTGCTGGCCCAGAGCCGGCGACGCTCCTCGCGGCGATAGAGAGTCAGCAGGCGGGCGTTCTCCGTCTGCTGGATCTCCCGCACGGTGTCGCGCAGGCGATCCATCGCATCGATACCGCTGGAGTCACGCACGAGGGCCAGAGCCTGATCGCGGCGCCCCGTCCCCTCGAGCGCGATCGTACGGTCGAGCTCCTCGAATTTGAGGCGCATGTCGTCGCGCAGCTTGGCCACCTGCGCCTTCTGGATGGGATCCGCATCGACAAGAGCGGCGAGGATATCGAGCTCGGGCCCGGCCGCCGCCCGGCCCTCCGTGAACGGTTCGAGATAGCTCGCCCGCCCTGTGAGGAGATAGCCCCGCTGCCCGGTCTCGGCATCGCGGAGCCGGCCGAGGAAGCGTTCCGCCCGCTCGCGGATCTCGATGGCATGCGCAGCCGAATCGGCCGCCTGGCGCGCCTGCTGGTTGATCCACGCAGCCACGACGATCGCCACGGCAACCACCCCGATCGCAATGATCGTGGTCGTCGCCGAGCGAAGCCGCGTGCCGAAGGCCGGAAAGGCCGGAAGCGAAAGTCGACTGCGGGGTCTCACTTGGGCAGGCATGCCAGCCTTGTTAAAGGACGCATGCTGACATCCCTATGTAAAATGACACAGGCCGTCCACCATGATAGCCGCCGAGCAGAGCCGCGAGGATCACGCCTCGCCCTTGTCCTTGTCGCCGCCGGCAACGATCTGGCGGCCGAGAATGGCGCCGAGCACGACGACACCTCCAGCGACCACAATGCGCCAGTTCAGTCGCGGGCCGATCAGCTTCGCGGCCAATGGCGCTGCGGCGAGCGCCGCCGCTGCGGTCGGGCGTGGCGGCCGGCGCCTGCTCTTGACGAAAAGTCCGATGCAGACGGCCAGCAGAGCCGCCGCGAACAGGCCTCCCGCGATCCACAGGCTCGCAGCTATCGCGCCGTAGCGAAGCGCCAGCAGCGTGTGCAGGGCATTCAGCGCGTAGCCGGCCGCGCAGAGCGACAGCAAGGCGGCGAGACCGAACAGGCCGTAGACGGTGACGTTGCGCTTCACCGCTCCGGAAATCTCCGAAGCGATGAAGGATCCGAGCCCCCCCAGCATGGTCAGCGCGCCGACAGATAGCCGACGAACAGCCCCACCGCGGCCGCCAGCCCGAGGGCGCGCAGCGGCCGCTCGCGGATTTCATCCTCGATCAGCCTTTGCAACTCCGTGGCCTGTTCCTTGGCGACATCGACCATCTTGTCGGTATCGACGCCGACAGCGCGCAAGCGATCCGTCACAGTCGCCGCGATCTCCTCCGCGCTACGGGTCAGAGTGTCTTCCAGGGCGCTCGCCTGGCGCTTGGCGCGCGCGCCGGCCTGGTGCACCTCGGCCGAAACGTCCTCGGCGCCGGCTTCGACCTCGGCTTTCGCCCGTCTGGCTGCGGCGGCTGCCTGACGTTTCGCGGATGTCGTGGTTGCCATGTCGATCGGTTCCTGTGGTGTGAGCGGAATGGTGCCGGGGCGGCGGCAGCGCTGCAAGTGGCTCTGCGCAGATGCCCCGCAGCTGTCGCAACGTCCCGGCTGCGGATTCTGTTCCGCGGCGCGGCTCAGGCGGGCTTGCCTTCGCGCGTTTCCGCGGCTTCAGCCTCCGCCTTCTCGCGCCGATAGCGCGCGAATTCCTCCTGCGCCACCATGGCGACGATGACGATCGGCGTCGAGAGCACGGCGCCGATCGGTCCCCAGAGCCAGAGCCAGAAGATGAAGCCGATGAAGACGAGGAAAGGCGAGATCGTCAGCCGGTTGCCGACGAAGACCGGAGTGATCGCATTGCCCTCGACGAGATGCAGCACGTAATAGGCCGCAGCCGGCCAGAGCGCGGCGAGGATCGACGGCGCATCCAGCAGCGCGCCCGCCAGCAGCAGCACGGCGACGATGACCGGCCCGATGAAGGCGAGATAGTTGAGCAGGAAACCGAGCGCACCCCAGAAAACCGGAAAGGGCAACCCTGCGAGCCAGGCAATGGTCATGGTCAGCAGCCCCATGCCGAGATTGATCACCGTCACCAGGGCGAAGTAGCGCGCCACCCGCGCCTCGATCTCCTCGAAGAAGGAGCCGGCGGATCGGCGCGCGCCGCGGCCGAGGCAGAGCCGGAGTATGCGGGCCTTGAGATGGCGCCGTGTCGCCAGCCAGAAATAGACGGTGGCGACGAAGATCAGCATGCCGCCCGCCGCCGTCGAGGACGTCAAGGCGATATCGAAGAGCGGGTTTCCCTGGGATACGCTGAGCTCCGCGCCCTTGCCGGTCATCGAAGCGATGCCACGCTTGAAATCGTCCATGAAGGCGAAGACGCCAGCGAGCTTGGTCTGGAGCGCCGTCATCATCGCCGGCGCCTGATCGCTCCAGCCGGCGACCGGAACCGCCAGGATCGCGACCGCTCCGAGCAACAGACCGATGAAAAGCAGGACGACGAGCGCCGAAGCCGCATGCTGCGGCACGCCGTAGCGGACGAGCCAGTCGACGAGCGGGCCGAGCACGAGCCCGAAGATGACGCCCGCCATGACCGGCATGGCGATGACCTTGGTCAGCGCCAACGATGCCGTGGCCAGGATGACGAAAATGCCGACGATCGCATAGCGGAGGATGAGATCATGCTCGTAGGGCGTGACCTCCTGTATCTCCTCCACCGGTTCCGGCTCCGCCATGTAACGCGGAAACGGCCGCCAGGTCGATGAGCTGAGCATGTTCTTGCTTCCAACCGCGCCCGCTGGCGCGACGGAGCGTCAACGCGGGAAGGATCGGCAGGGTTCCGGCAGGCTCAATGGGCCTCGTCCCAGTTGCCGGCGGCGCGGGCCTCCACTGCGAGCGGCACCCTGAGCTGCACGGCCGGATGCGGGGCATCGACCATCACCTTCTCGATGATCGGCAGGGTCTTGGCGACCTCCTCCTCCGGCACCTCGAAGACGAGCTCGTCATGCACCTGCAGCAGCATGCGGGCATTGAGCCGGTTCGCGGTCAGAGCGGCATCCATCCGGGTCATCGCCCGGCGGATGATGTCGGAGGCCGAGCCCTGGATCGGAGCGTTGATCGCCTGGCGCTCGACGAAGGCGCGCTCCGACGGGTTCTTCGAGGAAACCGCCGGGAAATGGCAGACGCGGCCGAAGATCGTCGTGACCTGGCCATGGGCACGGACATGGGTCTTGGTCTGGTCCATGTAGTCGCGGATGCCGGGGAAGCGCTCGAAATATTTGCGGATATAGGCGCTCGCCTCCTCGCGGCCGATGCCGAGCTGGTTGGCGAGGCCAAAGGCCGAGATGCCATATATGATGCCGAAATTGATCGCCTTGGCGCGACGGCGCACCTCGCTGGGCATGCCCTCGACGGGAACGCCGAACATCTCGGAAGCCGTCATCGCGTGGATGTCGATGCCATCGGCGAAAGCCTGCCGGAGCTGGGGTATCTCCGCGATATGGGCGAGCAGGCGCAGTTCGATCTGGCTGTAGTCGGCCGAGACCAGCTTGAAGCCCTTCTCCGGGACAAAGGCCGTCCTGATCTTGCGGCCGGCCTCGGTGCGGATCGGGATGTTCTGGAGATTGGGTTCGGACGAGGAGAGCCGGCCCGTCGTGGTCGCCGCCAGCGCATAGGAGGTGTGGACCCGGTTGGTCTGCGGGTTCACATAGCCCGGCAGCGAATCCGTATAGGTCGATTTCAACTTGGCGAGCTGGCGCCACTCCAGGATCTTGGAGGGCAGCGGATGGCCCTGCTCGGCGAGATCCTCCAGCACGCCCGCGCCCGTCGCCCATTGGCCGGTCGCGGTCTTCTTGGCGCCTGCAAGCCCCATCTTGCCGAACAGGATGTCGCCGAGCTGCTTCGGGCTGCCGATGGTGAACTTCTCGCCGGCGACCTCGTAGATCTCGTCCTCCAGCCGCGCCAGCCCCTGCGCGAAGTCGCCGGAGAGGCGTGAGAGGATCTGCCGGTCGATGGCGATGCCGCGCGACTCCATGGCGGCAAGCACGGCGACCATCGGCCGCTCCAGCACCTCGTAGACAGCGGTCTTCCTCTCCGCAGCCAGCCGCGGCTTCAGCGCAAGCCAGAGGCGGAGCGTAACGTCGGCATCCTCGGCGGCATAGTCGGTCGCCTTGTCGAGCGGCACCTTGTCGAAGGTGATCTGCGACTTTCCGCTTCCAGCGACCTGCGCATAGGGGATCGTCTCGTGGCCGAGATGCAGCTCCGAAAGCTTGTCCATGCCGTGGCTGTTGGTGCCGGCATCGAGCGCATAGGAGATCAGCATCGTATCCTCGATCGGGGACACGGTGAGGCCATGGCGTTCCAGAACCAGCAGGTCGTATTTGAGGTTCTGGCCGATCTTGAGCACACTCTTATCGGCAAGCAGGGGCTTCAGCGCCGCGACGGCCTGCGCCAGCGGAATCTGCTCGGGCAGCAGCCCTTCGTCGAAGAGCCCGCCATCGCCGGCACGGTGCTGGAGCGGGATATAGCAGGCGCGGCCGGGCGCGACGGCGAGCGAGATGCCGACGAGATCGGCCTGCATCGCATCGAGCGAGTTCGTCTCGGTGTCGAGAGCGACATGGCCGGCCTCATAGGCCCAGCCGATCCAGCGTTCGAGATCGGCCAGCGTGCGCACGCATTCGTATTTGGAGCGGTCGATCTTGGCCGCGATCGCCTCGTTCTTGCGGGATGCGGCAAGATCGGCCGGCTTCATCCAGCCGGCTTCGCCTCCGGTCGCCTCCGGCAGGGTGGCGGTCGGAGAAGGCGCGACGGGCGTGGTGGCCGAAACCGCGTCCTCGATGGCGTCGGCGCCGGCATAGAGCGCCTTAAGCTCGGCCGCGCGCGAGCCGCCCGGGGCCAATGCCGGATCGGCGCCGATGGCCCCGATATCGGCCTCATAGGCCTCAGCGACGCGCTTGGTGATGGTGGTGAACTCCATCGCCTTGAGGAAGGCGACGAGCTTGGCCGGATCGGGCTGCTCTAGCGTCAGATGCTCCAGCGGCGTCTCGACTTTGACGTCGTCGACGAGGCTGACGAGCTTGTGCGAGATGCGGACCTTCTCGATCACCTCGGGATTGGTCAGCGTCTCCCGGCGCTTCGGCTGCTTGATCTCGCCGGCGCGCGCCAGCAGCGTCTCCAGATCGCCGTACTCGCCGATGAGCTGTGCCGCGGTCTTGATGCCGATGCCGGGCGCGCCCGGCACATTGTCGGTGGCATCGCCCGCGAGCGCCTGCACATCCGTGACCTTGTCAGGCGTGACGCCGAAATACTCGACGACCTCGGGCTCGCCGATGCGGCGCTCGGCGCGGAAGCCCGCACCCTTCTTCTGATCGCCGGAAGCGGGGTCGTACATCGCGACGCCCGGCCGCACGAGCTGCATCAGGTCCTTGTCGGCCGAGACGATGAGGACCTCTGCGCCGGCCTCACGGGCCTGCTTGGCATAGGTCGCGATCAGGTCGTCGGCCTCGTAGACGTCCTGCTCGACCGGGATCAGCCCGAAGGCGCGCACCGCCTCGCGCATCAGCGGGAACTGGGGAATGAGATCGGCCGGCGGTTCCGAGCGGTTGCCCTTGTAGGCCGGGTAGATCGCCTTGCGGAACGAGTTCTCCGACTTGTCGAAGACGATGGCGAGATGGGTCGGCCTGACCCCGAGCACGCCCTCGCGCACGAACTGGAACAGCTTCGTCGCAAAGAGCCGGACCGCACCGGAGGGCAGCCCGTCCGAGCGGGCATTGTATTTCCGGTCCTGATTGATCGACTGGAAATAGGCGCGGAAAATGAAGTTCGAGCCATCGACCAGGAAGAGGTGGTCGCCGGGCTTCAGGGCGGGGGCGGTCGTGGCTGCATCGCTCATGGCGCGGACCATAAGCGGGCGGGCGCGGCCGGTCCATGGCGATGGCGCCCCGGTGTGCACGAAGCTGTCAGGAATGGCGGCGCCCAAGCCGTCATGCTCGGGCTTCACCCGAGCATCTCTTTGACCAGTGCACGCTTGTCCCGAGATTCTCGGGTCTGCGCGATGCGCGGCCCGAGAATGACGGCACGTTACTTCACGATCGCGTCGATCTCCGCCAATTCCTCGGCGCTCAGCGCCCAGTCGGCTGCCTTGACGTTGGCCGCGACCTGCTCCGGCTTGGTCGCGCCGGCGATGACGCTGGAGACGACCGGCTGCGCCGCCAGCCATGAGAAGGCGAGCTCGACGAGGGTATGACCCCGCGCCTCGGCGAAGGTCGTCAGCCCCTCGATCCTGCGCCAGTTATCCTCGCTGAAGATTTCATCGGCGCGCTGCGGCAGCTTGGTCAGGCGCGCGCCTTCCGGCATCGCCGCGCCACGCTTGTACTTGCCGGTCAGCGCGCCGTTGGCGAGCGGAAAATAGGGCAGCAGGCCCATGCCGTAATGGGCGATGGCCGGGATCAGGTCCTTCTCGGCGCCGCGCTTCAGCAGGCTGTATTCGTCCTGCGCCGAAGCGAAGCCGGGAATGCCGAGGTCGCGCGCCGTCCATTGCGCATCGGCGACTTGCCAGGCGACGACGTTCGAGCAGCCGACATAGCGGACCTTGCCCTGGCGGACGAGATCGTCGAGGGCGCGCAGCGTCTCCTCGATCGGAGTCAGCGGGTCAGGCCGGTGAAGCTGGTAGAGGTCGAGCCAGTCGGTCTTCAGGCGCCGCAGCGAATCCTCGACCGCGTTCATGATGTAGCGGCGCGAACCACCCTTCTTCACGCCCTCGGCATCCATCTCCATGCCGAACTTGCTCGCCAGCACGATCTGCTTGCGTCGCGCGCCCAGCACCTCGCCGAGCGCGGTTTCGGAGCCGCCGCGCTCGCCATAGATGTCGGCCGTGTCGAAGAGCGTGATGCCGTGCTCGATCGCGGCATCGACGACCTTCCGGGTCGCATCGAGATCAATGCGGCCGCCGAAATTGTTACAGCCGAGCCCGACGAGCGAGACGCGCAGGCCCGAGCGGCCGAGATTGCGGAATTGCATGGCAGTGATCCTCCTCCGGAAGCCGCACACAGGATCAGAGCCGGGACAGGCCGACAAGCGCAGCCTCCGTCATCCTCGCACTGCACCGGGCGCAGGGCGGAATCATCGGCCGCGGCAGTGCATTTGACCCAGCGCAAGGCGCGGACACAATGATCGGGCGAGCCTATGTCCCAGCGACTGCGAACCAGCCGGAGATCCCAATGGCCCCGTCGATCAAGAGTATCTTCACCGCCTATACCGAGGAAGGCCAAGGCGAGCAGGACTACGCGCTCGGCTACGCCCTGTCACTCGCTCAGCAGGCTGGCGCGCATCTGACAATCCAGGCTGCCGCGATGCGTTATGCCATACCGGCCTCCCTCGTCGGAGACTTCGGCGTGGCTTTCGTCACCGCCGAGAACCGCCGCATCGGCGTTCTGGCGGAGCGTTTTGCCGAACTCGCGCGGACCAGCGCCGGCCTTGCCGGGGTGACCAGCACGATCGAGACGCCGCAGCTCGTCTATGCCGAGCTCAGCGACCGGCTCGTCAGCCAGGCCCGCGTCCACGACCTCAGCGTGCTCGATCTGGAGAAGGATGCCGCCGAGCGCGACCGGGGCCTGATCGAAGCCGCGCTGTTCGACAGCGGCCGGCCGGTGATCATCGTGCCGCCGGGTTCCGAGAGCTTCGCTGCCCGGCGCATCCTGATCGCCTGGGACGGCAGTGCGGGCGCGGCCCGCGCGGTTGCGGAAACCCGCCCGTTCCTGAAAGGCGCCGAGGTCGAGATTCTCTGCGTCACCGGCGAGAAGGATCTGTCGCGCTTGGTCGCCGGGGCGGAACTGGCGCCGCATCTGGCACGGCACGGCGCTTCCGTGACCGTTCGAAACGTCGCTGTGAGCGGAAACAATGACGTGGCCGAGACGATCCGGCAGGCCGCAACGGATTTCCGCGCCGATCTGATCGTCTGCGGCGCCTACAAGCACTCGCGGCTGCGCGAATGGCTGCTCGGAGGCGTCACGCAGTCGCTGCTGAAATCGACGCCACTGCCGCTGTTGATGAGCCGCTGAGGAAAGGTCGCCGGCAACCGCACTGGGTCAAGCGCAGGCTGCCGGCGATCCTGTTCAGGCCACTTCGGCCTTCTGCTTCTGCGAGCGCTTGCGGTCGTTCGGGTCGAGGATCGCCTTGCGCAGGCGGATCGACTTCGGGGTGACCTCGACGAGCTCGTCGTCGTCGATCCAGGCCAGCGAACGCTCCAGCGTCATCCGGATCGGCGGAGTCAGGCGAACCGCCTCGTCCTTCGACGTCGTGCGGATGTTGGTGAGCTTCTTGCCCTTCAGGACGTTCACCTCGAGATCGTTCTCGCGGGTGTGCTCGCCGACGATCATGCCCTGATAGACCTTCCAGCCGGGCTCGATCATCATCGGGCCGCGGTCCTCGAGGTTCCACAGCGCGTAGGCCACGGCCTCGCCGGTCTCCATCGCGATCAGCACGCCGTTGCGGCGCCCGCCGATCTCGCCCTTGTAGGGCAGGTAGTCATGGAACAGCCGGTTCATGATCGCGGTGCCGCGCGTGTCGGTCAGCAATTCGCCCTGATAGCCGATCAGGCCGCGGGTCGGGGCGTGGAAGACGAGACGCAGGCGATTGCCGCCGGAGGGACGCATCTCCAGCATGTCGGCCTTGCGCTCCGACATCTTCTGCACGACGACGCCGGAATGCTCCTCGTCGACGTCGATCACGACTTCCTCGATCGGCTCCAGGAGCTGGCCGTCCTCGCCGCGCTTCAGCACGACGCGGGGACGGGAGACGCCGAGTTCGAAGCCCTCGCGGCGCATGGTCTCGATCAGGATCGCGAGCTGCAATTCGCCGCGGCCGGAAACGATGTAGCTGTCCTTGTCGGAGGCTTCCTCGATCTTCAGCGCGACATTGCCCTCGGCCTCCTTGAACAGGCGGTCGCGGATGACGCGGGTGGTGACCTTGTCGCCCTCGGTGCCGGCGAGCGGGGAATCGTTGACCATGAAGGTCATCGACACCGTCGGCGGATCGATCGGCTGCGCCTTGATCGGAGTCTCGACGCTAGGGTCGCAGAAGGTGTCGGCGACGGAGCCCTTCACCAGGCCTGCGATCGAGACGATGTCGCCGGCGACGGCCTCCTCGATCGGCTGGCGCTCAAGGCCGCGGAAGGCGAGAATCTTCGAGATGCGGCCGGTCTCGACGGTCGAGCCGTCACCGGAGAGCACCTTCACAGTCTGGTTCGGCTTGGCCGTGCCCGAGGTCACGCGGCCGGTGATGATGCGGCCGAGATAGGGGTTCGCCTCCAGCAGCGTGCCGATCATGCGGAACGGGCCTTCCTCGACCGTCGGCTCCGGCACGTGCTTCAGGATGAGGTCGTACATCGGCGCCAGGCCCTGGTCCTGCGGACCTTCCGGCGAATGAGCCATCCAGCCCTGCTTGCCCGAACCGTAGAGGATCGGGAAATCGAGCTGCTCGTCGGTGGCGTCGAGCGCGGCGAAGAGGTCGAAGACCTCGTTGATGACTTCGGTGGTGCGGGCGTCGGGCTTGTCGACCTTGTTGATCGCGACGATCGGACGAAGGCCGAGCTTCAGCGCCTTGGAGACCACGAACTTGGTCTGCGGCATCGGGCCTTCGGCCGCATCGACCAGCACGATGGCAGAGTCGACCATATTCAGGATGCGCTCGACCTCGCCGCCGAAATCGGCGTGGCCGGGGGTGTCGACGATGTTGATGCGCGTATCCTTCCAGACGACCGAGGTCGCCTTGGCCAGGATGGTGATGCCGCGCTCCTTCTCGAGGTCGTTGGAGTCCATCACGCGCTCGATGACGCGCTGGTTGTCGCGGTAGGTGCCGGACTGCTGCAGCAGCTTGTCGACGAGCGTGGTCTTGCCGTGGTCGACGTGCGCGATGATGGCGATATTGCGCATGGACATGCGGGTAGGGCCTTGCTTTCAAGGCCACGAGCCGGTCAGGTTCGAAGCCCTGCCGGCGCAGCCTGTTTCACGTGAATCTGGAATTCGTTGCGCTGCACATAAACGTTGGAAGGCGTTTCGGCAACCGCTGAGGCTGCCGAAAGGTGAGCGCGTTCAGTCTTCGGCCAAAGCCCGCTGCCGTTCGGCCACGGCCCGCCCGACCTGATCGATGGCAAGCCGGTAGGCGGCCAGAGCGGCAGTGTCGAGGTCGCCCTTGGCATAGTCGGCGAGTACGCGGGTCAGGATCTGGTCCGCCTCGCTCCCCAGCCGGGCGAGTTCCGCCTCGTCCTCGCAGGAGCGGATCACGGTAAGCAGCTCCAATAGCTCGTCGAGGCCCGACATGGCGCGGCGGCGGCGGTTGGCGCTCTCGCGGCTCAGCAGCGCGGCTCCCCCCGTGCCGACCGCGGAGAGAACCATCGCGCCGATATAGAACCAGTCGCCATAGCGATCGAAGAAGCTCTCCTGCTCTCCGTCGATATAGGCGGCCGCGCCCGAGTGAACCGGCAACGGCGCGTCCTTGTCGGTGGAGGGGGTCTCCAACGCCTGCACGGCCGGCACCTCCGTCGCCAATGTCAGCCTCAAGCCGAGGATGTCCTTGGTCAGTTCGCCGACGAGATTGTCGTCGAGATTCTGCGAAGCGACGAGCCGCGAGGTGATCGAGATGGTCTGCAGGCTCTCGGCCGGCCGGGGCGGGTCGCCGCCCAGCGCGCCGCGAACGATCTCGCCGGATTCGATCGCGCGATAGTGAGCGGCCAGAGCGTCGGCCTCGCGGACGGGGATCAGGACCGGGTCCTCGCCCCAGGCCTCGCGCAGCCGGCGCAAACCGTCATTGTTGGTGTGCGAACCGACGGCATTGATCGAAAAAAACACCTCGATGCGCTGCTCCTTCACCGCCGGGATTACCTCGTCGGGCAACAGGGCGACGATCTCGACGTCCTCCGGCCGTACCTCGTACTGCGCCAGGACGCGCTTGAGCAGGACGAGATTCCCCGCTGGATTGCGGATCACGCCGACCTTGCGACCGCGCAGATCGGCGATGCGGCCGACGGCGCTCTCTTTGGTCGTAATGAAGAAAGGAAAGGTCCGCCGGGTGATCAGCACCGTGTCGGCGGTCGAGGGCATGGCGATGTCGGCCCGCAGCATGGCGAGATCCGCCTGTCCGGCATCGATTTTCTTCGCGCTGTCCTCGGAACCTTCCGTCAGGATGAGGCGCAGGCGGATGGCGGCCTTGTCGCGGTTGAGCCCCTGGACGAAGGCGGCCGCCATGCGCGCGTCCTCGGAGCCGAGGGGGCCGACAGCCAGGCGCAGCGTACGCGGCTGGCTGACATAGTAAAACACCGCCGCGGCGAGGCCGGACATGGCGAGCAAACCCGCCAGAACCGCCAGACCGCGCCTGCCCATGCCCAGCCGGACCAATCCTTGCCCCCTTCTTCGCCCCGTTCAGCATGACTTCCTTCGCCATCATGTCGCAAGTACGGCATGCACCGGCGCACGGACCGTGCTAAACGCCGCGCCATGTCCAATGGTTCGCCCTTCCTGATCAAGATCTGTGGTCTCTCGACGCCCGAGACGCTGGAAGCTGCGCTCGCGGCCGGCGCCGACATGATCGGGCTCAATTTCCACCCGAAGAGCCCGCGCTACGTCACGCTGGAGCGGGCCAAAGAATTGGCGGCGATCGCCCGCGGAAGGACCGAGATCGTGGCGCTCGTCGTCGACTGGAGCGAGCAGCAGGCAGCGGAACTCGTCGAGGCGCTGAAGCCCGACTGGTTCCAGTTCCACGGCCGCGAGACTCCCGAGCAGACCGCGGCGCTGCGCCGTGCCGTTCGCCGGCCGGTGATGAAGGCGCTCGGCATCGCCACAGCCGAAGACCTCAAGGCCGTCGCGACCTATCGCGATGCCGCCGACCTCATCCTGCTCGACGCCAAGCCGCCGAAGGACGCCGCCTTCCCCGGCGGGCACGGCAAACCCTTCGACTGGAGCCTGCTCGCCGGCATCGACCGTTCCCAGCGCTTCATGCTATCGGGCGGGCTCGATCCGGCGAATGTCGCCGAGGCGATCCAGGTGACCCGTCCGGCCGGTGTCGACGTATCATCAGGCGTCGAAAGCGCGCCGGGGGTCAAGGACCCGGCCCGGATCGCGGAATTCATCGCGGCGGCCCGCAAGGCCGCTGCGGCAATACAGGAAGGCTCGAGCGCATGAACGCCCCCTCCCACCCGAACAGCTACCGCAACGGCCCGGACGAGAACGGCCGCTTCGGGATTTTCGGCGGCCGCTTCGTCGCCGAGACGCTGATGCCGCTCATCCTCGAGCTGGAGCAGGCCTATAACGAAGCCAAGGCCGATCCGGCCTATCACGCCGAGATGGCCCATGGGCTCAAGCACTATGTCGGCCGCCCGTCGCCGCTCTATTTCGCAGAGCGCCTGACCGAGCACTTCGGCGGGGCGAAGGTCTACCTCAAGCGCGAGGAACTGAACCACACCGGTTCGCACAAGGTGAACAACGTGCTCGGCCAGATCCTGCTGGCGCGGCGCATGGGCAAGAAGCGCATCATCGCCGAGACCGGCGCCGGGCAGCACGGCGTCGCGACCGCGACGCTTTGCGCCCGCTACGGCCTGGAATGCATCGTCTATATGGGCGCGGTCGACGTCGCCCGGCAGGCGCCGAACGTGTTCCGCATGCAGATGCTCGGCGCCACCGTCGTGCCGGTCGAATCCGGCACCAAAACGCTGAAGGACGCTATGAACGAGGCGCTGCGCGACTGGGTGACCAATGTCGCGACGACCTTCTACTGCATCGGCACGGTCGCCGGCCCCCATCCCTACCCGGCGATGGTGCGCGACTTCCAGTCGATCATCGGCAAGGAGACGCGCGAGCAGATGCAGGAAGCCGAAGGCCGCCTGCCGGATTCGCTGATCGCCTGCATCGGCGGCGGCTCGAATGCGATGGGGCTGTTCCACCCCTTCCTCGACGACCCATCCGTCGAGATCTACGGCGTCGAGGCCGCCGGCCACGGCATCCCGAGCGGTTTGCACGCGGCATCGCTGAGTGGCGGGCGCCCCGGCGTGCTGCACGGCAACCGCACCTTCCTGCTGATGGACGATGACGGGCAGATCAAGGACGCCCACTCGATCTCGGCCGGGCTCGACTATCCCGGCATCGGCCCGGAGCATTCCTGGCTGCACGATGTCGGCCGGGTGACGTACCTCTCGGCCACCGACGAGGAGGCGCTCGAGGCGTTCCAGCTGATCTCGCGGCTGGAAGGCATCATTCCGGCGCTGGAATCGGCCCACGCCCTCGCCCGCGTCGCCGAGCTCGCCCCGCAGAAGCCGAAGGACCATCTGATGGTCGTCAACCTGTCCGGCCGCGGCGACAAGGATATCCCGCAGGTTGCGGAGATCCTGGCGGCGCGCTGATCGCCGCCGGGAACACCCGACATTCTCGCCCCGAAGCCCTCGACTCCCGGCATATAATCGGCAACCATGGGTTGCTCTGGCGCGCCCGCGCCGAGGTTATTGCTTAGGGTGAGACCGGGGCCATTGGGGGGCAGCGGTAGCGACAGTCGTTCGAGCGATCCCGGACCCGCGGCTGCGGGTTTGCCGGTCGAGATCGCTTTTCTCGCACGGCACGGTGTAGACCTTTCCGCGCTCGCGCAGGCAGCCGAGCACGCCATGCGCAACCGCACCGATCCCGCGCGCCAGGCCATGGCGCTCGGCCTGATCGACGAAGTCGGTTTCTACCGTGCGTTGGCGGACGAGATGGGCTTGCCGTTCCAATACGCGCCCCCGTCACTGCAGCCAGGCGGCAGATATCGCGCGATGCTGCGCCAGGGCATCGCGCCCACGCTGGAAGGGGCCTCGCTCCGCACCGTACTCGCCCCGGAAGGGCCGGCACTGCGCCGGATGCTCGAGGCCGGCCCACGGCGGCGCGACAATATCGCGGTGACGACACCGCTCCGCTTCGCCGAGGCCTTGCGCCGTTCCAACGCCGAGGAGCTGGCGCGCCATGCCGCCGGCCTCGACGAGGCCGGGCTCGCCCGCGACAGTGCCCGCACCGGCGCCAGCCGCGGCCAGGTGATCGCAGCCGGCATCGGCCTCGCCGCAGCAGCGATCGGCAGTGTCATCGCGCCGCTCGAAACCTTCTTTGCCTTCGCCCTGCTGCTCGGGCCGCTCTTTCTCGGCCTCATTCTGCTGCGCCTCGCGACCACGATCGAACGCGCGACACCCGATCTCTGGGCAAGCCATCGCTGGCGCATCGACGATGCGCGCCTCCCGGTCTACACCGTCGCCGTGCCCATGTACCGCGAAGAGGCGGTCCTGCAGCAATTGACCGATGCGCTCTGCGCCCTCGACTACCCGCCCGCCAAGCTCGACATCCGCCTGCTGATCGAAGAGGACGATGCCGGCATGCGGGCGGCGCTGGCCAAGATGTCGCTGCCATCCCAGTTCATTGTGACGGTCGTGCCGCCCGGCGCCCCGCGCACCAAGCCGCGGGCGCTCAATCTCGCGCTGCTCGAGGCCCGTGGCTCGTTCTTCACCATCTTCGATGCCGAGGATATTCCCGACCAGCAGCAATTGCGCATGGCGGCGGCACGCTTTCTCAGCGGGCCACCGGACCTCGCCTGCCTGCAGGCGCGGCTCGTCATCGACCATGCCGAGGAAGGCACGCTCCCCGGACTCTTCGCGCTCGAATATGCCGGGCTCTTCGAGGTGCTCAATCCCGGCCTGCTGCAGTTCCAGCTGCCGATCATGCTGGGGGGCACCTCGAACCATTTCCGGACGGAGGTGCTGCGTGCCGTCGGTGGCTGGGATGCCTGGAACGTCACCGAGGATGCCGATCTCGGCCTGCGCCTCGTGCGCGCCGGCTATCGCATCGGCGATCTGCCGTCGATCACGCGCGAGGAAGCACCTCTCTCCATCCCGGCCTGGCTCAAGCAGCGCTCGCGCTGGATCAAGGGTTACATCCAGACGCTGGTGACGCATTCGCGCGAGCCGATCCGGCTCCTGCGCGAAGCGGGTATCGGCGCGACATTCGCCTTCCTGTCGCTGGCCTTCGGCACGGTCGCCACCGCGCTGGGCTATCCAGTCTTCGCCGTCGCCGCATTGCTAGCCTGTTGGGACGGATCGCTGTTCGCGCCGGAGAGTGCTCTCGCGACCGTCACCTCGACGATCGCGCTCTGCGTCTGGCTATTGGGCAGCGTCGCACTCTTCGCGCCGCCGGCCGTCGGCGCGCTCCGCCGCGGCTCGCCCGGTCTGCTCCTGCTGGTGCCGCTGCTACCGCTCTATTATGCGCTGGTCTCGGTCGCGGCCTGGATGGCGCTCTACGACTACTTCAACCGGCGCTTCGTCTGGAACAAGACAGAGCACGGGCTGGCACGCCGGCGTGCACCCGTTGAAACCTGCTACGAGTGCCGCAACCATTCCGCCGCGGCCTGCGCCGGAGGTTGCTCGATGTTGAAGGCACCGATGAAGCTGCCGTCCTTGCCCATCAGATAGACCAAAGCGGTGTGATCCATCGTGTAGTCCCCGTCCTTCAGCGGCACCTTCTTGGCGTAGGCGCGGTAGGCTTTGATCACGGCGTCGACCGCAGGCCGATCGCCGCTCAAGCCGACGATGCGCGAATCGAAGGAGGCGAGATAGCTCTTCATCGTCTCCGGCGTGTCGCGCTCGGGATCGACGGTGATGAACAGCGCCTTGAGCTGCTTGGCCTTGTCGCCGTCACCAGCGGCGCGCAGCGCCTCGGAAATCTCGAAGAGCTTGGTCGGGCAGACGTCCGGGCAATGGGTGAAGCCGAAGAAGACCAGGAAGGGTGAGCCGCGCAGATCGGCGTCCGAGAGCGGCTTGCCGTCCTGCGTCGTGAGGGTGAAGGGGCCGCCGACGCTGGCCGTGCCGGTGCCGCCGCCCTGGCGGCCGGGAGAGAAGGTGAGGATCGCGGCAGCCGCCAGCGCAAGCGCACCGGCAAGGAACACGACGAGGGGCAGGACGATGCGGCGATTCACGGAGAGCTTCCCGACGGAGCGGCGCGGTAGCCGCTATGCTTTGGAGGATGGTCATGCATCGGCTGGTTCAGAAAACCGGTTCCCACTTTTCGGGCCGATGCCTAGAAGCAAGCGACGATGGCGGCGATGAGCCCGTCGGTGAAAAGCCGGTCCCCCTCGCGCCACCACAGCAGCAACCCGGCCAGCAGCAGGCCAAAGAAGCCGCCGCCGAGCAACAGGAGTCCGTTGCGGCTCGAAGAGCCCGCCTCGGCTTGCGCTGTCGGATCCACCTGCACCATTCCAACATCCTATCGTCACGCGACCTCGTCCGAAAGCGGGCGGCGTGACGCAGGGACTCACGATGCGGCGATGCGCCTTGGAGCGCGATTAATTCTTGGAACCGCGGTGTCATTCCGGGGCTTCGCGTCAGCGAAGAGCCCCGAAGCCAGAACACTGTCGAGCGTCATTCTCGGGCGAAGCGAAGCGCAGACCCGAGAATCTCTTGCAGTAAATGGCTCTGAGACTTCTCCTTCATGAGATGCTCGGGTCAAGCCCGAGCATGACGGCGGAGGTTCCGCTTATTTCACCGGGAAGGTGAGCGGGGAATAGTCCGTCACCGGGCGCTTGACCCAGTCATTGCCGGGCGCTGCCGCTTCGGTTCGCTTCTGGGCCTCGTGGAGCCGCAGCGCCGCAGCGGGATAGTCCATCGTCAGCACGGTGCCGTCGCGCACGACGAGCTTGCCGTCGACATAGACCCGGTCGACGGCGCGCTCGGCCGCGGCATAGACCATGCTGCGCACGGGGTCGCGGCGCGGCTGCATCATCGGATGCTTGAGGTCGACCATGACGAGGTCGGCCTTGCAGCCCGCTTCCAGGCGCCCGATGTCGTCGCGGCCGAGCGCTGCGGCGCCGGCCGTTGTCGCGGCCTCGAAGATGTCGGTGGTGGTCAGGGTGCGCGGGTTCTCCGCCATCATGCGGGCGACATAGCCGACATGGCGCATCTCCTCGAGCATGTTGTGCGGATAGGTGTCGGTGCCCAGGCCGATGCGGACGCCGGCGCGGCGATAGCGCCCGAAATCGTCGAGGGCGATGCCGCGGCGCATGAAGACCGTCGGGCAATGGGCGACCATCGTGCCGGTCTCGGCCAGCAGCGCGAGGTCGCGCCGGCTGTGCCAGGCGACGCGCGGGTAATCGTCGAGGAAGATGCCGTGCCCCACGATGCTGGTGTCGCCGAGCACGCCGAGCTTCTCCAGCCACTGGATCGGCGTCACGCCATGGCGGCGGGTGATCTCGTGGAACTCGACCGTCGATTGAGCCGCATGGATCTGCCAGGGCAGGTTACGGCGCTTCGCTTCAGCATAGCTGTCCTTGATCAGGCCCTCGCTGCAGGTGTCGATCTGCGAGGGAGAGACCATCGCGAAGAGCCGGCCGGACGGATGCTTCTGCGCCTGCTCGATGACCGCGAAAGCCTGCTCCATGGCCGCGACGCCGGCCTTCTCGTCCCACTCGTATTCGACGACATGGCCGTTCTTGGTGTACCAGCGGGCCGACCGGAACATCGGCGATAGGCAGACGCGCAGGCCGCTATCGGCGGCGAGGTCCAGCCAGCCGGGATGAGCGACCGACATGTCGGCGAGCGTGGTGACGCCGGAGAGCAACAGTTCAGAGTAGGCGACACGCACGCAATCGGGCACCGCCTCAGCGTCCGGCCGCAGGATCGGCATGAACTCGTAGAGCGAGGAATTATAGAGCGCAGGCGAGCCAAGCTCGTCGAGGAAGCCCTTGTTCAGCGCCTCGCTCGAGGGATGCGAATGGATGTTGACCAGACCGGGCATGACCATGCGGCCACTTCCGTCGACGGTCTCGTCGGCCTGCCCCTCATAGCGAGCACCGACATAGCGCAGCGTGCCGTCCTCGAAGGCGACATCGGCTCCGTGCAGATAGACATGCCGGGAGGCTTCCGCGTCCCAGGCGACAACGATTTCGGCGTTCTTGATGACCGTGATCGTCATGACGTTTCCTCCCTAAGCAGTAGACATGGAAAAAGCGCCGCGCGGCCTGGGCCACGCGGCGCTGAGGAAGCTTAGCGCTTCAGCTTGATGTCGAGGCCCTTGTAGAGGCCCGCGCCGTAGATGCCGTGGGCTCGTGCGCCCTCGACACGGTCGCCCGCCACCACCCAGAGCGGCTGCGAGGCCAGCGGCACCCAGACATTCGCCTCGGTGAGCTGGGTCTGGACCGCGCCGATCGCCTGCTTGCGCTTGTCGGCATCGACGGCGGTCGCCGCCGTCTTGAGCAACTCGTCCGTCTTCGGGTCCTTCCAGTTCATCCGGTTCGGCGTCGGAGCCTGGCGGCTGGCGAAGTAGAGGTTCAGCGCCTCGGTCGCCGTCACATAGGGGTAGGACATGTAGAAGGCGTCGAATTCCTGCGTCGCCAGCTTGCCCCAGGCGACGGTGGCATCCCAGAGCTGGATCTTCAGGTCGATGCCGACCTTGCGCAGATCGGCCTGCATCGCCTCCGAGATGCGCGGGTTCACGTCGTTGCGGATGCCGTAAACGACGAAGGTCGCCTTCTGGCCGTCCTTCTCTCGGATGCCGTCGGAGCCCGGCTTCCAGCCGGCCGCTTCCAGCACCTTGATGGCGCCGGCGGCGTCATGCTTGGGCATCTTGCCGGCCGAATCCTTGTCGTAGTCGAGCACGGCCGGGTTGAGCAGCGAAGGCAGCGCGGTGCCCTTGCCGAAGAAGATCGCCTTGGCGATGGCCTGCTTGTCGACGGCCATGTTGACCGCTTCGCGGATCGCCGCATCTTTCGAAACGGGCTTGTCGACCTTGAAGCCCATGAAGATGTCGTAGATGTAGTTTTCCTGCCGCTGCACCGTCATGCCCGGGATGCGCTGCATCGTGTCGAGCGCGATATAGGGCATGTAATAGGTCACGTCGGCCTGCTTGGCCTGGATCGCGGCCATCAGCGTGTTCGACTCGGGAATAACCTTCCAGACGATCTCGTCGATCTGCGGCTTCGGGTCCTTGTAGATCGGCGGGCCCCAGCTGTAGTGCGGGTTCTTCTTGAGGACGAGCTCCTGGCGCGGGGTCCATTTCGACCAGCAATACGGGCCGGTTCCGTTGAAGCCCTGCACGCCGAAGTTCGGGCCGAGCTTCTCGACCGTGTTCTTGTCGACGACAGAGGCGAAGGACAGCGCCATCTGGAACAGCAGGTCGCTGTAGGGCTCCTTGAGCTCGTAAATCAGCGTGGAATCGCCGTCGGCGCGGATGTCCTTGACCGGGCCGCCGCGGAAGGAGACCGGCGACTTGTTGGCGGGGTCGGTCCAGCGCTTCAGCGAATAGACGACGTCGTCGATCGTCATCGGGCGGCCGTCGCAGAACTTGACGTCGTTGCGCAGCTTGAAGGTGTAGGTCATGCCGTCCGGCGAGACCGTCCAGCTGTTCGCGAGGCCCGGCTTGATCGTCTTCATGTCGAAGTCGACCGTCACCAGCGTATCCGCCATCATGTAGAGCACCTCGGCAGCGGCCGTGGCGGTGGTGCGGATCGGGTCGTAATTGTCGGCGTCGATCACGCGCAGGATCGAGAGCGGCGCCTTCTGCTGCGCGACCGCCGGCAGGGCGGCGAACGTCGCCACGGCGGCGCCGGCCAGAAGCAGGGTGGAGAGTTTGGTCATCGAGCTGGTCCCCTTTTGACGTTTCTTGGGCGGTATGAGCGGCTTACTTCCGCAGCTTCGGATCGAGAGCGTCCCGCAGCGCATCGCCGAGGACGTTGAAGGCGAGCACGACCGCGAAGATCACGAGGCTCGGCAGGACCGAGACATGCGGCGCGAAAAACAGGAAGTTGCGGCCGTCGGCGGCCATGGCTCCCAGCTCGGCGGTCGGCGGTTGCGCGCCGAGCCCGAGGAAGGAGAGCGCGGCGCCAAGCAGGATGACCTGGCCGAAGCGCAGGGTGACGAAGACGAACATCGCCGAGAGGCAGTTCGGCAGGACGTAGCGCAGGATGATGCGCAGATCGCTGAGGCCGAGCGAGCGGGCCGCCTCGATATAGCCCTGCTGCAGCACCACCAGCGCCGAGCCGCGCACGACGCGCGCCATCAGCGGCACGGTCGCGATCGAAAGCGCGATGATGACCGCTGTCAGCCCGGGGCCGAAGATCGCCGCGATGGCGAGGCCGAACAGGATGGCCGGAAAGGACAGCAGCACGTCCATCAACCGCATCAGGATGCCGGAGAGCTTCGGGTAATAGGCGGCAGCGAAACCGATCACGCCACCGATCACGCAGCCGAAGATCACCGAGGCACCGCCCATGAGCAGCGTCGTCCTGAGGCCGAAGAGCAGGCGGGTGATCATGTCGCGCCCCTGCCCGTCCGTGCCGAGCAGCCCGGCCTCGCCCGGCGGCTTCAGCGTGTTGGCGAGATCGTTGCCGTAAGGATCGGTCGGGGCGAGCCAGGGGGCGAACACCGCACAGAGGATGGCGAGGACGACCAGGCCGAGAGCGATGCAGGCGCCGACATCGGACAGCAGCATCCTGAGGACCGTCTTCCGGCGGACAGGCGTGGCGGCGGCGACGCTCACGGCGGCTTCCACCGCCTTGGCACCGGGCAGGAGAGCGCTTTTGGCGGAACTCATCAGGCGCCCCTCACACGCGGATCGAGCACGGCGTAGAGGACGTCCACCGCGAGATTGACCAGGATGAAGCCGAGCGACAACACGATGATCGTGCCCTGCGCCATCGGCAGGTCGCTCGACAGGATGGCGCCGACGGCGAGCCGGCCGATGCCCGGCCACGAGAACACGGTTTCCGTGACGACGGCGCCGCCGAGCAGGAAGCCGATCTGCAGGCCGATCAGGGTGACGACCGGCACCAACGCGTTGCGCAAGGTGTGCCTGATCAACACGACCCATTCAGCCAGCCCCTTGGCGCGGGCGGTGCGGACATGGTCGGCGCCGAGCTCGTCGAGCACCGAGGTACGGGTCATGCGGGCGACCGGGCCGACAAAGACCCCCCCCAGCGTGAGCGCCGGCAGGATGACGCCCTGAATGCCTTCCCAGGTCCAGAGCGGACCGGTGCGGCCGGTGAAGGGCAGGATCGGATATTTGAAGCCGAAGAGCCAGATCAGCCCGAGGCCGAGGAAGAAGACCGGCAGCGAAACGCCGGCGACCGAGACCGCCATGATCGCGCGGTCAATGAGCGAACCGCGGAAATAGGCGCCGAGCGTGCCGAGCAGCATGCCCAGCGGAATGGCCCAGACCAGCGAGGCGAACATCAATTCGAGCGTCGGGCCGATGGTGTTGCCGAGCTCCTGCACGACGGGGACGTTGTTGATGATGGAAACGCCAAGATCGCCCTGCGCCAGGCGCCCGATATAGATCACGAATTGCTTCCAGAGCGGCTGGTCGAGTCCCAGTTCCTGGCGGATGGCCTGAACGACATCCTGGGTCGCGGTCGGGCCGGCGCGCACCTGCGCCGGATCTGTCGGCACGACCTGCATCAGCAGGAAGCCGATCAGCAGCACGCCGAGCAGGACCGGAAGGACCAGCAGCAGCCTTTGCAGCGTATGTCGGAGCATGAAGAGGTTCCCGGCTTATTGAGCGGCAGCCGCGAGCTGGCCGTGCCGGTCGAAGACGACCTCGCCGCCGAGCAGCGTCAGGTCGCAGCGCACCTCGTTCTCGACCTGCTCGACCGGAACCGAGAAGATGTCGTGCGAGAGCACGGCGATGTCGGCGAGCTGTCCGGGGACAAGACGGCCGAGCTTGTCCTCGGCGAACTGGGTGTAGGCGCCGAGCAGCGTATAGGCATGCACCGCCTCTTCCATGCTCAGCCGCTCGGCGCCCCCGATCTCGGTGTGGCGCTTGGTCTGGCGGGTGACCATCGTGAAAAGGTTCTTGAACGGGTCGGTGGCGCAGACCGGGGCATCCGAGCTCGCCGCGGCATGGAGCCCGCCATCGAGCCATTTGCGCATCGGATAGGAGGCGCCGGCGCGGGCCTCGCCGAGATTGATCACGTAGAGATCGCCGAACTCGTAGATGAAGGCCGGCTGCGGCACGGGGTCGATCCCCGCCGCCGCCATGCGGGCGAGTTGGCCGTCGGTGAGGAAGCCGCAATGCTCGATGCGGTGGCGCCGCCCGCGGATCGGATGCTCGGCGCTGTCGGCTTTTTCGATGCCCGAGAGCACCTGCTCGATCGCGGCGTCGCCGATCGCGTGGATGGCGAGCTGGTAGCCGAGCTTGTGATAATGCGCGAGATAGCGGTGCATATCTTCGTCGGGATAGATGAAGATGCCGCGGTTATCGGGATCGCCGACGAGGTAGGGCTCGCTCATCGCCGCGGTCAGGCCGCCGGCGCTACCGTCTCCGAACACCTTCATCGCGCCGTAGCGCAGCAGGCCGGTCTCGCGGCCGAAGCGGTAGCCGGCGGCGTAAGCCTCGTCACCGATGCCGTCAGCATTGCCGTAGATGCAGACCCAGGTCCTGACCGGCAGCGTGCCGGCGCGGGCGAGCTCCTCATAGGCCTCGATCTCGGCCATGCCCGCGCCCATGCCGACGCCGGCATCCATCACGCTGGTGAAGCCCTGCGCGAGCATGTAGTGCCCGGCCTTCTCGATCGCCGCCTTCAGCTCGGCGACGCTAGCCTGCGGCATCGCCTCGACGATCAGCCGCATCGCGCTCTCCGCCAGCAGGCCGGTGAGCTTGTTGTCGCGCCGCTCGATCAGGCCGCCGGCCGGGCTCGGCGTGTTGTGGCCGATGCCTGCAGCCGCCATGGCACGGCTGTTGACGACGCCGACATGGCCGCAAGTGCGCTTGATGTAGACGGGATTGTCCGGGGCGATACGGTCGAGCTCCTCGGCCGTGGGATGACGCCCCTCGGCAAGTTCGTTGTGGTCGTAGCCGCGACCGATCACCCATTCGCCGGGCTTTTTGCCCTTCACGGCCGCGGCAACGCGGCGCAGAACCTCGCCGATGCTGTTGACGCCTTCCTCGGGGCGCAGATTGACCTCGCTCATGGCGAGGCCGAGCGGCAGCAGATGCATATGCGCGTCGTTGAGACCGGGAATGGCGACGCGACCGGCGAGATCGACGACCTTGGTGCCAGGCCCCTGAAGCGCGGCGATCTCCGCCGCCGACCCCGCCGCCAGCACCTTGCCGCCAGCGATCGCCAGGGCTTCCGCGAAGCCTTCCGCCAAGCCGCAGAAGATGCGGCCATTCAACAAAACGGTTTCGGCTTGCGTCATCGCCCCTGCTTACCCTGTTTTCTCTGTTGAATTCTCGCCGCAGGCATTGGCAAATAGGCAGTATTCGGCAAGCATCGACCGTCGCGCGAAAGCGAGATATCGCTTCCACGCAGCCCTATCGGAGGGGATTGGGATTTTAGTCTGGACGGTACGTTCTGATCGCGAAAACTATTCCAATCCGCCTGTTCCCCATGACACAATTTTCTTATTGGCTTTCTGGCAGCATTGCTCAGAATATTGAGCATGGCAAGGGCCGTCGAGCAGGCGCGCCCTGCATGACGCGCAAAAAAGACAAGGCGCGCGAAACGGGGAGGCGGAGCAGCGATGAGCTTTGATGTCGGCGGAAGGCTGAAGGAAATCAGGCTCGCGGCCGGGCTTTCCCAGCGCGAACTGGCCGCCCGCTCGGGCGTCACGCACAGCCTGATCTCGCTGATCGAGCAGAATCGGAACAGTCCGTCGGTCGCCTCGCTGCGCAAGATCCTCGACGGCATCCCGATGAGCATGGTGAATTTTTTTGACGAGGCCCGGACCCCGAAGGACAAGGTCTTCTTCGAGGCCCCGGACCTGCTCGATCTCACCTCGCGGCTGCATCAGGTCAATGGCGGCGAAAGCCGGGGGCAGATGTCCTTCCGGCAGGTCGGCGACGCGCAGGCGCACAACCTGCAGATCCTGCACGAATCCTACGAGCCCGGCGCCGATACGGGAATCGCGATGCTGAAGCACGATTCGCATGAGGGCGGGGTGGTGCTGTCGGGCGAACTCGAAGTCTCCGTCGGCGACCAGATCAAGGTGCTGATGCCGGGCGACGCCTATCTCTTCGACAGCCGCGTTCCGCATCGCTTCCGCAACATCGGCACGGAGCGCTGCATCGTCGTCAGCGCCTGCACGCCGCCCTATCTCTAGGCAGCACCGCCTTCGGCGCGCAGCGCTTCAGCCCTCGCGAACCGCGACGATGAACAGGCGCGGGAAGCGCAGCAGCACCTTGCCGTCGCTCTCGACCGGGTAATGCGGCGCGATGCGCTCCAGATAGCGCGCCATGAAAGGCTCGCGCTCCTCGGCCGTCAGCCGGTCGAGATAGGGCTTGAGGCCCGTGCTCTTGAACCATTCGGCGATGGCCTCGACGCCGGCGAGCGCATGCACATAGGTCGTCTGCCAAATGTCGACCCGGCATCCGGCAGCCATCAACCAGCGGCGGTAATCCCCGAAGGAGCCGATTGCGGAGCGCTCCGCCTTGGCGGTGGCGAGCCGCTCTGCCCATGGCCCTTCCGCGGCGACCTCGCGCATCGCGACATGCGAAGGTTCCGCGAGATTGTTCGGCATCTGCACGGCGAGGCAACCGCCCGGCTTGAGCGAGCGCGCCAGCCGCGGAAACAGGCCTTCATGGTCGGGCAGCCATTGCAGCACGGCATTGGCGAAGACCAGGTCGTAACCGGCGGCGTCGGACCAGGTTGCGACATCGCCCAGCACGAAGGACAGGTTCGGCAGGCGCTTGCGCGCCTTCTCCAGCATGTCCGGCGAGGAATCGAGCCCCTGGGTCAGGGCATCGGGAAACCGCTGCGCGACCAGTTCGGTGCTGTTGCCGGGGCCGCAGCCGAGATCGACGCAGCGCTGTGGAGCGCTGAGCGGCACGCGGGCGAGGAGGTCGATCGAGGGGCGTGTCCGCTCGTCCTCGAAGCGCAGATATTGCGCGGCATCCCAGTCAGGCTTTGCAGTCATGCGGAAGGCTTCCGGCCAAGCAGGGCGAAACGGGTCGAGGAAGCCAGCCGGATCGCATCGTGCAGCGGGGCGGCCCGCTGCTGCTCGCGAACGACCTGGATATAGTCAGCCGGCACGATATCGACGAAGCCTGCAGCCTTCAGCATATCCTCGAGACGCTGCCGGCTAAGACCGTCCTTGAAGTAGAAGCGCTTGGTGATCGAGGCATGGGTGTCCGCATCGATCTGATGGACGGGCGCACCGCGCCTGTCGCGCAGCCAGTTGCCGAAGCGGTTGACCAGCGCCTGCCAGCGCGTGCGGTTCACCCAGTCACCGTCGATCACCAGCAGGCGGCCACCGGGGCGCAGGACGCGGAACCACTCGCTCAGAGCCGCTTCCGGATCGGTCAGCGTCCAGACGAGATGGCGGGTGATCGCCGCATCATAGCTGGCCTCGTCGTCGAGCAGATGCTCGGCATCGCCGAGCCGGAAGCGTGCCGCCTTGCCATGCTTGGCGCGGGCGCGCTCCAGCATCGCCTCGGAGAAGTCGAGCGCCGTGACGCGGTGCTTGAGCGAGAGCAGCGCGCGGGTGATTTCGCCGGTGCCGCAGGCGAGGTCGAGCACATCGAGCGGTGCCGGGCCGAAGGAATCGCGAATCAGGCGCTGGAACGCCTGCAGCTCCCGGTCGGATTTGATCGCATGGCCGAAGGAGAGATCGAAGCTCTCGGCACGCGACGACCAATAGGCCCGGATCTCTTCCTTCAGGGTGAAATTGTCGTGCGAAGCGGGAGCGGACATGGCTCAATGGACCTGGATATAGGGCTCGACCAGAAGCGTGCCGCGGGCCGAATGCTCCAGATGCACACCCACGGCATATGTCTCCGAAACCGCCGGATGCGCAAGCACCTCGACCGGCGCGCCGGCCTGGGCGATGCGCCCGCCATTCATGACGAGGACACGGTCGGCAAAGCGTGCCGCGAGCGAGAGATCGTGGATGGCCACGACGGTGACGATGCCGCGCCTGCGGGTCGCCTCGCGAATCGTCGCCATGACGTCGAGCTGACGGCGGACATCGAGCGCGCTCGTCGGCTCGTCGAGCAGCAACACGTCGGGCTCGCGCACAAGCGCCTGGCCGATCGCCGCAAGCTGGCGTTGGCCTCCGGAGAGCGTGGCGATGTCGCGCGAGGCGAAGGGAGCGAGACCCAGCTCCGCAATCACCGCCTCGACGGCGCGCATGTCCTCGGAGGAGGCCGCGAGAGCAAACCCGCGATGCAGGCTCTTGCGGGCGAGCAGGATGATGTCGAAGACCGACAGCGCGACGCGCGCCTCGGTATTCTGCGCGAGATAGAAGACCTTGCGCGCACGTTCCCGTGCCGGGAGCATCGCCAGATCGCGATCATCGAGCTTGACCATGCCTGCCTGCGGGGCAAGCAGGCCAGCCGCGCAGCGGAACAGCGTCGACTTGCCCGAGCCGTTCGGACCGACCAATGCAGCCAGTTCGCCGCGTGGCAACTCGCCGGTGCCGAGCCCTTGCAGCACGGGCGTGGCGCCATAGCGGAAATCGAGATCGCGGATGAGCAGCGCCACGGCTCAGGCTCCCCTGTTGCGGATCGACATGACCAAGCTGAAGAAGAAAGGCACGCCGATCAGCGCTGTGATGATGCCGATCGGATAGATCACGCCGGGTGTGATCGCCTTCGACACGCTGGAGGCGAGCGAAAGCAGGACCGCGCTCGCGATCGTCGCGACGGGCAGGAAAAAGCGCTGGTCCTCCCCGACCAGGAGCCGCGCGATATGCGGCCCGACCAGCCCGATGAAGCCGATGCCGCCGACGAAGGAGACCGAAACGGCCGCCAGCAGCGATGTCGCGATCAGGATCTCCAGCCGCAGCCGATCGACGCGGACGCCGAGGCTCTCCGCCCGGTCGTCGCCGAGCCGGAGCGCGGTGAGCGCCCAGCCGCGCATCAGGAAGAAGGGCAACGCCAGCGCGATCAGCAGCGCTGCGACAGCGACCTTGCCCCAGGTGGCGCGGGCGAGGCTGCCCAGCGTCCAGAACACGATCTGGGTAAGCTGGACCTCATTCGAGCGGTACTGCAGCAGTGCCGTGAAGGCGTTGCAGGTGAAGAGCAGCGCGATGCCGACCAGGATCATCGTCTCGGCGCTGACGCCGCGCAGCTTGGTCATGAAGAACAGCACGAGCGAAGCGGCGAGTGCGAAGACGAAGGCATTCGCCGTGACGATGAAGGGGCCGGCGCCGGGCACGACGCTCCAGCCGAAGACGATCGCCACGGAGGCGCCAACCGTCGCCGCGGCGGAGACCCCGAGCGTGAAGGGATCGGCCAGCGGATTGGCGAGGATGGTCTGCATGCCCGCCCCGCTCAGGCCGAGCATGGCGCCGACGGCGAGCGCCATCAGCGCGATCGGCAGGCGCAGATCCCAGACGATGACGGACAATCGCGGCGAGGCCGATTGCGGGTCGACGAGCGTGCGCAGCACATCGGCGAGCGGCAGGTTGCCGGGCCCGATCGAGACGTCGAGCGCCACCGCAAAGAGCAACGCCAGCACGCCGAGCAGAACGAGCTTCAGGCGCTTCGCGTTGCGCTTGCGGTAATCCGCGGTCGCGGTCGCCGCCACGGGCAGGACTGCCGTCATCGCTTCAGGCCGCGATCACTGGAGCTTGGCCCAGAAGACGCCGGAATAGGAGATCGGCAGGAATTTCTCATGGAATTCCTTGAACACCGCCTCTGGATCGATGTCCTTGAACAGGTCCGGATAGAGTTCCCTGGCCATGGCGAGCTCGGCGACGAAGTAATAGGGCGCGTCGTAGAACTGGTGGTAGAAGGCCATCACCTTCTTGCCCTGCACTGCCTTGAGCTGCTGGAAGCCCGGCCGCTGCATCAGCGCCGAGATTTCCTTCTGCACCTTCTCGGGGGTGGCGTCATAGCCGAGGCTGACGGCGTTGCTGCCGGGATTGCTGCCGTACCAGTTGGCGCCCGTCAGGAAATAGACATCCGGGTTGTCGGTGAGCACCTTCTCCTGCGCGGCTTCGGCCTGGAAAGCTGAGAAGTACTGGCTGCCCCAGTTGCGCCCGCCGGCTTCCTCGATGAAGCGGCCGAAGTTGAAGGGGCCGAAGGTGGCGCAGCAAGGCAGGAGCCCGGCGGCCCGCTCGACGAAAACCATCGGCTTCTTCTTGTCGGGGATGGCGCCGACACGCGCATAGATGCGGCGGGTCTGGCGGAGATAATAGTCGGTGAAGGCAGCCGCCTCCTTCTCGCGGCCGAGGACGCGGCCCAGCAGCTGCACGCTCGGCAGCACGTTCTGGGTCGGATCCTGGCGGAAATCGACGAAGATCGTGGCGATGCCGGCCTTCTCGAGCTTGCCGAGCAGGCCCGTCTCCTGCGCCTTGAAGTAGTTGGAGAGGTCGAGGATGTAGACCTCGGTGCCGAGCGCGGCGATCTTCTCCATGCTGACATCGGCGGCATAGGGGTTGCCCATATCGGCGACGTCCTTCGCCTTCGGGAACTTCGCCAGATATTTCTGCCAGGCACCGGGATCGTTCTGGATCAGGTCGTTGCCCCAGCCGACGACGCGCTTGAACGGGTCGTCGCGGTCCAGCATCGCCAGCGTGTAGAGCTGGCGGCCCTCGCTCAGCACGATCTTCGACGGATCGCGCGTGACGTTGACGACGCGCCCGGCGAGATCAGTGACCTCGATCGTCTCGGCGCGGGCGGACGGTGCGGAGAACACCGCCAGAGCCAATGCGGCAGCAGGAAGAAGGCGCGTCAGGCGGGACAGAGCGAACATGATAGCCGACCGTATCGAGAAAAGCGCTTCGCGCTAACACAATCCTCCGGCAGTAGACAAAGCAAATCTGCATCTTTTAATTATTCTAAAGAAATGAATACTGCAGTTTTCTTGTAAACGGACAGCATCCGATCGCGGAACATTAGGTTCGAAAAACATCCCGCGCTCACCGAAGACCAGAGCTCCATGCTTGCCGCGCCGAGGTGCGATGAGCCTTTGCCGCACGGCATGAATTGTGCTCGAAATCACATCGACAATGGTCGGCCCACAAGCCGGCAGCAGCGGAAAGGATAGGGTCCGTGGCCTACCGCCATGTCATCGGCTTGCGGAGCTATGTCTTCGAAGACCTGCGCGACCTCATGGCCAAGGCCACACCGCCGCGCTCGGGCGATCAACTCGCGGGACTTGCGGCCGCCTCGGCGGAGGAGGCCGTGGCAGCCCGGATGACGCTGGCCGATCTGCCGCTCAAGACCTTCCTCACCGAAGCGCTGATTCCCTACGAGATCGACGAGATCACCCGCCTGATCCTCGACACGCATGACGCGGCGGCCTTTGCGCCGGTCGCGGGCCTGACGGTCGGCGGCTTCCGCGACTGGCTGCTTTCGGACGAGGCGTCGAGCGAAGCGCTGGCCCGGCTCGCCAGGGGCGTCACGCCTGAAATGGCAGCCGCCGTCTCGAAGATCATGCGCCTGCAGGACCTGATCGCCGTGGCGCGGAAATGTCGCGTGGTGACCCGCTTCCGCAACACGCTCGGCCTGCCCGGCACCATGGCCGTGCGCCTGCAACCGAACCACCCTGCCGACGATCCGCGCGGCATCGCCGCCTCGATCATCGACGGGCTCTCCTATGGCTGCGGCGATGCCGTGATCGGCATCAACCCGGTCTCCGACAATCTCAGCGTGCTCTCGGACCTGCTCAAGCTGCTCGACGAGGTGATCCAGCGCTACGCCATCCCGACGCAGGGCTGCGTGCTCACCCATGTCACCTCATCGATCGAGCTGATCGCGCGTGGCGCGCCGGTCGACCTCGTCTTCCAGTCCGTCGCCGGCACTGAGGCGGCCAATCGCTCCTTCGGCATCGATCTTTCCGTGCTGCGTGAAGGCTACGAGGCCGGGCTCTCGCTGAAGCGCGGCACGCTCGGGCAAAACCTGATGTATTTTGAGACCGGCCAGGGCTCGGCGCTCTCGGCAGAGGCCCATCACGGTGTTGACCAACAGACGCTCGAGGCGCGTGCCTATGCCGTCTGCAGGGCCTTCGATCCCCTGCTGGTCAACACCGTCGTCGGCTTCATCGGACCGGAATATCTCTATGACGGCAAGCAGATCACCCGTGCAGGGCTGGAAGACCACTTTTGCGGCAAGCTGATGGGCCTGCCGCTGGGCTGCGACGTCTGTTACACCAACCATGCGGAAGCCGATCAGGACGATATGGACGCCCTGCTGACGCTGCTTGCGACGGCCGGAGTCACCTATGTGATGGGCGTGCCGGGCGCCGACGACGTGATGCTGAACTATCAGTCGACCTCTTTCCACGACCAACTCTACATTCGCGACCTGCTCGGCCTGAAGCGCGCGCCCGAGTTCGAGCGCTGGCTGCAGGAACAGGGCCTGACGGGCACAGATGGCCGGCTCCTGGCCCAGGCTGGTGCACCGCGCCTCGTGACGTCACTGGCGGAGATGGTGTCGTGAGCACTCCCGATCCCTGGCGGCGCCTTTCCGCACTGACGCCAGCGCGCATCGGCATCGGCCGTGCCGGATCGGGCCTCGGCACGCACGAAACCCTGCGCTTCGCCCTCGCCCATGCGCAGGCCCGCGACGCCGTCCACGCGGAACTCGACACGGCCGCGCTCGCCGCCGAGCTGCGGTCGCTTGGGCTCGCCTCCCTTCAGGTCGCCAGCCGGGCGGCCGGGCGCGCCTCGTACCTGCTGCGCCCCGATCTCGGCCGCAGCCTTGCCGCGGAAAGCCACGCCGCTGTCGCGTCCGGCGGCAGCGGCGGCTGCGATATCGCGCTCGTCATCGCCGACGGCCTGTCGGCACAGGCCGTGCAGGCCCATGCCGCTCGCTTCGTCGCAGCTTTCCTGCCGCTCGCGGAGCGCAGCGGCTGGTCGCTGTCGCCGGCCGTCATCGTCTCGCAAGGCCGGGTGGCCATCGGCGATGAGATCGGCATGCTCTTCGGCGCAAGGCTGACGCTGCTGCTGATCGGCGAACGGCCGGGCCTGTCCTGCCCCGACAGCCTGGGGCTCTACATCACCTACGCCCCGCGCCCCGGGCGCAACGATGGCGAGCGCAACTGCGTCTCGAACATCCATGGCGCAGGTCTGGCGCCAGCCGAAGCCGCAACGCGCGCTGCCTGGCTGGTGGAGGCCTCGTTCGCGCGCGGGCTCTCCGGCGTCGCATTGAAGGACGAGAGTGCGAGCAACACCACCGCCCGCCTCGCCTCCGACACGATCTGAACACGCGGCACCCGATCAGAGCAGCTTGTCGGGACCGTCCATGGCTTCGAGCGCCCGCACGGCGAAGCGTCGCCCCAGTGGCGCTAACTCCGCAGCGTTGGCAGCCGCAGCCGTGCCCGCCCTGACGCGATCGGCAATGCCGACGAAGATCACGGCGAAACGAAACAGCGCGAAGGCGAGATGAAAGCGCGTGAGCGGCGCCGTCGGCACGGCATGGGCATAATAATGCGCGAGAAACTCGGCCTCTGTGGGAATGCCGAGCGCGGCCCGGTCGAGGCCGATGATGCCGCCATATTCGTCGGACGCCGTGTGCCAGGGCATGGCGCAATAGCCGAGATCGGCAAGCGGATGGCCGAGCGTCGACAACTCCCAGTCGAGGATGCCGATCACCTCGGGCTTCTCGGGGTGAAAAAGCAGGTTGCCGAGCCGGAAATCGCCGTGGGCGATCGAGACCTGACCGTCATCGGGAGGGAGATGCGCCGGTAGCCAATCGGCGACCGCCTCCAGTTCCGCGATCCCCTCGCCCGGCGATTCCCGCAGTTGCCTGGTCCAACGCGCGATCTGGCGCTCGAAATAATTTCCCGGTCGGCCGAAGTCGCCGAGACCGACGGCGTCGGCCCTGACGGAGTGGAGCTTCGCCAGGGCCTCGGCCATGCCGAGATAGAGGCCGCGGCGCTCGGCTGGCGCGAGGCCGGGCAAGGCGCAATCATGGAAGACGCGGCCATCGAGCCGCTCCATCAGATAGAAGGGCGTGCCAAGCGGCTCGGGTTCGGCATGGAAGAGCACCGCGCGGGGCACCGGCACATTCGTTTGCGCCAGCGCTTCAAGAACACGGAACTCGCGGTCGATCGCATGGGCGCCGCGCAGGATCGGTCCCGCCGGCTGCTTGCGCAGCACCAGCCGCTTCCCGCCATGATCGACGAAATAGGTCGGATTGGATTGGCCTCCGCCGATCCGCTCGATCGAGAGAGCGCCCGGACCGAAGCGTTCGTCCAGGAAACCCGCCAGCGCGGCGGGGTCGAAATCGGCTTTGCCGCTTGGAGCCTCGCCGCCCTGCCCGGTCATCGCGACGCCTCAGCCTTGTGCCCGCCCGGCGACGGGCCAGCGCCAGAAATCGCGGCCTTCCTCGGTCAGGAAGCGGTTCAGCACCATCTTGTGGACTTCATCTGCGCCGTCGACCAGCCGCGCCTGGCGGGCGTAGCGGTAGATCCACTCCAGCACAGTGTCCTTGGAATAGCCGCGGGCACCGTTGATCTGGATGGCGACATCGGCGGCATCGTGCAGGACATTCGCAACCTGGACCTTGGCCATCGAGACCTCCTTGCGGGCCAAGCCGCCACGATCGAGCTCCCAGGCCGCCTTCATCACCAGCAACCGGCCGATCTCGATGCGCATGGCGAGGTCGCCGAGCTTGAGCTGAATGCTCTCGCGATCGGCGAGGCGCTGGCCGAAGCCGTAGCGCTCGGCGGCATAGGCCTGCGCGATCTCGACGCAGCGCCTGGAGAGGCCAAGCCAGCGCATGCAATGCGTCAGGCGGGCCGGGCCAAGGCGGACCTGCGTCACCTTCATGCCCCTGCCTTCGCCGCCGAGCACATCCTCGACCGGAATCTCCAGGCCGTCGAATTCCAGCTCGCAATGGCCGCCATGCTCCTCCGGCCCCATAATCTCGATGCGGCGCCGGATGCGCCAGCCCGGCTGGTCGGCATGGAAGAGGAAGGCGGTGAGGCCGCTGCGCGGATCGTCCGAGGTGCGGGCGACCAGGATGAAGTGCTTCGCCTCCTCCGCCCCCGTAATGAACCATTTGCGGCCGCTGACAATGTACGTGTCGCCCCGCCGTTCGGCTTTGGTCAGGATCATCGAAGGGTCGGAGCCGCCGCCGGGGTGGGGCTCGGTCATGGCGAAGGCCGAGCGGACCTTGCCCTCGACGATGGGCTTCAGCCAACGCTCCTTCTGATCGGGGGTTCCGAGCGCCTCCAGCACCATCATGTTGCCATCGTCGGGGGCAGCCGAATTGAAGACGACGGGGCCGAAGATCGAGCGGTTCATCTCCTCATAGGCGACCGCCATGCCCATTTTGCCAAGCCCGGCCCCGCCGGTTTCCGGCTTGAGCTGCAGGCACCAGAGCCCAGCCGCACGGGCCTTGGCGCGCACGGTCTCCAGCAGGGGCAGCGCGATGTTGCCATGCGCGTCATAGGAAGCCCGGTCCGCCTCCAGCGGTATGATTTCGCGCTCGACGAATGCGGCGATGCGGGCGCGATAATCCTCGATGCGGGCAGAAATCTCGAAATCCATGGCCGTCCTCACAGAGACGAAACGAGATGGCCGCCATCGACTTCGATGGTCGCGCCGGTGATGTAGCTGCCGGCGGCCGAGGCCATCAGCAGCAACGCGCCGTCGAGTTCTTCCGGCCGCCCCAGCCGGCGTTGCGGGATGCGTTTGATCAGCTGCTGCCCGGCTTCGCTGCCGAAGAAATCGCGGTTGATGTCGGTCTCGATATAACCGGGGCAAAGGGCGTTCACGCGAATGCCGTCGCGTGCCCATTCGAGCGCCAGGGCCTTGGTGAGCTGGATGACGCCCGCCTTCGAGGCCGCGTAGGCGCTGACGCCGCCGGCGACGCGATGGCCGAGGATCGAAGCGATGTTGACGATGGCTCCGCCGCGCCCGGCTTCGCGCATGCCGCGCGCCACGGCCTGGGCGACGAGGAAGACGCCCTTGAGATTGGTGTCGAGCACCGCATCCCAATCCGCTTCGGAAAGGTCGGCCGCCGGACCGGCGCCGCTGACACCGGCATTGTTGATGAGGATGTCGAAATGCCGGCCGGCGAGCGCATCGGTGATGGAAGTGGCATCGCCGACATCCAGCAGAATGTTTTGCGCAGTGCCGCCCGCGGCAGCGATCTCGCCACATGCCTGATCCAGCGCAGATTGCCGGCGCGCGGCGAGCGTAACCTCGACGCCATGGCGCGCGAGCAGCTTGGCGAAATGCAGCCCCAGCCCACCGGAGGCTCCCGTCACCAGGGCGCTCCTTCCTGAGAGATCCTCGAACATCCGGCATCCCGTTTCGAACACGGCTAAGTCTCGGCCGGTTACCGGCGGTGATCAAGGCGCCAAACGTCGAAGAGCCCCGGCGCGGGACGCCGGGGCTCCTTACTTCGTCACCACCGATCGGCGGCTGCCTGATTACTGCCAGGTCTGTCGGCCGTACCAGGCATCGACATCGCTGCGGGCCTTGTCCTTGGCGAGGCCGTAGCGCTCCTGGATCTTGCCTTCGAGCTGGTCGCGCTTGCCGGCGATGATGTCGAGATCGTCATCGGTCAGCTTCCCCCACTGCTCCTTCACCTTGCCCTTGAGCTGCTTCCAGTTTCCTTCGACGCGGTTCCAGTCCATCGGGACCTCCTCGTTTGAGAGTGGATTCGAGAAAACAACGCGTCAGCAGCGCCATTGTTCATCGAAAAATGCCGCAGAACATAAAATACCCGGATAAAATATTGCCTTATTAAAATCCGGGTATTATTGAGCGCCCGTCGAACAGGATGGGTTGGACCGATGCAGATCGCGGATAGAAAGGCGGCAACGGCCGCCTACAAGGAACGGAAATCGGTGGCGGGCATCTATGCCTTCCGCTGCGAGGCGAGCGGCCAGAGCTGGGTCGGCCGCGCGCCCGATCTGGCGACGATCGAGAACCGCCTGCGCTTCACGCTGCGCCAGGGCAATCACCGGCAGCGCAGTTTGCAGGCGGCATGGAATACGCATGGCCCCGAGGCCTTCCAGTTCGAGGCGCTCGAAAGGCTGGAGGACGAGGATATCGTCTATGTGCGGGATCGCGTGCTGAAGGAGCGCCTCGCCCATTGGCAGGCGACGCTCAGCGCGGAGATGCTCTGATCGAGCGCAATCCTGGGCGGCATCCCGGGCGGAGCGAAGCGCAGACCCGGGATCCATTCCGGAACGGTTCAGGCATGGATCCCGGATCGGCGCCGCTGGCGCGGCTTGTCCGGGATGACCGCCCCCCATTCTGAAAGGACGGATGTTTGGGGTCTCGCCCGCTCAGTCGTCCATCTTGAGGGCGGCGATGAAGGCCTCCTGCGGGATTTCGACCTTGCCGAACTGCCGCATCTTCTTCTTGCCTTCCTTCTGCTTCTCCAGAAGCTTGCGCTTGCGGGTGGCGTCGCCGCCATAGCACTTGGCGGTGACGTCCTTGCGCAGCGCCCGGATGGTCTCGCGAGCGATGATCTTGCCGCCAATCGCCGCCTGCACCGGAATCTGGAACATGTGCGGCGGAATCAGCTCCTTGAGCTTTTCGCACATGGCGCGACCGCGCGACTCGGCCCGCGTACGGTGGACCAGCATCGAGAGCGCGTCGACAGGCTCGGCATTGACCAGGACCGACATGCGGACGAGGTCGCCCTCGCGGTAATCGGTGATCTGGTAGTCGAACGAGGCATAGCCCTTCGAGATCGACTTCAGGCGGTCGTAGAAGTCGAACACGACTTCGTTGAGCGGCAGATCGTAGACGACCTTGGCGCGCGAGCCGACATAGCCGAGGTCGATCTGCAGGCCGCGGCGGTCCTGGCAGAGCTTCAGCACGGAGCCGAGATACTCGTCCGGGGTGAAGATGGTGGCACGGATCCAGGGCTCGTCGATCGCCTCGATCTTCATCACATCAGGCATATCGGCCGGATTGTGCAGTTCGAGCGTCGAGCCGTCGCGCAGCCGCAGGTGATAGACGACGGAGGGCGCGGTCGAGATCAGGTTGAGGTTGAACTCGCGCTCCAGCCGCTCCTGGATGATCTCCAGATGCAGGAGCCCGAGGAAGCCGCAGCGGAAACCGAAGCCGAGGGCGGCCGAGGTCTCCATCTCGTAGGAGAACGAGGCGTCGTTCAGCCGCAGCTTCGACATGGCGCCGCGCAACAATTCGAAATCGGCGGCATCGACCGGGAAGATGCCGCAGAACACCACCGGTTGCACCGGCTTGAAGCCCGGCAGCGGCTCGGCGATCGGCTTCTTCTCGTCGGTGATGGTGTCGCCGACGGCGGTGTCCGCGACTTCCTTGATCGAGGCGGTGAAGAAGCCGACCTCGCCGGGGCCGAGTTGCTTCACTTCCAGCATCTTGGGCTTGAACACGCCGACGCGGTCGACGCCATAGGAGGCGTTGGCGCGCATCATGCGGATGGTCATGCCCTTCTTCAGCACGCCGTCGATGATGCGCACGAGCACGACGACGCCGAGATAGGCATCATACCAGCTGTCGACCAGCATCGCCTTGAGCGGCGCCTCGGGATCGCCCTTCGGGGCCGGTAGCTTCTCGACGATGGCTTCCAGCACGCCCTCGATGTTGAGGCCCGTCTTGGCCGAGATCGGCACCGCGTCGGAGGCGTCGAGCCCGATCACGTCCTCGATCTGCTCCTTGATCCGCTCGGGATCGGCAGCCGGCAGGTCGATCTTGTTGAGGACGGTGACGATCTCATGGCCGGCGTCGAGCGCCTGATAGACATTGGCGAGCGTCTGCGCCTCGACGCCCTGCGACGCATCGACGACCAGGAGCGAGCCCTCGCAGGCAGCCAGCGAGCGCGAGACCTCATAAGCGAAGTCGACGTGGCCGGGGGTGTCCATCAGGTTGAGGACGTAATCCTTGCCGTCCTTCGCCCGGTAATCCAGCCGCACCGTCTGCGCCTTGATGGTGATGCCGCGCTCCTTCTCGATATCCATCGAGTCGAGAATCTGCTCGCTCATGTCGCGGGCGGCGACCGTGCCGGTCTGCTGGATCAGGCGATCTGCCAGCGTCGACTTGCCGTGGTCGATATGCGCGACGATCGAGAAGTTGCGGATATTGTCGATGGTGCGGGTGCTCATGCGCGCGCCATAGCAGTGAAGCCGCTTGGCGCCAAGCGGCTGGGCTGTTCCAAGGCAGCTCCGGGGTGTTGTTTTTCCCGGGACCTCCGCGTCATTCCGGACAGAGCGAAGCGGAGATCCGGGGTCCACCGTGGAATTCCGGAGCCCGCGATGCCCCCGGGGCCAAGCCGGGATCGTAGCAGAGGCGTTGTCGCAGGGCGCGCCTAAACGCATCTCTCTTGCAAATTCTAATATATAAGATTTATTCTCCATTCATGGAGTTCGAAAGCGATACCGAAATCGACCGGCGGCTCGGGCAGCGGCTGAAAGCGGCCCGCCAGCGCTATGGCCTAACGCTCGAGGCACTTGCCGAGCGTAGCGGCGTCAGCCGCGCCATGATCTCGCGCGTCGAGCGCGGCGAATCGAGCCCGACGGCCGCGCTGCTCGTCCGGCTCGGCTCGGGGCTCGGCCTCTCGCTCTCGGCGCTGCTGGAAGAGGATGCAGGAAGCGGGCCGCTCATCCGCCACGGCGCCCAGCCGGTCTGGCGCGATCCGGCAAGCGGCTACCTGCGCCGCAATGTCTCACCGCGCGGAACGGGCTCAGGCTTCGAGATCGTCGAGGTCGAGTTGCCGGCAGGAGCTGAGGTCCGCCTCGACAACGCGACCGGCACCCCGGCACTGGATCAGCAGGTCTGGGTGCTGCAGGGCCGGCTCGACCTGACGGTCGAAGGGATCCGCCACGAACTCGCCGAGGGCGACTGCCTGCAGATGCATCTGCGCGGCGCGATCATCTACCGCAATCCGGGCAGCGCACCCGTTCGCTACGCCGTCATCCTCGCCGCCAGAAGCGGCACCTATCCAGGACATATCGCATGAACGCGACCACGCTCACCGTCGCCCTCGAGACGCTCGATGTCGAAGCAACTGAGGCCGCCATCCCCGCGCTCACCGATATCCTGCGCGACTGCGTCGCCAATGGCGCCTCCGTCGGCTTCATGGATTGGAACACTTCGGCCGACTATGAGCGCTTCTGGCGCGATGTCGCGGCCAGCGTCGCAAGCGGGCAGGTTATTCTGCTGGCCGCGCGGAATGACGACGGCATCGTCGGCACGGCGCAGTTGCATCTGATCGGCAAACCGAACCAGCCGCACCGGGCCGAGATCGCCAAGGTGCTGGTGCATTCGCGCGCCCGCCGTCAAGGCATCGGCGAGGCGCTGATGCAGCGCGCCGAGGCCATCGCGCGGGAAAAAGGCCGCGACCTCCTCATGCTCGACACCGACGAACACGGCGCGGCGCGCAGGCTCTACAACCGCCTCGGCTGGACGGAGGCCGGCACGATCCCGCGCTTTGCGCTGATGCCCGGCGGGGCCGACTGCGGATCGACCTTCTTCTACAAGGATCTGCGCTGACGGAGCGCCCCTGCCGTCAGCTCTTGCGCACCCTGCGCAGCATGACGGTGGGACCCACCTGCTTGCCCCTACTGCAGGAGACCTCGGCGATATCCGCGAATTGGCCGGCTTTGAACGTGCAATCCCGCGGGTGGCCGAACATGCGTTTGCCGCTGCAGTGAACGACGAAGCTGTTGACCTTTGCGCTTGCGGTGGCGCCGATCTGGGAGCCGCTGCCTGTCAGCATGCATTCGGCATAGCCCACGCGGATCATTTCCCTCAGCATCACCTCCTGGCCGACAACATCGATGGCCAGGCCGAGATGACCTTCGCGCTCGGCGAGGAGAACCCAGTCGCCCTTGAGATCCGAAAGGACGGGTGCCGCTGCGAGAGGCCCGATCACGGCGGAAACAACCCCGCAGACTGCGATGCCGCGGCACGCCATTCGCATGGATCTGCCTCGCATCATCCCCTCCAGTGCTCGACCGGCGCGAAGACCGCGCGCGACGGTGAATTCCTCTCGAAGCCTTTGCGGCGGTCGGCGACGCGCTCCTCCGCAATCCCCGCGATGCTGCGAAACAGAAACAACCCGGCCCCGACGGCCGCAGCCGGCACGAGGCCGGCGGACCCGAGATATGGCAGGGCGCCGACAGCGAGGTCGCCGAGAGATTTCGCCACATCACCAGCTCCGGACGCCGGCGTGAACATGGTTTTGAAGATGCCTTCGACCGCCTGGCCGACACCGGGCATCGCTCCCAGACCACCGAGGATACCGGCAGCGCCGACGCCGATGGCGGCCTTGCGGTTATTGTCGGCGGCCACGATTGCAGGCACGCCGTCGTCATACAGGTCTCCCGGCGTCGCCTGCGCGCGCGCCGGCGCGACAGGCATCGGCAACCCGCCCGCCAGAGCGAGCAAGGTCGCATCGTCGGGCTGTCCTGTCGCCGACAGGCCGTTCTGCACCTGGAAGGCGAAGAGGGCGCCGGAGGTGATTGGACCGAAGAGGCCGTCGATCTTGCCCACGGAATAGCCCAGACGGGCCAGATGCTCCTGGACGCGCTCCATCTCGGTTCTCCCGCGCGTGACCGAGGGCGAGAGCGTCGTTGCGACGGCTCCAGGCATGCGTAGCCGCGCGGCCCAGGCCCCGTAGGCTGTTTCCAGCCGCGTGTCGTAGCGGTTCGCAGCGTAGCCCTTGCCGTTGTAGCGATACGCGAAACCCGCCCAGTCGCGGCTCCGCAAGGCCTGCATCATCGCTGGATTCGCCGCGATGAAGTGCAGCATCGCCTCGATCTGCGCGGTCGCGCCCGTCGCCATGCTCGCGACCATATCGGTGGCCGATGCATAGCCCAGCGCAACCGCGTTGAAGCCCATGATCTGACCAAGCCCCCAGGAGGCGGAGCGATTGGCGAGCTCCTCGTGGATCGCCCGGGCGCGCTGCAGCAAGCCCAAACGGCCCGCACGCCCCTGATCGGCATATTGGGAGGAGCGCTGCCAGCTCGGGATGGCGAGGCCTTCCGCTTCCGCCCGCGCCAGGAGAGACGGCGCGGCCTCGCGCAACAGCCGATGGAAGACATGCTTCTCGAACAGGAAGACTGGCGTGATGCCGTCAGCCTCAAAAGCGCGACCATTGCTCTCGACCTCGACGACGGCGAGAGCCACGGCGGGCTCCAGCCCCTGTGTCTGGGCCAGCCGCGTGATCTCGTTGACGATGTCCTGCGTGAAATCGACCATAGGCTCCCCCCTTCGATCAGAAACGCAGATTCGCGCCTGTGCGGTGTTCATCGACACGCTGGGCGGTGGTCGCCTGCGCGTTGCGCCAGAGCATGACGGCAAGCCCGATCAAGACGAGCCAGACCCCGCCCTTGGCCCCCAGAAGGACCGGCAAGATCGTAGGCAGGGGGCTTCCCGCCTCCTGGGCAACGGCTGCAGGCATGACCCAATCCGTCACGGATGGCGATTGCACGATCTGCGTTGAAGCCGCTTCGGCCCGGGTGGCCAACTGACCCGTCCTCTCGAAGAGGTCGGTTCGCGCATCGGTCAGCCCCAATATGCCGAACAGGGCGGTCGCGAGCGCCAGCCAGCGACCGCGGTCGGTCAGCGCGATCGTCTCGGAGCCCTCCCGCTTCAGATCCCGCGCCGTCTCGTTGCGCCGCTCCGGCCAGAGTGGCATCGGTTCGCCCCTGCGAAGCTGGAACCACGTCCGCGCGTCGACGATGCCGGTGGGCGCAATGCCATTGGCCTGCTGGAACGAGAAGACGGCCGTCATCGTCCGCAGCCCATAGTCGCCGTCGTCTCTTCCTGCCGGATAGCCCTGATCGTTCAGGAGCCCCTGAACGGCCTTGATCTGATCGACGGAATCGGGATTTGCGCCGGGGCGGAGCGGCAAGAATTCGAGGAGCCCTTGCCCCCCATCGATCGCGCCGAGCACCCCGCGCTGCTCATCCTCCAGCGCCTCCGTCGTGATCTGATCGTCCGGTACGCCGAGCTGCAAGATATTCGGCAAGAGGCCGCTGGCCGCAACCGGAGCGCGCTCGGTTGGCCAACGATAACCAAGCAGCCGGGATTTCGGATAGCTGGAGACCTTGACGCTGTCCCCCTGATTGCCGCCGAGCACGAACAGGTGCTCATCATCCTCGCGCAGGAAGAAGCCGACATGACCATAAGAGCTGTTCGCCTCGTTGCGAGAGAGGACGACGATGCAACCTTCGCGTGGCTCTTCGAGCTTCACGCCGAGGTTGAGATAGCTGCGGGCCATAAGCGAGCGGCTCGAGGCGTAGCCGGAAAGCACGAGGCAGGCGCCGGCGAAAGCCGCACACCACGCGTGCTCGTCGCTGCGGACCTGGCCGTGTCCCGACAGGCGGAACATCTCCAAAATCCGCGGTTCCGCTGCTGCGCCCTTGTATTCGGTGATGCCCCGGAGGGTATTCGCGATCAGCCACCACGGAGCCAACATGCGCACCTCACACAACTTATGGTTGCATGATCAATGCATATGCGCCTCCCCGACGCAATGCCGCAGCGGCAACTGCGTTAACGACAGAGGCCCGGCAGTGCACCGGCCACTGCCCGGCGCCTCGTTTCCGCAGCCCTGCAGAAGGCCGCGATCAGCCTTCGGCCTGAGCCTCGCCGCGGATATAGGGCTCGACAGGGCCCTTCAGCGTGATCGTCATCGGGCGGCCGAAGCGATCCTTGGCGTTGCCGGCCGCGACCTTCACCCAGCCTTCGGAGACGCAATATTCCTCGACATTGGTCTTCTCGACGCCCTTGAAACGGATGCCGATGTCGCGCGCCAGCACCTCGGCGTCGTAAAACGGGCTGTCCGGGTTGACGGAGAGGCGGTCGGGAAGCTGGTCTGACATGGGCCTTGGCTCTTGTGGATTCGGGGGCGCTTTCGCGCGGAGATAGCCTCATCCGCGACGGAAGCCAAATTCTTCAAGATGGAAACGCGTCGTCATTCCGGACGAGCGGCGAAACCGCGCCGATCCGGAAGCCGTCGCAGGGCTCCGGTTTTCTCCGATGGCTTGCGGGCCACGCCCGGAACAACGGCGTATTTCCTCAAACAGATGCTGCGCGTCAGCGTTCGCCGTCGAGCAGGCTGCCGACCACCTTGGCGGTGTAGTCGACCATCGGGACGATGCGGGCATAGTTCAGACGCGTCGGGCCGATGATGCCGACGACGCCGACGATGCGCTGCTCGGCATCGCGGAAGGGCGCCGCCACCATCGAGGAGCCCGACATCGAGAACAGCTTGTTCTCCGAGCCGATGAAGATGCGCACACCGTCGCCATCCTCCGCTCGCGACAGAAGATCGATCACGTCGGTCTGGGTCTCGAGATCGCCGAAGAGCAGGCGGATGCGCTCGAGGTCCTCCTGCGCCTTCAGGTCCTCGAGCAGGTTCGCCTGGCCGCGGACGATCAGGTGGCGGTCGCTGCTTGGGCCCGACGAAGTGGCGATGCCGTTCTCGACCAGCCGGGCGGTCAGCGCATCGAGCTCGCGCTCCATCTGGGTGCGCTGGGTCGCGATCTCGCCGCGCAATTCGGCGAGCGTCTTGCCGATGATGCGCGCGTTGAGGAAGTTCGCGGCCTCGCTCAGCGCCGAAGCCGGCAGGCCGGGCGGCAGCGCCAGCAGGCGGTTCTCGACCGTGCCGTCCTCCGCGACGAGCACGACCAGCGCACGGGCGGGATCGAGCCGGACGAACTCGATGTGCTTGAGCCTTGGATCAGCCTTGGTGGTGACGACGACGCCAGCGCCGCGCGACAGGCCGGAGAGCAGCGCCGAGGCTTCGGTCAGCGTCTGGTCGAGGCTGCGGTTCGTCGCGGCAGCCCTGATCTGCGCCTCGATGCGCTTGCGCTCGTCGGAGGTGAGGTTGCCGACCTCCATCATCGCATCGACGAAGAAGCGCAGGCCTCTTTCCGTGGGAAGGCGCCCCGCAGAGGTGTGCGGCGCGTAGATCAGCCCGGCCAGCTCCAGATCGGTCATGACGTTGCGCACCGTCGCCGGCGAGAGCGACATCGGCAACAGGCGCGCGATGTTGCGCGAGCCGACCGGCTCGCCGGTCGTCAGAAAGCCGTCGACGATCTGGCGGAATATCTCGCGCGAGCGCTGATCGGTCTCGACCAGGCTGCTTATCGTCTCGGGGCGGGGCGTGTGGGCGCTCATGAACCTTTACGGGCGAACCGTTCCTCTGTCCTATTGTCGTCACGCGATGCGCATGGATCAAGGGGTAGAAAGCCCCCCTGCCTTGCCGTACCGGGCGGGAGAGCCTAAAAGCCGCCACTTCTCCGCAAGACAGGATCATTTCATGCGACCCTCCAAACGCGCCGCCGACGAGATGCGCAAGGTCACGCTCGAACGCGGCGTGGTGCGCTATGCCGAGGGCTCCTGCATGGTGACGTTCGGCGAGACCAAGGTGCTCTGCGCCGCCACCGTCGAGGAAAAGGGCCCGCCGTGGCTGCGCGGCACCGGCAAGGGCTGGGTCACCGCCGAGTACTCGATGCTGCCGCGCGCCACGCATGAGCGCACGCGCCGCGAGGTTACCTCCGGCAAACCCTCCGGCCGCACGCAGGAGATCCAGCGACTGGTCGGGCGCTCGCTTCGCGCCGTCGTCGACCTGACCGCGATCGGCGAGCGCCAGATCGTCGTCGACTGCGACGTGCTGCAGGCCGATGGCGGCACCCGGACGGCGTCGATCACCGGCGCCTGGGTGGCGCTGCACGACGCGTTGAAATGGATGGAAGGCCGCGGGCTCCTCAAGGGCACCAACCCGCTGAAGGACCATGTCGCCGCCGTCTCCTGCGGCATCGTCGCCGGCCAGCCGGTGATCGACCTCGACTATGTCGAGGATTCCGGCGCGCAGACCGACGCGAATTTCGTCATCACCGGCACGGGCGGCCTCGTCGAGGTGCAGGGTACGGCGGAAGGCGCGCCGTTCTCGGAGGAGGAGCTGCTTTCGCTGCTCAAGCTCGCCAAGGGCGGCGTTTCCAAGCTGGTCGCCCTCCAGAAGGCGGCTGTGGCCTGACGATGAGCCAGCACCGCCTCCTCACCGGCAAGGTCGTGATCGCGACCCACAACCAGGGCAAGCTGCGCGAGATGCGACAGCTTCTGGCTCCCTACGGCATCGAGCTCGTCTCGGCCGGGGAGCTCGGCCTGCCCGAGCCGGTCGAGGACGGCACCATGTTCTCGGAGAATGCGGCGATCAAGGCGGTCGCCGCGACCAGGGCGAGCGGCCTGCCTGCGCTCTCCGACGACTCGGGCGTCTGCATCGACGCGCTCGACGGTGCACCCGGCCTGTTCTCTGCCAATTGGGCCGGTCCGGGCAAGGATTTCGCCCCCGCGATCGCGCGCGTGCAGATCGAACTGGCCAAGCGCGGCGCCGCCACGCCCGACAAGCGCGGGGCGCATTTCGTTTCGGCGCTGGTGATCGCCTGGCCGGACGGCCATCAGGAGCTGTTCGAGGGTCGCGTCTTCGGCACGATCACTCATGAGGTCCGTGGCGCGGGCGGCTTCGGCTACGACCCGATCTTCCTGCCTGACGGGCACGCGAAGACCTTCGGCGAGATGACAGCGGCCGAGAAGCACGGCATCCCGGCCGATGGCTCCCCCGGCCTGTCCCACCGGGCGCGCGCCTTCCATGTCCTTGCCGCCGCCTGCCTGAGGAAACCGGCATGAGCACCGCGGCCGCCCTTGCGGAGCGGCCCACCGCCCCGCATCCGACAACAGATGCGGGCTTCGCCGTCTATGTGCACTGGCCGTTCTGCCTGGCCAAATGCCCCTATTGCGACTTCAACAGCCATGTCCGGCTGCAACCGCCGGACCAGGCCCGTTACATCGCAGCCTTCCGCCGCGAGATCGCGCATCGCGCCGCGCTGGTGCCCGGCCGCACGGTCTCCTCGATCTTCTTCGGCGGCGGCACGCCCTCGCTCATGGAAGGCCGCACGGTCGGCGCGATCCTCGATGCGATCGGGGAGCACTGGGCAGTCGATCCGAAGTGCGAAGTGACGCTGGAGGCGAACCCGACCAGCGTCGAGGCCGGGCGCTTCCGCGACTTCAGGGCTGCGGGCGTCAACCGCGTCTCGCTCGGCGTGCAGGCGCTGAACGACGCCGATCTCAAGGCGCTCGGCCGCATGCACTCCGCCGAGGAAGCGCTGGCGGCGGTCGCGATCGCGCGGAAATATTTCGAGCGCTATTCCTTCGACCTGATCTACGCCCGTTCGCCGATGCAGACGCCCGCGCTCTGGCGCGCCGAGCTGGAGCTGGCGATCAGCCATGCGGCCGAGCACCTCTCGCTCTACCAGCTCACCATCGAGCCGGGCACGGCCTTCGAGCGGCTGTTCCGGGCCGGCAAGCTCGCGATTCCCGACCATGATGCCGGCGCGGCGCTCTACGAGATCACGCAAGAGGTGACAGCCAAGCACGGCCTGCCGGTCTACGAGATCTCGAACCACGCGCGGCCGGGCGCGGAATGCCGCCACAACCTCGTCTATTGGCACTATGGCGAATATGCCGGCGTCGGCCCCGGCGCCCATGGCAGGCTGGTGACGACGCAGGGCCGCATGGCGCATTCGACCGAGAAGCGACCGGAAATCTGGCTGGAGCGGGTCGAAGCTGAAGGCCACGCCCTGGTCGAGGACGAGCGGCTGAGCGAGGAATCGCAGGGCGACGAATACCTGCTGATGGGGCTGCGGCTCGTCGAAGGCATCGACCCGGCCGTGTTCAAGGCGCTGGCGGGCCGCGAGCTCAACGCCAAGCGCGTCGCCAGCCTGATCGACGAGAAGCTCCTGATGCACCGGCATGGCGGCCGGCTCGCTGCGACGCCGGATGGCGCGCTACTGCTCGACGCGCTGGTGGCCGATCTGGCGGCCTGAGGTTCGCCGGCTTTCGCGGAAACCCCCGCCGTCATGCTCGCCCTTGCGGCGAGCATCCATGTCTTGAACACGTCCCTCGACCAGCGAAGACGTGGATGATCGGGACAAGCCCGACCATGACGGAGAGCGTCGGAAAGCCGCTCAGCTCTTGCCCAGCCTCACCCCCGTCTTCGGATCGAAGACGTGGACCTTGTCGGGATCGACGGTGATCCAGAGCCGGCCTTCCTGCGCCGCGACGTCGCCGGTCGCCGCCTGCATCACGAAGGGTTGGCCCGCGAGCTTGCCGTGGAAGAGCTGGGTCGCGCCGAGCTCCTCGATGAACTCGACGTCGAAGGGCAACGAGCCCGCCTGGCCTTCCGAGGCGATCTCGACATCCTCGGGCCGCAGGCCCACCTCGACCAGCGCCTGCGCCGCCAGATCCTCGCGCAGGTCGCGGACCTCAATGATGGCGTCGCCGAGCGCGACGATGCCGGGGCCGTCGACCAGGCCGGGCAGGATGTTCATCGGCGGCGAGCCGATGAAGGTCGCGACGAACTTGCTGGCCGGCTTGCGGTAGACCTCGGCCGGCACGCCGATCTGTTCGACCTGGCCGGCATTCATCACCACGAGCTTGTCGGAGAGCGTCATCGCCTCGACCTGATCGTGGGTGACGTAGATCGAGGTGACGCCGAGCGCGCGCTGCAGCTTCTTGATCTCGACGCGCATCTGGACGCGCAGCTTGGCATCGAGGTTCGAGAGCGGCTCGTCGAAGAGGAAGACCTGCGGCTTGCGCACGATGGCGCGGCCCATGGCGACGCGCTGGCGCTGGCCGCCGGAAAGCTGCCGCGGCCGGCGCTCGAGGAAGGGCTCGATCGCGAGGATGCGCGCCGCCTCCTTCACGCGCTTGTCGATCTCGTCCTTGGGCGTGCCGCGATTGCGCAGGCCGTAGGCCATGTTGTCGTAGATGTTCATATGCGGGTAGAGCGCATAGTTCTGGAACACCATCGCGATGTCGCGGTCGGCCGGCTCGATCTGGTTGACGACGCGGCTGCCGATCGCGACCTCGCCCGAGGAGATCGTCTCCAGACCGGCGACCATCCGCAGCAGCGTGGACTTGCCGCAGCCGGAGGGGCCGACCAGCACGCAGAAGCCGCCGTCGGGAATGTCGAAGGAGACGCCCTTCACGGCCTCGACGCCGCCGGCATAGACCTTCTTGACGCTGTTGAGAGTGACCTGGGCCATTCGCGGATTACTTCTCGGTTTCGACCAGGCCCTTCACGAAGAGCCTCTGCATGACGATGACGACGAAGACGGGCGGCAGCATCGCCAGCATGGCCGTGGCCATGGCGAGCTGCCATTCGGTCAGCGCGTCGGCGGTGACGATCATCTTCTTGATGGCGATGACGATGGTCTGCATCGAGTCCTTGGTCGTCACCAGGAGCGGCCAGAGATACTGGTTCCAGCCATAGATGAACTGGATCACGAACAGCGCCGCGATCGTGGTGATCGAGAGCGGCAGCAGCGTGTCCTTGAAGAATTTGAACGGGCCGGCGCCGTCGATCTTGGAAGCTTCCAGCAATTCGTCGGGAATCGTCATGAAGAACTGGCGGAAGAGCAGCGTGCCTGTCGCCGAGGCGATGAGCGGGACCGCGAGGCCCTGATAGGTATCGAGCATGTTGAGATCGGAGACGATCTTGAATGTCGGGAAGATGCGGACCTCGACGGGGAGCATCAGCGTGATGAAGATGATCCAGAACGCCGCCATGCGGAACGGGAAGCGGTAATAGACCACCGCATAAGCCGAGAGCACGGAGATGAAGATCTTCCCGAGCGCGATCGCCATCGCCATGATGAAGGAGTTGAGCATCATCCCGATCACCGGCTCGCGCGTCGTGCCGGAGGTTCCGACGAAGAGAATGCGGTTGTAGTTCTCCAGGAAATACGGCCCCGGATAGAGCGGCATCTGGCCGTTGATCACGGTGGCGGCATCCCAGGTCGAGGCGACGAAGGTCAGCCAGACCGGGAAGGCGACGATCAGCACGCCGATCGTCAGGATGACATAGGCGATCGCGTCGCCCAGGCGGCGGTCCTCGACCATCAGATCCCCCCCTTGCCCATCTCGCGCAGCAGCCCGGCCAGCGCTTCGGCGCAGGCGTCGAGGCAGGCTTGCCCCTTCTGCAGCGTCGCGCGGCGGGCATCACCGACCACGCCGGTCTCCGTCATCTCCCGGAAGGAACGATGCCGCGACACGGTCGGGCGTCCGGGCAGGCCGTCGCGGGCGCCGAACGCTTCGCCGAGGCGGGCTTCGCGGACCGAGCCCGGTGCCAGCACCATCATCATCGAGGTCTCGACCTCGCAGGCATGCTGCACGCCCCGCTGATCCTCCAGCAGCGGCCCGAGCGCGTCATGCGCCAGCAGGAAATAGGTGGTCGCATCGACATGCAGCCGCGTCTCGCGCGCGAAGTCGGGCAGGAAGGCCGTCAGCGCGGCGATGTTGCCGCCATGGCCGTTGACGATCAACACGCGATGGAAACCGTGGCGCTCGATGCTCCCAAGGAAGGCGAGCAGCACCGCGCGATAGGTCGGGATGTCGAAGGTGAAGGTCCCGCCGAAGGCCATGTGATGCTCGGCCATGCCGCACCACAGCGTCGGCGCGACGACCACCTCGACATCACCGGCCCGCTCGGCCGCGGCCTTGCAGACGCCGCTGCAAAGAATGGTGTCGACGCCAACGGGCAGATGCGGCCCATGCTGCTCGATCGAGGCGACGGGGAGCACGACGATCGTATCCTTCGCCGCCTTGGCGCGCAGCTCCTCGGCGGTGAGGTCTTGCCAGAGGACGGAGGCCATCAGTAGCTCACCTTGCGTTCGATGAAGCGGAACTGGACCGCGGTGAGGCCGATGACCATGACCAGCAGGATCACCGACTGCGCCGCCGAGCCGCCCAGATTCGAGCCGCCCTTGCCGTCGGCGAAGACCTTGTAGACCAGCGTTTCCGTCGCGCCCGAGGGGCCGCCGCCGGTGACCGCGTCGATGATGCCGAAGGTGTCGAAGAAGACGTAGACGATGTTGACGACGAGCAGGAAGAAGGTCGTCGGCGAGAGCAGCGGGAAGACGATGGTCCAGAAACGGCGCATCGGCCGGGCGCCGTCGATCACCGCCGCCTCGATCACGCTCTTCGGGATCGACTGCAGGCCGGCGAGGAAGAACAGGAAATTGTAGCTGATCTGCTTCCAGGTCGCGGCCAGGATGACGAGCAGCATGGCATGGTTGCCGTTGAGCCGCGGATTCCAGGGAATGCCGAGCACCTGCAGCCCGCGCGCAAGCATGCCCAGCGAGGGGTCGAACATGAACAGCCAGAGCACGCCGGCAATGGCGGGCGCCACCGCATAGGGCCAGATCAGCAGCGTCTTGTAGATCTCGGCGCCGCGGACCTGCCGGTCGGCCATCACCGCGAAGAGCAGCGCGATCGACAGCGAGAAGATGCAGACGAAGGTCGAGAACACCGCGGTGTTGATGAAGGCCTTGAGATAGCCGGGGTCGGCGAAGAGCAGCTGATAGTTCTCGAACCAGACGAACTCGGTCGAAGTACCAAAGGCATCTTCAAGCAGGAAGCTCTGCCAGACCGCCTGGCTCGCCGGCCAGTAGAAGAACACGATGGTGATTGCGAGCTGTGGCAGCAGCAGCAGGAAGGGGATGGTCAGCCCCTTGAAGTACGCGTTCTTCTGCATCGGCTTCCTTGAACGAAACGGCCATCCCGGACGCATTTGTCCGGGATGGCCCTAGAGATGCAAGAGCCTACGCGCTTACCGCGAGGCCGTGCGCTCGAACTGGCGCAGCATCTGGTTGCCGCGCTCGACCGCCGCGTCCAGCGCCGCCTGCGGCGACTTCTGGCCGTTCAGCGCCGCCTCCAGCTCCTCCGACCAGATGTCGCGGATCTGGACGAGGCTGCCGTAGCGCAGGCCCTTCGAGTTGTCGGTCGGGGTCTTGTTGGTCAGCTCGAGGATCGGCGTCTCGAGATAGGGCTTGTCCTTGTAGAAGCCGGACGCCTTGACCTTCTCATAGGCGGCCTTGGTGATCGGCAGATAGCCCGACTCGGTATGCAGCTTCACCTGACGGTCGACATCCGAGAGGAAGGTGAAGAACTTGGCGACGCCCTTGTACTCGTTCGCCTTCTTGCCGCCCATCACCCACAGCGAGGCGCCGCCGATGATCGAGTTCTGCGGCGCACCCTGCACATCCGGATAATACGGCATCGCCGCATTGCCCCAGTCGAACTTGGCATTCGCCTTGACGTTGCCGAAGAAGCCCGAGGAGGTCAGGAAGATCGGGCACTCGCCCGAGGTGAAGCGGCCTTCGCCGTTGTTGGTGCGGCCGGAATAATCGTAGGTCTTGTCCTTCTGCAGCTCGACCAGATTGGTCCAGTGCTTGAGGAAGGCCGGGCTCTTGTTGAAGTTCAGCACGGCGTCGAAGCCGGCCATGCCGTTGACCTTGGTCGAGAGCGGGATGTTGTGCCAGGCGCCGAACTGCTCGATATTGGCCCAGGTCGCCCAGGCGTTCGAGACGGCGCACTTGTCGTAGCCGGCAGCCTTCAGCTTCTTGGCGGCCTCGAAGGTCTCGGGCCAGGTCTTCGGCGGCTTCGCCGGGTCGAGGCCCGCCTTCTTGAAGGCGTCCTTGTTGTACCACATCACCATCGAGGACGAATTGAACGGCATCGAGAGCATGTCGCCCTTAGCCGTCGAATAATAGCCGGTGATGGCGGGGAGATAGGCGTTCGGATCGAACTTCTCGCCGGCTTCCTTCATCACCTCGTGAACCGGCTTGATCGCGCCCTTGGCCGACATCATCGTGCCGGTGCCGACCTCGAAGACCTGCAGGATGTGCGGCGCCTGGCCGGCGCGGAAAGCGGCGATGCCGGCGTTCAGCGCGTCGGGATAGGAGCCCTTGTAGACCGGGACGACCTTGTAGTCCTTCTGCGAGGCGTTGAAGTCCTCAGCGAGCTTGACCACCACGTCGTTGTTGGCGCCCGTCAGGGCGTGCCACCACTGGATTTCGGTCTGCGCAAGGGCCGGCGAAGCGCCGACGAGCGCGAAGGCGGCGACCGACATCAGGATGCGCGATTTGATGCTCATGGAGTGTCTCCCTTCCGCGGGCGGGCGGGCGCCGCGGTTCTTGTCGTTGGTGCGCAAGCTAGCATGAAGCGCAGGCGACATTTCAATGACAAAACGATGACAGTTTTTGCAAGGCACTTATGGCCGCGGCCCGGCTTGCGCATTCACGCATAAACAGCTGATCTGCGCATCCTGACTCGCCTTTTCCGGACCGCATCATGACGAGCCTCGCCCTTTCCGTCTCAACGACCTTGCCGCAGGATGCCGGTGCCGCCGCGCTGGCCGGCCGCGTCTGGCGCCCCGATCTCGGCGGCCCGGCGGTGGTCACGCTGCGCGACGGGCAGTTCGTCGACATCACCGCCACCTTCCCGACCAGCCGCGACCTCTGCGAGAGCGCCGATCCGGCGGCCGCACTGCGCGCTACGAAAGGCGAGGCACTCGGCTCGCTCGCCGAGATCCTTGCCAACACGCCTGTGGACGGCCGCGATCCGAAGCGCCCCTGGCTGCTGTCGCCGCTCGACCTGCAGGCCGTGAAGGCGGCCGGCGTCACCTTCGCGGTCTCGATGCTGGAGCGCGTCATCGAGGAGAAGGCGCGCGGGAACCCGGCTGCGGCCGCGACCATCCGCGAGGAGATCGGCAAGCTGATCGGCGACGACCTCTCCAAGCTGAAGCCGGGCTCGGCCGAGGCGATGCATCTCAAAGAGGTGCTGATCGCGCAGGGCGCCTGGAGCCAGTATCTCGAAGTCGGCATCGGGCCGGATGCCGAGATCTTCACCAAGGCCCCGGCGATGTCGACGGTCGGCACGGGCACTGACGCCGGCCTGCATCCGGCATCGAGCTGGAACAACCCGGAACCCGAGATCGTCCTGATCGTCGCCTCGGATGGGCGCATCGTCGGCGCCACCCTCGGCAACGACGTCAACCTGCGCGATGTCGAGGGCCGCTCGGCCCTGCTGCTCGGCAAGGCGAAGGACAACAATGCGGCGGCCGCGGTCGGCCCCTTCATCCGCTTCTTCGACGCCGGCTTCACGCTCGATCATGTCCGCAAGACGACAGTGACCCTGACGGTCGAGGGCGAGGACGGCTTCACGCTGGAGGGCTCGTCCTCGATCGCCAAGATCAGCCGCGACCCGGCCGACCTCGCGGCGCAGATGATCGGCCCGCACCATCAGTATCCGGACGGAGCGGCGCTCTACCTCGGCACCATGTTCGCGCCGATCAAGGATCGCGATGCGCCGGGCGGCGGCTTCACCCACAAATACGGGGACATCGTCACCATCGCGGCGCCCGAGCTCGGCAGCCTGGTCAACCGGATGAAGCGCACCGATGCCTGCGAGCCCTGGACCTTCGGCGCCTCGCATCTGATGCGCCATCTGGCGAAACGCGGGCTGCTCTGAGCGCAGTCCGCGACAGACCCGTATGGTCGGGCTTGCCCCGGCCATCCACGTCTTCGCTTCGTCGAAGGCTGTGTTCAAGACGCGTCATGCTCGCCACAAGGACGAGCATGACGCGTTGAGTAGCAGCAGGCTCAGCCGGCCGTAGCCTGGCCCGCCTCCCAGCCGAGGATGGCGCGCTTGCGCGTCAGGCCCCAGTGATAGCCGGTGAGCGCCCCGGACTTGCCGATGACGCGATGGCAAGGCACCACGAAGGAGATCGGGTTCTTGCCGACGGCCATGCCGACGGCCCGCGCCGCGCTCGGCTTGCCGATGTGGTTGGCGACGTCGCCATAGGTCGTCGCGCAGCCGACCGGGATCCGCAGCAGCGTCTCCCAGACCCTGACCTCGAAATCGGTGCCGATCAGCACGACGCGCAGCGGCGTCTCCGCCGACCAGGCCTTGGGCTCGAAGATGCGGCCGGCATAGGGCGCCGTCAGCATGGGATCGTAGCGATAGTCGGCATGGGGCCAGCGGCGCATCATGTCGGCCAGAGCCTCGGCGCGCCCGCCGACGACCTTGCCGCCATCGACGCTGTTCGAAACCCAGCCGAGCCCGGCGAGCCCGCGGTCTGTCACCACGATCAGCGCCTCCCCGAAGGGAGAGGCATGGAAGCCGTAGGAGAGCTTCAGCCCCTCTCCGCCCAGCTTCCACTCGCCGGGCGACATCGCCTCATGCGTCACGAAGAGGTCGTGCAGCCGCCCGGGACCGGAAAGCCCGACTTCGAGCGCGGTGTCGAGGATGCTGGCGGAGGAGGCGAGCAGGCCCTTGGCGTGGTCGAGCGTGATCGCCTGCAGGAAGGCCTTGGGCGTCAGGCCGCACCAGCGCCGGAAGAGATGGTGGACATCGGTCGGGGTGGCGCCGGCCGCATCCGCGATCGCCTCGATCGTCGGCTGCTCGCGCCAGTTATGGGTGATGAAGGCCAGGATGCGGCGGACGGTATCGTAATCCGAGCCAGGCGCCACGGCCGGGAAATCGGCTTCGCTCGGCATGGCTTCGGCGGCCCGCGCCAGCACCGCATTGGAAAAGCGCGTCGGGGTCATCGCCGTTTTCATCGGAGCATGAGCGTTCATGGCTTGAAACCTCGCATCATTCGTCATGATGCGAATCTAGGGCGCCGACCATGCCGTTCCCACCCGAAAGCTGGCAAGGGCGGGCTTGCCTCCGCTATATCTTTCCTGCCCCGAGCAGCGAGACCGAACCGGATTGACCATGCCGACTGCCGCAAGCGCCATCGTCGATCTCTACGAACGCCACGCCGCGGCCTTCGACCGGCTGCGCGGCAAGACGTTGTTCGAGGGCGCATGGCTGGACCGTTTCCTCGCGCTTGTTCCGGAGCATGCCACGATCCTCGACATCGGCTGCGGCTCCGGCGAGCCGATCGCGCGCCATGTCCTCGCAAAGCGTCACGCCGTCACCGGCATCGACTCCGCCCCTTCTCTGATCGAACTCTGCCGCCAACGTTTCCCGCAGGCCGAATGGCATGTGCAGGACATGCGCCACCTCACACTCGGCCGCCGTTTCGACGGGCTGATCGCCTGGGACAGCTTCTTCCACCTGACGCCGGAAGATCAGCGGGCGATGTTCCCGGTCTTTGCCGCGCACGCCGCCGCGACTGCAGCGCTGATGTTCACCAGCGGGCCGTCGGATGGCGAAGCGACTGGCTCCTTCGAGGGCGAGCCGCTCTATCACGGCAGCCTGGCGCCGGAGGAGTATCGCGCGCTTCTGGCGGAGCATGGCTTTTCCGTCGTCGCGCATGTCGTCGAGGATGCAAGCTGCGGCGGTCACACGATCTGGCTCGCCCGCAAGGGCTGATCGTCTCAGGTTGCGCCGTAATCGGGGCCTCGCCGCGCGCTCGCCAGTGCCTTTCCCAGCGCATCGGCGAAACCGGCGCGCTCCTGCGGCGAGAGCGCGGTCGCGACCGCGACACTCCGGCCGCGCGAGACCAGCGTAAGGCCGAGCAGGCCGTAATCCTCATCGGTCTGGCGTTCGAGCCGCGTCCAGGCAGGGTTGGAGCGCCAGACCGCTTCGCGGCCGTGATGCGAGACCTTGCGCAGCAAGACCTCCAAGGGCGTCACCACGATGCGCTCGAAGGCGCGCGCATGACGGAAATTGACATGGAAGGCGATGAACAACGCCAACACGTCGACGCCGAAGAAGCCGGCGACCGGCCAGGCGCCGAGCACGACGAAGGGAATCGAGGAGATCACGCTCGCCAGGCAGACCAGCGTCATCACGATGCGCAGACCATTCCGGCCGAGCGAACGATGCGGTGTGATCGTCGCGTCGAATACGGGCCGCCGCGCGGCGTCTGCGCTGTCGCTGACTGGGCTCTTGCCGGGGTCCATAGTGGCATTATAACGCCGTCATGGATCAGCAGAACAGGCCCGCGCGTGCCCGCGCCCCGGCGAAACGCATCACGTTGCCGCGTGCCCGCAAGCCGGCCGAGATCCGCGAGATATTCGAGCGCTTCCGCGCCGCCAACCCCGAGCCCAAGGGCGAGCTGGAATCCGTGAACGCCTTCACGCTGCTGGTCGCCGTCGTGCTCTCGGCGCAGGCGACCGATGCCGGCGTCAACAAGGCGACGCGCCCGCTCTTCGCCATCGCCGACACGCCGGAGAAGATGCTGGCGCTCGGCGAAGACAAGGTCCGCGACTACATCAAGACGATCGGCCTCTACCGCAACAAGGCGAAGAACGTCGTCGCGCTCTGCGAGAAGCTGATCGCCGAGTTCGGAGGCGAGGTGCCGACGACACGCGAAGCGCTGGAAAGCCTGCCGGGCGTCGGCCGCAAGACGGCGAATGTCGTGCTCAACATCGCCTTCGGCGAAATCACCCACGCCGTCGACACCCATGTCTTCCGCGTTTCGAACCGGCTCCGGCTCGCGCCCGGCAAGAATGTGCTGCAGGTCGAGCTCGGGCTGGAGAAGGCGATACCGGAGGAGTTCGGCCGGCATGCCCATCACTGGCTGATCCTGCACGGGCGCTACACCTGCAAGGCGCTGAGGCCCGAATGCGGGCGCTGCATCCAGAACGATCTCTGCGACTCTCCCGACAAGCGCGTCGTCTGAACCTCCGGCTTGATCCCTGGTCGGCTTGACAGCCTTCCACCGCTGGGCTGAGCTTCGTGGGCCGGATGCCTTGGGGGCTCGGAGAAGCCTGAGAGTCTGCGGCAGAGGAAGCTCAGGAGGTCATCGAGATGAAGCGTTTCGTCCTCGCGGCGAGCATCGCCGTTGCAGCCATTTCCATTCACGCAAGCGCCTTCGCGCAATCGAAAGGCCCGGTCGTCGGGGTCAGTTGGTCGAACTTCCAGGAAGAGCGCTGGAAAACCGACGAAGCCGCGATCAAGGCGGCCGTCGAGAAGGCGGGCGGCACCTATCTTTCGGCGGATGCGCAGTCTTCGCCGGCCAAGCAGCTCACCGATGTCGAGAGCCTGATCGCGCGCGGCGCCAAGGCGATCATCGTGCTGGCGCAGGACGCGCAGGCCATTCGCCCGGCCGTCGAGAAGGCGGTGAACGAGGGCATCGTGGTAGTCGGCTATGACCGGCTGATCGAAATCCCGCAGGCCTTCTACCTGACATTCGACAATGTCGAGGTCGGCCGGATGATGGCGCGCGAGATCCAGAAGGCAAAGCCGGAGGGCAACTACGTCTTCATCAAGGGCTCGAGCTCCGATCCCAATGCCAACTTCCTCTACCAGGGCTCGATCGAGGTGCTGAAGCCGGCGATCGACGGCGGCAAGATCAAGAATGTCGGCGAAGCCTTCACCGATGGCTGGCTGCCGGCCAACGCCCAGCGCAACATGGAGCAGATCCTGACGCGCAACCAGAACAAGGTCGATGCGGTGATCGCCGCGAATGACGGCACCGCCGGCGGCGCCATCGCGGCGATGGATGCGCAGGGCCTCTCCGGCTCCGTGCCGGTCTCCGGCCAGGACGCCGACCGCGCGGCGCTCAACCGCGTCGCATTGGGCACGCAGACCGTGACGATCTGGAAGGATGCGCGCGAGCTCGGGCGCAATGCCGCCGAGATCGCGCTCAAGCTCGCCGGCGGCGCCAAGCTCTCCGAGATTCCGGGTTCGGCCGCTTGGGATCAGGGCCCTTCCAAGCAGAAGATGACGGCGCTCTTCCTCAAGCCCGTGCCCGTGACGAAGGACAACCTCGGCGTCGTGATCGAGGCCGGCTGGGCGCCGAAATCGGCGGTGTGCCAGGGCGTGGCGGCGGGCAAGGTCAAGGCCTGTGACTGAAGCCACCCCCGCGCCGGCCAGTCCGGTGCAGGATGAGCGCAGCCTTGCCGATCGTTTGCGCGAGATCGAATTCGATCCGCGCATGATCGGCATGGTCGCCGCGCTCGCGGTGATCTGGCTCGGCTTCAACTGGCTGTCGGACGGCGCCTTCCTGACGCCGCGCAACCTGTGGAACCTGCTGGTCCAGACCGCCTCGATCGCGATCATGGCCTGCGGCATGGTGCTGGTCATCGTCACCCGCAATATCGATCTCTCGGTCGGCTCGATGCTCGGCTTCGTCGGCATGGTGGTGGGGCTGGTGCAGGTCCGCGTCCTGCCCGAGATCTGGGGCTTCGAACATCCGCTGACCTGGCTGGTCAGCCTGCTCGTCGCGATGTGCCTCGGCGGGTTCGTCGGCCTGCTGCAGGGCGCGCTGATCGCCTATCTCGCCATCCCCTCCTTCATCGTCACGCTCGGCGGGCTTCTGGTCTGGCGCGGCGCCGCCTGGTGGGTCACGCAAGGCCAGACCATCGCGCCGATGGATTCGCGCTTCCGGCCGCTCGGCGGCGGCGTCGAGGGCGCCATCGGCACGAGCGCCTCCTGGGCGATCGGCATCGCGCTCTGCGCGGCGATCTGCGCCGGCGCGGCGCTGATCCGGCGCCGGCGCAAGCGCTTCGGCTTCGTGCTGCGCCCGCTCTGGGCCGAGATCGCGATCGCCGGCCTCGGCTGCGCCGCGGTGCTGGCGATGGTGATGGTGGCGAATGCCTATGCATTGCCGGCCGGCATCGCCCGGCGCCTTACCGAGGCGAAGGGCGGAACCTGGCCGGCGGGCGGCCTCATCATCGGCCATGGGCTTGCCGTGCCGGTGCTGATGGCGCTCGGCGTCGGCGTCGTCATCACCTTCCTCGCCAATCGCCTGCGCTTCGGCCGCTATGTCTTCGCGATCGGCGGCAATCCCGAGGCGGCGCAGCTTTCCGGGGTGAACACCCGCAAGGTTCTGATGCTGGTCTTCGGGCTAATGGGCGTGCTCGTCGGCATCTCCGCCTGTATTTCGACGGCGCGCCTCAACGCCGCGACCAACTCCGCCGGCACGCTCGACGAGCTCTATGTCATCGCTGCCGCGGTGATCGGCGGCACCTCGCTGGCCGGCGGCGTCGGCACCATCGCCGGCGCGATGTTAGGGGCGCTGGTGATGCAGTCGCTGCAGTCCGGCATGGTGCTGATCGGCGTCGATGCGCCGCTGCAGAACATCGTCGTCGGCATCGTGCTCGTCCTCGCGGTCTGGCTCGACGGCGTCTACCGCAAGCGGTTGAGCTGAGGAGGGAGCGATGAGCATCGCGGAACCAACTGATCTCGCCGAGACGCATCCCGGCCAGGGGACGCCGCTGATCGCGATGCGCGACATCTCGATCGCCTTCGGTGGCATCAAGGCGGTCGATGGAGCCAGCGTCGACCTGATGCCGGGCGAGGTCGTCGGCCTGCTCGGCCATAACGGAGCCGGCAAATCGACGCTGATCAAGATCCTGTCGGGCGCCTACCGCGCCGACGCCGGCACAATCCACGTGAATGGCGAGGAGGCCGCAATAGCGAGCCCGCGCGACGCCAAGCGTCACGGTATCGAGACAATCTACCAGACGCTCGCGCTCGCCGATAATGTCGACGCCGCCGCAAACATCTTCCTCGGCCGCGAACTCCTGACCGGCTGGGGCACGCTCGACGACGCGACGATGGAGTCGGAAACCCGCAAGGTGATGGGCCGGCTCAATCCGCATTTCCGCCGCTTCAAGGAGCCGGTGAGGGCGCTGTCGGGCGGCCAGCGCCAATCGGTCGCGATCGCCCGCGCCATCTATTTCAACGCGCGCGTGCTGATCATGGATGAGCCCACGGCCGCCCTCGGCCCAGCCGAGACGAAGCAGGTCGCCGAGCTGATCCTGCAGCTCAAGAAGCAGGGGATCGGCATCTTCCTGATCAGCCATGACTTGCACGATGTCTTCGACCTCGCCGACCGCGTCACGGTAATGAAGAACGGCAAGGTGGTCGGCACGGCGCGCACCGCCGACGTCACCCAGGACGAGGTGCTGGGCATGATCATCTCGGGCAAATGCCCGCCGGCCGCTGTGGCCGGCCCCGGCGCGCTGCGTAGCTAGACCGCACCGGAGCCTTCTGGAGCGGCAGGAGCGCAAGGCTCCTCAGGCCGTCGCATGCGGCTCGTGCCGATAATCCCAGACCGCCCAGGCCGAGATCGCCGCAGTCAGCAGGCCGACGACCATATGAGGCCAGAAGGCGCGGAGGTTACCGGTAAAGCCGAGCACCCAGGGAGAGGCTACCAGCCAGAGCCCGAGCGCGAGATTCAGCCATTCCTCCCATTCGGCGAACGCCGAAAGCGCGGCGACCGCAATCACGGCGAGAGCCATGCCGACGATCCAGGCATTGCGCGTCGGCAGGAAGTCGCCGACGAAGCCCATGAACCATGGTGAGAAGAAAAGCAGCCCGGCCAGAATCAGATTACACCAGTCCTGTGGTCGCCTGGCGTTCGTATTCACGGTCAACATGATCACCTCCATCGGTGACGATCATCCAACCACTACGCCTCGCACACGAGGCGCTTGGCTGTTTTTATTATATGCTCAGGGTAGCAATAGTTCAAGAACAGAATAAGAACGACCGGCAACCGGTCCAACCGGCTGCCGGCCAGAATAATGTGAGCCGCACGGCCGCGCCCCACCCAGCCGGCGGTGCGGGCGATCTCACTTCGCGTCGAGCAGTTCCTTCACAGAGAGCAGGACGAGTTCGTTGTCATCCGCCTTCTTGGGATCACGCGAGGAGGAGAACGGCAGATTGTTGTCGTTGCCGACGACGATGATGCCCTTGGCGCGATCGACGACATCGACGTTCTCGATGGTGAAGAAGGGGAAGGGCAGCACGCCGTCGATGGCGCCCTGTTTCGCCTTCTTGTCGGGGTCGGCGATCTTCATCAGGTCGATGAAGCCGATCTTGCGCACGGGCTTGCCGACATTGGCGTCGGTCATCTCGATCTTCACGATGCGCTTGAACCTGGCGAGGTCGTGGAAGCAGTCCGGGCCCTTCTGGCTGGCGGCGCAGGCCTTGTCGGCCGTGCCTTCGCCGTTGTCGCGCTCGATGATCAGCGCTGTCGTGGCGTCGATCATGTTGAAGTCGCCGATGGCGAGGCCCTTCTGCTCCAGCGGGAAGAACCAGGAGCGGCCGGTCCACTTCTCGTTGGCGACATCGAACTCGAGGATGCGCAGCACTTCCTTGCCGTCGACCTCTTCATTGCCCTTGGTCTCGGCGTTCCAGAGCGGCCCCTCCAGCAGCGGATAGAGGAAGCGGCCGTCGGGAGACTGCGCCATGCCCTCATAGCCCTTGGAGCGGCGGACATTGAATTCGACGGACTGGTTCGGTGCGCCGGGCGTCGTCACGGCGTAATGGTCGGGCGAGCGGGCCGGCTTGCCATCGACCGTGGTCTCGAACACCGCCTCGACCTTGCCGTTGGCATCGACGCGGATGAGGTAGGGCCCGAACTCCTCACCGATCCAGTACTTGCCGCCGATCGCCTGGATCGATTCCGGGTCGAAGTCGGCGCCGGTCAGATAGCGCTTCTCCGTGCCTTCATGGACGATGCGGAACGGCACCTTCTTGTCGGGGTCGTGCAGGAAGGTGGTCGAGAGACGCTCGATCGCGCCCTTGTCGAAATCGGCCTTGAGACGATGGAAGAACAGCATCGCGTCGGGCGAGTTCACCTTGGTGCCGAAGCCATTATCGGTCAGCACGAGGAACTCGCCGTTGCCGAGCGAACGGATGCCGGAGAAACCCTGGACCGGCTGGCCGGCGAAGGGGGTGGAAAGGCCGGTCGGGCGGCCGCCCGAGGTGCCCACCACCGTGCCGACGGCTTCGACGCGCTTGCCCGGCGTGACGAACTTGCCGGACACCTTGAGATCGGCCGGCGCATCGGCGGGCGCCGGAATGATCGTGTTTGCCGGCAGCAGGGCTTGGCCGACGAGCTTGGACGGAAATTCCTTCTGGGCGTCCTGGGCCCCGGCGAGCATGGTCGAGGACAGAAGCAGGGCAATGGCGAGCGACGAGCGCATGAAATCCTCCGGACTGGAAAAGACCAGTCCGCTTCGCGCGCCGGGATTGCGACCCAACGACAGCGCTGCGACCGTTCGGTGACGGTCGCAGCGCAGGCGCTCAGTATCCTCTGGCCGGATCGACCAAGTGCTGCAGAGGCTCGCCGGCTTCCAGCCGCCTGATCTGCGCCGTGATCAGCGAAGCGATCGCTTCCGGCTCCGACATCGCCGCGTTATGCGGCGTGATCGTCACGCCCGGATGGCTCCAGAGCGGCGAGGCGGTCGGCAGCGGCTCGGTCTCGAAGACATCGAGCGTCGCGCCCTTCAATGTCCCCGCGTCGAGTGCCGCCAGGATATCCTCTTCGACCTGCAACCCACCGCGCCCGGCATTGATGACGAACGGACCGCCGAGGCGACCATTCTGGGCCAGGGCAGCGATCAGCGCGGCATTGATGATGCCGCGCGTCTCCGGCGTGAGCGGCACGAGGCAGACGAGGATGTCCGTCCGCGCGAGGAAGTCCTTCATGCCCTCTTCGCCCGAGAAGGTGCGCAGCCCCTCGATGTGCTTCGGCGAGCGGCTCCAGCCGGCGACGTCGAAGCCGATGACCTTGAGCTTGGCCACCGCATCCAATCCGAGTTCGCCGAGCCCCATGATGCCGACACGAACCGAGCGGGCCGCCGGCTGGTTACGGTCATCCTCCCAGAGCTTCTCGCGCTGCTGGCTGATGTAGCGGTGCTGCTGGCGCAGATACATCAGGCAGTGCAGCACGACGTACTCGCTCATCCGCGTGGTCAGATCGGGATCGACGACGCGGGCGATCGGCACGGCCGGCAGCTTGTCGTCGGCGAAGAGAAAGTCCACGCCGGCGCCAAGCGAGAAGATCGCGGCGAGATTGGGCAGGCCTGTCAGGCTGCCGGCCGGGTGCTTCCAGCTCGCGACATAGTGGACCGCGCGGCGGTCGAAGGGCTCGCCGAGAACCACGATAGGCATCTCAGGCAGCATCGCCTGAAACCGGGCACGCCAATCCTCGACATGCCAGCCCGTCATGGCCAGAAGCAAACTCATGCCGACACCCTCTCCGTGATCCGTTCGGCGACCAGCGGGCCGCGCGCCGCACCCTCGCCGATCCGATAAGCCTTGCGCAAGCGCGTACTCGCCGCAGCGAAGTGCGCCTCGTCGCGGGCGTGAACGATCCCGATCGGACGCTCCGGGCCAACCGCTTCACCGATGCCAGCCAGTTCGACGATGCCAACGGCATGGTCGATCGGATCCTGTGGGCGGACGCGACCGCCACCGAGCGCGACGACCGCAAGCCCGACCGCGCGCGTGTCGACCGCGACGACAGACCCAGCGGTCTCCGCGAAGACCGGCTTCACGATCGGCGCGGCGGCGAGGTGCTTTGCCGGCTTTTCCAGTAAATCCGCCGGTCCTCCAAGCGCCACCACCATCCGGGCGAAGCGCTCGGCCGCCGCGCCCGAGGCGAAAGCACTCTCGATCTTCGCGCGCGCCGCCTCAAGATCGGCGGCAAGCCCGCCGAGCAGCAGCATCTCGGCGCCCAGCGCGACCGTGACCTCGTGGAAGCGCTCCTCGCGGCGGCGGCCGGTCAGATGGTCGAGCGCATAGGCGACCTCGAGCGCGTTGCCGGCGACCGAGGCAAGCGGCTCGTCCATGTCGGTCAGCAGCGCGTGCGTCGGCAGGCCGGAATCGTTGGCGACGCTGACCAGGGCCTGGGCCAGAGCCTGGGCCTTGGCATAATCGGGCAGGAAGGCGCCGGAGCCGAACTTCACGTCCATGGCGAGGCCATGGAGGCCGGCAGCGAGCTTCTTCGACAGGATCGAGGAGACCAGCAGCGGAATGGTTTCCACCGTCGCCGTCACGTCGCGGATGGCATAAAGCCGCTTGTCGGCCGGAGCGAGATCCGCGGTCTGGCCGATGATGGCGCAGCCGGTCTCGCGCACGACCTTGCGGAACAGGTTGATGCCCGGCTGGGTGACATAGCCCGGCACCGCATCCAGCTTGTCGAGCGTGCCACCGGTGTGGCCGAGGCCGCGCCCGGAGATCATCGGGACATACCCGCCGCAGGCTGCGACCGCAGCCGCGAGCGGCAGGCTGACCGTGTCGCCGACGCCGCCGGTCGAGTGCTTGTCGAGGGCCGGACCGGGCAGATCGTCCCAGCGCAGCACGGTGCCGGAATCGCGCATGGCGAGGGTGAGTGCGACGCGCTCCTTCTCGTTCATGCCGTTGAAATAGACCGCCATGGCGAAGGCCGCCGCCTGTCCTTCGGTTACCGAGCCGTCAGTCAATCCTGCGATGATCTGGCGGATATCGGCATCGGGCAATTCGGCCCCGTCGCGCTTGGCGGCGATGATTTCCTGGGTCAGGCGCATTCAGTAGCTCCCGGACAGCTGCGCCCCGGGCGCAGCGCCGCCGATCTCTTCGACGAGAGCGGCATAGAGGCCGCTCGCGCCGAAACGGAAAGTCGCGGGCGTCGCCCAGTCCGGCCCCATCATCGCATCGGCGAGAGCAAGGTAGCTCTTCGCGTCGGCCAATGTGCGGATGCCGCCGGAGGGCTTGAGCCCGACCGGGCGCGCCGTCATGCCGATCACGCCCAGCATGGCGCGCGCCGCCGGGATGCTGGCCGAGCGCGCGGTCTTGCCCGTCGAGGTCTTGATGAAATCGGCGCCGGCGGCAATGGCGAGCTCTGAAGCGACCCGGACCTTGTCGAGATCGGGGTATTCGCCGGTTTCGAGGATGACCTTCAGCAGCTTGTCGCCGCAACCCATCTTGACGTTGCGGACCATGGCGCCCGCTGCGGTGAGCTGCCCGGCCAGGACGGCACGCCAGGGCAGGACGAGGTCGATCTCGTCGGCGCCGGCCTCGAGCGCCTCCTCCGTCTCGCGGACCGCCGGCGCAATCGGGGTGTCGCCATCCGGAAAATTCACGACCGTCGCGATGCGTACGGGGCTGTCGCCGAGCGCTTCGCGCGCCACAGCGACGAAGCGCGGCCAGAGACAGACCGCCGCAACCGGCACAGGGCCGGAGACGGCGCGCCGGCACAGGTCGCGCGCGCCGTCGGCGGTCGCGTCATCGGCGAGATCGGTCAGATCGAGCAGTGCGAGCACGCGCCTGGCGATATCCGCATCCGACATGGCTCAGAGCTCCGAGAGGAAGGCGCGCAGCAGGCGCCGCAGGGCGGACGACGCAATGGCAGCGACATCGCGCGTCTCGGTGTGGTGCGGCGCGCCGCCATGGAGGCCGGCGCCCATATTGGTGACGACCGATAGCCCGGCGACGCGGATGTCATGGCGCCGCGCCAGGATGACTTCCGGCACCGTCGACATGCCGACGAGATCGGCGCCGAGCGTCTTCGCCATGCGAATCTCGGCCGGCGTCTCGAAGCTCGGGCCGGAGAACCACATATAGACGCCCTCGCCCAGCGGAACCGCCACCTTCTGCGCAGCCCGCTTCAGCCGGCCGCGCAGATGCGGGTCATAGGCATCGACCATCGGCACGAACCGGCCATCGCCCTGGTCGCCGACCAGCGGGTTAGGTCCATTGAGATTGATATGGTCGGTGATGATGGCGAGGCTGCCCGGCCGCATGGCGGGGGACAGCGATCCGGCCGCGTTGGTCAGGATCAGCGGTGGCGAGCCGAAGGCCGTGAGAACACCGAGCGGGACGCGCATGACGGCCGGGTCGCCGCCTTCGTAATAATGGGCGCGGCCCTGGTAGATCAGGATCTTGCGGCCATGCAGCGTGCCGTAGCAGAGCTGGCGGGCATGGCCGGAAACCTCGCCGCGCGGAAAGCCGGGCAGCTCCGCATAGGGAATGCGCACCGCATCCTGCACATCCTCGGCGATGGAGCCGAGGCCGGTGCCGAGCACAAGCGCGCAATCGATCGTGTCGATGCCGCGCTCGGCCAATACGGATGCCGCCTCGTCGAAGACCGGATCGGCCGCCATTAGTTCCTCTCCCCGGCCGCCGCAGCAGCAGTCGCAAATCACCGCGGCAAATTGGCCGGTCCGAAGGAGGCTGGCAACAGCTCCGCCAGGGTGAAACGCGCGCGGATGCCTTCAGGTCCCGCGATCGCTACCGGCGTCTCGGGCGCCGCGAATTCGCGAATGCGCTGGCGGCAGGCGCCGCAGGGCGTGACGAGTTCCGGGCCTTCGCCGAAGACGAGGATCGCGCGGATCGCTTTCCCGCCCCCGGCGACCATCGCGGAGATGGCGCCTGCCTCTGCGCAGGTACCGACCGGATAGGCCGCGTTCTCGACATTGCAGCCGACATGGACGACGCCGTCGTCGGAGAACAGCGCCGCGCCCACCCTGAAGCGCGAATAAGGCGCATGGGCGCGCGGCTGGATCGCTGCTGCCGCGGCGAAGAGAGCATCGAAATCGGGCAGGGCGGGCAATTCAGCGTTCCTTGACATAGGGCAGGCCTGAGGCCTTGGGCGGCGTCGCCCTGCCGATAAATCCCGCCAGCAGGACGATGGTCATCAGATAGGGCAAGGCCTGGATCGCTTCCACCGGAACGAGGCCGATCCCCGGCAGGCTGACCCCCTGGAGACGGATCGCGACCGCATCGAGCAGGCCGAAGAGCAGACAGGCGCCGAGCGCGGGCCAGGGCCGCCAATTGGCGAAGATGACAGCCGCAAGCGCGATGAAGCCACGCCCGGCCGTCATATGCGGCAGGAAGCCGGCCGATTGCGCGGCGGCGAGATAGGTGCCGCCGATGCCGCAGAGCACGCCGCAGATCGCGACCGCGCCGTAGCGCAGGCCGGCGACCGAGATGCCGGCGGTATCGACCGCCGCCGGGTTCTCGCCGACGGCGCGGATGCGCAGGCCGAAGCGCGTCCGGCCGAGCACAAAGGCGGTAACGGCCACGCAGATGAAGGCGAGATAGGCCGGCGCGGCATGGCCCGAGATGACCTCGTCATAGAACAGGCCGAGAATCGGAACATGCTCGCGCGCCCAGGGAGCGAAGGGCAAGGTGAGCTCGCCGAAGCGCGCAGCGCCTTCCAGCGAGGGCGTGCGCCCGCCCTGCCCGTACCAGGCATTGCCGAGGACGACGGTGAGCCCCGCCGCCAGCATGTTGACGGCGACGCCGGAAACGATCTGGTTGCCGCGCCAGGTGATGGCAGCGAAGCCGTGGACCAGCGCGAGTGCGAGCGCGGCGAGAATGCCAGCACCCAAACCCGCCCAGGCCGAGCCAGTGACGAAGGCCGCGACCGCAGAGGCGAAGGCCGCGATCAGCATCTTGCCCTCAAGGCCGATATCGACGACGCCGGCCCGCTCCGACCAGAGGCCAGCCATCGCGGCGCAGATCAGCGGGACCGACAACCGGATCGTCGAATCGAGCACGACGGCGAGCGTCTGAAGCCAATCCATCAGGCGGTCCCCCCGCCGATGCGCAGGACGCCCGCAACCAGGCGTCGGAAGAGCCCGTCGAGCGCTCCTGCGAAGAGGATGAGGACGCCGCCGATCACGACAACCATGTCGCGGGTGATGGTCGGCTTGTCGAAGGAGAGCTCGGCCCCGCCCTGGTAGAGGACGCCGAAAAGCAGGGCCGCAAGCGCGACACCCAGGGGATGGCCGCGCCCCATCAGCGCCACCGCGATGCCGACAAAGCCGTATCCGGCGGTGAAGTCGAGCACCAGCCGATGCTGCACGCCGAGCGCCTCATTGACCGCGAGACCGCCGGCGAGCGCGCCGGATATCGCCATCGCGATCATGGTGACCGCAGCCGGCGAAATGCCTGCATAGGCGGCGGCGCGCGGATTGGCGCCGACGGTGCGGATCGCATAGCCGAGCCGAGAGCGATAGATCAGCAGCCAGACGGCGACCAGTGCCATCAGGGCCAGCAGGAAGGCGCTGTTGAGCGGGGTCGAGGGCAAGTTCAACCCGAGTGGGGCGAGGAGCTGGTGCATCGGCGTCAGCACCGCCTGCGCCGGGAAATCCGGCGTCTCCGGCTGCATCGAACCGGGCTTCCCGATCACTTCGCGCAGGAGGTAGACGATCAGCGTCGCCGCGACGAAGTTCAGCATGATCGTGGTGATGACGATATGGCTGCCGCGCTTCGCCTGCAGCCAGCCGGGGATGAAGGCCCAGAGCGCGCCACCCGCCGCCGCCGCCAGGATCGCGATGGGAACGGCGAGGACGCCCGGCGCCCAGGACAGGCCGAGGCAGGCGATCGCCATCGCGATGCCGGCCGCGGTCGCCTGGCCCTCGCCACCGATATTGAACAGCCCGGCATGGAAGGCGACCGCCACGGCAAGCCCCGTGAAGATGAAATTCGTCGTGTAGTACAGCGTGAAGCCGATGCCCTCGGCGCTGCCGAGCGCACCGCGCAGCAGGAGCGCGGTCGCTTCCAGCGGGTTCTCGCCGATGCCGATGACCACGAGGCCGGCGACGAGCAAGGCCGCCGCGACCGAGACGAGCGGCACCAGCGCGATGTCGGCCCAACGCGGCAGGTCGACCGGGGCCGCGTTCATCCGGCCAGCGTCACGTTGCCGGCGGTGTCGAGCGGGAAGAAGGGGTTGTGGGCGAGTTCCCAGAGATGGCCGTCCGGATCGGCGACATAGCTGGAATAGCCGCCCCAGAACACCTTCTGAGGCTTCTTCACGGCTGTCGCCCCCGCCGCAACCATCTCCGCGAACAGCGCATCGACCTCCGCCTCGCTGCGCAGGTTGTGCGCAAGGGTGATGCCGGCGAAGCCGGCCGCCCCGTCGGGCACCTGCGCGTCCTTCGCCAGTTCGGTCCGCGGAAACAGCGACAGGCCGATGCCGTTCAGCTGGAAAAAGGCGACACTGCCCTGCCGTGGCTCGATCTCGTTCCACCCCAGCGCAGCATAGAAGCGCCGCGACCGTTCGAGGTCGGCGACGCCGAGCGTCACCAATGTCAGCCTCTGTTCCATCATGCGGCCTCCTCTACGCCAGCCATGAGCAGGCCCAGCTCGCGCTCATCCGCGCCAGACCCAGCTCGTTCGCCGGTAATCCGGCCGCCGCACATGGCAATGATTCGGTCGGAGAGCGCCATCACCTCCTCGAGCTCGACAGAAACCAGCAGGATCGCGACGCCGGCATCGCGCAATTCGACCAGCCGGCGATGGATGAACTCGATCGCGCCGATGTCGACGCCGCGTGTCGGCTGGCCGACGAGCAGGACCTTTGGGTGCCGCTCGATCTCGCGGGCGAGCACGATCTTCTGCTGGTTGCCGCCGGAGAACTTCGCGGTCTTCAGCGCCGGATCGGGCGGGCGCACGTCATAGGCCGCAAAGGCCTCGCGCGCATGGGCCTCGATCCGCGTGGGCGACAGGAGCGGGCCGGCGCCGAAGGCGGGATCGTGCTGATAGCCGAGGATCGCGTTCTCGGCGGCCGAGAAGGTGGTGACGAGGCCGCTGCGGTGGCGATCCTCCGGGATATGCATCAGCCCGAGCTGGCGCAGCCGTGCCGGGTGGCGATCGGCGCCCGACAGAATCTCGCCGCCGAGGCGGATGACGCCGCGCGTCGGCTGGATCAACCCGGCGAGCACTTCGAGGAGTTCGCTCTGGCCGTTGCCGGCGACGCCGGCGATGCCGACGATCTCGCCGGCATGGAGGGTCAAGCCGACATCCCGCAAGGTTTCGGCCCCGCGCGCATCGCGACAGGACAGACCGGCCGCCTCCAGCACGGGCGCGCCGCGCTCGCGCGGCGGCTTCTCGACCCGCAGCAGCACGCGCCGGCCGACCATTGCCTCGGCGAGCGCCGGCGGCGAGGTCTCGGCCGTGGCGACATGGGCTACCATCTCGCCACGGCGCATCACCGAGACCTTGTCGGTGACATCCATGATCTCGCGCAGCTTGTGGGTGATCAGGATCACCGTCTTGCCCTGCGTCTTCAGCGCCCTGAGCAGGGCGAAGAGCTGATCGGCTTCGGCAGGCGTCAGCACCGCGGTCGGCTCGTCGAGGATCAGGATCTCCGCGCCGCGATAGAGCGCCTTCAGGATCTCGACGCGCTGCTGCAGGCCAACCGAGAGCTCGCCGACGATCGCATCGGGATCGATGGCGAGGCCATAGTCCTGAGAAAGCCTGGCCAGCGCCGCCCGCGCCTTCGCCAGACCGCCCTTAAGGAAGGCCCCGCCTTCGGCACCGAGCACCACATTCTCGACCACGCTCAGCGTCTCGACCAGCATGAAGTGCTGGTGGACCATGCCGATCCCCGCCGCGATCGCATCCGCCGAGGAACGGATGCGGCGCGGCGTGCCGCCGATCCTGATTTCGCCGTCATCGGCCTCGTAGAAGCCGTAGAGAATCGACATCAGCGTCGATTTGCCGGCGCCGTTCTCGCCGACGATGCCGTGGATCGAGCCGGCGGCGACCGTCAGCGAGACGTCCTTGTTGGCCGCGACGGTGCCGAAGCGCTTGGAGATGCCGACGAGCTGGATGGCCGCCGGCGAGGGCGCGCCTTTGGCTGATGCTGCACTCAAGGGAGCGTCTTGCTCCTCACATCGTACATTTMTGGTCGGACATGTAGTCGTGCACCTTGACGGTGCCGGCGATGATGTCGGCCTTGGCCTTGTCGGCCGCGGCCTTCATCTCAGGCGTGATCAGCCCCTTGTTGGCGTCGTCCAGCGCCCAGTCGATGCCGTCCTCCTTGAGGCCGAGAACCGAGATGCCCGGCTTCCAGGAGCCGTCCTGCGCGGCCTTGAAGGAATTGTAGGCCGCGACGTCGACGCGCTTGAGCATCGAGGTCAGCACCTTGCCGGGGTGGAGGGCATTCTGGTTCGAATCGACGCCGATACCGAGCTTGCCGGCATCGGCCACCGCCCGCAGCACGCCGATCCCGGTGCCGCCGGCGGCGTGGTAGACCACGTCGGCGCCGCGATCGATCTGGGACTTGGCTAGCTCGCCGCCCTTGACCGGATCGGCCCAGGCGGCCGGCGTGGAGCCGGTCATGTTCTGGAAAATCTCGGCATCGGCCTTGCCCGCCTTGACGCCCTGGACATAGCCACAAGCGAATTTGCGGATCAGCGGGATATCCATGCCGCCGACGAAACCGACCTTGCCTGTCTTCGAAGCCATCGCGGCTAGCAGGCCGACCAGATAGGAGCCCTCATGCTCCTTGAAGACGACCGACTGCACGTTCGGCAGGTCGACGACCATGTCGATGATGGTGAATTTCAGGTTCGGGAACTCGGCCGCAACCTTCTGCAGCGCGGTCGCCTGCGAGAAGCCGACCGCGATGATCGGCGAATGGCCGTCGCGGGCGAAGCGGCGCAGGGCCTGCTCGATCTGGGCATCGTTCGCCGGCTCGAAATCGCGGAAATCGACGCCGGTCTCCTTCTTGAACCTGTCGGCGCCGATGAAGACGCCTTCGTTGAAGGATTTGTCGAATTTGCCGCCCTTGTCATAGACCACGGCCGGCTTGATCGCCTGCTGCGCCAGCGCCGCCACAGCCGAAAGCGCAACGCCGGCCAGTGCCGCCGCAAAAGAACCCAGACGCATGAACCGATCCCCTGTTATGGCCGGGCGCCGTGGTCCGGCCCTCGATGCCGACACGATGGCATGGCTCGTCGGCGCGGCCAAGCCGCCCAAAGCTCATGCCCGGCCGATGCCGCAATCGCCATGCCGATTGCCGAAGAACGGCCATCGTCTTACGCTGTTGCCATGATGATGGGCGACGACGAGATCGAGCGCTATGCGCGCCATATCGTGCTGCCGGAGATCGGCGGCCCAGGGCAGCAGAAGCTGAAAAACGCGCGCGTGCTCGTCGTTGGCGCGGGCGGGCTCGGCGCGCCGCTGATCCAGTATCTCGCCGCAGCTGGCGTCGGGAAGATCGGCATCGTTGACGACGACATCGTCTCGCTCTCGAACCTGCAGCGCCAGACCATCTTCACCACTGAGGATGTCGGCGCCCACAAGGCCGTCGCCGCAGCTCGCTTCGTGCGCAACCTCAACCCGCATGTCGTGGTCGAGGAGCATGTCACCCGCATCGACCCGCACAATGCCCGGGCCTTGATCGCCTTCTACGACGTGGTGGCCGAGGGGTCCGACAATTTTGCGACGCGCTATGCCGTCTCCGACGCCTGCTTCCACGAGCACAGGCCGGTCGTCATGGGGGCGCTGGGGCGCTTCGACGGCTCGCTGACCACGATCCGTGCTCACGAAGCCGGCCCGGACGGCCGGCCGAATCCGACCTGGCGCTGCCTCTTCCCGGAGGCTCCGCCGCCCGGTTCGATCCCGACCTGTGCGGAAGCCGGCGTGCTCGGCGCGCTGCCCGGCATCATCGGCTCGCTGATGGCGCTGGAGGTGATCCGCGCCGTGACCAGCTTCGGCGAGCCACTGGTCGGCAAGCTGCTGCTGCTCGACGCGCTGACAATGCGGTTCGAGACGCTGCGCTATGGCTGGGACGAGATGAACCCGCTGAGCGGCGGCAGCGTCGCGGCTTAGTTTCGCCCACCCCTCCGAGCCCTCACCTGAGGAACCATTCCCTGGGGAATGGCGTCTCGAAGGGTGCTTCAGGAAGCTCCCGAGCAAGTTGGATCATCCTTCGAGACGCAGCCTGCGGCTGCCCTCAGGATGAGGGCTTACACAACCAGAAGCCAGCTATAGTGCTCAGCGCTTCGACTCGATCACGTCCCAGAGCTGCGCCGCCAGGTCCGGCCCGCCGAGCTTCTTGATGGCACGCACGCCGGTCGGCGCGGTGACGTTGATCTCGGTGAGCTTGCCGTGGATGACGTCGATGCCGACGAGCAAAAGGCCGCGTTCGCGCAGCGCCGGGCCGATCGCCTCGCAGATCTCGAGCTCCTTCTTCGACAGGTCGGTCGGCCGGGCAGCGCCGCCGCGCACCATGTTGGCGCGCAGGTCGCCCACCGCCGGGACGCGGTTGACCGCGCCCGCCGCCTTGCCGTCGATCAGGATGATGCGCTTGTCGCCCTCGGTGATCTCCTTGATGAAGGCCTGCACGACCCAGGGTTCGCGGAAGAGGTTGCTGAACAGATCGAAGAGCGAGCCGAAATTCGGATCGGTCCTGCTGGTCTTGAAAACAGTCGCGCCGCCATGGCCGTAGAGCGGCTTCATGACGATCTCGCCGTGCTCGTCGCGGAAGGCCTCGATCTCGGCCTTGTCGCGGGTGATCAGCGTCGGCGGCATCAGCTCCGGGAAATGGGTGACGAAGATCTTCTCGGGCGCGTTGCGGACTTCGGCCGGGTTATTGACCACCAGCGTCTTCGGATGGATGCGCTCCAGCATATGCGTCGTGGTGACATAGGCCATGTCGAATGGCGGGTCCTGCCGCAGCAGGACGACATCGAGCGTCGAGAGATCGATCTTCTCCTCGGCTCCCGCCGTGAAATGATCGCCCTCCGCATCCCGCACCGTGACCGGGCGCATCGGCGCCGTGACCTTGCCGTCGCGCATCGAGAGCTTGTCGGGCGTGTAGGTGTAGAGCGTATGGCCGCGCGCCTGCGCTTCCAGCATCAGGGAGAAGCCGGTGTCCCCGGCGATCCGGATGCGCTCGATCGGGTCCATCTGGATGGCGACGGAGAGAGTCATGGCAGGCCTTCCTGTTGCGGCCGGTTCTTATCGGGCCGCGGGCGGGGTTCCTGCAAGTGGGTCGCGTCGATCACGTCGCATTCTGACGGAATCGTCAGAATGCTGAAAACGTGATCGATTCCAGAATCTTAGAGCGTAGCTGCAGGAAAAACGGGTACCCACTTTTTTGCGCAATGCACTTGCGTCACAGGACGAGCGCAAAGGCAGCCGGCACATGGCACGGCCGGCGCCAGGGCGCCAGAAACACAGCGTCGGCACGCAGATGGTGATCGTTCGCCCAGGGATTGCGCGCGAGCCAGTGCCGGATGCGGCGCTCGACGAGGCGGCGCTTTTCCGGCGTCACCGCGGTCAGCGCATCATCGAGCCGGCCACGCGCCTTGACCTCGACGAAGGCGACGGTGAGGCCGCGCTTCATCACCAGGTCGATCTCGCCACCCTTGCCGCCGAAGCGCCGTTCCAGCAGCCGGTAGCCCTTCGCCGTCAGCCAGAGGATGGCGAACCATTCTGCACGGCGGCCGGTGAGGCCGGAGCGCCTGGCCTTGCGGCTGCGCTTGCCGGGATCGACCGCCGCTCCGCTCACGGATCGTCGCGGGTGAGTTCAAGGGCGCGCGCGTAGACTTTCCGGCGCGGCTGGCCGGTCTCGGCCGCGACCTGCGCGACGGCCTCCTTCAGCGAGACCTTCGCCAGTGCGGCACGCAACCGCTCGTCGATCACATCGCCGGCCGGCAGCAACTCGACGGCGCCGGGCGGGCCGATGATGACGACGATCTCGCCACGCGGCTCCTCTTCGCTCTCGTAATGCGCGGCGAGTTCCGGCAGGGCGCCGCGCCGCACCGTCTCATGGTACTTGGTGAGCTCTCGCGCCACCGCGCCGGGCCGCGCACCAAGCACCGCTGCTGCGTCGGCCAGCATCTCGGCGAGGCGGCGCGGCGATTCGAAGAAGACCAGCGTTCCCGGAATCGCGGCGATTTCGGTCAGGCGGGACTTTCTTGCCGCGGATTTGGGCGGAAGAAACCCCTCGAAGAAGAAGCGGTCGGTCGGCAGACCCGCCAGCACCAGCGCCGCCAAAACGGCCGAAGGACCTGGAATGCCTGTGACCGGCAGCCCTTCCGCCACCAGCTCGGCGACGAGCTTGTAGCCGGGATCGGAGACCAGCGGCGTGCCGGCGTCCGAGATCAGGGCAAGCTTGCCCCCCTCGCGCAGTTTCGCGAGAATCTTCGGCCGCATCTGCGCCGCATTGTGCTCGTGATAGGGCAGCAGCGGCGTCGAGATACCATAATGCGCGAGCAGCGTCTTCGACGTGCGGGTATCCTCGGCCAGGATCACATCGGCCGCGGCGAGCGTCGCCAGCGCCCGGAACGAGATGTCGCGCAGGTTGCCGATCGGAGTCGCGACGATGTGAAGCCCCGGCGCCAGCCGCTCGGCCTCGGCGCGCAGTCCGAAGGCGGTGTAGCTGGGAGGGCGGGCAGCGGCATCATTCGACATCGCGCCACGCTGCCACAGCGGCAGCCGCCACGCCATGGCACAGCGTCGCGCTGTGTGTGCAACTCATAGTTAACAACTTGAAAATAGGATTCCGCACTGGCACGTGTCCGGTGGGGGCAATTTTTCCGCTGGAACTCATCGCCGGGCGAGCGCCTGCCTGCCTGGTCACGACTGGAGATCGCCCGTGTTGCATCATCGGTACGTCGCGCCGGTCCTGCGGTTGAAGGCACGGGCTCTCGCGGTTCTTCTGCCGCTTGCGCTGGCCGCCTGCGGCGGCGGCACCTCAGGCCTGCCGGGCTTCGATTCGGGCTCGCCCGCGCCGGGTACGGCGCCAACCGGGCAGACCATCGGCAACGGCAAGGTCAAGGTCGGCCTCGTGCTGCCGCTGACGGCGGAGGGGCAGGGCGCGATCGTCGGCAACTCGCTGAAGAACGCCGCCGAAATGGCGCTGGCCGAGTTTCCGAACGCGGACCTCACTCTCCTGGTGAAGGACGACCGCGGCACGCCGGAAGGCGCCCGCGCGGCGACGCAGGAAGCGCTTTCGGAAGGTGCGGAACTGATCATCGGCCCGCTCTTTGCGCCTTCGGTGCAGGCGGCGGCGCAGGTCGCGCGCGGTGCCAATCGCCCGATCATCGCCTTCTCCAGCGACACCAGCGTCGCCTCGCGCGGTGTCTATCTGCTCTCCTTCCCGCCCGAGAACGACGTCAACCGCGTCATCGCCTATGCCAGCCAGCAGGGCCGGAAATCCTTCGCCGCCCTCCTTCCCGACACCGCCTATGGCAAGGTCGTCGAGGCGGCCTTCCAGCAGGCCGTTGCCAGCCGAGGCGGCCGTGTCGCCGCGATCGAGCATTTCGGCGCCGATCCGGCCGCGATGCGCAGTGCGGTCCAGCGGCTGATGCCCTCGCTGCAGCAGGCGGATGCGCTGTTCGTGCCCGCCGCCGCCGACACCATGCCGACGCTCGGCCAGCTCCTGCAGGAAGCCGGCTACAATCCGGCGAAGGTGAAGCCGCTCGGCACCGGCGTCTGGAATGATGCCGGCGTGGCGCGCGTACCGGCGGTCCAGGGCGGCTGGTTCGCCTCGCCCGACACCGCCGGTTTCAACGCCTTCGCCGGGCGCTATCAGCAACGCTTCAACAGCGCGCCGACCCGCACCGCGACGCTCGCCTATGACGCCGTTTCGCTGTCCGCTGCACTGGCCCGCACACAGGGATCGCAGCGCTTCTCGGAGAGCGTCCTGACCAATGCTTCCGGCTTCGCCGGCGCCGACGGCGTCTTCCGCTTCCGGACGGATGGACAGGTGGAACGGGGGCTTGCCGTGCTGGAGTTGCGCAACGGCCAGATCGTCACGATCAACGCCGCCCCGCGCGATCTCGGACCGCGCTCGCAGTAGGCGGACCTGCAAGCCGCCGTCATTCTCGGGGCGAAGTGGAGCGCAGACCCGAGAATCGCTGGCAGGACGAAACGCGGAGCCTCTCTCGGCAAGAGATGCTCGGGTCGAGCCCGAGCATGACGGCGGCGAGCGATCAGCTCAGCGGCGCATATTTCACGACGCAGCCATAGGCCTTGGTGCTTGCTTCCGTGACCGGCCTTCCGGCCTTCAGCTCCGCAATCGCCTGGCGGACATAGCTCTTCGCGCCATTGAGGCTTGAGGCTGCGGAGGACGGCTTGTCGTCGATCGCGCCCATATAGGCGAGCCTGCCCTTGGGATCGATGACGTACATGTGCGGCGTGGTCTGCGCGCCATAGGCCCGCGCCACCTGGCTCTTGGGATCGAGCAGGATGCCGGCCGGCGCGGCGTCACGCTGGACCGTCAGCTCCTTGGCCTTGGCTCCGTCGACATAGCCCTGCTCGCCCGGCGGCGAGGAAATGACCGAGAGCCAGACGATGCCTTCCTTCGCCATGTCCTTCTGCAGCGTCTGCATCGTGGCGCTGTTGTAGTGCTTCCGCACATAGGGGCATTCGTGGTTGGTCCATTCGAGGATCACGGTCTTGCCCGCGAAATCGGCGAGATTGCGGGTCTTGCCGTCGGCATCGACGGCCTGGAAGGCGGGGGCCGGCGCGCCAATCCTGGCCGCTCCCTGAGCGAAGGCGACCGCCGGAACGGCGAGGCCGGCGAGAGCCAGGCCGGCGATGAAAGTCTGTCTGGTGAGGCCTTTCATGTCTGTCTCCCTTTCTGAACGTCGGAACCTTACGGCGTTGCCGCCGCGGTCTTCGCATCCCGGCCTGCCGCGCGTTGGGCGGCCGCGATCACGGCATCGGGAGTCAGCAGCTGCGGCAGGATCTCGGCCTGCCCGTCCTTGCGGCCCGGATAGAACAGGTAGAGCGGCACGCCGGCGCGGCCCTGCTCGGCCAGCGCCTGGGCGATGCGCTGATCGCGATTCGTCCAGTCCGCCTTGAGATAGGTCACGCCGAGCCTGGCGAAGGCGTCCTTCACCTCCTGCCGGGACAGCGCGACGCGCTCATTGGCGAGGCAGGTGATGCACCAGGCCGCGGTGAAGTTGACGAAGACCGGCTTCCCTTCAGCCTGCAGCGCCGCGACGCGCTCGGGCGACCAGGCCTGGACATCGCCAGCCCGCGCCTCGGTGTTGGCGCCCGGCACGGCGTTCTCGACCGTGAACCAGCCAGCGCCGAGCGCAACCAGCACGGCCAGCACCGTCCCGAAGGCGCGGCGCGGCAGGGAGCCGCGGGTGACGCCGACGAGCCAGACGACGAAGCCCGCCGCGAGCACAGCGACCAGTGCCGCCAGCACGCCTTGCGGGCCAGTCTGCACCGAAGCGACCCAGATCAGCCAGATCGCGGTCGCGAACATCGGGAATGCGAAGGCCTGCTTCAGCACCAGCATCCAGCGGCCGGGCTTCGGCAGCAGCCGCAGCAGGCCGGGTGCGAAGGAGAGCGCCACGATCGGCAGCGCGAAGCCGAGCGCCAGCGCCAGGAAGACGGAGAGAGCGACCGCCGGCGGCTGCGCCACCGCATAACCCATCGCCGCCCCCATGAAGGGCGCCGTGCAGGGCGTCGCCACGACGACGGCAAGGACGCCGGTCATGAAGGCACCGAAGCGGCCGCCCCGGCTGGCGAGACCATCGCCCACGCCGGTGATCGAAGCACCGATCTCGAAGGCGCCGAGCAGATTCAGGCCGATCAGCACCATCACCACCGCCAGCGCGATGACGAGCGGTGGGGACTGGAGCTGGAAGCCCCAGCCGACGCTGTTGCCGAGTGCGCCGAGCCCGATCACTGCGCCGGCCAGCACCGTGAAAGCGATGAGCACGCCGCAGAGGAAGAGCAGGCCCTGTTGGCGCACGGCGCTGCGATGGGCATGAGCGAGCTGTGCGAAGCCGAGCGCCTTGATGAAGAGCACCGGCAGCACGCAGGGCATCAGGTTGAGGATCAGCCCGCCGGCGAACGCCAGCGCCAGAGCCGCCCAGATCGTCAGATCGGCGCCCTCGACCGGGACCGGAATCCGCACAATGGCGGGCCGAGCCTCCGACGTGGCTGTCCCTGCCGCCGTCAAGAGCGCGGGGTCGGCATCGGCAGCGAGCGTCACGGCCCTGCCCTCGCCGTTCTCGCGGAAGGTCAGGACGCCGGAAACCTCGGGCTCCTGCAGCTTGAAGGCGCTGGAGCGGACCAGCGTCAGCACCGGCTTCTCGCCTGTGGCAAGCGGCTGGTCGGCCGCATGCTCGATCAGCACATCCAGAACCGGAAAGAAGCGCAGATCGCTCGCGCCCGCCGGCAGCCCCGGCAACTCCAGAGCGAGCTTGTCACCCTCGCCGCGGAGCCTGCCCCGGAACGACGCCGGCTTCGGCAGGGCTGCCAGCGCCGCATCGATGCGCGCCTGCGCCGCTTCATCGGCGACGCCAGCCGGACCAACCGGCAGATCGAGCGTGAACGAACCTTCCTCCGGAATGCAGATCTTCTCGCAGACCAGCCAGGTGGCATCGGCCTTCAGCGTAAAGTTGTCGCCGGGCCTGGCATCGGCCGGCACGGTGATCTCGACCGGCAGCAGCACGGTTCCTTCGAAGCCGAAATTGACGAGCGGTTCGACCCGGATCGCCTTCGGTGCGGGCCATTGGATGTCTCCGGCCGTCGCACCGGCGGGCAGGCGCCATTGGATCCGCGTCGCTTCGCCGGAATCGCCGGGGTTCAGCCAATAGGTATGCCAGTGCGGGGCGAGTTTCTGAACCAGCGCGACCTTGAAGCGCTCGCCCGGCATCACCGTGTCACGGCTCGACAGCAGCGTGGCGGTGACGCGCGGCGACGTCACCGGAGCGGATTCGACCGCCAGGGCCAGGCTGGGCGCCAGCAGTCCCAGCGCCAGCACCGCCTTGCCCAGGAAACCTCCACCGAAAATACGCCGCATGATCTCGTCGCTGTCCTCGAATACCCGGACCTCATGCCTCAATCCGGTCTCGCATACCAATGACAAGGCGGTGAGGCCGACCCTGCCGAATTCTCCGTCATCTGTTTGCGGCAGGCAGCGTGCCATGATGTCGCCTCGGCTCGCGCCTTAGCTCCAGCGCCCGAATCGTGGACCAAGAAGACCATGACCAGCCACCCCGCTCTCGCTCCTTCCCACGTGGCCGTCATCACAGGCGGCGCATCCGGGATAGGCTTCGCTGCCGCCCGCGCCTTCGCGGATCGCGGCATGAGGATCGTGATCGCAGACAGGGACACCGAAGCGCTGAAGGCGGCCGGCCAGGTTCTGGCGACGCTGATCGGCGACGACAATGTGCTTGCGGTCCCGACCGATGTCTCGCGCCGGGACGAGATCGCCCATCTGCACGAGGCGGTCATAGGCCGTTTCGGCAAAGTCCATGTCCTCATGAACAATGCCGGCACGCAGCCGGGCAGCGCGATCTTCGGGCCGCAGGACAATTGGGAGCGCACGCTCGCCGTCAACCTCGGCGGCATCGTCGCCGGTACGCAGCTTTTCGGGCCCGAGATGATCTCCCATGGCGAGCCGGCACTGATCATCAACACCGGATCGAAGCAGGGCATCACCACCCCGCCGGGCGATCCGGCCTACAATGTCTCCAAGGCCGGCGTGAAGGCCTTCACCGAGGCGCTGCAGCACGAGCTACGCAACACCAAGGGTTGCAGGGTCAGCGCCCATCTGCTGATCCCCGGCTTCGTCTTCACACCGCTGACCGCGCGCGGACGCGTCGAGAAGCCGGATGGCGCCTGGACGCCGGAGCAGACCGTGGACTTCATGCTGGAGCGGCTCGCAGCCGGGGATTTCTACATCCTCTGTCCCGATGGCGAGACGACCCGCGCGCTCGACGAAAAGCGCATGGCCTGGGCGATGGGCGACATCATCGAAAACCGCCCGCCGCTCTCCCGCTGGCACAAGGATTACGGGGAGACGTTCAGGGCGTTTCTCGGCAAGGATTGAAGAACTGCGCCGTCACCCCGGGCGCAGCAAAGCGAAGCCCCGGGATGACCGCTCAGATCGCACCGATCGCTAGATTGCGGCTCCGTCCATGACGATGTCGGCACCGAGCCCCTGGCGGACGGCCCGCACGATCTCAGCCTCGGCTGCGGCACCGCGCCGGCGGGGGCGGGCCGCGTCGATGCGGTGCTCGGCGATGATCTGGCCGGGCGCGCCCGACAGGATGACCACCCGGTCGGCGAGATAGGCGGCTTCGTCGATGTCATGGGTGACGAAGAGCACGGTCTTGCCGGTGCGCTGCCAGACGCGGATCAGCTCATCCTGCAGGGTTTCGCGGGTGAGGGCATCGAGAGCCGAGAAGGGCTCGTCCATCAGCAGGATCTCGGGTTCGACCGCGAGCGCACGCGCCAGCGAGACGCGCTGGCGCTGCCCGCCCGAAAGCTGATGCGGCCAGCGTTGCGCGAGCGCGCCCAGGCCGACGAGATCGAGCGTCTCGCCCGCCTTTGCCAGGCGCTCGGCCCGCGAGACCCGCCCTTCCAGGCCGAAGCCGACATTGGACACGACCTTGCGCCAGGGCAGCAGCCGCGAATCCTGGAAGACGAGAGCGACCGGCCTGCGCGTCGTATCCCTGGCATTGATGACGACCTCGCCGCCGCTCGGCTTCGCGAGCCCGGCAATGACGCGCAGCAGCGTCGACTTGCCGACGCCGGAAGGGCCGACGATGGCGAGGAATTCGCCGCGCCCGACGCTGAGGTCGAGCTTGCGCAGCACCTCGGTCTGTTCGCCGTCGCGGGTGAAGGTCAGCGACAGCCCCTTGATCTCGATCACGCTTTCCAACGCAGCACCCATTTCTGGAAGGCGACGAAGCCGGTGTCGAGCAGGCCGTAGAGCGCCGCCATGGTCAGCATGTAGACGACGACGATATCGGTCGCGAGGAGGCTCGACGCCTGCATCATGCGCTGGCCGACACCCGCGACACCGAAGATCTCGGCCGCGACCACCGCCATCCAGGCCTGGCCAAGCGCCGTGCGGAAGCCGACGAGGATGCCCGGCATCGCCGCCGGCAGCAGGATCTTGGACAGGCGCGCCCAAGGCGAGCGAAAACCGAAGGCATCGGCAACCTCGACAAGATCACGGTCGACGCCGCGGATCGCGCCCTGCGCCGCGAAGAAGGCGATCCAGAACACGCCGATCGCGATGATGAAGACGGCAGCGCCGGGCGTCACGCCGAACCAGATGATCGCGAAGGGCACCCAGGCGAGGCCGGGTATCGGCCTGAGAACGCGCACGACCCAGGCCGTCGCCTCCTCGGCGATACCAGACATGCCGACGAGGATGCCGGCAGCGACGCCGAGGCCGGCACCGACGAAGAGGCCGACGAAGTAGTGCCAGAGCGAACCGAGTATGGCCGAGAGCCAGGCACCGGAGGCGACCTCCCGCATGAACGCCTTCGGCAGCGCGCTCGGCGGCGGCAGGAAGGCCGGATTTACCAGCCCGAAGTAAGGCACCGCCTCCCAAAGCAGCAGGAAGGCGACGAGACCCAGAAGCGCGAGGGCCGGAGCCCGTAGACTACTCACAATGTCAGCCGCCCGCCTTTACCGCGCGCTCGTAATACCGCGTCTCGAACAGGCCGTCGAAGGGCAGTTCCTTCTCCAGCGAGCCGAGCTTGACCTGATAGGCCTGCATGGCGCGGGCAGGCTCGATGATCTTGCGCGGATCGATCTCGAACTGGCTTGCCGGCGAGACCAGAGCCTTCTGGATCAGCTCGGGGTCGACGATGCCCTTGCCGAGAGCCGCACCGACATGGGGCGCAGCCTTGGCGGGGTTCGCCTTGATCAGGGCCGCAGCCTTGACCAGCCCGTTGACGAGGGTCTGCACGGCTTCGGGGTTCTTGGTGGCGAAGGCGCCGGAAACGGCGACGACCGTGCCGGGCTGGCCGGGGAAGACTTCCTCGCCGCCGGCGATCAGCTTGATCTGCGGGTTGCGGCTCTGGATGATCGTCAGGGCCGGCTCGCGGACGCTGCCGCCGTCGACGGCGCCGGCGAGAATCGCCTGCTGCGTCGCATCGATGCCCATCGGCACGATCTCGACATCGGCCTTGTCGACCTTCGCGACCTCCCAGAGCCAATACTGCAGCGTGGTGTTGGGCACGGAACCGGCCGGCTGGGTCGCGAGGCGGGCAGCCTTGCCGTTGGCCGCGCGGAAGGCCTTGAAGGCGGCTGCGGCGCTGGTGCCGGCGGTGAAGAATTTCGTCAGCGAGGGCGCGCTGACGACCACGTTCTCGCCGATCGCCGTCGAGGCGACCACGCGGATGTCGACACCGCGCGAGCGGGCAACGGCCAGAGGGGCGACGCCGGCGACATAGACGTCGATCGTGCCGGAGGCGAGCGCCTGGATCATGTTCGGACCGGACTCGAACACGGTCAGAGCCACGTCAAGGCCACCCTGCTTCAGCCAGCCCTCGCCCGACGCGACGAAGAACGGCGCCGTGCCGACGATCGGGATATAGCCGACGCGCGCCGTGACGCTCTGCGCCCGGGCCGCACCGGCGAACGGCAGGGTGGCAGCTAGGCTCGCTCCCGCGATGAGAAACTGGCGGCGGTCCATCGTGCAAATCCTTCTCGCAGCGCGGGCAGATCGAGCCTCGATCAAGCCCCATTGACAGATTGAGAAAAGGATTTTCTATCTGAATGCAATAGATCGACCTTAAGAAGATAAACCATCTTTATATGGACGATTTGATAGTTTAAATTTCTTCCAAGAGCGAGTTTGAGAGAATGGACGCCATCGACCGGAAAATTCTCACTGTCCTGCAGGCCGACGCGAATATTTCGATCGCCGAACTGGCCGATCGCGTCGGGCTGTCGCAGACGCCGTGCTGGAAACGCATCCAGAAGCTGGAACAGGCAGGGGTGATCCTGAAGCGCGTCGCGCTGGTGGCGCCGGAGAAGATCGGGCTCGGACTCACCGTCTTCGTCCAGATCGAAACCGCTGATCATTCCGGCCCCTGGCTGGAGAAATTCGCGCAGATGGTCGCGGCGATGCCGGAGGTGATGGAGTTCTACCGGATGGCTGGCGATGTCGACTACATGCTGCGCGTCGTCGTCGCCGACATGGCCGCCTATGACGCCTTCTACAAGAAGCTGATCGAGACGATCCCGCTCAAGAACGTGACCTCGCGCTTCGCCATGGAGCGGATCAAGGCGACGACGGCCTACAAGGTGCCGGAGCTGCCACGCGATTGACCGCGGAACAGGCCGGCGCCTCGCTCGGAAAGCCAGCCCTCGTCCCAAGGAGGCCCGAAGGGCCGTCTCGAAGGAGACGATCCAGCTGGCTCCGGAGCCTCGTGCCGCGCCCTTCGAGACGCAAGCTGGCGCCTGCTCCTCACGATGAGGGCTGCGGCGGACCGGAGCGCATGACAGGCCAACATCCCGGATGCTAGGAAGCGGTCAGTCCGACGCTCTCGCTGCCCGAGGAGCCGCCTTGTCCGCTTCCCGCTCCGTCCTTCTGATCATCGGCGGCGGCATCGCCGCCTACAAGGTGCTCGAAGTCATCCGCCGGCTGAAGGATCGCGGCATCGCCGCACGCTGCATCCTGACCAAGGCCGGCGAGCAATTCGTCACGCCGCTCACCGTCTCCTCGCTCGCCGGCGAACGCTGCTTCACCGATCTGTTCTCGCTGACAGACGAAGCCGATATCGGCCATATCCAGCTGTCGCGCTCGACCGATCTGATTGTCGTGGCGCCGGCGACTGCCGACCTGATCGCCAAGATGGCCAACGGCCTCGCCGACGATCTCGCCTCGACGGCGCTGCTTGCCACCGACAAGCGCATCCTGATCGCGCCTGCGATGAACCCGCGGATGTGGCAGCACCCGGCGACGCGCCGGAACATGGGCCAGCTCGAGAAGGACGGCGTCCTCGTCGTCGGCCCGAATGTCGGGGCCATGGCCGAGCGCGGCGAGAACGGGCCGGGCCGCATGGCCGAACCGCCCGAGCTGCTGGCCGCGATCGAATCCGCACTGGCCGGCGAAAAGCCTGCGGCCGCCCGCGCCATCGGCTTCCTCGGCAGGCTGCCCGGCGGCGACCATACCAAGCCGGGCCCGCTCGCCGGCCGGCATGTGCTGATCACCTCTGGGCCGACTCATGAGGCGATCGACCCGGTGCGCTACATCGCCAACCGCTCCTCTGGAAAGCAGGGCCACGCCATCGCGGCGGCCGCCGCTGCGGCGGGCGCGCGGGTCACACTGGTCAGCGGTCCGGTGAATCTGCCCGACCCCGACGGTGTCGAGACCGTCCATGTCGAATCCGCCCGCGAGATGCTGGGCGCAGTCGAAACCGCCTTGCCGGCCGATATCGCGATCTTCGCCGCCGCTGTCGCCGACTGGCGCATCGCCGATGCTGCGCCGGAAAAGATGAAGAAGGACGGCAAGGCTCTGCCGCCGCTGGCGCTCGTCGAGAACCCCGATATCCTGGCCGCCGTTGCGCATCGCAAGAGCGGGCGCCCGCCGCTGGTCGTCGGTTTTGCCGCCGAAACCCAGAACGTCATCGACTACGCCAAGGCCAAGCTGGCGAAGAAGGGTTGCGACCTGATCGTCGCCAACGACGTCGGCGGCACCGGCGTGATGGGCGGCGACGCCAACACGGTCCATCTCGTCACCGCCGCAAATGTCGAGACCTGGCCGACGCTGCCGAAGGACGAGGTTGCGAGCCGGCTGATCGCCCATATCGCGGACCTTGCCCCGACCGGCCGGGCGGACTGACGGCGATGGTGACGATTGCGCTGCAACGCCTGCCGCATGGCGCCGACCTGCCCTTGCCGGCCTATGAGACGGCCGGAGCGGCAGGCCTCGATCTGCGCGCCGCCATCGGCGAGCCACTCCTGCTCGCACCCGGCGAAAGGACCCTTGTCCCGACCGGGCTGGCGATGCAGCTACCCGACGGCTTCGAGGCGCAGGTGCGCCCGCGCTCGGGGCTTGCGGTCAAGCATGGCGTCACCGTGCTGAATGCGCCCGGCACCGTGGACAGCGACTATCGCGGCGAGATCAAGGTGCCGCTGATCAATCTCGGGCAGGAGCCCTTCGCGATCGCGCGGGGCGACCGGATCGCCCAGCTGGTGATCGCCCCGGTGACGCATGCCGTGCTCACCGAGGTCGCCTCTCTCGATCAGACGGAGCGCGGCGCGGGGGGCTTCGGCTCTACCGGCGTCGGCGGCGGCAAGCACGGAGAGAAGCGGCCATGATGCTGCTCTCGCGCCGCAGCCTGCTCGCCATCGCAGCAGTGGTCGACATCGCGCTGCATGCCCGGCCTTCGCCGGTCGCCGCCAAGCTCCTGGCCGCGCGTCATGCCCTGCCGCCGCGCCATCTGGAGACGCTGCTCCAGACGCTCGTCCGCGTCGGTATCCTGAAGGGCGTGCGCGGCCCGCGCGGGGGTTACGAGCTCGCCCGGGAGCGGCGCAAGATCACGGCCGGCGACATCGCCCGCGCCGCGATGCAGGAGTCGGGCGAAGAAGGCCTCGGCCCCCTGCCGCAATCGCGGCTGGTCGACGAGGTCGTCGGGCCGGAGGTCGAGGCAGCGTCGGCCGCCTTCCTGGCAATGCTCGACAAGGTGACCGTGGAAGAGCTCTGCCAGCGGGCGCAGGCTAAATCCGTCTTCGGCAGAGGTAGTTCCGGAGCGGATTTCACTATTTAGGATTGTGATTTATTTCTTCAATCGACACAATCTGTGAATTGACCTAGCTTCACCGCCAACCATCCGTCGAGGAGGATTGATCCATGGCTGAAGCACAGGCGCCGACGAAAACCCCGGGGCGCGGGCGCATCTACAACTCCATTACCGACACGATCGGCGACACCCCGCTCGTCAGGCTCAACCGCCTGCCGGCCGAGCGTGGCGTCAAGGCGACGATCCTCGCCAAGCTCGAATTCTTCAATCCGATCTCGAGCGTGAAGGACCGCATCGGCGTCAACATGATCGATGCGCTGGAGGCCTCCGGCACGCTGAAACCCGGCGGCACGCTGATCGAACCGACCTCGGGCAACACCGGCATCGCGCTCGCCTTCGTCGCGGCGGCACGCGGCTATCGCCTGATCCTGGTCATGCCCGAGACGATGTCGCTGGAGCGGCGCAAGATGCTCGCCCTGCTCGGCGCGGAACTCGTCCTGACGCCCGGCCCCGGCGGGATGCGCGGCGCCGTCGCCAAGGCCGAGGAACTCAAGAACGAGATCCCCGGCGCGATCATCCCGCAGCAGTTCGAGAACCCGCATAACCCGGAGATTCACCGCAAGACGACGGCCGAGGAGATCTGGAACGACACCAACGGCCAGGTCGACATCGTCATTTCCGGTGTCGGCACCGGCGGCACCATCACCGGCGTCGGCCAGGTGCTGAAGGCGAAGAAGCCGGGCGTGAAGATGGTCGCGGTCGAGCCGGAAGATTCACCCGTCCTCTCCGGCGGCCAGCCCGGCCCGCACAAGATCCAGGGCATCGGCGCCGGCTTCGTGCCGGGCGTGCTCGATCGCAGCGTGATCGACGAGGTCGTCACCGTCGGCAACCAGACCGCCTTCGAGACGGCGCGCGCGCTGGCCAGGAAAGAGGGCATTCCGGCCGGCATTTCCTCGGGTGCGGCGGTCGCGGCCGCGCTCGAAGTCGGCGCGCGACCGGAGAACGCCGGCAAGACCATCGTGGTGATCATCCCCTCCTTCGCCGAGCGCTACATCTCCAGCGCCCTGTTCGAGGGTCTGTGAACCCGGTAGCCATCCAGATCGTCCGGCTGGCGGAGAGCCTGCCGGACGATTTCGAGGCGCTGCGCCACGAGGCGAGCGCGGAAAGCTATCGCTTCGTCGAGGGCCTGCGTGAGGCATGGCTGGCTGGCCACTATGCCGGCGGCGACGACCGCTTCGTGACCTTCGCCGCCTTTCAGGAAGGCGAGCTCTCCGGTATCGGCGCCCTGACGCCAGATCCTTACGACCCCGAGCCCGATCTCCTGCGGGTCAGGCACGTCTATGTCCGGCCGCTGCATCGCGGCACCGGCATCGGCCGCGTTCTGGCTGCGGCGCTCATTCAGCAAGGGCTGGCGCTGGCACCGCGCCTCTCGCTCCGCGCCGCCGATCCGCGCGCAGCGGCGTTCTGGGAAGCGAGCGGCTTCAAGCCCGATACCGGCGGAACGCGTCGCTCGCACCTGCTGGCGCGCTGAGCCCTCTCAGCGAATCAGAACCAGCCTGTTGCCCCAGGGATCGCCGATCCCCGGCGCTCCGTCGCTCTCGCTGCCGCCACCGCTGAGGATTCGTTCGCGCATCGCGATGAAATCGGCCTCGCTGCGCGCCACGACCTCGAAGCGATCGAGACCCGCCTCGCCGGGCTGACGAGGCCCGGCGCCGCGGCTGCCCCAGATATTGCCGGCAATATGATGGTGGTAGCCACCGCTGGCGAGGAAGCTTGCGCCGGGATAGTGGACCATCAAATCGAAGCCGAGCAGGTCGCGATAGAAGGCCTCGGCCGCCACCGTATCGCCGACGCGCAGGTGGATATGGCCCATGCCAGTGCCTTCGGGCATGCCGGCATAAGGCCCGCTTTCGGCCTCGCCCAGGAGTCTGTCGAGATCGAGCCGCTCGGTCGCCATGGCAATGCCGCCATCGGGCCGGCGCGGCCACTCGGCACGCGTGCGGTCGCGATAGATTTCGATACCGTTGCCCTCGGGGTCGGAGAGATAGAGCGCCTCGCTGACAAGGTGGTCGGAAGCGCCTTCGAGCGGGATACGCGTCTCGGCGGCGTGCTTCAGCCAGTTGGCGAGATCGCGCCGTGACGGCAGCAGGATGGCGAGGTGGAAGAGGCCGGCTGGCGAGCTCGGCTGCGCCGCACCGGCCTGTAGCCGAACGAGCACTCGTCCATCGATACCGAGTTCCGCGCCGTCACGGTCTTCCCGAATCAGGCGCAGCCCGATGGCGTCACGGTAGTAGGCGGTGAGCTTGGCAAGATCGCGCACGCGCAGGGTGACGGCCCCGATATGATAGGGCGCATCATGGGCTTCCAGCCTGGCGAGAGGCGCGGTCTTCTCTGCGGTCGCGGGCATGGCGTGGTCCTTTCGCGGCAGCCGCAACGGCTGACGCCACCAAAGATGGTGCTTCCCACCCCGCTTGTCGCCACCCTCCCTGGCAAGAGCGGGATTGCAGCGTTGCAATGAGGCTGCAGACTCCGCCTCACTCGGCCTTCGCCGGGCCGACCCTGTCGGCCATGGTCGCGCCGCGCTCGCCGAGGGGCTTCGGCTTGCCGGTCGTCGTGTCGTGTGCCGTCTGGTGTTCCAGCTCGGCATTGAGCTCGGCACCGGCGAGCACGATGGTCGCCGAGAGCCAGAGCCAGGTCATGAACACCACGACGGTCGCGAGCGAGCCATAGGCGGCCGTGTAGTTGCCGAGCGTGCTGACATACCAGGAGAAGGCATAGGAGGCCGCGCCCCATAGAAGGGCCGCGGCGATGGCGCCGGGCATCACCCAGACGAAGCGCATGCGCTGGCGGCTCGGGCCGATCCAGTAGAGAACCGCTATCGAGAGCGTCGCCATGACGAAGAAAGCGGGCCAGCGCACCAGCCGGATCAGTCGTTCCAGCTCGAAATGGAAGGGAAACAGTGCGGTCACGACCGGCAAGCTGGCGATTGCGACCAGCGCCGCGACGAGCAGCACGACGCCACTCACCGTGGTGAACAGCGAGATCGCGTTGAGCTTGAGGAAGCTGCGCTTCTCCTGTTCGCGATAGATGATGTTGAGCGCGTCGAAGATCGCCTTCACCGCCGCGTTGGCGGACCAGGCCGCGACGAGGAGGCTGATGTAGAAGGTCAGGGACAGGCTGACTCCCGACTGGGTCGAGAGCCGCATCGCCTGCTCGTGGATGAGTTCCCGCGCGGCCTGCGGGAACATGGTCGTCACGGCGTCCAGCTGCCCGGCGATGGTCGCCGGATCGGTGAAATAGCGGTAGATCGTCACCAGCAGCGAAAGCGCCGGGACCAGCGAGAGCAGGGTGAAGAAGGCGACCGCGCCGGCGAGCGAGGTCAGCCGGTTGTCGGCGACATTGCCGATGAAGCGCAGCAGCACGTCCTTCCAGCCGAGCCAGGTCATTTGCAAAGGCGTCCGTGCCAGCCGCCCGCGCGCGGCTTCCTGCCGGCGCCTGTCGCGATGGTTGGACAGAGCTCCCGACAGATAGCCCAGCGCAACCCCCAACCCGGCGGCGCCCGTGATCCGTTTGAGAAATGCCATGTCGGGGTGAGGTCTCCGCGGCCGTTGAGACTGCAGCTTGCGAGCAACCGCGCCGCGCCGCAATCGTTCCGGCGAAGCCCGCTCACGATCGGCGCTTAGCCGATTGTTAACCTTAATGCTTCGTTATGACCGGGCGCGCTCGATCTTCCGGGCGCATCACGATTTCTCGGAAAGCCCGATGTCGAAGCTCAGATATGCCCTGGCAGGATGCGTGGCGCTGCTGTCAGGCGCGGCCGCCGCGGCCGATCTGCGCGGCGTCGCCCTGCCGCCCGCGCCGGAACTGCCTGCGCTCTATTCCTGGACCGGCGTCTATGCCGGTCTGCAGGGCGGCTACTCCTGGGGCAGCAACCGCGTGCGGATCGGAGCGCCGACCGGCCCCTTCGCGCCGATGAGCTTCCGCATCGACGACGATTCCGCCTTCGGCGGCGCCCATGCCGGCTTCAACTATCAGTTCGGCAGCATCGTGCTCGGCATCGAGGGCGACATCGAAGCCGTCAACAGCCGCAGCCGCTTCGCCGGCGCCGGCTTCAACGGCCGCGTCTCGCAGGATTGGCAGGGCGCGGCGCGCCTCCGCATCGGCTATGCCTTCGACCGGCTGATGATCTATGCGGCCGGCGGCGCCTCATTCACGGAATATGAGCGGCGTGTCTTCGATGCGGCCGGCTTCGGCGAAAGGCTGACCGGCGCCCGGACCGGCTGGAACCTCGGCGCCGGCGTCAATTTCGCCTTCACCGACAACCTGATCCTCGGCGCCGAATACCGCTACACCGATTTCGGGCGGAACCGCTTCGCGAGCTCCGGCGCCTTTCCGGGCCGGACCGGCGATCAGGAACTTACGACGCACAGCGCCCGCGCCAGCATCGCCTACAAGTTCTGAAGGCGCCTCTTGGCGTCATGCTCGGGCTTGGCCCGAGATTCTCGGGTCGCAGCTCTGCTGCGCCGCGAATGGCGGAAGGCGCAGTTCTGCCTCAAAACCCCGTGCGCTGGCGGATCGCGGCGGCGAGCGTGCCGTCATCGAGATAGTCGAGCTCGCCGCCGACCGGCACGCCATGGGCGAGCTTCGTCACCTTGACCGGCAGATGTGCCAGGAGGTCGGTGATGAAATGCGCCGTGGTCTGGCCGTCAACCGTGGCGCTGAGCGCGAGGATGATCTCCTTCACCGCCGGATCGGAAGCGCGCGCCACCAGCGCATCGAGCGAGAGATGCTCGGGCCTGACGCCATCGAGCGCCGAGAGGACGCCGCCGAGCACGTGATAGCGCCCCGCCACGGCACCCGAGCGCTCCAGCGCCCAGAGATCGGAAATATCGGCGACGACGACGATCAGGCTGTCGTCACGACGCGGATCGGTGCAGAGGCCGCAGGGATCGCTGGTATCGACATTGCCGCAACGGGAGCAGACGACGATGCGCTCGCGCGCCACCGCCATCGCCTCGGAAAGCGGGCCGAGCAGCTGCTCGCGCTTCTTGACGAGATGCAGCGCCGCACGCCGGGCCGAGCGCGGCCCGAGCCCGGGCAGCTTGGCCAGGAGCTGGATCAGCCTTTCGATCTCGGGGCCGGCGATGGCGCGGGACATTGGTGGTAAACGACCTTCTGGCTCTCCTCAGCCCTCATCCTGAGGAGCAGCGAAGCGGCGTCTCGAAGGATGTTCCATAGCGCGCTGGAGCATCCTTCGAGACGCAGCCTATCGGCTGCTCCTCAGGATGAGGGCTGAGAGAAAAGACTCAAAACAGCTTCATGCCCGGCGGGATCGGCAGGCCCTTGGTGATCTCGGCCATCCGCTCCTGCATGACGCGCTCGCCGCGGGTCCGCGCATCGTTCGCCGCGGCGACGATCAGGTCCTCGAGGATTTCGCGCTCGTCCGGCACCATCAGGCTCGGGTCGATCTTCACGCCCTTGAGCGCGCCCTTGGCCGTCATCGTGACCGTGACCATGCCACCGCCCGCTATGCCCTCGACCTCGATGGCGTCGAGCTCGGCCTGCATGTCGGCCATCTTCTGCTGCATCTGCTGAGCCTGCTTCATCAGACCCATCATGTCGCGCATGGGAAATCCTCCTTAAAAAAAATCAGAAATCGATGCCGTCGAAATCCGGCTCGGAATCGTCGAAAAGCGGCTCGGCGTCGGGCAGATACTCGTCCTCGGCCGGAGCCGCAGCAGCATTCTCGGCCGCGGCGATGGCGCGCGGATCACGGACATCGACGATGCGCGCGCCGGGAAAGCGCTCCAGCACCGCCTTGACCGAGGGATGAGCCGCAGCGTCGCTCTCGCGCCGGTCCTTGGCCGCCACCGCCTGCTCACGCAGGGTCGCGCCGCCCTCCTCGTTGACGACAGCGACCATCCAGGTCTGGTTCGTCCATTCCTTGAGGCGGCGGGATAGGTCCTGCGCCAGGGTGCGCGAAGCGCCCTCGGCAAGCGAGAACTCGATGCGGCCGGGCTCGAAGCGCACCGGCCGGATATCGCGCTCCAGAGCGATCTTCAGCGTGATGTCGCGGTTCTGCGACGCCAGCGCGACGACATCCTCGATCGAGGCGACGATCGCCGCCGGAGCCGCGGCAATGCGTGCGACCGGAACCGGAGCCGGATTTGCGCTGGCGAGGATCGGCCGGGCGGCGAGCGCAGTGTTGCCGCCCCCGGAAGGCGGGCGCGGCGCGCCGCCGCCATTTCCGTTTCCGGCCGAGCCGGAACCCATGCCGTCGCGCAGCAGCTTCAACGCCTCGTCCGGCGTCGGCAGGTCGGCGGCATGGGCGAGGCGGACGAGGACCATCTCGGCGGCCATCACCGGCCGGTCGGCCTGCTTCACCTCGGCAATGCCCTTGAGCAGCATCTGCCAGGTGCGGGCGAGCACGCGGATCGAGAGGCGCTGGGCGAAATCGCCGCCGCGCACGCGCTCGGCCTGGGCGAGGCTGTTGTCCTTCACCGCCTCGGGCACGAGCTTGAGGCGGGTCACGAGATGAGTGAACTCGGCGAGGTCGTTGAGCACCACCGCCGGATCGGCACCGGCGTCGTATTGCCCGCGCAGCTCGCCGAGAGCTGCGGCGATATCGCCCTTCATCACCGATTCGAAGAGATCGATGACGCGCGCGCGGTCGGCGAGGCCGAGCATGGAACGGATGTCGTCGAGCGTGATCCGCCCGGCCGCATGGGCGATGGCCTGGTCGAGGATCGAGAGCGAATCGCGCACCGAGCCCTCGGCGGCGCGGGCGACGGCGGCGAGCGCCTCCTGCTCGGCATCGACGCCTTCGGCCTTGCAGATGCCGCCGAGGTGGTCGACCAGCACATCGGCCTCGACGCGGCGCAGGTCGAAGCGCTGGCAGCGCGACAGCACCGTAATCGGCACCTTGCGGATCTCGGTGGTCGCGAAGATGAACTTCGCGTGCGGCGGCGGCTCCTCCAACGTCTTCAGGAAGGCGTTGAAGGCGCCGGTCGAGAGCATGTGCACCTCGTCGACGATATAGACCTTGTAGCGCGCGGAGACCGGCGCATAGCGCACGGCGTCGTTGATCTGGCGGATATTGTCGACGCTGTTGTTCGAGGCGGCGTCGATCTCCATCACGTCGATATGGCGGCCCTCGATGATCTCGCGGCAATGCACGCCGAACTCGCGCAGATCGGTGGTCGGGGCGCCCTTCCCGTCGGGCGTCTGGAAGTTCAGCGCGCGTGCCAGAATGCGGGCGGTCGTCGTCTTGCCGACGCCGCGCACGCCGGTCAGCATCCAGGCCTGCGGAATGCGGCCGGCCGCGAAGGCGTTGGTGAGCGTGCGCACCATCGCTTCCTGGCCGATGAGATCGCCGAAATGCGCCGGCCGGTACTTGCGGGCAAGCACGCGATAGGGCGTCGGCGCCGCACCGGACACCGCCTGCGGCGCAGGCGCCGGGTCGAAACCGGCGAATCCCGGTTCGTCAGCAGAGGCAGCGTCGATCTGGTCGGTCATGGAAACTGGTTTCGCCAATCAGGAGGCGAGGGTCAATGGCGCTATGCCAACTTGGGCGCCGTGCCGGTTTGACCTCGGCCCGGGCGCGGCCGGAGCACGGCGCTTTCACGCGGCGCATGAGGTGGGAGGCTGGACGAAGACCCGTTCGGTCTCGTTAGGGCTGCTTCCTTCCGGACCTGACCCGGTTGGCGAGTGAGACGTCCCTCGCCAACCTCCCGGGCGCTATATCGGGGATGTCGGCGCGAAGCGCAAGCCTGCCGGCAACAGATCCGGCAGCGCGGTCACGGTCGCTTCGGCGCCTCGGGAGCGCGATTCTCCTCCTGCGCCGCGAAAACATTGTGCGCGTAAGCATCGAGGATCGCTTCCGAACGCTGCAGGCGCTCGGCCGCCTCGCCGGCACGGGGTGCGCCGTAGAAGTCCAGCTTGCGGATCTTTTCGATCCAGTTCCGGAATTTCATCAGCTCCTGCTCGTTCTCCTCGAGCTCGGCGAAGGTGAAATGCGAGACCCGCGTCTCCTCGTCGATCTCGGCCTCGAAGGCGAGGCACTTCCCGATGAACTCCTTGTACTCGTCGTCGCGATCGGCATTGAAGCGCGCGACGACCTTCTCCTGCTGCTTCTGGTCGAGACCGACCGTCGCCAGCAGCAGCGCCTCGCCCTCGGCCTCGGCGATCTCGTTCTCGAGCATCCTGAGCCGACGCAGATGATCGTCCGTCTTCGGCAGCAGGCAGACGCCGCCCTGGAGGTAGACCGCCCCCATGCCCTTGAGCTTGCGCCAGATGGAGACCCGCTTGCGCGCCGGCTCGGCCGGAACCTTGTAGGTCAGCAACAACCATTCGAGCGACGCCATGGTACCTCTTGAATGTTACGACTGTTACAAATATTATCTTACCATGGGCTTGCAAGGCCGAAACCATCGTGACAGCAAAAGCCGACGCTGTCGCCTGCGTGCCGGATCGTTCACGAGAGGTCGCCGATGACTTGGACCATGGCTGCTCCCGCGCTCTCCGCCGCCTTCCTCGCCTCGCTGGTCGAGGTGGTCGAAGCCTTCACCATCGTCCTCGCGGTCGGCACCGTGCGCGGCTGGCGGCCGGCGCTCATCGGCACGGGCTGCGCGCTGGCTGCGCTCGCATTGCTGGTGCTGCTGCTCGGCTCGGCCCTGACACGGGTGCCACTGCAAGCCCTGCAGCTCACCATCGGCATTCTGCTCCTGATGTTCGGCCTGCGCTGGCTGCGAAAAGCCATCCTCCGGGCAGCCGGCTTCATCGCACTACATGACGAGGAGGCAGCCTTCATCAAGGAAACCGGGGTCTTGCAGGCCGGCGATGCCGGAACGACAGGCCATCACGACTGGATGGCAGGCCTCACCGCCTTCAAGGCCGTCATGCTCGAAGGCATCGAGGTCGTCTTCATCGTGCTCGCCGTCGGCGCCGGCCGGGGCCTGCTCTGGCCCGCCAGCCTCGGGGCACTCGCGGCCTGCGCGCTGGTGCTCGCGCTCGGCCTCGTCCTGCGCAAGCCACTCGCCCGCGTTCCCGAGAACACCCTGAAATTCGCAGTCGGCGTGATGATATCGGCCTTCGGCATCTACTGGACGGGCGAAGGGCTGGGCGTCGATTGGCCCGGCGGCGACCTTGCGATCCTCGCGCTGGCGGCGCTCCTCGTCGCGAGCGGGCTCACCCTCGTCGCAACCTTTCGCCGGAACTCCATGGAGACGGCAGCATGAAAACGATCGGCACGATCCTGCGCGAAATTGCCGCGCTGTTCATCGATGACGAACGGCTCGCCCTCGCCATCCTTGCACTGGTCGGACTATGCGCCTGCCTTGCCTTCGGCCTGCACGGCAGCCCGATCGGCGTGGCCGCGGCGCTGACGGGAGGCTCCGTCCTGGTTCTGGCGTTCAGCGTCCGCCAAGGGGCGAAGCGTGGGCCGCGCCGGCCGATACGCGAAGCTTCGTCGCAGACGGCGGCTTCGCGGATCATTCGGCATTGACTCGGTGTCGTCCATCCGTCATAAGCCCGCGACCTGCGCAGCCGAAAGGCCGCGCCGACCCTTATCGCATGACAGGCTCGGTTGGCCATGCTTTCCCCGGAAAGCCGCGGCCGTCGTGCTCATAAAGGCCCCGGAGACGGACCGTGAAGAGAACCTATCAACCCAGCAAGCTGGTTCGCAAGCGCCGCCACGGCTATCGCGCCCGCATGGCGACCAAGGGTGGCCGCAAGGTCATCGCCGCTCGCCGTGCTCACGGCCGCAAGCGCCTGTCGGCCTGACAAGCACTGGCGCGTGACCATAGCGCGCCCGTTCCCGAAGACTGGCCAATCGCCATGCGCCTCGCCCGTCTGACGCAACGCAAAGAATTCCTGGCGGCGGCCGACCACGGCCGCCGTTTTCGTTCGCCTGCCTTTATGGCGCAGGTGCGCGACTGCATGCCCGAGGAAGAGCGGGACGGGCTGCGGCTCGGGCTCACCGCCTCGCGCAAGACCGGCAACGCCGTGAAGCGCAACCGCATCCGCCGCCGCCTGCGCACCGCTGCCGCCCAGGCCCTGCGCGACCAGACGAACAAGCGCTGCGACATCGTGATCGTTGCCCGCTCCGAAGTGCTGAAGGCAGATTTTCACGCACTCGTGGCCGATCTTTCCATTGCCATCGACCGGGCGAAGCCTCAAAAGCCGCATGCTGACCGACACCGCTCGCGCCTGAAGCGCGATGCGGCGCCGCAAGCCTGACCTGACACGCCGAGCCCTGCCGGACCAAGCGAGATTCGTTTCCGATCATGATGAAAGAAGACAACCGCAATCTGCTTCTCGCGATCGTCATGTCCGTGGTCATCCTGCTCGGCTGGCAGTTCTTCTATGCCAAGCCGCAGATGGAGAAGCAGCAGGAGGCCGCGCGGCAGAACCAGCAGGCCCAGAGCCAGCAGGCGCCCGCGGCGTCCGGCTCGACCCCGGCTCCCTCCACGCCCGGCGGCTCCGCCGCGCCCGGCACTGCCGCGACGCAGGCCGTCGGCACGCGCGAGCAGGCTCTCGCCGCGAGCCCGCGCATCAAGATCGACACGCCCCGGATCGCTGGCTCGATCTCGCTCACTGGCGCTCGCGTGGATGACGTCTCGCTCAAGGCATTTCGCGAGACGGTAGACCCCAACAGCCCGATCATCGTCCTGCTTTCGCCGGCCGGCGGCCCCAACGCCTATTATTCGGATTTCGGTTGGGTCGCAGCGCCCGGCAGCTCGGTAGCCGTGCCCAACGCAAAGACCGTTTGGACTGCGGATAACCAGACCCTGACGCAGGCCACGCCGGTCACGCTGAGCTGGGACAACGGCCAGGGCCTGATTTTCAAGCGCATCATCGGCGTCGACAACAACGCCATGTTCACGATCCGAGACGAGGTCGAGAACAAGGGGGCCACCCCGGTCACGCTGTTCCCGTACGGCCAGGTCGTCCGTCAGGGCCGACCGCACACGCTGGGCTATTACGTTCTCCACGAAGGCCTCGTCGGCTATGTTGGCGAGCACGGCCTGCAGGAATGGACCTACGACAAGCTCGATAAAGAGCCGGCGCTGTCGCCCGGAACCGTCGGCCGCAACTGGAAGGATGCTGTCGGCGGCTGGGTCGGTATCACCGACAAATATTGGGCAGCGACCGTCATCCCCGACCAGAAGCGCAAGTTCGAAGGCCGTTTTTCTTCGGTCCAGACCGGTTCGGAGCGCACCTACCAGGCCGACTTCCTCGGTGAGGCGGTTGCGGTGGCGCCGGGCGCGAGCGCTGCGTCGCAGTCGAAGCTTTTTGCCGGCGCAAAGGAAGTCGCGGCGATCAATGGCTATGAGCGCGATCTTCAGATCACGCGCTTCGACCTGCTGATCGACTGGGGCTGGTTCTATTTCATCACCAAGCCGATGTTCCTGCTGCTCGACTGGATCTACAAGCATGTCGGCAATTTCGGCGTCGCGATCCTGATCGTCACGGTGCTGCTCAAGGCGCTGTTCTTCCCGCTCGCCAACAAGTCCTACGCCTCGATGGCGAAGATGAAGGCGCTGCAGCCGGAAATGACTGCGATCCGCGAGCGCTACGCCGACGACAAGATGAAGCAGCAGCAAGCGCTGATGGAGCTTTACAAGACGCAGAAGATCAACCCGGTGGCCGGCTGCTGGCCGGTGCTGCTGCAGATCCCGGTGTTCTTCGCGCTCTACAAGATCCTGTTCATCACCATCGAGATGCGGCACGCGCCGTTCTTCGGCTGGATCCACGATCTCGCCGCGCCCGATCCGACGAACATCTTCTTCTTCCTGCCCGCCGCCATGACGAGCTATCTGCATCTCGGCATCTGGCCGATCATCATGGGCATCACGATGTTCATCCAGATGAAGATGAACCCGGAGCCGCCGGACCCGGTGCAGAAGATGATGTTCACCTGGATGCCGGTGTTCTTCACCTTCCTGCTCGGCTCGTTCCCGGCTGGCCTGGTGATCTACTGGAGCTGGAACAACCTGCTCTCGGTCACCCAGCAGGGCTTCATCATGCGCAAGAACGGCGTGAAGATCGAACTGTTCGACAACCTCAAAGGCATGTTCGGCAAGAAACCCGCGACAGCGAACACCGCCGCCACGCCGCCAAAGCCGGCCAACACCAACAAGAAGTGAGTGATCGAAGGGCGGGTTTCCCGCCCTTCGCCTTTTCAGGCCAAGGCCTTTCCGCGATGCCGCTTCCCGATCCGCAGACGCGCCACCCCATTCCCGGCTGGAAGGGCACCGCCTTCCTGAAGGCAGTGGTCGATCATCCGCTGATCGAGGTCGGCGACTACAGCTATTACGACGACTCGCGCGGGCCGGAGCATTTCGCGGCCCGCTGCGTGCGCTATCATTTCGACTTCATCGGCGACCGGCTGATCATCGGGAAATTCGTCGCCATCGCGCAGGCGGCGCAGTTCATCATGAACGGCGCCAACCACCCGATCGGCGGCTTCTCGACCTTCCCCTTCCAGATGTTCGGCCTCGGCGATCCCGAGGCGCTGAAGCGCCCCGGACCGAACAACCGCGGCGACATGGTGATCGGCAACGATGTCTGGATCGGGCGCGAGGCGGTCATCATGCCCGGCGTCAGGATCGGCGACGGCGCGATCATCGGCACGCGGGCGCAGGTCACGAAGGACGTGCCGCCCTATGCGGTCGTCGCAGGCAATCCCGGCCGGATCGTCAAGATGCGCTTTCCGCCCGAGATCGTCGCGGAGCTGCTGGCGATCCGCTGGTGGGGCTGGGAGGCGGACAAGATCGCGCGTCACGTCGACGCGATCCAGGGCGCCGACATCGACGCGCTGCGCGCAGCCGTGTAAGAGCAAACGATCCTCAGCCCTCATCCTGAGGAGCAGCCCTCAGGCTGCGTCTCGAAGGATGTTCCGGTGCGCGCTGGAGCATCCTTCGAGACGCCGCTTCGCGGCTCCTCAGGATGAGGGCTTCTGATTTCGAAAGAGCGGAAGCCATGACCACATCCACGACCAAGCCCTATGACGCCGAGGAGATCGAGGCGGCCCGCAAGCTCTTCGAGGGGCCGTGGGATTTCGTCTGGGCCTCGACCAAGATCGACGACCTGCCGCCGATGGTCGGCCAGGAGATCGCCTTCGCCGGCCGCTCCAATGTCGGCAAGTCGAGCCTGATCAATGCGCTGACACGGCGCAACGCCCTGGCGCGCACCTCGCATACGCCTGGCCGGACGCAGCAGCTCAATTTCTTCCGCCAGGTCGACCATGACGAGCGGCTGACCATCGTCGACATGCCCGGCTATGGCTATGCCGCCGTGGGCAAGGAGAAGGTCGCGGCCTGGACCCGGCTGATCCACGACTATCTGCGCGGGCGCTCGAACCTGATGCGCGTCTATGTGCTGATCGATGCCCGCCATGGCATCAAGGATGTCGACGGCGCCGTGCTGGAGACGCTCGACAAGGCCGCCGTCTCCTATCAGGTCGTGCTGACCAAGGGCGATGCGCTGAAGCCGGCCGACCAGCAGTTCATGTGCGAGGCGACCTATGACGAGATCAAGCGTCGTCCGGCCGCCTTCCCCGAGGTGTTGCTGACCTCCAGCGAGAAAGGCTCGGGCATCCCCGAGTTCCGCGCCGCGATCGCGCGGGTGCTGGCGGAGCGGCAGTGAGGATCGCATGACCGCCACCCGCATGCATCTCGCGCTGGCCGCGCTGATGGGGCTCGCCGGCGTCGCCCTGCTCGCAGCCGCCGCCCATCTCACCGGCACGGCCAATGTCCAGACCGCCGGCCAGATGCTGCTGTTCCACGCCTCGGTCGTGATCGGCGCCACCGCCGCCCGCAAGGGCGGGCATCTCCAGGATATGCTGGCGCGGATCGCTCTTTCGGCGATCATCCTCGGCGCGGCGCTGTTCGCGGCCGATCTCTCCCGCCGCGGCTTCGCCGACGAGGCGCTGTTCCCGCGCGCGGCGCCGATCGGCGGCTGGTTCATGCTCGCCGGCTGGCTCGGCCTCGCCGTTGCCGCGGTGACCGCCAGGCGCAATTGACGACCAAGCGCGCCTGACCGGCAGCGGACATCCTTCCGCAGCCGCGCAAGTTCGGGTAGAAGCGCCGCCGGACCTTTCCTGCGGCCGCGCGGAGCCTGCCCGAATGACCGACCATCCCCTTCTGACGCCGTCGCAATCCGCCGAGCTGCTCGTGCAGGCGCTGCCGCACATGCAGCGCTACGATCAGGAAATCATCGTCATCAAGTATGGCGGCAACGCCATGGGCGACGCGGCCACGGCAGAAGACTTCGCCGAGGATATCGTGCTGCTCGAGCAGTCCGGCCTGAAGCCGGTCGTCTGCCATGGCGGCGGCCCGCAGATCGCGGCGATGCTGAAGAAGCTCGGCATCCAGTCCGAGTTCAAGCAGGGCCTGCGCGTCACGGACGAGGCGACCGTCGAGGTCGTCGAGATGGTCTTGGCCGGCTCGGTCAACAAGGAGATCGTCGGTTACATCACCCGCGAGGGTGGTCGCGCCATCGGCCTGTGCGGCAAGGACGGCAATATGGTCACCGCCCGCAAGGTGACCCGCACGATCGTCGACCCGGATTCCAAGATCGAGGAAGTTCTCGATCTCGGCTTCGTCGGCGAACCCGAGACGGTCAACACCACCGTGCTCGACGCCGTGCTCAAGGCTGAGCTCATTCCGGTGCTGGCGCCGGTCTGCGCCGCCGCCGACGGGCAGACCTACAACGTCAACGCCGACACCTTCGCCGGCGCCATCGCCGGCGCGCTGAATGCCAAGCGCCTTCTGCTGCTGACCGACGTACCGGGCGTGCTCAACAAGGACAAGCAGCTCATCCCCGAGCTGACGGTCGAGGAATGCCGCCGCCTGATCGCGGACGGCACGATCTCGGGCGGCATGATCCCGAAGATCGAGACCTGCATCTACGCGCTGGAGAAGGGCGTCGAAGCGGTCGTCATCCTCGACGGCAAGGTGCCGCACGCCGCACTGATCGAGCTCTTCACCGACACCGGCGCCGGCACGATCATCCGGCGCTGAGAAGCAAGCGGCGTCATTCTCGGGCGGAGCAAAGCTCCACCCGAGAATTTCGTGACCAGAGGGCGCCGGTTTCCGAGATGTTCGGGTCAAGCCCGACCATGACGGCGCAGGCCCCCGCCGCGATTGAGCCTTGGCCAAGGACTTGCGGCGCAGTCTCCGGATCGCCACATCACCTAGTCCTATGAAAATACTCGCTGACATACCCGCCGCAGCACCGCCCTTTCCGGCAGAGGGCTTCGCGCATGTCGATCACTGGATCTTCGACCTCGACAACACCCTCTACTCGCACGAGGCGAAGGTCTGGCCGCAGGTCGACGAGCGCATCACCCTGTTCCTCGCAGAGCTGTTCGGGCTCGATGGACTCTCCTCGCGTGCGTTGCAGAAATATTACTACCAGCACTACGGCACGACGCTGAAGGGGCTGATGGAGGAGCATGGCGTCGATCCCGGCGATTTCCTCGACTTCGCCCACCAGATCGACCTGACCCTGCTCGACCCGAATCCGGACCTCGGCGAGGCGATCGCGGCCCTGCCCGGCCGCAAGCTGATCCTGACAAACGGCTCGCGCGGGCACGCCGAGAACGTCGCCGGCAAGCTCGGCATCCTCCATCACTTCGAGGACATCTTCGACATCGTGCAGGCCGGCTTCACGCCCAAGCCGGAGCGTTCGACCTATGAGGCCTTTCTCGCCAAGCATTCCGTCGATCCGGGCCGGGCGGCGATGTTCGAGGATATCGAGAAGAACCTCGTCGTGCCGAGCGCGCTCGGCATGAAGACCGTGCTGATCGTGCCGAAGACGCCTGACCCTTTCCGCGAGACATGGGAACAGGTCGCCGTCGAGGCCGGACATGTCCATCACGTCACGGCCGACCTCACCGGCTTCCTGAAGCCGCTCGGGCGGCCTGCCGAACGCCGCGCCTGAGACCGCAGAAGGTTTGCCGCGGGATACGTTTTCAGAAAAGGAAATTCTGTTCTTCTTTACGAACAGAAAGGGAAGTGCTAGTGGCGTTGTCCGTTATAAAGAACGGACTGAGGTTCCCCATGTCGGCATCGGACAACGCCGCAGCCAAGCTGCATCCTGAAACCCGCCTCGTCCACGCCGGCACCATGCGCTCGCAGTTCGGCGAGACGTCCGAGGCGCTGTTCCTGACGCAGGGCCATGTCTACGACAGCGCCGAGCAATGCGAGGCCCGCTTCCTGAACAAGGACCCGGGGTTTCAGTACGCCCGCTTCTCCAATCCGACCGTGTCGATGCTCGAAGGCCGCATGGCCGCCTTCGAGAGCGCCGAGGCCTGCCGCGCCACGGCGACCGGCATGGCGGCCGTCACGGCGGCCGTGATGGCGCCGCTGCGCGCCGGCGACCATGTCGTGGCGGCGCGCGCGCTGTTCGGCTCCTGTCGCTACATCGTTGAGGACCATCTGCCGCGCTACGGCGTGGAGTCGACGCTGGTCGACGGCACCGATATCGAGGCCTGGCGCAAGGCCGTGCGGCCGAACACCAAGATCTTCTTCCTCGAAACGCCGTCGAACCCGACGCTCGAGGTGATCGACATCGAGGCCGTCGCGAAGATCGCCAAGGCCGCCGGCGCCCGGCTCGTCGTCGACAACGTCTTCGCGACCCCGCTCTTCCAGCGCCCGCTCGAGCTCGGCGCCGATCTCGTCGTCTACTCGGCGACCAAGCATATCGACGGGCAGGGGCGCTGCCTCGGCGGCCTCGTCGTCGGCTCGAAGGAGCTGATCGAGGGCGACATCCAGACCTTCCTGCGCCAGACCGGCCCTGCCATCTCCCCCTTCAACGCCTGGGTGATGCTGAAAGCGCTGGAGACGCTGCCGCTGCGCATCGCCAAGCAGGCGGAGAACGCCACGAAAGTCGCGGATTGGCTCGCTGCCCATGCCAAGCCGTCCAAGGTGATCTTCTGCGGTCACAAGAGCCACCCGCAGGCCGAGATCATCGCGCGGCAGATGAGCGGCCCCTCGACGCTGATCGCCTTCGAGGTGCCCGGCGGCAAGGACGCCGCCTACCGCCTGCTCAACGCCTGCAGGCTGATCCGCATCTCCAACAATCTCGGCGACGCCAAGAGCCTCATCGTCCATCCGGCGACGACCACGCATCAGCGTTTCACCCCCGAGGTCCGCGCCGACATGGGCGTCACCGACGGCATGATCCGCCTTTCGATCGGGCTTGAGCATGCCGACGACCTGATCGCCGATCTGGAGCAGGCTCTGGCGAGGGTTTGAGCTATTCCTCCTGGCCGTCATTCTCGGGCGAAGCGTAGCGCAGACCCGAGAATCTCAGGCAAGGGAAGCTCCGGAACCTCGTCCGGCATGAGATGCTCGGGTCAAGCCCGAGCATGACGCCTTTCGAGCGCACCTGTGGCCATCCCCGCCCGCCCCTGCTAAAGCGGGGCCGGTTCCCGCCAAGGCTTGAGAGGCCAGCATGCGTTCGGGCGAAGTGAAGCGCCGCACCAACGAGACCGATATCGCGGTCTCGCTCCTGATCGACGGCACCGGCAAGGCCGAGATCGCCACCGGCGTCGGCTTCTTCGACCATATGCTCGACCTCTTCGCCCGCCATTCGCTGATCGACCTCACGGTCAAGGTGAAGGGCGACACCCATATCGACGACCACCACTCGGTCGAGGATGCCGGCATCGCCATGGGCGAGGCGCTCAAGACAGCGCTCGGCTCGAAGAAGGGCATCCGCCGCTATGCCGACGTGCACCTGCCGATGGACGAGACGCTGACCCGCGTCGCGGTCGACGTCTCCGGCCGGCCGTTCCTGGTGTTCCGCACCGAGTTCAAGGCACAGAAGATCGGCAGCTTCGACACCGAGCTCGTGCGCGAGTTCTTCCAGGCCTTCGCCATCAACGCCGGCATCACGCTGCATGTCGAGACGCTCTATGGCGACAACGCACACCACATCGCCGAAAGCTGCTTCAAGGGGCTCGCACGGGCGCTGCGCCAGGCGCTGGAGGTCGATCCGCGCGAGGGCGATCGCATCCCCTCGACCAAGGGCGCGCTCTGAATTCTTCGCCTGCGCATTTTCTTCACGCGAAACGATACCCACTTCGCTCGAAAATGCTCTATAGCATCGGACCGAAAAGTGGATTCCGCTTTTCGGACAAATCCAAAGCGATAACAAATGGATAGGTCACCGCTACCGCGCCCTGCCGGACGCCCGGCGATCTAGGAAGCGACCATGGCATTCTACACGGTTCTGACACCGCCGCTGGCCACAGGCGGCCGTGGCGAGGAAATCGAGCAGGCGCGCCTCATTCCCGAGAGCTTCTCCTGGGGCGCCTTTCTGCTCACGGGCCTCTGGCTGCTCGGCAGGAGGCTCTGGCTCATGACCCTGCTGTTCGTGCTGGTCGGGGCAGGGCTGATCTATCTGCGCAGCCGCTTCGGCCTGCATCCGAGCGCGCTGTCGCTGATCTATTGGTCGATCGCGCTGTTCCTCGGCGTCGAGGGCAACAACCTCATCGTCCGCAAGCTCCTCCGCAAGGGCTGGAGGCTCGCGGACGTGGTCGAGGCACGCAGCCTGCCGGAGGCCGAGCGCCGCTACTTCGAGCGGGCGCTGGCCGGCGAGGCCGCACCGCCGCGCAGCGGACCCGCCGCCCCCGCCGCAATGGTCCGCCCGAGCGGGCCGCTGCCGATCATCGGCCTGTTCCCGGAGGCCCGCGGACGATGAGCCAGACCGTTGCCATTATCGACTACGGCTCGGGCAATCTGCACTCTGCCGCCAAGGCCTTCGAGCGGGCGGCGCAGGAAAGCGGCATCACCTCGACCATCCACGTCACCAGCGACACCGCGATCGTGCGCGCCGCCGACCGCATCGTGCTGCCGGGCGTCGGCGCCTTCGCCGATTGCCGGCGCGGGCTCGATGCCGTGCCCGGCATGGTCGAGACGCTGGAAGAGGTCGTGCGGGCCAAGGGCCGGCCTTTCCTCGGCATCTGCGTCGGCATGCAGCTGCTCGCGTCGCGCGGGCTCGAATACACCATCACACAGGGGCTCGGCTGGATTCCCGGCGACGTCACGCTGATCGAGCCGAACGACGACAGCCTCAAGATCCCGCATATGGGCTGGAACACGCTGCACAAGCAGGATGAGCACCCGCTGCTCGACGGCATCGAGACCGGGCCGCAGGGGCTGCACGCCTATTTCGTCCACTCCTACGCCCTGACGGCGGAGCGGCCGCAGGACGTGCTGGCGCTGACCGACCATGGCGGGCCGGTGACCGCTATGGTCGCGCACGGCAACGTCGCCGGCACGCAGTTCCACCCCGAGAAGAGCCAGAAGCTGGGGCTCAAGCTCATCGCCAATTTCCTGAGCTGGAAGCCATGATCCTCTTTCCCGCGATCGACCTGAAGGAAGGCCGCTGCGTGCGGCTGAAGCAGGGCGACATGGCCCAGGCCACCGTCTTCAACGACGACCCGGCAGCGCAGGCAGCCGCCTTCGAGGCCCAGGGCTTCCAGTGGCTGCATGTCGTCGACCTCGACGGCGCCTTCGCCGGCAAGCCGATGAATGCAGCCGCGGTCGAGGCGATCCTGAAGCGCGTCGCCTTTCCGGTGCAGCTCGGCGGCGGCATCCGCGACATGAAGACGGTCGCCGGCTGGCTGGAGAAGGGCATCCGTCGCGTCATCATCGGTACGGCGGCGGTGCGCGATCCCGGCTTCGTGCGCGAGGCGGCGAAGGCATTTCCGGGCCAGGTCGCTGTTGGTATCGACGCACGCGACGGCTTCGTGGCCGTGGAAGGCTGGGCGGAGACCTCCTCGCTGGCGGCGGCCGATCTCGGCCGGCGCTTCGAGGATGCCGGCGTCGCCGCGATCATCTACACCGACATCGCCCGCGACGGCATGCTGGAGGGCATCAACTGGGACAGCACGATCGCGCTGGCGCAGGCCGTGTCGATCCCGGTCATCGCCTCGGGCGGGCTGGCCTCGATGGCCGATATCGAGCGCCTCTGCGCTGATGATGCCGCCATCCTGGAAGGTGCGATCACCGGCCGCGCGCTCTATGACGGGCGGATCGACGCGGGCGAGGCGCTGAAGCGACTGGCGGCCTGAGCTCCTCTCCGAACTCGTTGCAGTCATTCCGAAGCCGTCATGCTCGCCCTTGTGGCGAGCATCCACGTCTTGAACTCAACATTCGACCAACGAAGACGTGGATGGTCGGCACAAGGCCGACCATGACGGAGAAGGTGGCATACCCGAAACCTGCGCCCCAGTTCGTGCGGGAGCGGCAGCGGCTCAGCGCACGAACTGATCGTAGATCTTCGCGAACTCGCCGTTTGCCTTGGCGAGGTGGAGCCACTGGTCGACGAAGGCCTTGAAGGTCGCATCGCCGCGCGGGAGCATGTAGCCCATCTCGCCATATTGCAGCGGCTCGTCGGGATTGACCGCGCAGAGGCCGGGCTTGGCCTTTTCCTGCACCTTCACCTCGATCGACTCGGCGATCATCAGGTCGGCCTTGCCGGCGAGGATCTGGTCGAAGATCGCGACGTTGTCGGGGTAGACCTCGATCTTGGCCTGCTTGAAATTGGCGCGCACGAAACGCTCATTGGTGCCGCCCGGATTGACGATGACACGGGTCTCCGGCTTGTCGATGTCGGCGACCGTCTGGAATTTGCCCTTGTCGGCGCAACGCACGATCGGCGCCTTGCCGTTGACGAGATAAGGCGCGGAGAAGAACACCTTCTTCTGCCGGTCGAGCGTCACCGAGATGCCACCCATCGCAACGTCGCATTTGCCCGAGCCCATGTCGGTCAGCAAATCCGCCCATTTCGTCTGGACGAACCTGGCCTCGACGCCGAGCGCCTTGGCGAGCGACTTCGCGAGCTCGATGTCGATGCCCTCGAAGGAGCCGTCCTTGGCGAGGGTGAAGGGCTTGTAGTCGCCGGTCGTGCAGATTTGCAGCGCACCGCGGCTCTGGACGGTGTCCAGCAGGCTCTGCGGTGCCTGCGCCTGCGCGCCGGTGGCGGTGGCAAGGCTGAGGAAGCCGGCAGCAATGGCGGCGCAGCGCAACATGGTCGATACGATAGTCATGGCACTCCCCTCTTTGGACTGCTATCAGTCGCCGCCAGCAGAGCAGGCTTGCTCCTGGCGATCAATCGGTTCCGCGCATGAGTTTTCCCTGCCGATGACCCTGAAAACCCGCATCATCCCCTGCCTCGACGTCAAGGACGGCCGCGTCGTCAAGGGCGTGAAGTTCCTCGATCTCGTCGATGCCGGCGATCCGGTCGAGGCCGCCAAGGCCTATGACGCGGCCGGGGCCGACGAACTCTGCTTCCTCGACATCACCGCGAGCCATGAGGATCGCGGCATTCTGTTCGACGTGGTGACGCGCACGGCCGAGGCCTGCTTCATGCCGCTGACCGTCGGCGGCGGCGTTCGCAAGGTCGAGGATATCCGCGCTTTGCTGCTTGCCGGCGCCGACAAGGTCTCGATCAACACCGCCGCCGTCACCAACCGCCAGTTCGTCAGGGAAGCGGCCGAGAAGTTCGGCGACCAGTGCATTGTCGTCGCCATCGACGCCAAGCAGGTCTCGCCCGGCCGCTGGGAGATCTTTACCCATGGCGGGCGCAACGCCACCGGCATCGAGGCCGTCGCCTTCGCGCGCGAGGTCGTCTCGCTGGGCGCGGGCGAACTGCTGGTGACCTCGATGGACAAGGATGGCACCAAGTCCGGCTACGATCTGGGCCTGACCTGCGCGATCGCCGATGCGGTCTCGGTCCCGGTCATCGCCTCCGGCGGTGTCGGCAATCTCGACGATCTCGTCGCCGGCGTCAGCAAGGGCCATGCCTCGGCGGTGCTCGCCGCCTCGATCTTCCATTTCGGCACCTACACGATTCAGCAGGCCAAGATGCATATGGCGGAAGCCGGGCTGCGGATGAGGCTCGACTGATGGCCGGCTTCACCCTGTCCGATCTCGAAGCGCGGATCGCCGAACGCGCCAGCGCCTCGCCTGAGGAATCCTGGACCGCCAAGCTGCTCGCAGCCGGGCCGGAGCGGGCCGCCAAGAAGTTCGGCGAGGAAGCGGTCGAGGCCGTGATCGCCGCGGTGAAAGGCGACCGGGCCGAGCTCATCGCCGAAAGCGCCGACGTGCTTTATCATCTTTTGGTCGTGCTCAAGGCGCGCGATGTTGCATTGCGGGACGTCTTGAGCCAGCTTGAGGCCCGCACCGCCCGCTCCGGAGTGGCGGAAAAGGCGGCCCGGCCCCGTTGAGTACCGCGAGGATGAACCCGCGTTGAACCTGGAAGCCTGGATTGCGGGTCGCGTCATGGACCAGCGTCACATCACGACTTCGCCTGAGCGCGAACTGGTCTCGCCCTACCGCCTGTTCTCGCGGGACGAGTGGGCGCATCTGCGCGCCGATGCTCCGCTGACGCTCTCGGTCGACGACCTGACCAAGCTGCAATCGATCAACGATCCGATCTCGCTCGACGAGATCGTGGCGATCTACCTGCCGCTGTCGCGCCTGCTCTCGCTCTACGTCGCGGCGACGCAGGGGCTGTTCAAGGCGACGCAGCGCTTCCTGATCGCCGAGTCCGAGGTCAAGGTGCCCTATGTCATCGGGGTTGCCGGCTCGGTAGCGGTGGGCAAGTCGACCACGGCGCGCGTGCTGAAGGCGCTGCTCTCGCGCTGGCCGAACACGCCGAAGGTCGAACTCGTCACCACCGACGGCTTCCTGCTGCCCAATGCCGAGCTCGAGCGCCGCGGCCTGATGCAGCGCAAGGGTTTCCCCGAAAGCTATGATGGCGCGTCGATCCTACGCTTCCTCTCGGACGTGAAGGCCGGCAAGCCACAGGTGACGGCGCCGGTCTATTCGCACCTCGTCTATGACGTGGTTCCCGGCGAGACGGTGACGGTCGAGCGGCCGGACATCCTGATCCTCGAAGGGCTCAATGTCCTGCAGCCGAGCCGGATGCCGAAGGATGGCACAGTCATTCCCTTCGTCTCCGATTATTTCGATTTCTCGGTCTATCTCGACGCCGATGAGAACGACCTGCACCGCTGGTACGTCAACCGCTTCATGACGCTGCGCCAGACAGCCTTCCGCGACCCGCGCTCCTTCTTCCGCAAATACGCCGAGATCGGCGAGGACGAGGCGCTCGGGATCGCCGAGAAGCTCTGGACCGGCATCAACCTGCCGAACCTGCAGGAGAACATCCTGCCGACGCGCCAGCGCGCCAGCCTGATCCTGACCAAGGGCGCGAGCCACCGCATCCAGCAGGTCGCCCTGCGGCGGCTGTGATCGCCACGATCTTGCCCAAACCGTCCTCGTCATTCTGGCCGCCGCGAAGCGGATCGCCGGAATCCATCGTGGAGTGCCGAGCGCTTCGATGGATTGCGGATCTGAGCGGCTGCGCCGCTTGCCCGGAATGACGTGGGATCCGTGGAAGCACTCTCCTCCCTCGGCCTGATGGCGAGTGCGGCTTTCGTAGCCGCCACCTTGCTGCCGGCGCAGTCGGAAGCGGTCTTTCTCGGATTGCTGGCGACGAAAAGCGCCGATCCGCTCGCGCTGTTCCTGACCGCGAGCCTCGCCAACACGGCCGGCTCCATCGTCAATTGGTGGCTCGGGTGGCTGATCGCGCGCCACGGCGTCGAGAAGCTCCCGGCACGGCTGCGGCCCGATCCGGCCCGCTTCGCGCAGGCACAAGCCTTCTTCAGCCGTTTTGGCTGGCCGTCGCTGCTGCTGGCCTGGTTGCCCATCGTCGGCGACCCGCTGACCTTCGTCGCCGGCACACTGAACTATCCGCCCGGCCGCTTCATCGCGCTCGTGCTGCTCGGCAAGGCGGCCCGCTACGCTGCGCTCTGGTTGGGTTGGGTGAGCCTCGTCTGAGCGCCTTATGATTTGCGAAACCGGCCATACCGGGCTACCAGCGAAGGCATCCGTTCAAGGAGATTTGACTATGAGCATTCAGCGTATCGGCGTCGGCCCGCGCATGTCCAAGGCCGTCGTGCACGGCGACACCGTCTATCTGGCCGGCCAGGTCGCGGACAAGGCCGCCGGCAAGAGCGTGGGCGAGCAGACTGCCGACATTCTCGGCATCATCGACGGGCTGCTGGCCGAAGCCGGCACCGACAAGTCGAAGCTGCTGATGGTCAATATCTGGCTCTCCGACATGTCGACCTTCGCCGAGATGAACGCCGTCTGGGACAAGTGGGTGATCGCCGGCCAGACGCCGGGCCGCGCCACGGTCGAGGCCAAGCTGGCCGCGCCGCAGTTCACCGTCGAGATCGCGGTCATCGCTGCGAAGTAAGTATTTGGAGCATTCCGCGTTCTTCGGATCGCGGAATGCTCCATTTCTTCATTTTATCGCATTTTCTGAACGCGAACCGGTATCCACTTCGCTCGAAAATGCTTGAGGCCGAGGCGGAACGGGAGGCAGCCATCAGTCAACCCGACCAGATCGTCCCGCTTCTGGCGCGCGTCGCCGGACGCCACGGCCTGCCGCCGGTGGCGCTGGCGGCGATGATTGCGGACTGGCTGCGTCGCCCCGGCCTGACACTTCCCGCCGAAGCCTTGCTCGATCGCAAGGCCGCGGACTTCCTCGCCCTGGCCCAGAGGCTTGCGGTGACGGTCGGCGACGCCGAGATCCAGCGTCTGCGCCGGGAGGCCGCCGCAGCCCTCGGTGCCGGAAGCTTCGCCGATGCGGACAAAGCCCTGGCGCAAGCCGAACTGCACGCCATCGGCGGCGCGTCCGACCTTTCGACACTGCCGACCGAGCGACGGCTGCTGATTGGCGAGAACCGGGCGGATCGTGCGACGCTCAGCTTCCTGCGCACAACCGCCGAAGGCTATCGCGAAGCGTCCACCCGTTACGGCGAGGCCTCCACATTAATCGGTCTCGCCGATGTCGAACGCAGCCGCGCTGCCGCGCTGGATCAGGCGAAGGCGTTGGCGCGCATCAGCGAGGATTTCGGCGGGCGAGACGGCTATGACACCGCCATTGCAGCGTTGCGCCGCCTGCTCGAAGGTCTCGACCGCCTGGCGGATACCGTCGCCTTTGCCGGCGCCCAGGAGGCTCTGGCCGCTGCGTTGGAGGGTCTCGCGGCGCTCACCGGCGAGACGAAACTTCTGACTTCGGCGCTCGCCCATTGCCGTTCGGGCATCGAATATCTCAGCCGCGACGAGGACCCGTCGCTCTGGCGCATGCTGAAACTGCGCATCGGTCGAATCGCTGTCACGCTCGGGGTGACGCAAAAGGACGACGATCTTCTCGAAGAAGCCATCGCGGAGTATGCCAGCGTCCTCGCCGCATGGGATCGCACCGACGACGAGCCGCGCTGGCTCGAGGCCGAGCATATGATCTCGCGGGCCCGGGCGACGCTCGGACGCCGCCGGAGCGATCTTTCGCTGCTGGAGCGTGCCTTCAACGGGCTCAACCGGGTGTCCATGGCGACGGAGCGCAGCCGCGAGCCATTGCGCTGGGCGGAACTCCAGGACCAGATGGGCAGCGTGCTCGCGGCCATGGGCGAGCGCTACAGCGAGCCTGTCGTCATCGAGGAGGCGATCGCCGCCTTCGCCGCCGCCCTGCAGGAACGGCGACAGGAGAACGTGCCGTTGCTCTGGGCGCGCAGCCTCGCCAATCAGGCCGAGGCCATGCTTCAGCTGGCGCGACGCAACAAGGACAAGGAACTGGCGCAGAAGGCGCTAGCTCAGTTGATGACGGCGACGGAGACGGCCCGCCGCTCATCAGGCGGCGATTCGCTCGTCGCCGATCTCCAGAAGCGGCTCGTCGCCGCCGGGGCCGTGGCGACCAAGCTGATCAGCGACTGACGAAGCCGCCGTCCGCTTCAGCGCAGGCGGCGGGCGGCCAGCCTCTCCAGCGCCGCATCGAGCGTCGCGTCACGCTTGGCGAAGCAGAAGCGGACGACATTCCTCACCGCGCCCTCGGCATAGAAGGCGCTGACCGGGATCGCGGCGACGCCGCTCTCGGTGACGAGGCGCCGACAGAAATCGGCATCGTCGCTCTCGCCGAGCGGTGCGATGTCGACATTGAGGAAATAGGTCCCGGCGCTGGGCAGCACCGTAAAGCCGAGATCGCCCAGGCCTGCGGCGAAACGGTCGCGCGAGCGCTGGAAATCGGCGCGCATGCCCTCGAAGTAGCCGTCCGCCTTGCCCAGCCCGTAGGCGACGGCCGCCTGCAGGTTCGGCGGGGTGGTGAAGGTGATGTATTGATGGGCCTTGGCGAGGACCCGCATGATCGCGGGGGCGGCCATGACGAGCCCGACCTTCCAGCCCGTGAGCGAGAAGATCTTGCCGGCCGACGAGATCTTGACGGTACGCTCGCGCATGTCCGGCCGGCCGAGGACCGAGGCGTGGCGATGTCCGTCGAAGACGACATGCTCCCAGACCTCGTCGCAGATCGCGATCGCGTCGTGGCGGACGCAGAAATCGGCGAGGATATCGAGATCGGCCTGGCTGAAGATCGTCGCCGTCGGGTTGAGCGGGTTGTTGAACAGCACGACCTTCGTCTTCGGCGAGAAGGCCTTCGCCAGCGCCTCCTCCGTCAACCCGAAATGGGGCGGCGTCAGCGTCACGAATTTCGGGATCCCGCCGGCGCGCCGAACCAGCGGCAGATAGGCGTCATACATCGGCTCGAACAGCACGACCTCGTCGCCGGGCGTGACGAGCGCCATCAGCGCTCCGGCGATCGCCTCGGTCGCACCGGACGTCACCATCACCTCGCTGTTCGGATCGAGATCAAGGCCCTGCCAGTGCTTGAAGTGCGTGGCGGTCGCCTGTCGCAGTTCAGGCAAACCCATCATCGGCGGATATTGGTTCCAGCCGTCCATGACGGCATCCGCAGCCTTGCGCCGCACATCCTCCGGACCGGGATCGTCCGGGAAGCCCTGGCCGAGATTGACCGCGCCGGTTTCGCGCGCGAGCTGCGACATCGCCTCGAAGACGGTGGTCGGAAGAGCAGAGAAGATCGGATTCATCGCAGAGGCCGGCAGGAGCAAGAACGAGGCTGGCTTAGCACGCCGGGGCGTGGCGCGCACCCCGGGACCGGTGCCGAGCGGGGGCGCCTGCATCGACTGCCGAGTGATGAATGTTGACATTCGTCATGGGTCAGTGTTTATTGAGTCTCAGCCGGTCCTCGGCGGGATCTTGTTACGACTTCGCCCCTTTGGCGTAGCAAGGTGCCGCAGTGGACCGGCGAACCTTGTCAGGATGATCGATCCCCACGAGCAGGATCGTTCGGCGCAGACGGCGCCAGAGTTCTGCACCTTCCTTGCATGAAGATTGCCCCCGGCAACCGGCTTTCCGCGCCACGGAAAACCGGGCTAAGCAGGCTGATGTCCCGCGCTCCTACGCCCGCCATCATGATCCTCGGCACCGGCTCCAATGTCGGAAAGTCACTGATCGTCGCGGGCCTCTGCCGGCTCCTCGCGAATCGCGGGCTCCGCGTGCGCCCCTTCAAGCCGCAGAACATGTCGAACAATGCCGCTGCGACCGCCGCAGGCGAGATAGGGCGCGCGCAGGCGCTGCAGGCACGCGCCGCACGCATCGAGCCGCATCCCGACATGAACCCGGTCCTGCTGAAGCCCGAAGGCGAGCAGGGCAGCCAGATCATCCTGCAGGGCCGCGTCGCCGGGCGGCTGGCCTCCCGCGATTTCGCGCGGCGCGGCGATTTCCTGCCGCGCGTGCTCGAGAGCTTCGGGCGCCTCGGTGAGCAGGCCGATCTCGTTATCGTCGAAGGGGCGGGTTCACCGGCCGAGACCAATCTGCGCACCCGCGACATCGCCAATCTCGGATTCGCGCGGGCCGCCGGCGTTCCTGCGGTGCTGGTCGGCGATATCGACCGCGGCGGGGTCATCGCCAGCCTCGTCGGCACCCATGCCGTGCTCGATCCGGCCGATCGGGCGATGATCCGCGCTTTCGCGATCAACCGCTTCCGCGGCGATATCGGATTGTTCGGCCCCGGCCTCGACACCATCGCGACAGCGACGGGCTGGCCCTCTCTGGGCGTCATTCCCTGGTTCGCGGACGCGGCGCGCCTGCCCGCGGAGGACGGGCTCGATATCCGGTCGGGGCGGAAGCCCGGCGCGCGCCTCAAGATCGTCGTGCCAGTGCTGCCGGGCATCGCCAATTTCGACGACCTAGATCCGCTCAAGCTGGAAGACGGCGTCGATCTCGCCATGATCGGCCCCGGCCGGGCGCTTCCAGGGGATGCCGATCTCGTCATCCTGCCGGGGTCCAAGACGACCTTGCGGGACCTTGCGGCGCTGCGACGGGAGGGCTGGGACATCGACATCCTCGCCCATCGCCGGCGCGGAGGGCATATACTTGGCCTCTGCGGCGGCTATCAGATGCTCGGGCGCGTGGTCCGCGACCCGCATGGACTGGAAGGCCCCGCAGGAGAGGCGGCGGGCCTCGGCCTTCTCGATGTCGAAACCAGCCTTGATGCAGAGAAGACCGTTCGCGAGGTCGGCTTTAGCGACATCGCCAGTGCCACCCATGGGCAAGCCTATGAGATCCATCTCGGCCGAACCATGGGCGACGACACCCTCCGCGCACCATTCGCGGTCGACGGGAGGGCCGAAGGCGCGGCCAGCCCCGACGGCCGCGTCGCGGGCTGCTATCTGCATGGCATCTTTGCCTCCGACGCAGTGCGCGGCGCCTGGCTCGCACGGATAGCCGGCACCAGCCTGCCGTCGTCGCTGGCTTATGACGAGGCCATCGACGGAACGCTCGACGCGCTTGCAGAGCATCTCCAGCGCCATCTCGACATCGATGCGCTGCTGGACATCGCGAAATCGCGGCTTCCGGCTCCGTAGGTCAGCCGAATGCCCGCACTTCCCGCGCAACTAGCCGCGACATGGCAGCGGCTGTCAGCATCCGACTTCAGGCGGGATTGATCTGCGTCAAGGCAAAAGTCTTTATTCGCCATAACGTTGACGAATGATGAAATTCGTCATAGAGATCAATTCTTCACCGCATTCGTTGAAATACAAGCAAGCCGGCGACGCCGTGAGTCATTCCGAACGCGATACCAAGCAGATCATCGTCGACACCGCCGAACGCTTTTTTCGGGACATCGGCTATCAGAAGACGACCGTGGCGGACATCGCGAAGTCCCTACGGATGAGCCCCGCCAATGTCTACCGCTTCTTCGACTCCAAGAAGTCGATCAACGAAGCGGTGCTCGAGCGCTACAAGCGCGAGCAGGAAGAGGCGATCGCCAACATCGCCGCCGAGGATCGCCCTGCCGCGGACCGGCTGCGCGACATCCTCGCCACATCCTACCGGCTCAACGCCGCCCGCTTCGCCGGGCATGCCAAGATGCAGGAAATGGTCTGTGCGGCCATGGAGGAGAGCTGGGACGCGATCATCGCGCATATCGAGCGCTTCGACGTGGTTCTGCGCCGGGTCGTGGCGGATGGCATCGCCCGCGGCGAATTCCGGCCCATGGAGCCGGCCCATGCGACGGGCTGTATCCGCACGGCGATGATCCGCTTCATGCATCCGCTGCTGATCACGCAATGCGAGTGCATTCCCGGCCCTTCGCCCGACGAAATGATCGCCTTCGTCCTCAGCGCGCTGGAAGCCAGGCCGCCTGTGAACTGAGCAACCACGCAACGCTGCGTTGACAAGCCATCGAGGGAGCGGGATACCCCGCCTGACATGGCCATCCTGCCCAAACAGAATCTGAAGAAGACAGCTGTCATCGTCCACGACCTCGTGATGACGGCGCTGGCGATCTGGCTCGTCTTCGTCGTCCGCTTCGAAGGTGGGCAGCTCGACGAGCATCTGCGCTACCTGCCGCGCTTCCTGCCGTTCTTCGTGGCTTATGCGGGGCTGGTCTACTGGTTCTTCTCGCTCTACCGCTCCAAGTGGCGCTTCGCCTCGCTGCCGGACCTGTCGAACATCGTCAAGGCCGTCTCGGTCCTCACCGTGACCCTGCTGGCCGTCGACTATGTGCTGGTCGCGCCCAATTTCTACGGCAATTTCTATTTCGGCAAGATCACGATCGCTCTCTACTGGCTCGTCCAGACCGCTCTGCTGGGCGGACCGCGCCTTGCCTATCGCTACCTTAAATATGCCCGGTCGCGCTCCAGTGCGGAACGCGAGGCGACCCTGCCGACCCTGATTCTGGGGCGTGGCGTCGAAGTCGAAATGGTGATCCGCGCCATCGAGACGGGCACGATGAAGCGATTGCAGCCGGCTGGCATTCTGTCGCCCCGCCCCGACGATCTCGGCCAGTCGATTCGCGGCGTCCCGGTGCTCGGCTTGCTCTCCGATATCGAGGAAATCGCGTCCGATGCCGCCGAGCGCGGCGAGGCCTTCCGCCGCATCGTGGCCACGCCCTCGGCTCTGTTGCCCGAGGCGCAGCCCGAGAAATGGCTCGCGCGGACCCGTAAGCTCGCCCTGCCGATCTCGCGCATCGAGGCGTTGGGCGAAGGGGCGCGCGACACCGAGGTCGCGCCGCTGGAGATCGAAGACCTGCTGGTGCGCTCGACGGTCGCCATCGACCGCGAACGGCTGGGCGCCTTTCTGAAGGGCAAGCGGGTGATCGTCACGGGCGGCGGCGGGTCGATCGGCTCAGAGATCTGCCTGCGCTGCGCCGCTTTCGGTGCGGCCGAGCTGCTGATCGTCGAAAGCTCGGAGCCTGCCCTGTTCCAGATTACCGAGCAGCTTGCCGTCCAGGCTCCGGACACGGCTGTCTCGGGCGTCCTGGCCGATGTGCGCGACCGTGAGCGCATCATGCCGCTCTTCGTCGCCTTCCAGCCCGACATCGTCGTCCATGCCGCCGCGCTGAAGCACGTCCCCTATCTCGAGGCGGACTGGAGCGAGGGCATCAAGACCAACATCTTCGGCTCGGTGAACGTCACCGACGCGGCCGTCGCCTCGGGGGCGAAGATCTTCGTGCTGATCTCGACCGACAAGGCGATCGAGCCGGTCTCGATGCTCGGCGCCACCAAGCGGTTCGCGGAGATGTACGCGCAGTCGCGCGACGCCGAGTTCGTGGCTGCGACCTCCGGCATCAGGCTGGTGGCGGTGCGCTTCGGCAATGTCCTCGGTTCCGTCGGATCGGTGGTGCCGAAATTCAAGGCGCAGATCGCCCGCGGCGGCCCCGTCACCGTCACCAGCCCGGACATGATCCGCTACTTCATGACGATCCGCGAGGCCTGCGATCTGGTGCTGACCGCAGCCTCGCACGCACCGGCCGGCGGGCCGGATGCCGAGCGGGCCGCTGTCTATGTGCTCAAGATGGGCCAGCCCATGCGGATCATGGATCTGGCCGAGCGGATGATCCGCCTCGCCGGCTTCGAGCCGGGCGAAGACATCGAGATCACCGTGTCAGGCGTCAGGCCCGGCGAGCGACTGAACGAAATCCTGTTCGCGCGGGACGAGCCGATGGCCGAAACCGGGCTCGACGGCGTCATGGCCGCCAAGCCGATCTTCGCCGGCCGGGCCCGCCTGCAGGGCTGGCTGGCCCGTCTGGAAGCGGCCGTGAAAGCCGACGACCGCGCCGCGGCCAATGCGGTGCTCGAAGAGGCGATCCCCGATTTCAGCCAGCGCGAGGCCCAGCAGCAAGCCGCGCCAGAGCCGCTTTCGTCTCTGCAGGCGGTCGCCAGCCGGCCTTGAGCAGGCGCTCGGGCCGCGCGACGAGGCTCCCCGCCAGCTTGACGAAGGTCTCCTCGCGCCCGGAGAGGCGCGCCAGCCGCCTGAGCAACGGTTCCGGCACCGAAATAAGCCCCGGTGAACGGCCGAGGCCGAAGCGCAACGCCGTCAGGATGTCGGCGACGCTGATCGGTTCGGGGTCGGAGACCGTATAGGCCTGCCGTGCCGGGCAATCGGGCGTCAGGGCGAAGCGGATGGCGTCGGCGATGTTCTCGACCGCAAGCAACGAGCGTGGAGCCTTCAGGCCCCCGAGCGGCAAGGGGACCGGCAGCCTTGCGAGCCGGAGCAGCGCCGCCATGTTGGCCTTGACGCCGGAGCCGTAGATCAGCACCGGGCGCAGCGCCACCCAATCGAGATCCAGCCGGTCGAGCCCATGTTCGGCCGCGAGCTTGGAGCGGCCATAGGCATCGCCGGGCGAAGGCTCTGCCGCTTCGGACAGGGGTGCCCCGTCGAAGGCGCCGGACAGTGCCTTGATCGATGAGAGGTAGACGAAGCGCCGCACGCCGGCCGCCACTGCCGCTTGCGCGAGTTCCAGCGTCGCTTCGGTATTGATGCGGTCGTAGAGCGCTTCGTCGAGGCCTGGCCCGGCATGGGCAAGGCCTGCCATATGGACCACGTGATCGACGCCTTCGAGAGCCGGCCGCCAATCGATCGACCGCGCCAGATCGCCCGTCACGATGGTTTCGGCGCCGCCCGGTCCGTCGTGCGGGCGACGCTGGGCGAGACGAAGGCGATAGCCGGCCTGCGTCAGAGCCGCGACGACATGCGGGCCGACGAAGCCGCTGGCACCGGTCAAGAGGATCAACGGGCTAGCCACGGCGCGGCCCTGCCGCAAAGCGGCGCAACAGCAAGCCCGTCAGCAAGCAGGCGGCGGCGAGGCAAGCCAGCTGGACACCGATCTGCGGCCAGGCGATCGAGATGCCGGCCAACACAGCGAGAGCGACATTCAGAAGAGCGACGCGCCTGACCACCGCGATCACGCTGAAGCCGTTCGTCGTCGCCTGCTGGTAGAAATGCGAGCGATGCGCCTCCCAGACCTTCTCGCCACGCGCCAGACGGCGCAGCAGCGTGATGGTGGCATCGGTGATCTGGTAGAGCGGCAGGATCACCGCCGCGGCAAAGGCACCGGTCCCGGCCAGCCGATAGAGCAGATAGGCGGTGACGAGGCCGATCGGCAGCGAGCCGACATCTCCGAGAAACAGCCGGGCCACCGGCTTGTTGAAGGGAGCAAAGCCGATCAGCCCGCCACAAAGCGCGGCGGCCAGCCAACCGGTGACCGGATCGATCACGCCCAGGCTTCCCGCCAGTGCGAGAGCTCCGGCCAGCGGTACGATGCCGGCGACGGTGATCCAGTCGAGCCCATCCATGAAGTTGACGAGGTTGACGAACCAGACCCCGGCGAGAAGGGCCAGCGCCCGCTCGACCGCCATCGGCATGATCTCCGGAAACAGGCGCAGCTCAGGTGCGGCGCGAAACAGCACATAGCCGACGCAGGCCGCCTGCAGCACGAGGCGAAGACCGGCAGGCAGAGGCCGGATATCGTCCCAGGCGCCGACGATGGCCAGCGCCAGAACCGCCGCGCCGACGATCAGCACCGTCCGCCACGCTTCGGCCTCCGCCCGGCCGAGCCAGAGCGCCACGGCCAAGGCCAGGAAGGCCCCGGCGAGCACGGCGATGCCTCCCCCCTGCGGGGTCGGCACTTTGTGGCTGGAGCGCGCATTCGGCCGGGCAAGCGCATAGCGCATCAGAAGCGGGCGCAGCCAAACGCAGAGCAACGCCGCCAGCAGGGCGGCGGCGGAGAGGGCGGCAAGGGGGATCAGCAGGATCGACAAAGCGGCCCGCACCATAGTCGAGGCAGCGCAAAAGCCTAGAGCTAATGCGCCGCCCAGCACTCGACGATCGACGCCGGCCCGCTATGCAATTTACTGCTTGAAGCCGATCAGCACGCCATCGGCGCCAAACGAAAGCTGAAGCCCCTGCCGGCGCGTGGCGAGCTGCAGGGTCACGCCCTTGTCGTTGCGCAGCCAGACACTGCCGCTTCCCTGATTGCCGACCGCCCAGCCTTCCTTCAGCTGGACATAGGCGCCAGGGAAATCGGAGACGTTTCGCAGCCCGTAGACCGTCCCCGTCGCGACGGTGCGGGAGGCGCCGATCGAACCGATGCCGAGACCGCCGACGGTGATCGGATAGGAGCGGCCGCGGAAGCGCAAGGTACCGCCGCCTGCCTCGCCAGAGGCGATAAAGCCCGCCTGGACCTGCTCGATGCGGACCGAACCCGTTGAGGGGCCGAGCGAGCGCGCCGACTGCGCCATCGCAGGCGAAGCCAGCGTCAGAAAGGCGGCTAAGGAAACGGTCGTGTGCCTGATCGTGATCATGTTCTACTCCTCGCGCTCGATGGGCGGCGCGGGGAATGAACCCGCGAAGCGCGATTTCGATCCCGGCACAGGGGCGCAGACCTGGCGTGGCGTTACCGCGTTCCGTCGGCGAGGCGACGAAAGAGCGAAAGAACCGCCCGAAAGGCCGAAAACCGCACAATTCGACGCAATTTTATCTGCTGAATTGATCCCGATTTCAGAGCCCGCCCGGCATGGTCCCGCGTAACGATCCATCCGCCGCAGGTCATCATGTCTCCCATACGCTTTGTGAGTTTCGCCTTCCTGCTGACGCTCGCCGTCTTTTTCTTCTCTTCGGCGCAGTCGGCGCCGGTGTGACCCGGCTTTCGGCCCCCTCACATCATCGCTTCGGAACCTTCAACGACCGCGGGTTCCGCTACCCCTGAGCCCGCCCGGCTACGCCCCCGTGTCTGCGATCTGCAGGATGTAGCGGCCGTAATCGCTTTTTGCGATCTTCTGGCCGAGGGTGGTCAGCTGGGCGTTCGAGATCCATCCCTGGCGATAGGCGATCTCTTCGGGGCAGGCGATGCGCAGGCCTTGCCTGGCTTCGAGCGTGCGGACGAACTCGCCGGCCTCGAGCATGCTGTCGGGGGTGCCGGTGTCGAGCCAGGCGAAGCCGCGGCCCATGCATTCGACCGAAAGCTCGCCGCGTTCGAGATAGATGCGGTTGACGTCGGTGATCTCGAGCTCGCCGCGCGGCGA
>NZ_JBFTKQ010000008.1:0-240274 GCF_056396025.1 Allobosea sp. 05T438
ATGTTGGGGAGACACGGATCGTAGCTGGCGGATTCCAGCCCTCCGCGAGGGTTCTGCGGCATGCAGCAGGCTTTCGTCGCATCCGCCTCGCGCTTCGGGGCGAACCAGTCGGACGTCCACTCCCAGACGTTCCCGATCATGTCGTAGAGACCGTATCCGTTGGGCGGAAAGGCCCTGACGGGCGACGTGCGGGCGTATCCGTCGAGCTTGTGATTGACGGTCGGAAACGATCCTTGCCCGTCCATTGCCCATAGTCCCGCTGGTCGGGCACGAACTCGGCAAATGTGCGATGCCCGATCGCCGCCACGAACTCGGCAAACTGTGCGTTGGTGACAGGGGTCTCGTCGATGAAGAAGCCCTCGACGCTGACACGATGGGCCGGCTTTTCTTCGGGGTAGCGATGATCCGAGCCCATCCAGAAGATTCCGGCTCGCACGAAGATCATGCCATCTCGCGCACGCTCCGATGACGCATCCGTCTGAGCCGTCTCTGCCTGCATAGCCAGCCTTCCCGTCAACCTACATCAAGAACGCCAGCACACTCGTGAGCCGACCGGACGACGCCGTCACTGCCCGGATAGAGCTGCGGCCTCGGCTGGGCGCGCATCGGTCGCTGCAGACACGATCGCGGCCCGATCGGCAGGCGGATTCCGTTGCGCGCATTTCGTGCATGGGCAGCCTGCTCGTCTTGCCATTTCGCGCCAATCGGGACCGGCTACGCTCCGCCTCCGCCGGTCGCGAATCCCCCCGACGTTCGGCCCTGTGAAAAGCGTCGATCCGGTGATCGCAGCGAGGTCCGATGGCTGATATCCCTTTGACGCGCGGCCAGTTCCTGCTGCCCTTCGTCAGCATCCTCGACGATATCGGCGCTCCGACGGAGACGCTTCTGGAGAGGTCGCGGCTGCCATCGTCCCTGGCCGAAAAGAGCGATCTCTGCCTGCCGCTCCTGCCGGCGCTGCGCTTCGTCGAGACGGCCCAGAGAAGCCAGGGCATCGAGGATAAACGCACATGTCCCGGCACGCCGCGCAGGATGAAGAGGTCCGAGAGGACGTCGATGACATCGCTCGACCTGAGCCTGCGATCGATGCGGATCGCCAGGCATTCCCGGGTGAACTCGTCGATCACGCCTGCGAAAACGCGAAGCGTTTGTCGCGAGCATGCGAAACTTCCGGCCATTGTGCGTGCGATCCTCGACAAAGTCGGACGACCAGACATGCATTGGCCGCGGCCGCACACAGGATCCGTCGTTCAGCCAGAGGCGCCCCTTCTTCGGCTGCTTCTGAGGCGCTTTGAGCCCTTCTCGCCGCCAGATCCGCTCGACGCGCTTGACGTTCACCGCCCAGCCCGCCGCGTGCAGCAGGGCTGCGACCCGCTGATAGCCGTAGCGCCCATATGAGGTGGCGAGCGCGACGAGCAGCCTCCGCGAGGATCGGTTTCTCAAGCGTCAGGTCCGAGACGGGCTTGCGCAGCCGCTCGTTCTCCTTCTCGAGGTCCTTCAATCGCTTCAACTGGTTGCTCTTCAGGCTGCCGTACTCCTTGCGCTAGCGGTCGTCAGTATGGCCCGGGTCGCTTGTGCTATCGGGCACCCCCGGGACAACAGCCTATCGACCTGCCCAAGCTTCGCGACGATCGCTTCCGGCTTGTGCTTCCTCTGCGCCGTCGCGGCATCTGGTCCTGTCCTGGAAACCCATCGAGGCCACGTGCCATTCTTGGGACATCCGGAGCCGCGAGAAGGACGGATGTCGTGCCGAAAAAAACGACGATGCATCGAGCGAACCCGGGCCACTCAACGCGGCAAGCCAATCCTTGCCCGCTCTGCGACGACGTCTCGCAACGCTGCCATGACAGACTGGGCCGGAAAGGAAGGCTCCGTATCCGTGCGGATCGTCAATCCTACGGGTCCGTTCGTGTCGTCGGTATCGACTGGCAGGACCGCGAGGGTGCCACTTGCGGCATCCTCCGCAACAACGCCCTCGGAAATGACCCAGATCGCATCCGTTCCGAGAAGGTAATTGCGGGCGAAGGCGTCGGAGACGGTCTCGATGACGCCGCCGGAAGGGTTGATCGTCCGGGCAATAAAATAGCGTTCGACGATCGGGTGAATGACGGAGCCCGGGGGAGGGACCAGCAGCTGGTAATGTCCGACATCCGCGATGTCGAACTGCTCATCTGCCAATAACGGATGCCCGGGGCGAACCGCCAAGGCAATGCGCTCTGAATAGAGATACTCGAATGCCAGGCCACCCATCGCTTCGGGGGAGGCCATTCGCCCGACCACGAGGTCGATGTCGCCCAGACGCAGTTGCGAGATCAGGACATCGTTCGATCCAGTAACGATGCGAAGCCTCAGGTTTGGGAGATGTTGCGACAGCTTCGCCAATGCTGCAGGCAGAATCCGTGCAGACACGGTCGGCAGCGCGCCGAGCGTGAACGCGGCTTGCTCTCCGCCGGCACCCTGGGCGACGGTCCGGATGCCTTGCTTCAATGCAACCAGGCTCGAGGTTGCGTAGCGCAGGAAGATGTCGCCGACCGGCGTGAGCACCATCGAACGACGTTTCGGCTCGAACAAGGCGGCGCCAAGAGCATCTTCCAATTCATGGATCGTTTTCGAGACCGCCGGCTGGCTCAAGCCCAGAACGGAGGCCGCCTTCACGGCGCTTTTCAGGCGGGCGACCTCGATAAAGCAGGAAAGGTGGCGAAGCTTGACGCGCCCATCGAGCTGAAGCGATCGACTCTGGCTCATTACAATAACCTGTGGGTTATCTAAGGATTTAAAAATGCCATTTAACATAATCAATCAAATGACGCATGATATTGAGACTGTCGAAACGCAATCAGCTTCGGGCGCGTCGATGATCGTGGCCGCGTCCCGCCGATTGCGTTGCCGGCACGTTCGCTGAAGCTTGTTTCCCAGCATTTGAAGGAGCACGTCCATGCCTGACGGGCCAGACAGGTTTGCCAAGGGCATGGCGACCCGTCGATCTGTTCTCGGCGATCGATATGTCGATGCTGCGGTGGCAGGCACGGATGCGTTTACGGCCGATTTTCAGGCTCTGATCACCGAAGCTGCGTGGGGCACCGTTTGGTCGCGCGACACGATCAGCAAGCGCGAACGTTCGATGCTGACGATCGCCTTGCTGGCCGCCCTCGGCCATCACGACGAGGTCGCGATGCATGTCAGGGCGACACGCAATACCGGCGCCAGCATTGAGGATATCAAGGAAGCGCTGCTGCATGTCGCGATCTATGCCGGCGTGCCGGCAGCCAACCATGCTTTCAAGATCGCAAGGGCGACGCTCGCCGAGATGGCCGAAGAAGCTGCGAGATGAACCGCGCCGGGTCTTGCCTCCGGGCTCGAAACGGCGGTCCCTGAATTGAGCAGGATCAAGATAAGCGAGCGGGAATTGTCGCAGGATGACGACGTGCTGCGGCAGCAGCTCATAGGGAGGGGGCGCTCGGATGCGCAATGAGAATTCGACCTATCAGGGAGGTTCCTTCTACCAGAGGGACCGCAGTTGGCATCCGCCGGCTTTCACCCCGGAATACAAGACCTCGGTGTTGCGGTCGCCCAAGCATGCTCTGCTCTCGCTCGGCAATACGCTCTCCGAGATGACCGGGCCGGTCTTCGGTCACAATATGCTTGGGCCGCTCGATAACGACCTGATCCTCAACTACGTCCAGACTGGTGAGCCGATCGGGCCTCGCATCATCGTGCACGGCCAGGTTCTGGATGAAGATGCGCGTCCCGTGCGCGGCGCGCTGGTCGAGTTCTGGCAGGCCAATGCCGGCGGCCGCTACCGCCATAAGAAGGAAAGCTACCTAGCCGCGATCGATCAGAATTTCGGGGGATGCGGGCGCACGATTACGGATGACGAAGGGCGCTATTGGCTCCGAACCATCAAGCCCGGCCCTTATCCCTGGCCGAACGGCGTCAACGACTGGCGCCCGGCACATATCCACTTCTCGATCTTCGGCCACGCCTTTGCCCAGCGCCTTATCACCCAAATGTACTTCGAAGGCGACCCGATGATCTGGCAGTGCCCAATCGTGATGGGGATTCCGAGCCGGGAAGCCGTCGAACAGCTGGTTGCGGCGCTTGACCGGCAGGCGACGCTGCCGATGGATACCATGGCTTACAAGTTCGACATCGTTCTGCGCGGACGGCGCTCGACGCTGTTCGAGAACCGGATGGAGGGCAACTGATGGTCCAGCCGTTTCGCCGCCTGAAGGAAAGCCCCTCGCAGACCGCCGGCCCTTACGTTCAGATCGGAGCGACTCCGAACTTTTGCGGCATTGAAGGGGTCTTCCCGCACGATCTCGGCTCGCAGCAACTTTCGCCCAAGGTAAGGGGGCAGCGCATCGTCGTCACCGGGCGCGTGCTCGATGGATCGGGGACTCCGGTCAAGGATGCCCTCATCGAGATTTGGCAGGCCGACGCGCGGGGGATTTATGCTGGGCCTGGGGAGTGCAGAGGTGAAGCCGATCCCGAATTCCCCGGCTGGTTTCGCCAGCCCGTCGATGGCGCGACGGGCGTTTATCGCTTCGAGACGATCAAGCCCGGTATCGTGCCCTATTTCGATGGCCGCCCGATGGCGCCGCACATCACCTTCTGGATCGTAGCGCGCGGCATCAATATCGGTCTGCATACCCGGCTCTATTTCGGCGACGAGGCCGAGGCTAACGCCGCCGACCCGATCCTCGCACGCATCGAGCATCGTTTCCGGGTGCCGACATTGATTGCGACTCTCGATGATGCAGATGCCGTCCCGACTTACAGGTTCGATATTTGCCTTCAGGGAGAGAACGAGACCGTTTTCTTCGACATCTGAGGCGGCCGCCATTGCCCGGTGCCTCAGTGAGCAGAGATGGAATGAGCGAGGCGGAGGGCAGGCCACCTTGCTCCACGCGCTCTGGCAAGCACGGCAGCGCTCCCCGGGAGGGATCTGCCATGGCGCTGCGCACCATGGGGCGCGCTGATGCTCGTGCTATCGTGCCTGCGTCGGCGGCTCTGGCCGCCGCATGACGGAGCTGTAGAGCTCGTCGTCGAGTGGCGCTCGGCTATAGACGTTGTTCACGCGCACGACCTGGCTGAGCATCTCCAGGAACTTCTCCCGCTCCTCATGGGGGAGGGGCGCCAGGATGCGCTTCTCGCAGCGGTCTATGAGGGGAATGACCTTCTTGAGGGTCGCCTTGCCTTCCGGGGTGGCATTGAGCAGCTGTTTGCGCCGGTCGGTTTCGGAGCGTTGACGGGTAATGAGGCCCTTCTCTTCCAGCCGGTCCAATACCTTGACGAGCGTGGTCCGGTCGAATGCGATCATGCTCGATAGCGTCGCCTGATCGATGCCGGGCACTTCGGCGATGATGTCGAGGGCAGCGTACTGCACCGTGGTCAAGCCCAGCTCCTTCGTCTCCTCCAGAAAGATGGCGACCGCGATCTGGTTGAGGCGCCGGATCAGGTGCCCCGCCCGGGAGTAGAAGACTTCAAGCGACATGTTTGCCTCAGCCCCATCGGCTCGGTGGGCAATCCTTGCCCCGTTTGCATCTCAACCGATAGCAGACGCAGTTCGGGCCGGGCAATGATATTTAGGTCGTGTACATATAATTCGTATGCATATACAATTTCATTGCGCCAAGGACCCTCCGTGCCTATGGCGGTGGAGGAAACGAACATGAAAATCTGCCGTTTCAATGAGGGGCGCATCGGCCTGGTGAGGGACGATGCCATCCATGACATCACCGCCGAGGCAGCGGCCCTGATGGCTCAGGTCGAGGGTGTAGGCGACCCGTTCATCCGCTGCCTGGATGCGCTTGCAAGGGAGATCGCGCCCAAGGCCGACCAGTTTCCCGTGCTGCGGCTCCAGGATGTCGCGCTTCGCGCGCCGGTTGCCGCGCCCGGCAAGATTGTGGCCGCTCCCGTGAACTACCAGGCCCATATCTTCGAGATGCAGGCATCGAACATCTCGCCTGGTCACAACATCCCCGATATCGCGCGCGCCGGGCTCTTCCTGAAGGCGACGTCTTCGCTGGTGGGGGCGGGCGATGGCATTGCCATACGCTTCCCCCAGCGCCGGACCGATCATGAGATCGAGCTTGTCGCGATCATCGGCGCAACGGCCTCAAATGTCACAGAAGAGCGGGCGCTGGATCATGTTGCCGGCTATTGCATGGGGCTCGACATCACGCTGCGCGGAACCGAGGACCGCAGTTTCCGCAAATCCATCGACAGCTACTCGGTTCTGGGTCCCTGGCTGACGACGCGTGACGAGATTGCCGATCCAGATGCCTTGACCATCACCCTTCAGAACAACGGCGACCATCGCCAGACGGCGGAAACGTCGGATCTCCTGTTCGGCGTCCGTCGGTTGATCGCCTTCGCATCGAGCTTCTACACGCTCTACCCGGGCGATGTCCTCTATACCGGTACCCCCCAGGGCGTCGGTCCGATCGTCCCCGGAGACCGCTTGCTCGCCAGCTGCCCGGAACTCGGGACGATGAGCGTGGCTGTTCGCGCCTTTGCTGCTTGAGCGCGGCGCGCCGCTTGTCAGATGCGGTAGGCCTCTGCCGTTGCAGGATGAAACAATTCCTCGACTGTCACGCGGCGCGCCGAAAGTCCCTGGCGGTGATGGTGGTCCAGGAAATTCTCGAGCACATGCCGGTTCGCCGCGACGCCATAGGACCAGAAATCGCTGCCGAGGAGATCGCGCGCCGCTTGCAACTGCTCTTCGACGAAGGGCAGGGTGATTTTGGTGGCCGAAGTGTCTGAAAGCTGGCCAAGGGCCATTGCCTTCGACTGTTCAAACGCCTTGAGGCAGGCGGCCGGCAGCCAATCGTGATGCTCCACGATATCGCGGCGGATTCCGAGCAGGTGCATGATCGGAAAGATTCGGGTGCGGCGATAGAAATCCGACGCAGCGGCGACGGGATCGGCGAACAGCCGGGCGACATTCGGGTGGCCGCGGTCGAAGCAGGATGGTGCTCGCGGGCCGATGAAGGCATCGATCTCGCCGGCTTCGAGCATCGCATTGAGCGATTTGCCCTCTGGCGCGGCATCGATTCTGATCTCGGGCGGCAGCTCGATCTTGATCTTCTCCGGACGGCCCGACGTTTCGATGCCACCGCGTATCCAGTGGATGTCGGCCGGCTTCACGCCGTAGTCATCCTCCAGCAAGGCACGTGCCCAAACGCAGGCCGAGAGCTGGTATTCCGGCAGCCCGATCCTGCGCCCTTTCAGATCCTCGGGCGCGGCGATGCCGCGGTCGGTGCGGATGTAGATCGAGGTATGACGAAAGGCGCGCGACAGGAACGCCGGCACGGCGACATAGGGACTCTCGCCCCGTGAAACTTTCACGACATAGCTCGAAAACGACATCTCGCTGATGTCGAACTCGGCATGTCGGAAGGCCCGAAAGAAGATCTCTTCCGGCGACAGCGTCATGAAGACGGGGTCTACCCCATCGATCTGCACGCGGCCGTCGATCAGGGGCCGATTTCGGTCGTAATCTCCGATCGCGACGGAGAGTTTGAGTTTTGCCATAACGTTCCTCCGGGATTTTGTGCGCTGGTCAGGCGAGCGGGCGGGCAAGCCGGTAGGCGTCGTCGATGAGCTTGACGGAGCGCCAGCAGTCTCGCACCGAGACCAGCGGTGGTTTGCCCGCTCGCCAACGCGCGAGCGCGTCCTCGAGCGCTGTGTAGGAGGGGTTGCGCGGGGGCATGCCGTCCAAGCTCTCCTCGGAATCGCCCAGCACGAGCCGCATCGCTCCGTCCTTCGACATCAGCAGCGCATTGCGGCCGCAGATTTTCCACTCGCCATCAGCGCCATCGAGAAAGCGGTCGCGGCTGGGAAGCGCCGACGCGCCTTCCGCCGTGCGGCGCGGATAGGCGTTTCCGGTTTCAAGCGTACCGAGGATGCCGCTCGTCGAGCGGAACGTCACCGAGGCATAATCCTCGACCTTCTCGCCAAGGGCGCGGTTGCTGAGCTGGGCGGATTCGATCTCAAACTCTTCGCCGAGCAGGTCGAGAAAGACATCGAAGCCGTGAGTCGCGAGGTTTCGCAGGCAGCCGCCGCCCGATTGAGCCGGGTCGAGCATCCATGACGAGTTCCACCGTCGGTAGCGCTCGGACGAAAAGCGGTTCATGCGCACATAGACGTGGGAGAGCGGGCCGAACGCGCCGGCATCCAGCAATGCGCGTGCTTTCGAGTGAAACGGCGCGAAACGCTGGACCATGGGAACGGTGGCGAAAACGCCATTGGCCTCGGTCTTGTCCGCGATGCGCTCGACTTCGATGGCATTGAGGCCCATTGGCTTTTCCATGAGGAACGGAATCCGCTCCTCGGCGAGAAACAGGGCCACCGCGGCCATGTCGCAATGGCGTCCCAGCGCGAGCACGAAGTCCGGCCGCGTCTCCGCGATCATCGCCTTGTAGTCGGCGAATACGGGGGCGCCTCCGATCTCGCCGGCGCGATGTGCGGCGATTGACTGATCGGCATCCTGGACGCCGACAATGCTCACGCCCGGCATCGCCGCGAACTGGCGCAGATAGGCCGGGTCGTAGATGGCGTGCCAATGGCTCACCCCAATGGCAGCAATGCGAGTTGTCATCCGTTCCTCCATATGCGTCGATTTGCGCTTATTAATGGGATGTGTACCAATCACTTTTCATCAGCGCAAGCCCACGAATTTTCCGTTCTACGTTATTTTGCCTTTTGATTTCAGCGCATTGGAACAAAATTGGCACGCGGACAGGGGACTCTTGACATATAGGATGTATGCTGATGATCTGTGCGCAACATCAAGAGTCGACGAGCGGCCTGGTTCAGATTTTGGAGGATCTTCGGATGGCACATGAAGCTGAAGCGAAGCGCGACGCACGAGAGACGGCGATCGGTGACGCGGCCGATCTCGTCGCGACGCTCGAAGCGTCGAATGTTCAGCCGCTTTGGGACCGCTACAAGCGGCTGAACACGCGCGAGCCGCAATATTACGAGCCGATGATCTGGCACTGGGAGATGATGGAGAAGTTTGCCGACCGCGCGGCGAACGAGATCAGCATGGAGGAGGCCGAGCGCCGCGCCCTGCTGCTGACGCATCCCGCGTTTCCCGGCACGGTTTTCACCACTCCCACGCTCGCCGGCGGCGTGCAGATTCTCGAACCCGGCGAGGCCGCTCCGGCCCATCGCCACACGCTTGCTGCGCTCAGGCTCGCCATGATCGGCGACGAGGCAGTGACCGTCGTCGACGGCAAGCCGTGCCCGATGAAGCCCGGCGACCTGATCCTGACGCCGGCCTGGAGCTGGCACGAGCATCATCACAACGGCAAGAACCGCGCGGTCTGGTTCGACGGTCTCGATTACCCGCTCGCGCGCCAGCTCGGCACTGTATTCTTCGAGGTCGGCCCCGGCCCGGTGCCGGAGCGCGGTCTTGCCCATATGGATGACGGCTCGCTCGCCGAAGGCGGCATCCTGCCCGAAGGTGACGGCAAATGCGTGCCGTATTCGCCGCTCTACCGCTATGCGTGGGAGCGGGTCTCCAAGGCGCTTGAAGCAATGACGCCCTTTGCCGACGGCTCGCGCAAGATCCGCTATCTCAATCCAGTCGACGGCGGCCCGGTGATGCCAACCATCGACTGCTTCGCCCAGCGCCTTGAGCCCGGCCGCAAGACGACGGCCATGCGCACCACGGCCACGGCGATCGTCGTGGTCATCGAGGGCGAGGGCGAGAGCAAGATCGGCGACAAGACGTTCCACTGGAAGCAGCACGACTGCTTCACCCTGCCGCGCTGGCTCTGGATCGAGCATCTCGCGACGCAGGGCCCGGCCACCTTGTTCCTGATGACGGATCGTGAACTCACCTCGCGCATCGGCCATCTGCGCGAGGAAACGCGTGACTGAGCCCTTGGGCCGGCGCTGCCAAGGAGATGGATGCATGACCGACACCACGCCTGAAGTCCTGATCATCGGCGCCGGCATCGGCGGGCTGACCTTTGCGCTCGCGCTGCACAGAGCCGGCATCTCATGCCGGCTCTATGAGGCGGCGCCGGAGTTCAAGCCGCTGGGCGTCGGGCTCAATCTACTCCCGCATGCGATCCGCGATCTGGCGGAGCTCGGCCTGCTCGATCAGCTCCTGGCCAAAGGCATCGCGACGCGCGAATACTGCTTTTACACCAAGCATGGCCAGCTTGTTTACGAAGAGCCGCGCGGCCGGCAAGCTGGCTACGACGTCCCGCAGGTGTCGATCCATCGAGCCGATCTGCATGATGTTCTCGTGGGCGCCGTCCGCGAACGGCTTGGGGACGATGCGATCGTGATGGGCCGCAAATGCGTCGCGGTCGACCAGGATGACGACAGCGCCATCATCAGCTTTCTGGACGGAGCCACGGGCCAGCCGCTGCCGCCGGTGCGGGCTCCGATCGCGGTGGCCTGCGATGGCGTTCACTCGGCCGCCCGCAAGCAGTTTCACCCGGAGGAAGCAAAACCACGCTACCAGGGCACGACGCAGTATCGCGGCGCAACCCGGTGGACGCCGTTCAAGACTGGCGCCAGCATGGCCTATGTCGGCACTTACGAAACCGGAAAGCTGATCACCTATCCGGTGCGCGACAATATCGACGGCAAGGGCGGCCAGCTGATCAACTGGGTCATCGAGGTCGCCCGTGACGACGAGCCGACCCGTGACTGGAACCGCCAGAGCCGGGCCGAGGAGTTCATCGACGGCTTCGAGCATGCGACGTTCGACTGGCTCGACATTCCCGCGATGCTGCGTGGTGCCGACGTCATCCTCGAGTATCCGATGCTCGATCAGGACCCGCTGTCATTCTGGACTGTGGGCCGGATCACGCTGCTCGGGGATGCGGCGCATCCGATGATGCCGCGTGGTTCCAATGGCGCCGCTCAAGCGATCATCGACGCCAACACGCTCGCAGAACTCCTGGAGAAGCGTTCCGACCGGCTGGAAGCTCTGAAGGAATACGAAGCGATCCGCCTCGGAGCCACGTCGAAGGTCGTGCTCGCCAATCGCGAGGTCGCGCCCGACGCAATCCTGCGCGTCATCGAGGAGCGCACGGGCGGCAAGCGGTTCGACAGAATCGAGGACGTTATTTCACATGACGAACTGGTTGCGTGGCAGGAGCGCTACCGCAAGGTCGCAGGATTCAGCACCGAGGATATGAAGAAGCCGCGGCAGCTGGTTTAGACGCGCAAGGCGCGACAAGACGCCGGCGAGTTGGAGGAACGATCCCATGTCCTTGTTGGGCAATGCCGCCGTGGCGATCTGGTGCGACCTGGAGCCGGGCACGGAGGCCGCACATGACGTCTGGCATTCGCAGGAACATGTCCCGGAACGTCTCGGAGTACCGGGCTTCCTGCGTGCGCGGCGTGGAATTTCCGCTGCGGCGGGCTCTGGCCAGCGCTTCGTGCTCTACGAGATCGACACGCTGCAGACCCTGACGTCCCCCGCCTATCTCCAGTGCCTCAACAATCCGTCCGCCTGGACGACGCGCACCATGCCGACCGTGCGCAAGCTCAGCCGCACCGCCTGTCGCGTGTCGGCGAGCCTCGGTACAGGCGCGGGGAGCTTCCTGCTCACAGGCAGATTTGCGGGGCGGGAAGGGATAGAGGCGGACATTGCTCGGCTCGCCGAACGGCTGCCTGCCATCGCCAACCTGCCCGGCATTTCAGGAGCACATCTGCTCGCATGCGAGGCTGCCGGCACGCGCATGGATACCGCCGAGCAAAGGCTGCGGCGGGGGGCGGATGATCAAGCCGATTGGATCCTGGTCGTTGAGGCCTATGATCGCGCGGCCCTGGACATGGTGCAGGCGGGGGAGACCCGCGCAGCAGCACCGCACGCTGGAGAAGCCGGCAGCAAAGCTGCCTTCAGCCGCTTCGAGATCAGCTTCGTCATGGTGCCCGGCGATCTGCCGGTCAGCGAGGTAATCAAGGAGGCGGCCGTAAGTCACGCCTGAACGGTTCGCCTGCAGTTCAAGAATCGGCAAAAGCCGCCAATCCTCGGGAGGGTATAATGAAGATCAATCGACGCGCTGCGCTCATCGCGGCCGGATGCGCACTCATGCCAGGCTGGGCTGCCAGCCAGTCGTTTCCGTCTCGTCCCATAATCGTCATCGTGCCGTTTCCGCCGGGCGGCATTGCAGATCAGACGATCCGGCTCGCGGCCGAGAGGGTATCGCTCAGCATTGGCCAGCCCGTGATCGTCGACAACAAGCCGGGCGGGGGCGGGCAGGTGGGGGCGGCGGCCGTCAAGTCAGCGGCGCACGACGGCCATACGCTGTTCCTCGCCAATGTCGGCACCCACGCGATCAACGCTTCGCTGTACAAGAAGCTGTCATATGATCCGGTCGCGGACTTCACGCCGGTGGTCCAGATGTTCTCCTTCCCGCACCTTCTCGCGGTGCCGGTCAACAGCCCCTACAAATCCGTCGCGGACCTTGTGGCGAAGGCCAAGGCGGATCCCGGCAAGGTGACCTTCGCGTCTCAGGGCGTCGGCTCGGGAGGACATCTGCTCGGCGAGATGTTCAAGTCCGGGAACAAGATCGACATCGTGCACGTGCCTTACAGGGGAACGGCGCAAGCCATGCCGGATCTGGTAGCCGGCCGTGTCACCTTTATGTTCGACGGGATTCCGGGAGCCGGGCCGCAGGTTCTGGACGGCAAGCTGCGCGCGCTCGCCATCACCGATTTCAAGCGCTCTCCCTTGATGCCCGACGTGCCCACCGTGGCGGAAGCGGGCTATCCGGGCTTGGAACTCAATGCCTGGTTCGGTCTGGTCGCGCCGACGGGAACACCCGAGCCGGTTGTGGCCAGGCTCAGGGAAGAGTTCTCCAAGGCGATGAACGATCCGTCCGTCTCCGAGAAGATCGGCAAGTTCGGCGTGAACATCGAAACCGGTACGCCGAGCGAGTTTGCGGCCTTCATGGCGGCGGAAACCAAACGCCTCGGCGTGATCGTCAGGGAATCCGGCGCGCAGGCCGAGTAGCCGCGACGCGGGTCCGGGGAGATTCGGGCACGTCTCGCAGCAAGCTCTTGGAGTGTGAAACATGCGGATAGCAATCACGCAAAGCTGCGTCGCCGGCCTGCTTTTCGCGTTGTTCGGCGTGGCAGGGCTTTGGTTCATTCGTGATCTCGGCGTCGGCTCGGCGCTGCGCATGGGGCCAGGGTATCTGCCCAAGCTCATGTGTTGGCTCCTGATCGCATCCGGGGCGATTATCGCGGCAAACGGTCTTGTCAGGGGCAGCCCCACAATCGGGCGCCTTCAGCTTCGGCCGGCTGCCTGCATCGTCGGCAGCATCGTCGCCTTCGCCCTGCTGATCGATCGCGCGGGCCTCGTTTCTGCGACTTTCGCGGGTGTCACCATCGGCGCGCTGGGCGGGCACGAGTTCCGTCTGCGCGAGGCACTGCTTCTGTCGGCCGGTCTGGCGGCGTTGTTTTCGCTCGTGTTCGTCTACGTGCTCGGTCTGACAATCAAGATCTTCCCGTTCTGAAGGGCGTGGCGATGGAAATCTTCGATAATCTGGTGCTTGGGCTCGGCGTCGCGATGACGCTGGAGAACCTCCTGTTCTGCTTCATCGGAGCTCTGCTCGGCACGTTGATCGGCGTACTGCCTGGCATTGGTCCAGTCGCGACCATGGCGATGCTCCTGCCGATTACCTTCTACCTGTCGCCGACCGCCGCCCTGATCATGCTGGCGGGAATCTATTACGGCGCGCAGTACGGCGGATCGACCACGGCCATCCTGGTGAATATTCCGGGAGAGGCGACCTCCGTCGTCACTGCGCTCGATGGCCATGCGATGGCGCGTAACGGGAGGGCCGGCGCGGCATTGGCGGTCGCGGCGCTCGGTTCCTTCTTCGCCGGCACGGTCTCGACGCTGCTGATCGCTATCGCCAGTCCGCCGCTGGCCCGGGTCGCTCTGGAGTTCGGGCCGGCCGAGTACTTTTCGCTGATGATCCTGGGCCTTGTCGGTGCTGTCGTTCTTGCCCAGGGCTCTATCCTCAACGCCATCGCGATGACGATCCTCGGATTGCTGCTCGGGCTGGTCGGTACGGACCTCAATACCGGCGACCCCCGCATGACTTTCGGCGTGCCGGAGCTCATGGACGGCATCGGCTTCATGCCGATTGCGATGGGCATGTTCGCCGTCGCCGAGATCATCATCAATCTCGAAAAGAAGCAGAGCGCGACGCCGAGCAGCGTCATTGGCAGCCTGATGCCGACGAAGGAGGAGTTCCGGGCCTCTGTCGGACCGGTTCTCCGAGGCACGGCGCTCGGTTCGGCGCTCGGCGTGCTTCCCGGCGGCGGCGCGCTGCTCGCTTCCTTTGCTGCCTACTCGCTTGAAAAGAAACTGGCCAAGGACCCTTCACGTTTTGGCAAGGGGGCGATCGAGGGGGTGGCGTCGCCCGAATCGGCGAATAACGCCGGAGCGCAGACGTCCTTCATCCCGATGTTGACGCTGGGGATTCCGTCCAATCCGGTCATGGCGATGATGCTCGGCGCGCTGATGATCCACGGCATCGCGCCGGGGCCTGGAGTGATGACGAGCCAGCCCGCGCTATTTTGGGGCCTCATCGCCTCGATGTGGGTCGGCAATCTGATGTTGCTCGTCATCAATCTGCCGCTGGTCGGCATTTGGGTCAGGCTGGTGATGGTGCCCTACCGGCTGCTCTTTCCATCGATCCTGCTGCTCTGCGCGGTCGGCGTCTACGGCGTGAACAATTCGGCGTTCGAGGCGGGCTTGACCGCGCTGTTCGGCATCCTCGGTTACGTCTTCCACAAGCTCGGCTGCGAGCCGGCACCACTGTTGCTTGGCTTCATCCTCGGACCGATGATGGAGGAGAACCTGCGGCGCGCGCTCATCCTCTCGGCAGGCGATCCCGTCGTGTTCCTCACCCAGCCGATCAGCCTGGTGCTCCTGCTGATTGCGGCGGTCCTGCTCGCCCTTGTGATCCTGCCAAACTTCCGGACAGGCCGGGAGAAGGTGTTCCAGGACGCCTGACAGTCCTGGCTGCGGCCTGTGCAGGCCAGTCGAGCGCTCGATGTTCCCCGTCTGCCGCGATGTGCAACGATCTCTCTGGGCGTGTGGCGGCTCCGCGACATGCCCCTGCCATCGTGACGGTTACCGATCGTCCGCGCCGGCTCCCCTGCATAGGCGAGCACTGCGGTTCGGCGGGCATGACATGCTGATCGGAGGGCCGCTCGTAGCCGGCTGCTGGCGGCTTGGTCGCCGGTGTCCATCGCCGCGTTCGCAGCGCGGGCGTCTCCGGCGGAACTGTCGTGATTGAGGCTGCGGGCAGCGACATCGATGTCGCTACTCGCAGTCGATTCCGACGCGACATGCAGGATCCCCGTGCCACGAGCCGCTTGGCTCATGCGGGCGTCCGGTGTTCGCATCATGTCCGTGATGCCGCATGCCAGCCGTTCCACCGGCGAAGGCATGTTGCCGACTTCGGGCATTCCGGGATGCCCGACGCCGTCGAGCATGACGAGGATGCTCGTCTCCTATCGGCATCGAGGCGGGGCCGTCGATGTGCCGGCGAAAATCCCGGAGGTGTTCGAAGATGACGGGCAGCCCTTTCCATTTGAGGAAGGCGGCCAGGGGCCGACGCTTCGATGACCGCGCCGGCCGGGTGCGAGATTACCCCGCAGACGATGACAAGGAGCAGGTGACTGCCGACTTTGTCGATGTCGTTCGCTGCCCTGGCCGTAATGGATCGCGCCAGATCGGGGCGGAGGTGCGGGGCCCCGTCGAATGGTTATTTCAGGGCGGCCAAGCCGGCAGCGGCAATCTTGCCGTCTTCGTCAGACTGCGCGCCCGATACGCCGATTGCTCCAATCGTAACGCCGTCCTTGACGATGACGAGGCCGCCTTCGAGCGGAACGATGCCGCGCAAGGCGAGTAGCCGGACACCCAGCCCGCCCTTGGCCAATGCGTCTTCCGAACCCTTGGTGTTGCCGCGATAGAGGCAAGCGGAGCGCGCCTTATCCTCTGCGACGGCGATGCCTCCGAGGTTGGCATTGTCGATCCGATGCAAGGCAACAAGATTGCAGCCGGAATCGACGATCGCCACCGACACCAGCCAGCTATTCTTTTTGGCTTCTGCCTCGGCTCCGGAGATCATTACCTTGGCCTGTTCGAGGGAGATTGGCGCTCCATAGGGTGCGCGCTGCGCTTGGGCCGCACAGGGAACAGCCAGCGCGAGGGCTAGGGACGCAGCGAGGGTGAACTTCATTGTAGGCTCCTGGACGGAAGGTCGGATAACGAAGAGCGCGCGCTCACTGCCGCTCCGCTCGGTCGACCAGGATTTGTCCGCTCCTGACCGCAACTCGACGGTACTGAGGGGCGGAATCGCCGACAATCGTCGGAACTGGAACGCATTGTTCCAAATATGGGTGGATGAGGGTGTGAATGCTTGATCTCAACGACCTGTATTTCTTCGCGCAAGTCGTCGACCATAAGGGCTTCACGACTGCCTCGCGGGCGCTGGGTGTACCGAAATCGAATCTCAGCAGGCGTATCCTCAGGCTCGAAGAGGCCCTCGGGGTTAGGCTGATCAATCGCGGCTCGCGCCATTTCGTGGTGACGCAGATCGGCGCCGAATTCTATCAGCGCTGTCGCGCAGTTGTGATCGAGGCCGAGGAAGCGCAACAGGTCGTCACGAGGAGGCTGGCTGAACCCGCTGGCCGGGTGAGGTTCAGTTGCCCCACACTGCTCGCGCAACATGTGATCGCGGGGCTCCTGCCGCGCTTCATGCGCGATCATCCCAAGGTTGAAATCGTGGAGCGCCTTGTCGGCGTCGATTCAGATCTGATTGACGAGGGTTTCGATCTGGCACTCCGGGCGCATGGCGAAGCGTTGCCGAGCTCCGAACTGATCCAGCGGGTCGTCTGCGAAATTCAACTCATTCTTGTTGCAAGCCCGGCTTTCCTGACGCGGACCGGCCGACCGCGGGAACCGGAAGACCTGGAGGGCCGGGATGGGTTGGCCCGCAACGTGCTCTTCGAGGGACAGTCGTGGCGCCTCGAGCATCGCGATGGGCGCATTGCGACGGTCGGCTATCGCCCGGTCTTCTTCAGCAATGATTGGCTGACGCTTCGCGAAATCGCCGGCCAAGACTTTGGCGTCGCAGCAATCCCGGCTTATGCCTGCCGCGAAGCGATCGCGAGCGGATTGCTCGAACGCGTACTTCCCGACTGGCGCGCAGATCGCGCCACGCTCTCCATCCTGACACCGTCGCGTCGCGGCACTCTGCCGGCGGTGCGCGCGTTCTTGGATTTTCTGCTGAAGAACATACCCGCGGAGATCACGGTGTGATCGCGCTACGGCGTCGTCCTGCCCCCGGAAATCGATCCGGGCCGCGTGCCATTTCTCGGGCATCCTGAGCCGCAAGAAGGACGGATGTCGTGCCTCGGCCCCGATTTACGGACAGGCGAACCGCCTTTGCCCATCGCCAGGCTATTATTCTCAAATCAGTTTCATAACGTCCTTATAGAGACTGTCGACCGCGTAGCGTTCAGACGTAATTCCCTGTCGAAGGCAGTATGCCATCATCTTTTCAAGGGATGATTGCATTGTTGCGGCTCCATTGATGTTCGGTGTATCCGGGTCTCCCGGAGCGGCATCTGCGCTCCGCGCGAGGAGCCTCAGGATCTCCCGAACCGCGTCCGGCTCATCCGCGACGAGCTGGTCGGATACGACCGCGACATGGTTGATCTGGTAATAGCCGAAGCGCCGATGCCAGGCCTCGGGATCGCGAGGCAGGCCATCGTCGATGACGGAGTTGAGCCCGGCACGTTCGTTGGGCACGAGGAGCGCGGCATCGAGCTCTCCCGTCAGCAGCATCTCTCGAAGTCCGGGTGCGGCCGGAGCGCGCCGGACCGTCGCCGGAGGATTGGCCGAGGGCAGATGCGGCTCCTCGACCGTGACCCATTCGATGGCGTCCGCCGGGACGTCCCAAAGTTCATCAAGCAGGCCGCGGACCCAGGCGGGGCTGGTTTGCGCATAGGCTCTGACGCCGATGCGCTTGCCGGCGAGCTGCGTGGGAGAAAGGTTCCCCCGGCGCTGGTCGTGGACGAGGGCGGGGTGCTGAACGCGGTGGTTGAGCGTGACCGGCAGCAGGCTGAGAGGCAAACCGGCCTCATACGCCTGCAGGAAGGTCACCAGGGCGAGTTCGCCGAATGCGAAACCGGGGTCGTTGAGGAATTGCTTGAAGCCGTCCTGGATCGGCCGGGCCTGGACATAGGAAATGTCGAACATGTCGGAGCGCAGCGCGCCGCTCTTGAGCGCCTTGGTGCGCGGCGTGTCATCCAACAGCGCTTTCAGCACGGGCCGCGACCGCGATGATGTGGAGATCATGATTGTCTGGACTCCCGTTTGAACGCTGGGTTGCTAGGTCGAGCTGCGCGCGTGCACGAGGCTGGTTTCGCGATCGATCCTATGCCGCGAACAACACGGCTCCGTCCGAGGGGACCCAGAGATAAACTTTCGAGGACGCGACGTCGGCGTGCGATTCCACCTTCGCGATCGATCCGGCGACCTCGAGCTCGTATTGGAAGCGGGCGCCCAGATAGCTGCAGGACAGCACGCGCGCCGACAGAACTGCACCATCCTCGTCCGGTCGCTGTTCCTTCGATTGCAGCAACCGCATCCTGTCCGGGCGAACCGAAATGCGAACCGAACTTTCGAGCGGCAGATTCCTGTGGCTCTTCAGGCGCAGGAACTGGTCCTCGCCGATGCTTACGACGTTGCCGTTGGCGGTGTCGTTCCCGACGATCCGGCCCGGGAAGAAGCTGCTGGTGCCGATGAAGTCTGCCACGAACGGGTCGGCGGGGCTGGCGTAGATCTCCTGCGGGGTGCCGATCTGGACGATGCGGCCCTTGTTCATGACCACGATCCGGTCGCTGAGCGCCAGCGCCTCGCTCTGGTCATGGGTGACATAGATCGTGGTCAGCCGGACCTGATCCTTGAGTTGGCCGAGCCAGACGCGAGCGCGTTCGCGCAGCTTGGCGTCAAGATTGGAGAGCGGTTCGTCGAGGAGCAGGACGTCCGGCTTGTAGACCAGCGTGCGGGCGAGGGCGACGCGCTGCTGCTGTCCGCCGGAAAGCTCATGCGGATAGCGATCGGCATAGCTTTCCATTTCCACGAGGGAGAGCGCCTGGGAAACCCGCTGATCCCGCTCGGCGCCCCTGACTCTCCTGAGCTTGAGCGGAAAGGCGACATTGTCGCGCACGCTCATATGGGGCCACAACGCATAGGACTGGAAGACGAGCCCAAAATTGCGCTGCTCCGCCGGCAGGGAAAAGCCGTTTTGCCCATCGAACAGCACAGTCTCGCTGGTGCTGATCGAGCCCTCCGTTGGCTGGTCGAGTCCCGCAACCGCTGCAAGGGTCGTCGACTTGCCGCAGCCCGATGGGCCGAGAAGGGTCACGAACTCGCCATCGGCGATGTGAAGATTGAAGTCGCTGAGGGCCGTGACGTCGCCGAAGCGCTTGGTCAGTCCTTGGATGATGAGCTCAGTCATAAAGCTTGACCTTGAAGAGCGTCCGCGCAGCGAAGATGAACAGCACTGTCAGCAGGATCTGGACCGTCGCCAGAGCCGACAATGTGCCCATCTCGCCGAGGACCCAGTATTGCAGGAGCGTCGTTCCGATGACCTCGCTGCCGGGCGCGATCAGGAAGATGGCGATCGAGTATTCTTTCAGGAAATGGATGAAGAGGATCGCGAAGCCCGAGAATATCGCCGGCTTGATGAGGCGCAGGATGATCGCCCGGACCGCCGTCAGCCAGTCCGCGCCGACGACGCGGGCAGCGCGGTCCAGGTCCGGGCCGATCTGCAGGAGGGCAGGCGAGAGGCTCGCGAAGGCAGTGGGGATATAGCGCATCGTATAGGCCACCATCAGGACGACGATGCTGTTGCGGAGCCAGCCGAGCGGCGGGATGAAGACCATCGCATAGAAGAAGCCGATGCCGGCGATCAGGCCCGGGATCGCGCGCGGGAACAGTGCGACATATTCAAGCGCGCGCCGGAATTGGAAGTCGGAGCGGTGAACGACGAGGGTCAAGGCGGCGATGAAGGCAATCGCGACAGCGCTGCCGACGATCGCGATGACGAGGGTATTGCCGATTGCCCGGAGATTGGCCTCCGATGAGAAGACCGCGCCGAAATTGTCGAGCGTCAGGACGTCCGCGAGCGGTACGAGCGGGCTGAGGAAGCGCGTAAAGGCGCGCAGCACGAGCACCCCGAGGGGAAGCACGATGAACAGAGTCGTGTAGGTGAAGAGGAAGCCGAAGGCGATCCAGCGCATCGCGCCGAGATCGAAGAGCCGCTTGCGCGATGCCTTGCCGCCGACGGTGACGTAACGGCGCGCATTGCGCAGCATCCGTCCTTGCAGGAAGACGAGGATGGACACGATGATCAGGAGAAGCGTCGCGGCCGTCGCAACCAGGCCGTAGTTCGGGCGCGGGGCCGCCACTCCCTGCGAATAGAGATAGGTCGTCAGAAGCGTGATGCCGCCCGGCTCGCCGAAGATGAGGGGGATCGACAGCATCTCCAGGGAGCTGGTGAAGCTGAGCACGCTGCCATAGAGGATCGCCGGCGTGAGCAGCGGCAAGGTGATCGAGACAAGCGTGCGCACCGCACCCGCGCCGCAGCTGCGTGCTGCGTCTTCGAGGGCGGGATCGGCGAGCTTGGTCGAGCCCAGGCAATAGAGCGCCGCCAGCGGTGATTGCGAGATGCCGGCGACGAGCGCCATGCCGCCCAGCGAATACAGGTTCCAAGGCTGCTCGCCGACAATCCCCTGCACCCACAGGGTGATGTAACCGGCCGGTCCGTACATCAGGAACCATCCGAACGACAGGATGAGATGGGAGATGAACAAGGGCCAAAGCAGCATGCTGCCGAAGAGGCGCCTCCCCGGCACGTTCGTGCGGCCGATCAGGACGGCGCTGACGACGCCCAAGAACTGCGACACGACCGTCGAAATGAAGGCGAAGACCAGCGTGTTGTAGATGATCGTGCCGAAGCCTTCCGAGCCGAACAGGTCAAAGTAGTTCTTGATGCTGAGCTGCGCCTGATCGTCGTAGAGCGGCCGGTCCAGCACGGACTGGTACAACAGCGGCAGGATCGGCCCTGCGACCAGGACCAACGCCATGACGGCGATGACATATTGCAGGATGACGCTGCGCGCGGGGTGGTTCGCCAGTCCCGATGCGAGTCCGGTCCGGCGCTGCATCGCGCGTGCGTCGAACACGGGGATGTCTAGGTGGCTCATGACGGTTCCATTCGTTTCGTACCGTCGGTCAAGCGCGGTTGGCTTCGCGCCATTTCCGCACGAAGGATTCGTGATCGCTCACCAGACCGCGGTCGTAGTTGACCAGGATCGTATTTCCCGAGCCGATTTCCCTTTCGATCTGCGAGAAGGTCTCGGCGCCGCCGACGCTCTCTGACGTGACAGACGGTCTGACGGGCGTGCGCGAGCCTGCCGCCAGCGCCCTCTGCCCGGTCTCCGACAGCATGAAGTCGAGGAGCAGCTTCGCCGAATTTGGACGGGCCGACTTGATGGGAATGCCGAGGCCGCGGAAGACCATCGGCGTGCCATCGCTGATGTAGCTCATGCCGACAATGCGCGCGCGTGCCGGATCGCGGACCGCGGTGCGGGCGGCCGACGATCCGCAGAAATAGGCCAGGACGTATTCGCCGGTGGTCACCTTCTCGACCATCGGACCAGCCGAGCGTTCGAACCGCGTCTCCGGCCCGAGCGTGCGGTACCAGTCCCAGACCTTGTCGCCATGATGCTTGGCGAAAAAGTAGTGGGCATTGTAGCCGTAGGACGTCAGGTTGGCGCTGTAGCTCGTCAGCTTGCGGCGAAATATGCCCGGGTTGGCCTTCACCTTCTCGACAAGGTCGGCGAAACTGGTCGGCCAGAGCTTCTCGGGCAGAAGCGCCTTGTTCCAGAGGAAGACGAGCGGGTCGAGCGCGGCGGTATAGAGCCCCGGGCTCGGCAGACTCCAGACCGGATAGGCACTGGCCTCGGGCGACGCGTAGGCCAGGATCTGCTTGCGATCGATCATGTCGATCCAGGCGTCGGGCGCCACGGTGACGATGAGATCCGCCGTGCGGCTCCCGGTCGCGGATTCCGCGAAGTAGCGCTCCATCGCCTCGTTGGCGTTGATGTCCAATGTCTGGACGGAGATCCAGGGATACGCCGCCTTGAAGGCCTCAAGCGTCGGGCGCCATTGGCCCGGCGACATATTCGAATAGGCGATCAGATCCGGCTCGCCACGCGATGCCTCGATGATCTTCGCATAATCAGGCGGATAGTTCGCAGCTGCGCTCTGCGCCGTAGCCCTGGTCGTGGACATGGCCAGTCCGGCTGCACCCATCTGCAAGAAACAACGTCTGTCCATCATTGGTCATCCTCCCGTTTTTTTATCGTTGGAGATGTCTAGTCGGATCGGTGAGCTTATCGCTCCTTCGCGGAAACGTATTTCAGGCCTGCCCGCTCGAGTGCAGGTCTCATCGCGTAGATATCGAGGCCCAGTTCACCGGCCGCGAGGCGGGCACGTCTTTCGCACTCGCCGGCGATACGTTTGCGGGCCGCAATGAGCACTGCTTCGGCGCGCGGACGCGGCAACACCAGGACCCCGTCGTCATCGGCCACGACAACATCGCCGGGCTGTACCTGGGTACCGGCGCAGACCACCGGAACGTTCACCGATCCCAGCGTCGCCTTCACCGTGCCGCGTGCGGAGATCGCGCGGGACCAGACCGGGAATCCCATGTCCGTCAGCGAGCTCACGTCGCGGACGCCGGCGTCGATGACCAGCCCTCTCACGCCGCGAGCCCGAAGGGAGGTCGCAAGCAGATCGCCGAACATCCCGTCGGTATTTGCGACAGTGCAGGCGACCACGAGGATGTCGCCGGGCTCGCATTGCTCGACGGCGACATGCAGCATCCAGTTGTCGCCGGGCTGTGCGAGGACCGTCACCGCGGAGCCGGCGATCGAGGCCCCGGCAAAGATCGGCCTCATCGACGGGTCCATCAAGCCCGGCACACGGCCGGCTGCCTCATGCGACGTGGCGACGCCACACGTGCCGAGTTCGTCGATGACTGCTCCGTCGGCGCGTTCGATATCGGTGACGACGACGCCGAGTTCACTCATGCGAAGGCCTCCACAGCCTCGGGATATGCGGAACTGTAGGCCTCGCCATAGGTCATCGGCTGCCCGGAGTTGCGCCCACCCTGCATGCCGCGATTGAGGGCCACGCGCTCATAGTAGTCCCAAAGATGCCGCTGGGCCGGCAGCGCCTCGAAGGCCTTGCGTTTCACCTCCCAGACGTCGGTGATGTTGAGAATGCGGTCGGGCCGGAAGCCACATTGCTCGGGCTGATGCGGTTCAAAGGCGTAGAGCTGAGGTGCATTGTAGCTGACCGATGGGCCCGGCTTGTGACCGGCCGCCTGCGCCACGATGCGGGCCTCGCGGGCAAAGCGGGCGGCCTCTGGATGGTCGACATTGTAAGGGTCGGCATCTGCGTGCGTGAGCACGAAGGAGGGCTTGAGTTCACGATAGATGTCGATCATCCGATCGAGCATGGCCGAGGTCAGATGCAGCGGGTAATCGCCGGCGTCGAAAAACTCGATCTCGGCGCCGAGAACCGCCGCAGCAGCCTCGGCCTCGACCTGACGCGCGCGTTTGCAAGCTTCGAGCGTCATGCCCGGTTGTTTCCATGCGCCCTGACTTTCGCCGCGCTCGCCGAAGGAAAGGCAGACGATCTTCATGCGCACACCTCGGCGGGCATGCAGGGCAATCGCGCCGCCGGCGCGCCATACGAAATCGCCGGGGTGGGCGCTGACCACCAAACCGCTTGCAGGCGCCGTCATATCTCGTTCCCCAATGCTGTTCCGCTTGGATCGGCTGAAGACAAAAGCGAGCTGAGTTCGGCGCCTGCGATCACACCCGCCTGGTTCATGCGGGCGATCTCGTGGGGCGTGTAGCCGATCTCTGCCAGGATCTCGGCGGTATGCTCGCCGAGCTTTGGCGGCTGGCGCTCGATGCCGGGGCGCTCGCCATTGAAACCGACGGGCAGGGCAGGCAGGCCGAAGGTCTCGATATCCCCGGTGAGCTTGGTCACGGCGACATCGAGCAAGCCTCCGCTGGCGGTCAGATGCGCGTCGGCGAAGAGATCGGTGGGCTTGCCGACGGGCGCGAAGGGGATCGATGCCGCTACGCAGCGTTCCTCGACCATTGCCCGGTCATGTGGGAGGAGGGCTTCCTGAATGCGTGGCAGCAGCCAGCTCCGCTCGGCATTGCGCAACGCATTGGTCGCCAGGCGCGGATCGCCGGCGAGTTCCTGCAGGCCGAACATCTCGATGAAGCGGCTCCATTGCATATTGCTGGTCACGCCGATGAAGACCTGCTCATCGCCGGCGACGTCGAACACGTTGTAGATGGCCCACGCCCCGTGCCTAATCGGCATCGGGCGGGGATCGTTGCCCGTCGCGGCAAAACCCGCCATGTGCGTCAGCATCAGGAAGGCCCCGGTTTCGAACAGGGCACTGCCGATCTTCTGCCCCTTGCCGGTGCGATCGCGCTCCGGCAGTGCTGCCAGGACGGCGGTGACCCCGAAGATTCCGCCCAATATGTCAGTGATCGACGAACCGGCCCGAAGCGGTCGCCCAGGCGGGCCGGTCATATAGGCGAGGCCGGTCTGGAACTGGATGACCTCGTCGAGCGCTGGCCGCTTCTCGTAGGGACCCGCAAGAAAGCCTTTCAAGGCAAGATAGAGCAGACGTGGATTGACGGTTCTCAGGTCTTCGTAGCCGCAGCCCAGCCGCTCCATCGTTCCCGGACCGTAGTTTTCGATGACGACATCCGCGTCGGCGGCGAGGCGATGAACGGTCTTGCGCCCCTCCGCGCTCTTCAGGTCGACCGCGAAGCTGCGCTTGTTGCGGTTGAAGCCCGGAAAGAATCCAGCGCCAAAGCCCGGCAGGCTGCGGGTGTGGTCGCCTTCCGGCGCTGGCTCGATTTTGACGACATCGGCACCGAGATCGGCGAGCAGGAGGCCCGCCGTCGGCCCCATGATCATATGGCTGAATTCGAGGACCTTGAGCCCTCGCAACGGCTTGGCGGACATCAGGCGGAACCTCGCAGCGCATCGAGCGAACCGGCATGGATCAGTTCGCTGGGGAGGGTGTGGCCGACGATGGCCTCGGCCATCCGCCCCACCTCGATCAGGGCATCCAGGTCGACGCCCGTCTCGACGCCGATTTCGTGGCAGAGAAGGACGAGTTCCTCTGTGCTGATGTTGCCGGCCGCGCCCTTCTGGCCCGCAAAGGGGCAGCCGCCGAGTCCTCCGACCGTGGAGTCGAAGAAATCGACACCCATTTTCAGGCCTGCATAGGCGTTTGCTACCGCCAGGCCGCGGGTGTCATGGAGATGGAGCGTGATGCGCTTGTCCGGCCATTCCGATCGAACCTCGCCGACAAGCGCCTCGACGCGCGGCGGCGTCGCCCAGCCCATCGTATCCGACAGGGAAATACGCTCGATCTCGACACCGGCTTCGGCGGCCACGGCAAAGCCATCCTTCAGGGTCGCGATTACCCGCTCGCGCGGCACGTCTCCCTGATAATTGCAGCCGAAGGCAGCCATCACGCCGACCCGCTTGACCGGGACACCGCGGGCGATGTGGAGAGCCGTCTGCTTGCGGCTGGCCTCGACCTGTTCAGCGTGGCTGCGATTGAGATTCTTGCGCGTGAAAGCTTCCGAAGCYGTCAGCGAGATCGAGCCGTAGAGCGTGAGCCTGTCACCGGCTGCGAGCGCTCGGTCGAGACCTTTCTCGTTGAACCACAGCGCCGTGTAGCTGACGCCGTCCTTCGGCTTCATCTGGGCGACGACTTGGTCGGCGTCGGCCCAGCCGGGGACGACCCGCGGATTGACGAAAGAGCAGACCTGGATGCGCTTGAGGCCGGTCTCGGCAAGCGCCTCGATCAGCCGAACCTTGTCGGCTGTTGCGATCGGACCCGGCTCGATCTGAAAGCCCTCGCGCGGGCCTTCCTCGTGTATCTCGATGGAGGCTGGAAGATCAGCCATAACCCCGAAAACCTCCCGAATTTCTCAGCGGCCAGAGGCGCCGCCTGTTGATTGCCGCCAATTTGCGTATCGGGAGCGATATCGTCCAATATATTTTGAGGTGCCGTGTGAAAGCTTGTACGTATCACTCGGCCGACGTCATCGAGGCAGGTGTCCATGGAAATTCGGCATGTCCGCTACTTTCTCGCGGTGGCGGAGGAAGCAAGCTTTCGTCGCGCGGCAGAGCGGCTGAACATCAGCCAGCCCCCGCTGAGCAGCCAGATTCGCGACCTTGAGCAAGAGCTCGGAACGACGCTGTTCCATCGTTCCGCGCAGGGCGTCGAGTTGACGATGGCCGGTAAATTCCTGCTGGAGCCCCTCCGGGATCTCCTCGATCGATTCAACAACACTCTCGCCTTGGCAAAATCCGCCGGGCGCGGTGAAGCTGGTCGGCTCCGCATCGGCTTCCTGGCGTCGGTTTCAATGCACGAAATGTTCCCGCGCATCCTGAGAGCGTTCCGCCAGCGCTATCCCGATGTCGTCCTCGACATGTCTCATCTGCCGACCGGGACGCAGCTTGAGATGCTGGCGAATGATCAGCTCGATCTCGGTTTTTTGCGCCCGCTAATGCCAAGTTCGCCGTTGCGGAACATCCAGATGATCGAGTTATGGCGCGACAGGCTCGAGATTTTCTTCTCGGCCGACCATCCGCTTTCTCGCAGCGATGGCGCGGTCGACCTGGAGGCTCTTGCGGATGAGGCCTTCGTCACGTTCAAGCGGCAGGTCGGCAGCGGCTTGTTCGAGCATACGCTGGCGCTCTGCAAAGGCGCCGGTTTCGTCCCACGGGTGGTGCAGCAGAGCAGTGACGGCGGCGCGTTGCTCGGCTTCGTCGGCGCGGGGCTCGGTGTCGCCATCCTGCCGCGGGTCTACGCCACCAGAGGCTTGCCCGGAGTTGGTCATCGCGAGCTACGTGCGCGCGATGCGAATACCGGAATCGCCTTGGCGAGGACCTTGAACAAGCCGGCGCCTCTCGCGGAGCGCTTCCTTCGACTCGTCGAAGAGGTTCGTGACGCAGGTTCCGATGATCTAATGAAGCCAATCCCAGGTTGAGCAGTGTCGGAATGGCAGGCGCTGCCTTTCGTCCTGTTGCGCCCCGAATTTAGGCGGCGGCGGAGAATGCCGGGCCGCCTGCCCTGCCATGAACGGCGGCTGTTCTGTCAGGCCAGCCGCGCGACCAGATTTTCCAGCGCTTCCTGCCGGCCGCTCCTCGGCGATGGGCCGGCGCCGCTTGCTTCGGCGCGCGCTGCCAGAGCACTCAAGGCAGTCTCGCCTGCGAGGATCTTCTGTCCTTCGGCGCCGGACCAGCCGGCATAGCGTGCCTCCCGCTGCGCATCGAGCGTCCCGTCCTGCACGATTCGCTCCGCGATCAGCAGCGCGCGCGCCATCGTGTCGATGCCGCCGACATGGGCGTGCAGCAAATCCGCGACGTCGACGCTCTGACGGCGGATTTTGGCGTCGAAGTTGAAGCCGCCATTGCCCAGGCCGCCATGCCTGACGATCTCCAGCATCGCCAGCGAAAGATCCTGGGCATTGTTGGGGAATTGGTCGGTGTCCCAGCCGTTCTGTGGGTCGCCGCGATTCATGTCGATCGAGCCGAGCAGGCCGAACGCCGCAGCCGTCGCGATCTCATGCTCGAAGGAGTGACCCGCCAGCGTCGCGTGGTTGGCCTCGATGTTGAGCTTCACTTCGCCCAGCAGCTTGTGCCGGGCAAGGAAGCCGTAGACCGTCGCGACGTCGCGATCGTACTGATGCTTGGTCGGCTCCATCGGCTTCGGCTCGATCAGGATCGTGCCCTTGAAGCCGATGCGATGCTTATGCTCGACGACGAGGTTGAGGAAGCGGCCGAGTTGGGCGTCCTCGCGGGCGAGATCGGTGTTCAGCAAGGTGTCATAGCCCTCGCGCCCGCCCCAGAGCACGTAGTTTCGGCCGCCGAGCCGCTGCGTCGCCTCCAGCGCATGCTTCACCTGGCCGGCGGCGAAGACGAACACGTCGGGGTCGGGATTCGTGGCCGCGCCGGCCATGTAGCGGGGATGGCTGAACAGGTTGGCGGTGCCCCAGAGCAGCCTGATGCCGGTCCGCTGCATATGCGCCTCGACACGCTCCAGCACGCGGTCGAGCATGGCGTTGCTCTGGCGCAGGCTTTCGCCTTCCGGCGCGACGTCGCGGTCGTGGAAGCAGAAGAATGGCAGGCCGAGGCGTTCGAGGAAGGCGAAGGCCGCGTCGGCCTTGTCGAGAGCGGCCTCGAGCGGGGCACCGGAGAACCAGGGCCGTTCCAGGGTCGGTCCGCCGAAGGGGTCGAGGCCGTTGGCGACAAAGGAATGCCAGTAGGCGACGGCCGGGGACAGCCAGTCTTCCATGCTGCGCCCCAGCACCTGCCGGTTCTTGTCGTAGTAACGCAGGGCGAAGGGATCGCTCGCTTCGGAGCCGACGAAGCGGATGTATGGGAGTTGGTCGAAGACGGTCATGATATGCGTCCCGTATCCGCGAAGAGCCGATGAAGGGTGGGGTAGAGAGAACGATAGATCGCGCGGCGCCGTGACAGCGCTTCCGCAAGCCCGGGCTCCGGCGCGTACCGCGCGGTCACCGGCGGACGCGCCGCGGCATCCGCTAGGCTGGCATCGCCGGCCGCGACCCGCGCCAGGCGCGCGGCTCCGAGCGCCGGACCGACCTCGCTGCCGGCGACGGTGTGCAGGGGGCGGCCGAGCACGCTCGCCAGGAGCCCCAGCCAGAATGGGCTGCGTGCGCCGCCGCCGATCGCGGTGAGCTCCGCGATCGGCCCGCCGCGCGCCTCGAGCGCGTCGAGGCCGTCGGCGAGGGCGAAGGCAACCCCCTCCAGAACGGCGCGCGTCAGCGCGGCACGGCCGGTTTCGCCGGAAAGACCGAAGAAGACGCCGGCTGCGGCCGGATCGTTATGCGGGGTCCGTTCGCCCGAAAGATAGGGCAGGAAGACCAGCCGCTCCTGCGCCGGCGCGCTTTCCGCCTCGCGCAGCAGGCTGGCTTCATCGGCGCCGAGCAGCCGGGACAGCCAGGCGAGCGAGGCCGCGGCAGAGAGGGTGACGGACATGCGATGCCAAGTCTGCGGCACGCAATGGCAGAAGGCGTGCACCGTCCGCTCCGGATCGGCCACATGGCCGGAATCGCTGACGAAAATGACGCCGGAGGTGCCGAGCGAGAGCAAGGCGTTGCCGGGATGGACGCAGCCGATGCCGAGCGCCCCCGCCGCATTGTCGCCGCCGCCGCCGGCAACGGGGATACCGGCCGGCAGGCCGAGAGCGCGGGCAGCGCCCGGCTGCAGCCTGCCCGAGACCTGCGTGCCTTCGACGAGGTGCGGCATCCGGGTTTCGTCGAGGCCGCAGGCTGCCAGCATCGCCGGTGACCAGCGCCGGGCGGCGGTGTCGAGCCAGAGCGTGCCGGAGGCGTCTGACATGTCCGAGGCGAGCTCCCCCGTCAGCTCGCGCCGCAGCCAGTCCTTGGGCAGGAGCACGGTGGCGATCTGTGCGAATAGCTCGGGCTCGTGCTTTCGTACCCAGAGCAGCTTCGGAGCCGTGAAGCCAGGCATGGCGAGATTGCCCGTGATGGTACGGCTTCTAGGCTCCGACGCTTCCAGCTCGTGGCATTCGGCCGCGCTGCGCCCGTCGTTCCACAGGATGGCCGGGCGCAGCACCTGTCCGGCGCGGTCCAGCAGCACCGCACCGTGCATCTGGCCGGCGAGCCCGATCCCGCCCACCCCGGAAAGGTCATGGCTGCGTGCGAGCTCGGCCGTGGCTCGGCAGGTGGCGTCCCACCAGTCAGCCGGTCGCTGCTCGCTCCAGAGCGGCTGCAGCGCGGCGACGGTCAGAGGGGCCGTGGCATGCCCGACGAGACCGCCGTCCTCGCCGGTCAGCACAGCCTTGACGCCGGAAGTCCCCAGGTCGATCCCGATATGCATCAGGCCTCGACGGGTTTCCAGGCCGAGTTCGCAGCGCTGGAGGCGACCGCCGCGGCGATGAAGGCCATGCCACGCAGACCTGCGGCGATGCCCGGCACCAGCATGCTGGCCGGATCGGGAGATCGCTTCTCCAATCGCGCGAAGATCTGCTCCGCCGCGTCGCGATAGAGCTGCGCGAAGCCCTCGAGATAGCCCTCCGGGTGCCCGGCGGGGATGCGGCTGGCATGGGCCGCTGCTGTGCCGGCGCCGGCCCCGGCGCGCCGGATGGTGCGGGGAGGCTCGCCATGGGGGGCGAACAACAGGCGATTGGGCTCTTCCTGCGCCCATTCAAGCCCGGCCTTGTCGCCATAGATCCGCAAGCGCAGTGCGTTCTCGTTGCCCGGCGCGACCTGGGATGACCAGAGCATTCCGCGCGCGCCGCCCGCGAAACGCAGCAGCAACTGCGCGTCGTCGTCCAGCCTCCGGCCGGGGACGAAGCATGTCAGTTGCGCCGCGACAGCCTCGCAGCTGAGGCCGCTGACGAACTCGGCGAGATTGAAGGCGTGGGTCCCCAGATCGCCGAGGCCGCCGGCGGCGCCGGCGCGCGCCGGATCGGTGCGCCAGGCCGCTTGCTTCTGGCCGGTTTCCTCCAGCCGGGTCGTCAGCCAATCCTGCGGATATTCCGCCTGCACGACGCGGATCGTGCCGAGCTCGCCCGACTCCACCATCTCGCGGGCCTGCCGGACCATCGGATAGCCGGTGTAGTTGTGGGTCAGGAAGAGCAGGCCGCCGCCTCGGGCCGTCGCCGCAGCGATGGCTGCGGCATCCTCGTTGCGATGGGCGAGGGGCTTGTCGCAGATGACATGGATGCCTCGCTCAGCGAACGCGCAGGCTGGCCCGGCATGCATGTGGTTTGGCGTGACGATGGCGACGACGTCGATGCCATCCTGCCGCGAAGCTTCCCGCTCGGCCATCTCGGCGAAGTCTGCGTAGCTGCGCTCGGGAGCGATGTGGAGTTCGGCTGCGCTCGCCGCAGCCCGGGCCGGGTCCGACGAAAGCGCCCCTGCCACGAGTTCGTAGCGGTCGTCGAGCCGGGCGGCGATGCGATGCACTGCTCCGATGAAAGCGCCCTGGCCGCCACCCACCATCCCGAGGCGCAGCCGGCGGCGCACCGTACCGTTGCTCTTGCCCTCGATTGCCATCAGCCGATCCCCAGCAGCAAGCGGTTGGTGGCCTCGTCGACGCCGCTGGCCGCGAAGTCGTCGAAGGCTCGTTCCACGGCCTTGATCAGGTGGCTGGCGATGAACGGGGCCCCTTCGGCTGCGCCTTGCTCGGAATCCTTGATGCAGCACTCCCATTCGAGCACGGCCCAGCCGTCGAAGCCGTATTGGGTCAACTTCGAAAAGATCCCGCCGAAATCGACCTGACCATCGCCCAGGGAGCGGAAGCGCCCGGCGCGCTGTGCCCAGGGCTGGAAGCCGGAATAGACGCCTTGCCGGCCACTCGGATTGAACTCGGCGTCCTTCACGTGGAACATCCGGATCCGCTCGCGATAGATGTCGATGAAGGCGAGATAGTCGAGCTGCTGCAGCAGGAAGTGGCTGGGATCGTAGAGGATGTTGCAGCGCGGGTGGTTGCCGACCTGCTCGAGGAACATCTCGAAGGTGACACCGTCGTGCAGATCCTCGCCGGGATGGATCTCGTAACAGAGATCGACCCCGGCCTTGTCGAAGGCGTCGAGGATCGGGCGCCAACGCTTCGCCAGTTCGGCGAACGCCGTCTCGACCAGCCCCGCCGGGCGCTGCGGCCAGGGATAGACGAAGGGCCAGGCCAGTCCTCCTGAGAAGGTGGCATGGGCGGTCAGCCCGAGATTGTGCGAAGCCTGCGCTGCGAGCAGCAGTTGTTCGACCGCCCATGCTTGTCGGGCCTTCGGATTGCCGCGCACTGCCGGCGCGGCGAAGCCGTCGAAGGCGAGGTCATAGGCGGGATGGACAGCCACGAGCTGGCCCTGGAGATGGGTCGACAGCTCGGTCAGCTCGACGCCCGCCTCGGCCAGGACGCCCTTGACCTCGTCGCAGTAGGTCTTGCTTTCGGCCGCCTTGCGCAAGTCGAAAAGCCTGGCGTCCCAGCTGGGAATCTGGACGCCCTTGTAGCCGTGCCCCGCCGCCCAGCGGGCGATGCCGGGCAGGCTGTCGAATGGCGCCCCGTCGCCCGCGAACTGGGCAAGAAAGATGGCTGGCCCCTTGATCGTCTTCATCCTTGATCCTCCCGTGGTGTCAGCGGGCGCCCTGAAGGCGCTTCAGATGGGATTGGCGACGAAAGCGCTGCCGCGGCACTGCTTGAGGTAATTCAGCGCGTGAACCTGGCCGGTCATCTCAAGCTCGCCCCTGTAAACGGGGTCGTGCCAGCCCTCGATGTCGATCGAGCCTTCGTATCCACCCAGGCGCAGCTCGCTGATGACGTCGGTCCAGTTGGTGTCGCCGAAGCCAGGAGTGCGGTGGAAGGCAAAGGGCAGCTTGCCGAAGATCCCGTTCTTGCGCACCACGTCCCAGCGCACGGTCGCGTCCTTGCCATGGACGTGGAAGATCTTCGGGGCCCATTTGCGCAGCTGCGGCAGCGGATCGATCAGGTAGAAGAGCTGGTGGCACGGCTCCCATTCGAGGCCGAGATTCGCGTTCGGAAGCGCGTCGAACATCAGCTCCCAGGCATCGGGATTATGCGCGATGTTCCAGTCGCCGGTCTCCCAGGTGCCGCCGTGCATCGGACAGTTCTCGAAGGCGATCCGCACGCCCTTGTCGGCGGCCCGGCGGGCAAGCTCGCCCCAGACTTGCTTGAAGCGCGGCAGGCTGTCCGGCAGCGGCTTGCCGCGCAGGCGGCCGGTAAAGCCGGTGACAGTCGTCGCGCCAAAGAGATGCGCGTTGTCGATCAGCTTGATCCAGCCCTCATGGGTCTCGCGGTCGATCTCGGTGTCTTCGAGCGGGTTGCCGAAAAGGGCGAGGGTCGGGATCGTCACATCGGCGTCCCCGATCGCCTCCTTCACCTGCTCGGCGAGGCGCGGCAGATCGTGACGGACATGCTGCCACCACATCAGCTGCAGGCTTTCGAAGCCGTGCGGCAGGATCTGGCGGATGTAATCGGGAGCTTCGCTCCGATTGCAGCGAACCATGGTGCCGATGCGGTTCTTCAATTGGGCGTTGGTCATGGCGGTCAATCCAGGGTTGGCGGTCAATTCAGGTCGAGAAGGGTGACGAGCTGTCCGGTCTCGGCGCTTTCGATGGCGGCGAAGACCATGGCGAGGCTTTTGATGTTTTCCGGCCCCGCGGTTTCGGGTGGGATGCCGGTGCGGATCGCCGCGACGAAATCTTCGATGACGCCGCGATGGCCGCCGACCCGGTCGCGCGGATCAAGCTCCGGGACGGGCACGCTTTCGCATTCGGAGAAGAAGCCGGGGCCGCGTATCACTTCGGCGCGGATTTCGTCGGCGCCGTCCCAGAGCAGGGTGCCGCGCGACCCGGTGATGCGCCAGGCGCTTTCCCAGCTCGTGCGTAGGCCTTCGGCACACCAGCTGCCGCGGTAGTTGAAGATCACGCCGCCGGCCATCTCGAACACGGCGATGGCGGCGGCGTCATGGGCATACCAGTACGGTCATGTGCGGGTAGAGCGCGTAGGACTGGAAGACCATTGCGACGTCGCGATGCATCGGTGCGACGTCGTTGACCTTCTCTTTGCCGATGAAGATATCGCCGCCGCTGATGTCCTCGAGCCCGGCGACCATGCGTAGCAAGGTCGACTTTCCGCAGCCGGACGGCCCGACGAGTGTGATGAATTCCTTGTCCGCGACATCGAGATCGACGTCCTGGAGGATACGGAGTGATCCGAAGTCCTTGCGGACTGCGCGCATCGTGACGGAGGCCATGTCAGCCCCTCGCTGAAGCGGGGGCGTGTTCTGCTACGTCGAAAGCCATCCCTCTGTCCTCACTTGGTGTTTTCCGTCCCTGGAAACCGCGTGCCTGTTCACGGCATGTTGTCGCGGATGAAGATGTCGATGCGGATCCGCTCCTGATCCGGCATCAACGGTTCCTTCAGGCAATGCGCGAGAAGCACCCGCGCCGCCGATCGGATTTCGTGGCCGGCATCCTGGTTGATGCAGGCATCCATGGTGCCGCGCACGAGGAAGCGGCGCGTATGCGGGGTGAGCTCGTGCCCGATAAAGATCACCTCGGCGGCGCGGCCGCTTGCCTCCAATGCTGCGGCTACGCCCCGATTGCCGGCCCCCATGTTGTAGAGACCGACAAGGTCCGGCATCTGCAGAAATTCTTCGACGATTGCCCGGTTGCGCTCGTTGTCGTCGCGTCCTTCTTGTGGAGGTTGCGCACATAGTTCCGGATATTCGCTTTCCAGCACCTGCGTGAAACCGAAGCGGCGCTCCGCGTGATCGCGCAGTGCCAGCGAGCCGGCGATCAGGCCGATGCGGCCCGTGCGGCGGGCGGCAAAGCGTCCCATCAGGGTTGCTGCGGTGCGGCCGGCGGCGGCGTTGTCGATGCCGATATAGCGAAGACGATTGGCCGTCGGTGCGTCCGAGACCAGCGTCACCACCGCTTTGCCAGCCGCCGCGAGATCGTCCAGCGCGGCACGGACGCGGGGATGGTCCAGCGCGATGGTCGCGATGCCGTCATAGCGTTCGCCCAGGCTCTCCAGCAGCGTGGCAAGGATGTCCGGATCAAAGACGTCGGCTTCCCGTACATCCACGAAGGCACGCTGGCTTTCCAGCCATTTCGCGGTCTCGGCGAGCTGGCTCGACAACAGCTCCACGAAGCTCGTCCGGCTCGCGGGCAGCACGAAGCAGAAGCGCAGCGATTTGCTGCCGCGAGCGAGCCGCACGGCAGCGGGGTCAGGGCGATAGTTCAGCTTGCTGATAGCGGCCTCGACGCGCCCGATCGTGCGGTCGTGCACGCCAGGGCGGCCGTTGATGACGCGATCCACCGTGGCGAGCGAAACGCCCGCCTCTTGGGCAACGTCTTCCAGGGTCACGCGATCGAAAGAGGAATTCATGCCGGCAGCATGACCTCAGATATTGAGGTGCGCAACTCATTTTTTGAAGTGTCGCGGGTCTCGCAAATATATGTGTCGTTGCCGGCGAGGCCCCGGTGCACGGATCATGTCGAGGAGGGAGGGGAAATCGGCTGTTTCGATCGCGTTGCGCAAACGCAAGTCGATGGGTTGGAAATGCGCTGGCGATCTTACGATCGATGTCATTCTGCTTATGTTATAAAAAATTGAATTAATTATCATTTTTAATGATGATGCGCGCCCCGTTGGGCGCCGTCCGCGTACAGGACTGCGAATGCCGCGGTCTTGAGAACTCCCATGCTGACGGCGGCGATGACCCGCTCCGGATCCGAGCGGAGCCTACCGACAAAATGTCGGGATGCCGCCGACGAGCGCGCCGCTGATCTGCCCCCGGGAGGCCATGACCGTGAGGGCGGCGGCAGCGAAGTCCGCGTCGCGATGGGCCGGGTTCGTGTCGCGGGAGACGGCTGCGAAGAGATCGATGTCGTCGCGGCCGACAATCCGCGCCAGCGCAGCGTTATCGCCGATGGCGAGCTCGTCGAAGGTGCGGTTTCTCGGAAGAGGCTGCTCCATTCGCAGCCTCATCGTTGCAGGACATAGCTGCCGGGGGCGTCGGCGAGAGGCGCATATCCCGTCGCCGGGGCGCCCATGGCGGGGGCGGGTACGCGCTCGGAGGTGGAGCGAGCCGCAAGCCATTCCAGCCAGGCCGTCCACCATGATCCTTCCCTGAGCTCGGCCGCGGGCAACCACTCGTCCGGGCCGCTCAGGACGTCGCCGTGATAGCGCGTCGCCATGCGGAAGCGACGGTTTGGCCGCCCCGGTTCGCTGACGATGCCGGCATTGTGGCCCCCGCTCGTCAGCACGAAGGTGACTTCGACATCCGTCAGCAGGTGGATCTTGTAGACCGAGCGCCATGGCGCGACGTGGTCGCGCTCCGTCCCCACGCAGAAGATCGGCGCGCGGATATTCTGGAGCACCGCCGGCCGGCCCGCGACCAGGAAGCGGCCGCTCGCCAGCTCGTTGTCGAGATAGAGGCGCCGCAGGTATTCCGCATGCATGCGATAGGGCATGCGGGTCGAATCCGCGTTCCAGGCCATGATGTCGAACATCGGGCTGCGCTCGCCCATCAGGTAGTCGTGGACGACCCGCGACCAGACGAGATCGTTGGAACGCAGCAGCTGGAAGGCCCCGGCCATCTGGTCGGCGGAGAGATAGCCGCGGTTCCACATCATGCTCTCGAGGAAGTGGAGCTGGCTCGGATCGATGAAGAGCGCGAGCTCGCCGGGCTCGGTGAAGTCGGTCTGGGCGGCGAGCAGCGTCAGCGAGGCCAGCCTGTCGTCGCCGGAGCGCGCCATCGCGGCGGCGGCGATCGACAGCAGGGTTCCGCCGAGGCAATAGCCGGCCGCGTGGATCTTGCGTTCCGGGACGATGGCGCCGACCGCGTCGAGCGCGGCCATCAGGCTCTCGCGGTAATCCTCCATGGCGAGGTCGCGATCCTCCGCCGTGGGATTGCGCCAGGAGACGCAGAAGACGGTGTGACCGTTCTCGACCAAAAAGCGGACCAGCGAATTCCCCGGCGACAGATCGAGGATGTAGTACTTCATGATCCAGGCCGGCACGATCAGGATCGGCTCGGCTACGACGCTCTCCGTCGCCGGCGCGTACTGGATCAGCTCGATCAGCTTGTCACGGAAGACGACCTTCCCCGGCGTCACCGCAACATCGCGCCCGACGACGAAGTTCTCGGTGCCCACGGGCGGCTGGCCGCTCGCCTGCCGCCCGACATCCTCGATCCAGTGGCGGAAGCCCTGGACGAAATTGGCGCCGCCCGTCTCCATCGCCTTCGCCATCACCTGGGGATTGGTGAAAGGCAGGTTGGAGGGCGAGAACATGTCGAGCATCTGGCGGGCGGCGAAGGACACCACGTCTTGATGATGCGGCGTGACCCCCGGAACCTCGTGGGTGGCGTTGTGCCACCATTGCTGGCCGAGCAGGAATGCCTGAGCCCAGTAGGAATAGGGCGGCCGATGCCAGCTCTCGTCGCTGAACCGGTTATCGCCCGGCAAAGGCTCGATGCAGGCGGGCGCGTCCGGCTGCATGAGGGCCGTCGCCATATGGGCGGCGAGTCGGCTCGCCTTTCTGCCGGCCTTGTAGGTCAGCTCCATGCGCTTGCCTGGTGCCGCCGCGAGATGCAGCATCCAGTCGAAATACGCGAGCGCCAAGGCGGCGGGCGAAAGCCCCCCGGTCAGTTGCGCGCCGAGCGCCTCCCGCATCCGGTCGATCGAGTGGAAGGCTTCGAGGCCTAGGGAATCGGCGGCTGGCGTGACGTCAGGCTTCATGCCGAGCTTCCCCAGAAGACGCCAGAGCGCCGCATTTTTCACCGCCCTCGAGACACAGCCGGAGAATTTGCTCCAGCAGGCTTCGCAGCCTGTCCCGGCCGCTGCGATCAAGGCGGCCGATGGAGAGAATATCATCGAAGACTGCCAAACCGCCGAAGCATGCGAGAATCATCGCCACACGCTCCGGCTGTGCTGGTCCTAGTTTTTCGGTGAGGTGGGTCGAAAAGCGAAGGCGCACGAAATCGCGCAGAACGGGCCCCGCGCGCTCATGGCCGAGCGAGCGCACGACAATATCCATGGGATCGATGAGCCCGAGCTTCGGGTCGAGACGTGGCGCAAAGAACAACGCCGCGAGGCTGACTGCTGGATCCGGTGCATCGAGCGCCTCGTCGAAGCGGCTGTCGAAGGCAGCTTCGAGCGTGCTTGCAAACAATTCCTCTTTCGATCCGAACGAACGGTGGACCAGCGCGACATCGACTCCGGCGCTGCCGGCAATGTCGCGAAGCTTCGTGCCTTCGTAGGAATGCTGCGAGAAATGCAGCATTGCGGCCTGCAAGATCCGCTCGCGCGTCCGTTGCGCAGATCGCTTCTTCGTTTCGGCCATCATCGCAGAAGCTCTAACCATTGCGCGAAAAATTCTACCAAAAGAATACCAACCGTCGTTGACTCAAATCAAGGTATCGCGAATGAAGGTGCGATCGCACGACGCGCTGGCCCCAATCTTGCGCTTCTATCGCCCGCTACGACTGTGCCGGCCCGAATTGAAACAGTGTGTATCGCGTGGGGCCACTATGAGTTCAAAGCCCGATCGTCTGCCTCTCATGAAGTGCCGCCATTCGAGCTGGCCATGAACATGACGCAGCATATCAACCCAAATCACGACCAGTGCGTCATTTTTCTCAAATGCGCCTTGCTTTGCGTTACCGAGAAAAATCCTGAAGACGAGCGTTTACGAAAGGCGATTGAGCTCGTCTTGGACGCTGCAAGCCATGCTGAGAGCGTTCCGCCTCCTTCAAACGTCGTCCAGTTCTGCCGAAGGGATGCGCGCCTCAACGACTGAACACTTCGCGCGCTTGCGCGGCGTGGGGTACAACACGCGGATGCGGCCGGTACCGGGGTTGGACCAGTGCGCCCCGCGCCATGCAACCCTGAGCGCATTCCAGCTCAAAACGCCGGCCGCCGAAAATTGCGGCCGGCATGCTGCGTGTCAGTCGAGCAATACCGCGCCGAAATTCGAGCGCGGGTCCATATCGGCGACAGGGCGTCCGGTCGGCTCCGTCGCCCAGCCGCCCTCGCGGCGCAGCCAGCGACCGGTGCCGGGCTTCCCGTGCAGCGCGCCGTCAGCCACGACCTCCGCGCCCCTGACGAGGACACGCTCGGGCCAGCCGGTGACGCTGCGGCCGGCGAAGGGCGTGAAGCCGGTGCGGTCGTGCATCGCCTCGTCGGTGATGGTCACCGCTTTCTGCGGGTCCCAGATCGCGATGTCGGCGTCGTAGCCGGGGAGCAGGGCGCCCTTGCCGGGGAGGTTGTAGATCTTGGCCGGCGCCGTCGCCGTCAGGTCGACGAAGGCCTCGAGCCCGCGCCCGGCGAATTCCGGCCGCCCCTTCGATACCAGCGCATCGAAGAGCAGGGGCAATCGCGTCTCCAGGCCCGGCAGGCCGTTGGCGATCTGCTTGAAATTCGGGTTCGGGCCGGCCGAGAGCTTGCCGGTCTCGTCGAAGCGATAGGGCGCGTGGTCGGAGGAAACCGTCTGGATGTCGCCGAGCGCCAGCGCCTGCCAGAGCGCATCCTGATCCGCCTGCTCGCGCGGCGGTGGCGAGCACATCCATTTCGCGCCTTCCAGGCCGGGCTTGTCGAGATCGTGCCGGGTCAGGAAGAGATATTGCGGGCAGGTCTCTGAGAAGACCTTGAGGCCGCGACCGCGCGCATCGCGGATCGCCTGCGCGCCTTCGGCGGTCGAAACATGGAAGATCATGATCGGCTGGTCGAGCAGTTCGGCCGCCGTGATCAGGCGGTTGAAGGCCTCGGCCTCGGAGCCGCGCGGATGGCTGATCGCGTGGTATTTCGGCGCGACATAGCCCTTCTCGACGAGCTTCCTGCCCATCCAGGAGATCATGCCGTGGTTCTCGGCGTGTACGCAGACCAGCGCGCGGTTCTGCCTGGCGGTCAGCAGCAAATCGAGCAGCGGCTCGTCGTCGACCTTGATCAGGTCATAGGTCATGAAGACCTTGATCGAGGCATGGCCCTCACGGATCAGCGCCGGCAGATCCTGCTGGACCGTCTTGGCGTCGGGATTGGCGACGATGAGATGGAAGGCGTAGTCGATCAGCGCGCCGCGCCGGGCGAGGGCCGAATAATCATCGACGACCTTGCGGAGATCGAGGCCGCGATGCTGGGCGGCGAAGGAGATCAGCGTCGTGTTGCCGCCGAAGGCGGCCGAGGTCGTGGCGCTCTCGAAGGTGTCGGCATTGAGCAGCCCGCCGGCGGAGACCTGCTCGACATGGGCATGGGTGTCGATGCCGCCCGGCAGGACGAGCTTGCCGCTGGCGTCGATTTCGCGGGTGCCCGGCGCGAGGCCCTGGCCGAGCGCGGCGATCTTGCCGTCCTTGATCGCGACATCGGATCGGAAGCTGCCGGTCGCGGAGCCGACCGTGCCGCCGCGAATGACCAGATCGTAGTTTGCCGTCATATGTTCTCGTCCTTCTCAGCGCACCATAATGGTGCCGATCGCCATGGCGACCGCAGCTTGCGTCGGGTCGATCACCGGGATGCCGAGCGCATCCTCCAGCGGCCTGCGATGGCGTGCCATGCCGGCGCAGCCCATGATGATGGCGCCGGCGCCGTGATCGTCCCGGAGTTCGAGTCCGACCGTGATCATCCGCTGCAGCGTGCCCTCGCCGGATGCGCTTTCAGCTACAGACATTTCGAGCGGTCGCTCGCCGGCAAGCCTGTCCATCAGCCCCATCTGGCGGAGATAGCGGATATGGCGCGGGATGGAGCGCGACTTGATCGCGATGACGCCGAAGCGGTCCGCCCGCGTCAAGGCGGTGAGCACGCCGCATTCGGCGATGCCGAAGACCGGGCTCGCTGCACCTTCGCGGGCGACATGGAGGCCGGGGTCCGAATAGCAGGCGATGACGAAGGCGTCGACGCCGTCGGCAGTCTCGATCCGGCGGCGCAGGGGAAGGGCGACGCTCTCGACATGCTCCTGCGTCTCGATGCCGATCGGGCCCTCGGTCAGCGTCTCGCAGACCAGTTCCGGTCCCTCGGCGAAGGCGAGGGGCGCCAGCGCCTGCCGCAGCCCTTCGGTGACAACTTCGTTCGAATTGGGGTTGATGACGAGGATGCGGGGGCGGCGGCTCATCGGCGGAATCCGGAGATGATGGGCAGATCGTTCAGCATGGCATTGCTCACCGGCTCAGGCGACCTCTCTTGCCACCCAGTCGGCCAGGATGGTGCAGGCGGCAAGGAAGTCGTCGATCTCCATTGCCTCCAGCGGATTGTGGCTGCCATGCTCGTTGCGCACGAACAGCATGGCGATGGGCACGCCGGCCGTGGCGAAGGCGGCGGAATCATGCGAGGCCGGGCTGCCGAGCGGCATGGTCGCGATGCTCTGCTGGGCGGCGGCGGCTTCCAGCCCTGCGGCGATGCCGGGGTCGACCGGTCCGACGGCGGCACTGGCGCGCGTGCCGAGCTCGAAGGTCACGCGCCGGTGCCTCTCGATCTCGCGGATTTCCGCCAGCATCTTCGCCTCGACCCGTTCCAGCACGGCGGCATCGTAGGCGCGCACGTCGAGGCTGAAGGCGAAGCTGCCCGGAACCGTGGTCAGGCCGTGGACGGCCGGATCGGTATGGAAGCGGCCGAGCGTGACCGCCATCGGGAAGCCGGCGGCTTCCTCTTCCTGCCAGAGCCGGTCGAGCCGCATGGCGAATTCGGCGCCGGCCATGGCGGCGTCGCGGCGGAAGCGTCGGGGCGTCCCGACATGGTCGTGCCGCCCCAAGATGCGCGCGTCGGGGTAACGGAAATTGCCCGGTACGCCGGTGCAGATCGCGACCGGCAGGCCTGATTCCACCAGACTGGGCGCCTGCTCGATATGGACTTCGAGGAAGGCGCGGATCGCGGCGGGATCGAGATGGCGCTCACGCCGGCGGATCGCCGCGGAGTTGCCGCCGCAGGCGTCGATGCTTGCGGCGAGCGCGCGGCCATCATCGATGCGTCTGACCTCCAGCGCCCCATCAGGCAGAGTGCCGAGCGCCGAGCGGCTGCCGATATAGGAGACTTGGAACCAGACGCTCTCTTCGGCCCGCACGCCCATTGCCGTGACGTCGCAGCGCGGCTGGATGCCCAGTGCGCGCAAGGTCTCGATGACGACGAGCCCGGCGATGACGCCCGCTGCGCCGTCGAAATTGCCGCCATGCGGCACGCTGTCGAGATGAGAGCCCATCAGGATGCGCGGAGCCACGGCGTCGCGGCCGGTCAGGGTGACATAGGTGTTTGCGGCGAAGTCGTGGGTGACAGCGAGCCCCCGGGCCTTGCCGTGCTCCATAAGCAGGCGGTGGCCGAAATCCTCTCCCGCGCCATAGGTGTCGCGGGTGATGCCGGGCTCGTCGCGGCTGCCGGCCGCCAGCCGTTCTAACAGAGCCTCCACCCAGCCGCGCTGCGCGGCGACGGCCGCGGCGATGGCCGTTTCGGCGTGGGGCGTCCTGGCGGTGGCAGTCATATCGGTCCGGTCGGGTGTGGGCGCAGCCCTGTCACACGCCCGGCCTTGAAGCGGCGATGATCGAGCATGCGCGTGGTCTTATGATATTTGCCGCCGGGAGGCAGCCGGGAAACCTTGGGCCAACCCGCGCAGCCAGACAATGGCGCTGTCTATGCGGATTTCCGGGGTGACATTCGCGCGTTGAATAGCACGGGCGTGCTCAGCCCTGCCCGAGCTTGGCGGCCGTTTCGGCGGCGATCAGCCTGACCTCGCGCAGGAAGGCGTCGGCCGCGCGCGAGATCGGCCGCTTGCGTGAGCGCACGACCGAAGCCATCACCTCGGAGGCGGGGGAGAAGGGGCGGATGGCCAGGTCGTAATGGCCGCTGAAGACGGGAGAAAGGGGGTCGACCACGGCGACGCCGACACCGTTTTCCGCGAGCACGCAGGCCGTGTTGCAGTAGCGGACCTCGACCGAAAAGCGGAACGGCACGTCGGCCTGGGCGAAGGCACGACGGACGATGGTGCCCATCCGGGTGCCCTGTTCGAGGGCGATATAGGGCACCTCCCGCAGGTCGTCCGGCGTGATCGTCGGTTTCGAGGCCAAGGGATGGTCGGGGCGCATGACGCAGACCATGCTGCCGGTGAAGAACGTCTCGGCATCGAGCCCGCGATCGTCATCCAGGCCCATGACGAAGCCGAGCTCAGCGGTTCCGTTCTCGACGCTCTCCAGGACATGCTCGAAGCGCCGGACGTCGAAGGACACCCGCACTTTCGGGCGCTTGGCGAGGTAGTTGCGCAGCGCCGCGGGCAGGACGCCGTAGCCCAGCGGTGGCGTCGCGATGATGCGGATATGGCCGGCCCGGTTCTCCTTGATGTCCTGCACCCGGGCCTCGAAGGCTGCGTGCAGGGCGAAGATCGGCTCGGAATCCTTGTAGAGCGAACGTGCTTCTGCGGTTGGGAACAGGCGGTTGTTGACGCGCTCGAACAGCGGGAAGCCGACCTGGCTTTCGAGATGCTTGATCGCGTTGCTGACCGCGGGCTGCGACAGCTTCAGCTCCTGCGCGGCGCGAACCGTCGTCTCGCAGCGGACGACGGCCCGCAGAAGCTCGATCTGGCGGAGGTTCATATGATCGCCCCGAATAGAGTGTGCTCACACTATTCGTTCAGCAAATCATAAGCCAGTCTCCCGTCCGTCATTGCGAGCGCGGCGAAGCAATCCAGGGGGACTGGGTTCAAGCGTTCGACCTAGTCCCCCTGGATTGTTTGGTTGCTTAGCTCCTCGACCGTGTAGCCGTTGCGGGTGAACCAGCGGCCGTTGCGGTACATCGGCGCCATCACCGTGCGCAGCCCGCTCGCCGCCGCGCGGTCGAGCCAGCCATCGCTCGGGAAGGAGAGGTCGACCAGCGTGGTGACGCCCGACATCAGCAGCTCCGACCAGGCGACGTGGTTGAGATGCGGGATGCCCTCCGCATCGGCGCGGAACAGCCAGAGGAATTCGTAGAGCGAGGAATTGTAGAGCTTCGGCGTGCCGATCTCGTCGGTCATGCCCTTGTTGCCGGGCTCGCTCGACGGGTGGGAGTGGATGTCGACGAGGCCGGGCATGACCATGAAGCCCCTGCCGTCGATCTCGCGCGTAACCTCGCCCGTGTAGCCTTCGCCGAGATGCAGGATGCCGTTCGCGTCGAAGACCACATCGAGATTGCGGCGATAGACATGGTCGTCGGCGGCCGGATCATAGGCGATGACGATGTCGGCCTTGCGGATGCGGGTGGTCATGGCTGGGTTGCCTGCTCGCTGAATTCTCCACCTCGGGTCATCCCGGACAAGCGGCGAAGCCGCGCTGATCCGGGATCCATGCCTGAACCGTTCGGCCGGCCAGGGGTAGTCCGGGGCCGGGGCGGAGGGGTTGGCGATACGGTGGGGGAAATCTGTGAGCATCACAGGCGTCTTTCGCGAAAGAGCGCCCCCGCCGGATGGCCGAGGCGCGACGGAAGCGGTGGGTGCGTGATCGGTTCTTGGTTTCGCCGTTACCCGGCTGCCGGAAGATGTCCTTCGGCTGAAATCTTGGCGGTCATGGCTGTTCCCCGTTTTGTCGGCTGGCGAGATCGCGGGGCCTGGAAGGCAGTCGCGTTCGGCAGCCGGGCGTCCTGATGATCGGCGCAACGGCGATCTTAGCGGGCGCGTTCCGGAACGGGTTGGCGGCGCGCTATGATTTATTTCCGGCCGCTATTCGGCATGCTTATAGGCGCGTCGGCGAAAGCGAGCAGGATCGCAGGATGCGAGGGGCTGCCCGGACCCTCTTCAATTCATCGGAGTTATGGCAGCGCCGAAAAACTGATAGCCGGCCGAATTGCCTGCAAGCCCGCTGTGGTGTCTCTGAATCCGTCGGGCATCGACGAAGGGGACCACAATGAAACTTGCCTTGAAGATGGCTCTCGCCGCAGCCGCTGTTGCATTGGCCTCCGGAGCGCAGGCTCAGACGCTGAAGACGGTGAAGGCCCGTGGCGTGCTGAACTGCGGCATCGGCACCGGGCTCGCCGGCTTCGGTCTCGCCGATGCGACCGGAACCTGGCGCGGCGTCAATATCGAGTTCTGCGATTCGCTGGCGGCTGCGATCTTCAGCGATCCGGCGAAGGTGAAGTTCGTCTCCCTGTCCTCGAAGGACCGCTTCACGGCTCTGCAGGCGGGCGAAAGCGATGTCGTCGCCGCGACGACGACATGGACCATGTCGCGCGACGTTCAGGTCGGCCTGAATTTCCGTGCGGTATTTTACTATGACGGCCAGGGCTTCATGGTGAAGAAGTCGACCGGCATCAAATCTGCGAAGGAACTCAGCGGCGCTTCGATCTGCATCCAGCAGGGCACGACCACGGAGCTGAACACAGCGGACTACTTCCGGAAGAACAACATGAAGTTCGAGCCGGTGACCTTCGCCACCAACAACGAGGCGACGGAGGCTTACGAGGCCGGGCGTTGCGACGCCTTCACCACCGACCAGTCCGGCCTCTACTCCGAGCGCCTGCGCTTCAAGGACGCCTCGGAGCACGTCGTGCTGCCGGAGACGATTTCCAAGGAACCGCTGGGCTATGCCGTGCGCCATGGCGACGACCAGTGGTTCGATATCGTCAGCTGGGCCCAATACGCGCTCGTGACGGCTGAGGAGCTGGGTGTCACCCAGGCCAATGTCGACGAGATGCGCGAGAAGTCCGACAATCCCGATATCAAGCGCCTGCTCGGCAAGGAGGGCTCTTTCGGCCAGTCGCTCGGGCTGGATAACGACTGGGCCTATCGCATCATCAAGACGGCGGGAAATTACGGCGAGGTTTTCGAGCGCAATCTCGGGCAGCAGTCGCCGCTCAAGATCGCGCGCGGACAGAACGCGCTGTGGATGAATGGCGGTCTGCAATACGCGCCGCCGATCCGCTAAGCTGGCTGCCTGCGACGGAGACCTCCGCCGGAGAAGAGATCACCTCGGAAAAGCGGCGTGCCCCTGACGGGTGCACGCCGCTTTTTGCGTAGGGCAGGCCGCCCCGCTCAGCGGTTCGCCAGCATCATCTTGCCGAGGGCGCCCGCCACCAGCGCCTGCTCGCTCGGCGGCAGCATGGCGACGAGGCGCCGCTCCGTCTCGGCATGGTCCCGCATGGCCGGTTCGACCAGAAGGCGGCCTTGTTCGGTGAGTTCGACGATGACGCCGCGGCCGTCGCTCTCATCGGCCATGCGGCGGATATGGCCCGTTTTCTCCAGACGGCGGAGCAGGTTCGAAAGCCCGCCCGAGGTCAGGATCAGCGTATCGAGCAAGGCCTTGGGCGACATGCGGTAGGGCGCGCCCTGCACGCGCAGCGTCGCAAGCACGGCGAAGGCCGGGTATTTCAGCCTATGGCGCGCGAGGCTGCGGTTGATCGCAGTCTGAAACACCTCGTTGAGATGGAGGAGCCGGCCGACGATCCCCTTTCCGGAGCAGTCGATTTCCGGGAATTCGCGCCGCCAGCGCTGCATGCCCGCGCCGACGCGGTCGTTCTGCCAGAGCGCATCGGGCGTCTCGAAAGTCAGGTTTCGCGCTGCCTCGTTGCGCATTCAGATCCTCCAGAACAGCCCTTTCCGACCACGGCGGAGCGCGCGATGCAAGCATGCGACGTCGCGACTGCCAGCTCAAGATATCTTTCATTTATCTTTCTTGAAAGACAAATCGAGCCATGTCATGCTCCCGTCCGGCCGATGGGAGGGGAATTCCGTCGACTGAGGGAAAGCGCGCCGACAGCGGTGCACAGCGCCACGGGCAACAGACGGGAACAAGCAATCATGCGTCAGATGTTTCGTCATGCGACTGCCATCGCCGCCCTCGGCGTCGCACTCGCCTCGAATGCCAAGGCCGAGGAACTCGTCGTCGGCGCCTTCGGCGGTTCCTTTGCCGACAACGTAAAGGCCTGTCACGTCGCAGCCTTCGAGAAGGCGACGGGTGCGACAGTCTCGCTGAAGCTCGGCAATTCCTCGCAATTCGCCGCGGCGCTGCGCGCCACTGCCGGCAAGCCGGACATGGACATCGTCTATATCGACAACTCGCTGGCGGCGCAGACCGCCAACGAGAAGCTCAACGAGACGATCGACCGCAAGAAGCTGAAGAACGCGGCCGATGTGATCCCGACCGCCTGGGGCAACGACGACAACTACGTCGTCGCCATGGTGAGCGCGACCACGCTCGTCTACAACCCGAAGCTGGTGAAGACGCCGCCGACCTCCTGGCTCGACCTCGCCGACCCGGCCTATGCCGGCAAATACGCCATCGGCGATATCAGCGGCACGGCGGGCCTGCAGTTCCTGCTCGCGCTGAACAAGCTCAAGGGCGGCACCCTCGACAACATCGACCCCGGCATTGCCGCGATCAAGCCGATCGCGAAGGGCTCGGCCGTGCTCTACACCCAGGCCGACCAGCTCCTGTCGCTGTTCGAGCGCGAGGAGATCGCCATCGCGCCCTGGTACCCGGATCGTGCCGGCGTCGCGATCGACAAGGGGCTCTCGCTCGCCGTCGCCTACCCGAAGGAGGGCGCGGTCGGCATCCTGCCGGCGGTGATCATCCCGAAAGGCTCGGCCAAGACCGAGCTCGCCTACAAGTTCCTCGACCAGATCCTGTCGGCCGAAGGCCAGGGCTGCTTCTCGGAGCGTGCCTATATCGGCGCGGTGAACAGCAAGGTTCAGCTTTCGGACAAGCTCAAGAAGATCGTTCCGAATGGCGAGAGCCTGGAGAGGGCCTGGTTCGTCGATCCGGAAGTGATCGCCAAGAACAGCGCGACCTGGACGCGCCGCTGGCAGCGCGAAGTCGCGCGCTGAGCCACGCTTCACCGGGAGAGGATGGGCGATGGGTTCGCTGACCTTCGAGGGGCTGGGAAAGTCCTATGGCGAGGTCGAAGTCGTCAGGGACGCGTCCCTGACGATCGCCGAGGGCGAATTCGTCTCGCTGCTCGGCCCTTCCGGCTGCGGCAAGACCACGATCCTGCGCATGGTTGCGGGGCTCGTCGAGCCGAGCCGCGGGCGCATCCTGATCGGCCGCGACGACGTTACGGCCCTGCCGCCCAACAAGCGCGGGCTCGGTCTCGTCTTCCAGTCCTATGCCCTGTTTCCGCATATGACCGTGTTCGAGAACGTCGCCTTTGGCCTGCGCCGTCGCAAGATCGCCGGCGCCGAGCTCGACAAGCGCGTCAGGGAAGCGCTCGGCATGGTCCGGCTCGCCGCCCTCAGTGAGCGCTATCCACGCCAGCTCTCCGGTGGCCAGCAGCAGCGCGTTGCCATCGCCCGCGCGCTGGCGCCGCATCCGCGCGTGCTGCTCTTCGACGAGCCGCTGTCCAATCTCGATGCGCAATTGCGCGACGAGATGCAGATCGAACTGAAGCGCCTGCAGCGCAATCTCGGCATCACCACGCTCTTCGTCACCCATGATCAGGGCGAAGCGCTATCGATGTCGGACCGCGTCGGCGTGATGGCCAAGGGCGTGATGCAGCAATTCGCGACGCCGGAAGATATCTATCACCGCCCGGCGACCGGCTTCGTCGCGAGCTTTATCGGCAAGCCGAACCGCTTCGCCGGCTCCGTCGCGATGAGGGAGGCGGCTGGCGGGCGTCTCGCCGTCGGCGGCGTCGCGATTCCCGCGGCGCGCATCGACCAGCCGGCCGGCGCGAAGGTCGATGTCGTCATCCGGCAGGAGGCGGTGGCGATCCGCGGCGGCTTGGCCCGGCCCTGCGAGATCGCCGGCGAGGTGGTGCTGCGCTCCTTCAGCGGGGCGCGGGTGCAATATGTCGTTCGCTTGGCCGAGGGCGTCGAGATCGTCGCCGAGACGGCATCGCATGGACCGGAAGCGGCTTTGGCTGCAGGCGCCCCCGTTGCGCTCGCCATCGACCCGGCAGCCGTCTTCGCGATGCCGCCCGAAGGCTCCACGTCATGATGTCGCGGCGGCAAGGGCTCCTGCTGATCGCGCCGCTGCTGCTGGTGCTGGCGGGGTTCTTCCTCGTGCCGGTGCTGATGCTGCTGCCGATGAGCTTCGGCGTCTACGAGCCCGGAGCCGGCCTGGTCAAAGGTGCATGGACGCTCGAGAACTACACGCGGATCATCACCGACGAGTATTATCGCGAGGTCGTCTGGCGCACGCTGGGCTTGGGCCTGTCCGTCACGCTGATCTGCCTGCTGCTCGGCTATCCGCTGGCCTATCTGATCGCACGCGGGCCCGAGCGCTGGCGCGTGCCGCTGATCCTGCTCGTCATCTTCCCGATGCTGCTCAATCTCGTGGTGCGCTCCTTCGGCTGGATCGCGCTGCTCGCCAATCGCGGCCTCATCAACAACCTCTTGATGCAGCTCGGCCTGATCGGCGCACCGGTGAAGCTGCTCTTCAACTTCATCGGCCTCTTCATCGGGCTCACGCATATCTACCTGCCCTTCATGGTGCTGATGTTGGTCGCGGCAATCCGCAACGTCCCGCGCGACGTCGAATCCGCGGCGGCGACACTCGGCTCCAGCCGCGCCCATGTCTTCATGGCGGTGACGCTGCCGCTCTCGGCGCCCGGCATCCTCGCCGGCTCGATCCTCGTCTTCGTGCTGACGATCAGCGCGCTGGTGACGCCGCGCATGCTGGGCGGCCCGACCTATCAGGTCATGGCGACGCTGATCTACGACGAATACATGCAGCTTCTCGACTGGCCGAGCGGCTCGGCGCTCTCCTTCGCGCTGACCTTCATGGCGGTGGCTATCATCTGGCTGTCGAGCCGGCTGACCAAACGCTGGGCGGGCATGGCATGAGCGACGCTGCCGAAAACCGGCCCGGCTGGGGGCTGACGGCCACGGCCTTCGCGGTCGTCGCCTTCCTGCAATTGCCGGTGATCGTCGTCGTGCTGGCGGCGTTCTCGACGACCTCCTACCTGACCATCCCGCCGCAGGGGCTGACGCTCGCCTGGTTCGGCAAGGTGCTGAGCGACCCGGCCTATCTCTCCGCCATCCGCATGAGCCTGATCCTGGCCTGCGGCTCGACGCTGATCTCGCTCTTGCTCGGCGTCGCGGCGGCCTATGCGCTGTTCCGCAAGGTTCTGCCGGGTTCGGAGGCGATCACCTCGTTCCTCATGGCACCGCTCGTGATGCCTGCGGTGGTCGTCGGCGTCGCGCTGCTGCAGTTCTACAGCATGAGCGGCCTGCGCGGTTCGCTCGTCGGCCTGCTGATGGCCCATGTCGTCATCACCGTGCCCTATGTCGTGCGCTCGGCGCTGGCGAGCCTGTCGGGCCTCGACCTTGCCGTCGAGGAGGCCGCGCGGGTGCTCGGCGCGAGCGGTTTCGAGGCCTTCCGCCTCGTCACGCTGCCGCTCATCGCGCCGGGGCTGGTGGCAGGCGCGCTGTTCTCCTTCATCACCTCGCTCGACAACGTGCCGGTCACGATCTTCCTGATCAGCGCCAGCCAGACGACGCTGCCGGTGCTGATCTTCTCCTCGGTGGAAATGGGCATCGATCCCAGTGTCGCCGCCGTCTCGACGCTGCTCATCCTCGCCACCGGCATCGTGCTTCTCCTTGCCGAGCGCCGCTTCGGCTTCCACCGCTTTGTCTGAACGGAACTGTCATGCCGCTGACCTCCAAGGGTTTCCCGCTCTTCCTGACCTTCGATCTCGACGCCGAGACGATGTGGACCGGTCGCGACCCGGCCTATGCCGACCGGCCGATCCTGATGTCGCAGGGCGCCTATGGCTGGAAGGTCGGCACGGGTCGCGTGCTCGACCTGCTCGACCGCTATGGCATCAAGGCGACCTTCTTCGTGCCGGGCCTGATTATCGACCAGCGCGAGGGGCTGATGGAGGAGATCCTGAAGCGCGGCCACGAGCTCGCCCATCACAGCTACAGCCACACCTGGATCCTCAACCTCTCGCCCGAAGAGGAGCGCGAGGAGATGGAGAAGGGCTTCCAGTCGATCAAGCGCGTCAGCGGCCGCGCGCCGCGGGGCTGGCGCTCGCCGGCGGCCGAGATCAGCCCGATCACCATGCCGATGCTGGTCGAATACGGCTTCGACTATTCCTCCAATTTCTTCGACGACGACTCGCCCTATCTCCATACGGTCCAGGGCAAGGAGACGAAGATCGTCGAACTGCCCTTCCGCTGGGTGCTCGATGACGCGCCCTTCTTCCAGTACTCGATCGTGCTGCCCGGCCGCACCATGCAGGCGCCCTCGGCCCTGCTCGAAGCCTGGAAGGGCGAGTTCGACGTGCTCTATGCCGAGGACCGGATGATGATGGTCGGCATGCATCCCGAGATGATCGGCCAGCCCTCGCGCATCAAGGCGCTGGAAGGGCTGATCGAGCACGCGCTGAAGCATCCGAATGTCTGGATCGGCCGCTGCGACGAGATGGTCGACGACATGCGCCCCGGCCTCGAGAAGGCGCGTGCGGAGGCCAAGGCATGAGTGGCCCGCTCGCCGGCCGGCGCATCCTGATCACCGGCGCGGCCAAGGGCATCGGCCTTGCCACTGGCGAACGCTTCGTCAAGGAGGGCGCGCAAGTTGCAGCACTCGACCGTGACGCCAGGGCGCTGGCGCAGCTGGCGGAAAGGTTTGAGGCAGACAAGCTTGCGATCTTCGAGGTCGATGTGTCCGATCCCGCTTCAGTCGGCGCGGCCGTCGCCAAAGCTGCCGCAGCGCTCGGCGGCCTTGACGGCGTCGTCAACTCGGCGGGGATCGACCTCATCTCCGATATCGAGGCCATGGCGCTCGCCGACTGGAATCGCATCATTGCGGTCAACCTGACCGGTCCGATGCTGGTGGCGCAGGCCGCCTATCCGCATCTCAAGGCGGCGGGCGGCGGCACCATCGTCAACGTCTCGTCGGGCGCCGGCCTCTCGCCGCTGAAGCATCGCACCGCCTATTGCGCTTCCAAGGCCGGCTTGCAGATGGCGGCCAAGGCGCTCGCCATGGAAGCGGCGGAATTCGGCATCCGCGTCAACACGATCTGCCCCGGCGCGGTCGAGACCGAGCTGTTCCGCACGAGCATCGATGCTGCGCCCGATCCCGCCGCGGCCTATGAGGCCGTGCGCGCCCGCTATGCGCTCCAGCGCGTGGCGTCGCCCGAGGAGATCGCCGCGGCGATCCTGTGGCTGACGAGCGCGGAATCCTCCTATGTCACCGGCACGGCCATCGCGGTCGATGGCGGCCGAACTTTCCACTGATAGCGATGGCCTTCGAAACCGACCTGTCGTCATTGCGAGCGCAGCGAAGCAATCCAGGGGGACGTAGAGCTCTGCCGCTCCTGGATTGCTTCGCTGCGCTCGCAATGACGGCAAATCGGCATCGGTTCATCTCGAGAGCCGTCGGTATGACAGGAACAGGGAGCCGGCCATGACGAGCGGACGCTTCACCGGCAAGGTCGTCGCCATCACCGGTGCGGCACACGGCATCGGTGCGGCGACGGCACGGCGCTTCCTCGACGAAGGCGCGCAGGTCGCCGTGATCGACCGTGAGGCCGACGGCTTCGCGGAGAGCTTCGCCGGCCAGCCGGGCGACCGCCTTCTGACCATGGCGGGTGACTGCACCGATGCGGCCGTGCTCGCCGATTTCCATGCCCGCACGGTTGCGGCCTTCGGCCCTGTCGACATCCTCTTCAACAACGTCGGCCAGAGCGGGCGCGAGCGCGCCGCGCCGTTCCACGAGTCGCAGGAAGAAGTCTGGCGTTTCGTGCTGGAGGTCTCGCTCTTCACCGCGATGCGGATGAGCCGCCTCGTCGTGCCCTCCATGCGCGAGCGCGGCGGGCGCATCGTCAACATGTCGAGCGACGCGGCGCTCGTCGGCGACGCCGGCCTCACCGATTACGCTGCCGCCAAGATGGGCATCATCGGCTTCACCCGCTCGCTCGCCCGCGAGCTCGCGCCGCATCGCGTCACCGTCAATGCGGTCGCGCCCGGAGCCATCCGCACCCGCGCCCATGACAGGCTGACGCCGGCGGTGATCGAGAAGATCAAGGCGACGACGCCGGCCGGCTTCATCGCCGAGCCGGAGGATGTCGCCGGCTGCGTCGCCTTCCTCGCCTGCGACGATGCCCGCTACGTCACCGGCCAGACGCTGCTGATCGATGGCGGCCGCTGGATGATCTGAGGACAGCCATGACCGATATCGCCGATCTCTCCGCCGTCGATCTCGCCGCCGCGATCCGGGCCAGGACCGTCTCGCCGGTCGAAGCGGTCGAGGCCGCGCTTGCCCGTATCGAGGAGGACGCCGGGCTCAACGCCTTCATGGCCGTCTGCGCCGAGCGGGCTCGCTCCGAGGCGAAGGAGGCAGAAGCGAAGGTGATGCGCGGCGAGCCGCTCGGCGCGCTCCACGGCATCCCGTTCTCGGTCAAGGACCTGACCAATACAGAGGGCGTCGCGACCACGCAGGGTTCGGCCCTCTTTGCCGGCAATGTTCCGAAGGCCGATGCGGTCGCGGTCGCCCGCGCACGGGCCGCTGGCGCCATTCTGATCGGCAAGACGACGACGCCGGAGTTCGGTCACAAGCCCTTCACTGAGGGTCCCTTCTTCGGCCGCACCCTCAATCCGCATAGCCACGCCCATACCTGCGGCGGCTCTTCGGGCGGAGCCGCGGTTGCGGTCGCCGCCGGCATGGGACAGCTCGCCCTCGGCAGCGATGGCGGCGGCTCGATCCGCATTCCCGCGGCCTGCTGCGGGGTCGTCGGCCTGAAGGCGACTCTGGGTGCCATTCCCAACCTGCAGGCTCCAGATCTCTTCGGCGCGAACTCCTTCGTCGGGCCGATGGCGCGTGATGTCGCCGATACGCGGCTAATGTTCGACGTCCTGCGTGGCCCCGACCGGCGTGACCCCTACGGTCAGGTGCCGGGCTTCCCGGAGCGCCGGCTCGGCGAGGGCGAGAAGCCGCGCATCGGCTTCCTCCTGCGCTGTGGCAATATCCTCGATCCGGATGTCGAGGCGGCGGTCGTCGCGGCCATGAAACGGGCGGAAGCGCTCGGCTGGGTCGTCGAGCCGATCGAGCTCGATCTGGTTTCGCTCGAGCCGCATTTTCTCGTCTTCCTGCGCTCGCTGCTGCTGGCACGGCTTGGCGGCCATGCCGAGAAAACGCCGGAGAAGCTCGATCCGACGCTGCTCGCCACGATCGAGGCCGGTCGCGCCTATAGCGCCGCCGAACTCTGCCAGGCCCAGTTCGCGCGGACCGATTGCTTCGCCAAGGTGCAGGACATCCTCTCGCGCTTCGACCTGATCGCCTCTCCGACCTTGTCGGCACCGGCACTACCGGTCGGCCTCGATCCGCTCGGCCCGATCGAGATCGCAGGCAAGCCGGCGGGGACGACCCGCGGCGCATGGTACCCCTACACCTTCCCGTTCAACCTTACGGGCCATCCGGCCTTGTCGCTCCCCTGCGGCTTCAGCCGCGACAAGCTGCCGATCGGCCTCCAGCTCGTCGGCCGCTGGCATGAGGATGGCTACCTGCAGGATGTCGCGGCGCGGTTGGAGTGCGTGCTCGACCCCTTCGTCGGTTCGCGGGATCGCGCGGTCGCCGGACCGGCGGTTCGGGGCTCGGCCTGACGATCGCCCCGGCCGGCGCTCGACCGCGTGACGGGGCGATCACATGGGAGAACCGCCGAGGCGGCCTCCGCGTCACCGATGCTCGCGTGCGCGGCTGAGGGCAGTGCTTCCCGCCCCCGTGTGACCTGCCTCGACTGAGCGCGCGAAGCGGGGCGTTTGGAACGCCCGTCGGAAACCACACCCAAAGAGAGCGGCTGCCCCTTTCGGCCTGCTTTCGTTGCTGGATGGGGACTGGGCTGGCTTGAGTATTGTGCCTTGGGGCCCCTCGCCGATTTGACCTTCCTCATCGTCACGAGCGGGCTGACGCGATAAGCTCCTTCTCCCATTCTTGTCTTGGCTGAGATCGTCGGGGCCAAAGCATGAGCGATCCGAAGGAAGTCGAGCTGAAGCTGGTTTGCGAGCCGTCCGACCTGGCTGCGTTGCGAGAGTGGCCACGTCTTGCCGCTGAGGCGCGGAGCACGGATCAATTGGAGTCGGTCTACTTCGACACCTCCGAGCGCCTGCTGCAGGCTTGCGGTTACGTTCTGCGGGTGAGGCAAACCGGTGATGGCCACGTCCAGACGGTGAAGGCAGGTGGTGACGGGCTGATCGAGCGGCGCGAATGGGAGGAGCCGGTCGATGGTCCCGAGCCCGATCGCGATGCCCTGCGCAGGACACCGCTGGCGAAGCTGCTCGGCAGGAAGGCGAAGCTCGCCCCGTTATTCACCGTGTCGGTCGAACGTGCCACTTGCCTGATCAGCCAGGGGAGCTCGCAGATCGAGATCGCGCTGGACCAGGGATTTGTGACAAATCCTTGCGCGGAGAATGGTTCGGACGCCGAGGCGATCAGCGAAATCGAGCTCGAGCTGAAGAAGGGAGTGGCGAAAGACCTCTTCACTCTGGCGCGTGAAATCTGCGAGCGCGTGCCCGTGCGTCTCGGCGTCGTGAGCAAGGCTGAGCGCGGGTTCGGCTTGATCGATGGGGAAGGCGATCGGGCTCACAGGGCCGAGCCGATCGACTTGTCGGACGACATGTCGGCCGCTGACGCATTCCGCACCATCGCCCATGGCTGCCTGCGCCAGCTGCGGCTGAACGAGGACGTTCTGCTTGGCCGCCACGATGTCGACGCCTTGCATCAGGCTCGCGTCGCGATCCGCAGACTCCGCTCGGCCATGTCACTGTTCAAGGATCTGCTGGCCGACGATCGGTTCGAGGGCATCAAGGCGCAATTGAAGCGCCTTTCGCAGCCTTTTGGGCGCACCCGGAACCTCGATGTCTTTCTCACGGAAACGCTGCCTGCGGAGATGTCCCGGCATCCTGATCATGCCGAGCTCCTGAGCTTGGAAAAGCATCTCCAGAGCCAGTGTGCCGAAGCCTATCTCGCGGTGGTCTGGACGCTGCGTTCGGAGGAGTGGCGGCGCTTCCTGATCGATCTGGTCGCGTGGATCAACGCCGGGCCGTGGCTGTCCGGGCAGGGCGGCGCCGAGCGCGACCAGCCCGCGCGTCCCTTTGCGTCGGGGGTGCTCGACAAGCGCAGGCGGCAGGTCGAGAAGCGTGGCCGGAACCTCGCGACATTGAGCATCGAGGAGCGGCACCAGCTCCGCATCGCGGCCAAGAAGCTGCGCTATGGCGCCGAGTTCTTCGCCAGCCTCTATGAAGGCAAGAAGGAGCGCAAATTCCAGAAGGCCTTTGCATCGGCCTTTGCGAAACTGCAGAGCAGCCTCGGTGGGCTCAATGACATCGCAGCCGGCCAGCAGATTCTGGAGCGCGTGGTGGGCTCGGATGCTGTTGGTTCCGTCCAGTTCGCCGCAGGTCTGGCGCTGGCCGATGTCGAGGCGAAGGAGCAGAAGCTGCTCGCCTCCGCCGTCGAGGCGTATGGCGAGCTGATCGCGCTTCAACCGTTCTGGCGCTAAGGAGATACGGGCGGCAGATGACCTCCAGCGCATGAGCTTTGGGCATCTCCGCAGCGAATGTTGCAGCGCGGGCGCATTCGTCTCCCGGTTGGGAGTCGCCAGCGCAGGCGCGGGGGATCAATCGGGATCGGTCACACATCGGGCGGGTTGACCCATGGAATCCGATAACGCCCGGCAGGCCATGGGCCGTCTGCTTCAAACCCGCTGCCTCTGGTCTTTCTCGATCTGTCGATCGAGGAGATCGGTATTCACCGCCGCATTGAGCGGTCTCGCGAACCACTCGCGCCGCCACGGAGCGGCAACTGGCTCGAAAGCCTTCTGGCATCTCTGACGAGCCAGGCGGCGAAGGGTTCGCGATGGCCTTTTCGGGAGGCTCCTGCTGGACGCCCATCGCTCAGGTTCTGCCCCGATCTATATGGCCGCCGCCGGCGGTTTCTCCTCGGGGCGGGTCGAGGGGCGCAGGCGCTCGCGCAGGGATTGGAAGACCACATAGAGCGCCGGGATGACGAAGATGCCGATTAAGGCCGCCGCTAGCATGCCGCCGAAGACGGGTGTGCTGACATTGCGCCTGGCGAGCATCGCCGGCCCTTCGGCGACGACGAGGGGCAGCAAGCCGAGGATGAAGGCGAAGGAGGTCATCATCACCGGGCGGAAACGCAGGCGCGCGCCTTCCGTGGCCGCATGCAGCAGCGGGTGCCCCTTCTCGCGCATCTCCTTGGCGAATTCGACGATCAGGATGCCGTTCTTCGCCGCAAGGCCGATCAGCACGACGATGCCGATCTGGGCATAGAGATCGAGCGTCAAACCGGCGACCACGATCGCGATGAAGGCGCCGAGCAGGCCGACCGCGACCGAGAGCAGGACCGGGATCGGGATCGTCCAGCTCTCGTAGAGTGCGACGAGGAAGAGATAGGCGAACAGCAGGGCGAAGGCGAGGATGATCCCGGTCTGTCCCTCCGCCCGCTTCTCCTGGAACGATACGTCCGTCCAGGCGCCGCGATAGTTCGCCGGCAAGGTCTTGGCCGAAACGGCCTCCATGGCGGCAAGGGCTGCGCCGGACGAGACGCCGGGCGCGGGCGAGCCCTGCAGGGTCACGGCGAGGCGGTTGTTGTAGCGGATCAGCGCCTGCGGGCCGACCACGACTTTGGCTTCGACGAAGCTGCGTAGCGGGATCATGTTGCCGCTGCGGCTGCGGACATTGATGCGATAGATGTCGTCGACCGAGGCGCGGTCGCTCCCTTCCGCCTGGACCTGCACCTGCCAGGTTCGGCCGAACAGGTTCATGTCGTTGACGTAGTAGCCGCCGAGCGAGGCCTGCAGGGCCTGGAAGACGTTGTTCAGCTCGACGCCGAGGATCTGGACCTTGTCACGGTCGATGTCGAGATAGATCGAAGGGGCGGAATCCGAGAAGGTCGAGAAGACCCGCCGCAGCTGCGGATCCTGGTTGGCCGCGATCGTGAGGCCACGCAACGCCCGGGCGAGGGCCTTCGGATCGGATGTGCCCATGTCCATCACGACGTAGCTGAAGCCGCCGCCGCTGCCGAGGCCGATGATCGGCGGCGGGGCGAGCGCCACCACGTTGCCTTCGCGCACCGCCCGCAGCTTCTGCGACAGCCGGGCGATGATCGCCTCTGCGGAATCCTCGCGGCTCGGACGCTGATCGAAAGGCTTCAGCGAGATCATGACGAAGGCGGCATTGGGCTGAGAATAATTGTCGAGGAAGTTGAGGCCGATGACTGTGGAGTAATCCGCGATCGCGCTTTCGGTCTTCAGGATGCTCTCGACCTGGGCCATGGCCGTGGAGGTGCGGCCGATCGAGGCGCCGTCGGGCAACTGGGCGACGATGAAGAAGGCGCCCTGGTCGTCGTCCGGCAGGAAGCCTGTCGGCGTTATGCGGCTCATCGCATAGATGCCGGCGCCGAAGGCCGCCGTCAGCACGAGGCTGATGGCGGAGACCCGCACGAGCCGCGCGACGGCGGAGCCGTAGCGGTCGCGCACCCAGTCGATCCCGCGCATGAGGCGGGCGATCGGCCCGTGCCGCGGCCCTTCGTGGCGTTTGAGCAGCACGGCGCAGAGCGCCGGCGACAGCGTCAGCGCATTGATGGCCGAGAGCACCATCGCCACCGCCACCGTGACCGCGAACTGGCGGAACAGCTCGCCGGAGATGCCGGGGATGAAGGCGACCGGCACGAAGACCGAGAGCAGCACCAGCGTGATCGCGATGATCGGGGCTACGATCTCGCTCATCGCCTTCTTGGTCGCCTGCGCCGGGGTCAGATCCGGATGCTCCTCCATCACGCGCTCGACGTTCTCGATCACCACGATCGCGTCGTCGACGACGATGCCGATCGCGAGAACCACGGCCAGCAGCGACACCGTATTGGCGGAGTAGCCGATGGCGTTGAGGACGACGAACGCGCCGATGAGGCTGACCGGAACGGCGACCGTCGGGATCAGCGTTGCCCGGAAGTTCCCGAGGAACAGGAAGACGACGAGGACGACGAGGACGAAGGCCTCGAGCAGCGTTTTCTGCACCTCGTGGATCGTCGCGGTGACGAAGGCCGTCGGGTCGTAGGTAACCTTCCAGTCGAGCCCTTCCGGGAAGGATTTCGACAGGTCGCCTACCGTCTTCTTGACGGCGTCGAGCGCGGCGATCGCATTGGCACCGGGTGACTGGTAGACGCCGATCAGGACCGCGGGGCCGCCGTTCAGCCGCGTGTCGCGGTCGAGATTGGCGGCGCCGAGCTCGAGGCGCGCGACATCGGAGAGCCGCAGGATCGAGCCGTCCGGATTGGTGCGCAGCACGATCTTGCCGAACTCCTCCGGCGAGGTCAGCCGGCCCTTGGTCTGGATATTCAGCTGCAGCTGCTGATCGTCCGCGATCGGGCGGGCGCCGATGCGCCCGACGGCGGCCTGGGTATTCTGGGACTGGATCGCGCTGATGATATCGCCGGTCGTCAGATTGAGGCCGGTCAGGTTGTCGGTGCGGATCCAGGCCCGCATCGAATAATCCTGCGCGCCGAACAGTGCGGCGTCGCCGACGCCGGGCGTGGAGCGGATCGAGTCGAGCAGGTTGATCGTGACATAGTTCGAGACGAACAGCGTGTCGTAGGTGTTCTTCGGCGCATAGACCGCGATCACGCCGAGCAGGGCCGAGGACTTCTTCTTCACCGTCACGCCGTTGCGCTGCACGTCCTGGGGCAGCTTCGACAGCGCGACCTGCACGCGGTTGTTGACGTTGACGCTGTTGATGTCCGGGTTGGTTCCCAGTTCGAAGGAGACGAGCAGCGAATAGCTGCCGTCATTGCCGCTGACGCTCTTCATGTAGAGCATCTTGTCGGTGCCGACGATCTGGGCTTCGAGCGGCTGGGCCACGGTCTGCTCGATCACCGCCGCCGAGGCGCCGGGATAGGAGGCGGTCACCGAGACCTGCGGCGGCACGATGTCGGGATACTGGGCCACCGGGATGGCGAAGAGCGACAAGAGGCCGGCGATCGTGGTGACGAGCGCGATGACGATGGCCAGGCGCGGCCGGTCGACGAAGACGGAGGTGAACATGGCTCAGCTCCGGCCGACCGGCGGAGGCACGGGCGAAGCCAGGACCGGCGTCCCCGGCCGCAGGTTCTGCAGCCCTTCGACGACGATCTGCTCGTTGCCGACGAGGCCCTGCTCGACGACGACATCGGCGCCGACCTCGGCGCCGATCTTGATGCGCTTGACCACGGCCTTGCCGTCCTCGACCGCGAAGACATAGGGGCCCTGCTGATCGGCGATCAGCGCCGATTGCGGGATCAGAACCTTCTCTTCGGGCTTGTCGGCCTGGACGGTGACGCGCACGAGCGTGCCGTCGATGAGCTTTCCGTCCGGGTTCGGAACCTCCGCGCGCACCAGGACCGTGTCGGTGGAGCGATCGACCGAGACGTCGACGAAGTCGACGCGGCCCTTGTAGTTATAGGTGCTGCCGTCCGCAAATCTGAGACTGACGGAGGGAGGGTTCTTCAGTTCCGCGACCGAGTTCGTCTTCAGCCCCAGAAACTCGCGCTGGCTGACCGGGAAGTTGACGTACATCGGGTCGCTGCTGACGATCTGCGCCAGCACGCCGCTGTCGGGGCCGACGACGTTGCCCTTGGTGAACTTGGTCCGGCCTATCCGGCCCGAGATCGGCGCCGTGATCTCGGTATAGCCGAGATTGATCTGCGCAGTCTTGAGGTTGGCCTCGGCCGTCGTCTGATCGCCCAGCGCTCCCTTCTCGTCGGCGACACGCTGGTCGCGGACGGCGACGGAGCCTGCGCTGGTGCGCAGGAGATCTTCGGCGCGTTGCCGCTGCACTGTCGCGTTCTGCAAAGCGCCCTGCGCGCGTTCCAGAGCGCCCTGGGCCTGCTCGACGGCTGCTTCGAATGGGGGGCGCTCGATGCGGAAGAGGGGTGTGCCTTCCTTGACGTTTGCACCGTCCTTGAAGAGCACTTCTTCGAGGTATCCGGTGACGCGTGCGCGGATGTCGACGCGATTGACGGCTTCGATGCGGCCGACGAAATCGGCGGTTTTCTCGATCGGCCGCTTTTCAGCGGAGACGGTGCCCACCGGAATCTTCGCCGGGGCGGCCTGTTGGGCGAGGGCGGTGGTCGCGGGACTCAAGACGAGGCTGCCGGCCAGGGCCATCGCCGCAAGGCAGAGAATTCCAGGGCGCAGTCTTCCATCCGCGCGCTGCGAAAATCCAGGCATCCGCTTTCCCCTGCCAGCTTGACCGCCGCATCGGCTCCATCACGGGGATGGGCCGGGTCGCGGCAATATTGGGCGTTTTTTTCGAAGGGCGCTACAGCCTTGTTCGGGCTGTCGCAAACGGTGCTTGTTGATGTCGGCCATTGTTCATGCCGAAGAACGGTCTTGGTTGGAGCTGCCCGAAGCTTTGGCGGCATTGATCCCGGTGACGGTGGAGCTCTCTCAGAACCTCGGAATATAGCTGCCATGGCACAGCTTTGATCGGGGGTGGAAATTGGTGCGAGACATCGCCCTTTTATAAAATTGTCGTCAAAGTGACAGTTTTGAATTCTGCCAGGTTGAATATTGTTTCTGGCATCGATGTTCTGGCTGTGCGTGCCTACAGAGGCAGTGCTGCGAATATCGGTCCTTGAGTCATACGTGAATTCGCGTCTAGAGTTCCGTCTGCTGTTATCGCTTGTTTGATTTCAATCAGTTCAGTTTCCAGAATTTGGGAGGCGATCTGTGGCGGCGCTATCGTCGATTTTTCATCAATCTCCGGAAATAGCTCTCTTCCTGTCATTGGCGGTGGGTTACTGGGTCGGCAAATTCCAGTTCGGGAAGTTCCAGCTCGGGGGCGTCGCCGGCTCCCTGCTTGCGGCGGTCGTGATCAGCCAGGTCGGCGTCACGATCGACAACGGCATCAAATCGGTCTTGTTCGCACTGTTCATCTATGCAGTCGGCTTCGAGAGCGGGCCGCAGTTCTTCCGCTCGTTGGGGCGGCAATCGATCCGCGAGATCGTCATGGCCGCGGTGCTGGCTCTCAGCGGCCTCGCCACCGTCGTCATCCTCGCCAGGATGTTCGGGCTCGACAAAGGTCTCGCGGCCGGCATCGCAGCGGGCGGGTTGACGCAATCGGCGATCATCGGCACCGCGAGCGCAGCCATCGGCAAGCTCGGGCTGGCGGCGGATGAAGTCCAGCGCCTGCAGGGCAATGTCGCCATCGGCTATGCCGTCACCTACATCTTCGGCTCCTTCGGCGCGATCATCGTCTGCGTCAACATCCTGCCCTGGCTCATGGGCCGCAGCATCCGGGACGATGCCATCAAGGCCGAGGCCGAGATGCTCGCGGGCATCCGGGTCTATGGCGCCGGCGAGCACCCGGCGGCGCCTGATCTGGTCGGTCGCTTGTTCAAGGTGGAGGGTGTCGCAGGGCGCTCGATCGCGGAAGTCGAGGCGCTGGCCGGTCCTGCCGCCTTCGCCATCGAGCGGCTCAAGCGCGACGGCTCCGTGATCGGCGTCGAACCGGACCTCAAGCTCAAGGCCGGGGACACCATCCTCGTCGTCGGCAGGCGTGCGGGCGTGGTTGGCGCAGCCGGCAAGATCGGCCCTGAGCTGCAGTCCTCCGAGGGTATGGATCTGGTCGTGCTCAGCCGCGACGTCGCCGTCGCCAACCGGGACTTCATCGGCAAGACCGTCAAGCAGATCAGAGATGCGACGGCGGGCAATCTCCGCCACGGCATCTACGTCACCGGCCTGCAGCGCGCCGGCAAGCCGCTTCCGCTGGCTGAAGATACCGTCGTCGAAGCCGGCGACGTCGCGACGCTCTACGGCACGGCGGAAGATGTCCAGCGCGTGGCGAAGGTCGTCGGCACCCTGCTGGTCTCCAGCGACAAGACCGATTTCGTCTTCCACGGCGCCGGTCTGGTCCTGGGTCTGTTGATCGGCCTGCTGGTGGTTCGTATCGGCGATGTCCCGCTGACGCTCGGCAGTGGCGGCGGCGCGCTGCTGTCCGGCCTGCTCTTCGGCTGGTATCGCAGCCGCAATCTCGCCATCGGCAACATGCCGACGGCGGCCTCGACACTGCTGCGCGATCTTGGCCTTGCCGGCTTCGTCGCGGTGGTCGGGCTCCAGTCGGGGCACCAGGCCGTCACCACCATCGCCCAGAGTGGCCTGTCGATCTTCCTGATCGGCGTGGTCGTCACGCTCCTGCCGTTGATCATCACCATGCTCGTCGGGCGCTACATCCTGCGCTACGACAATACGGCCGTTTTTGCCGGCGCATTGTCCGGCTCGCGCAGCGCCAACCCCGCCTTCGGCGAGGTTCTGGACAAGGCCGGGAACTCCATCCCGACCACCCCTTTTGCCATCACCTACGCGCTGGCGAACGTTTTCCTGACATTGCTCGGCCCGCTCGTCGTGGCCTTCACCTGATTTGATCGAGGAGACGTATTATGGCGACTGATTACAGCAAATACGCCAAGCTCAGCCCCTTCGAGCTCAAAGACGAACTGATCAAGCTGGCTTCAAGCCGCGAAAACCGCCTGATGCTCAATGCCGGGCGCGGCAATCCGAACTTCCTGGCGACGCTGCCGCGCCGGGCCTTCTTCCGGCTCGGCCTCTTCGCCACGGCGGAGGCGGAGCTCTCCTACTCCTATATGCCCAACGGCATCGGCGGCCTGCCGCAGATCGAGGGCATTGAGGGCCGGTTCGAGCGCTTCATCGCCGAAAACCGGGAGATGCCGGGCGTGGTCTTTCTCGGCCGCGCGCTGAGCTATGTCCGGGACCAGCTCGGCCTCTCGGCTTCCGAGTTCCTGCACGAGATGGTCGAGGGCATCCTTGGCTGCAACTATCCGGTTCCGCCGCGCATGCTCAAGGTGAGCGAGGAGATCGTTCGCCACTACATCGTCAAGGAGATGATCGGCGGCTTCATCCCGCCGGGCAGCATCGATCTCTTCGCGGTCGAGGGCGGCACCGCCGCGATGACGTACATCTTCAACACGCTGAAGCAGAACGGCCTGGTCAAGCGCGGCGACAAGGTCGCGATCGGCATGCCGGTCTTCACGCCCTATATCGAAATCCCCGAGCTCGACGAATACGGGCTGGTCGAGGTCGCGATCGATGCCGATCCCGAGAAGGGCTGGCAGTACCCGGATTCCGAGCTGGAGAAGCTCAAGGACCCAGCGATCAAGATCTTCTTCTGCATCAACCCGAGCAATCCGCCCTCGGTGAAGATGGACGATCGCAGCCTCGAGAAGGTCGCCGCGATCGTGCGCGAGCACCGGCCGGACCTGTTCATCCTGACGGACGACGTCTACGGCACCTTTGCGGATGATTTCCGGTCGCTCTTCGCGACCTGCCCGCACAACACGATGCTGGTCTACTCCTTTTCGAAGTATTTCGGCGCCACCGGCTGGCGCCTCGGCGTCGTCGCGACGCACAAGGATTCCATCTTCGACAAGGCGCTGGCCGATCTTCCGAAGAGCGCCAAGCAGGCGCTGGACCGGCGCTACGGTTCGCTTCTGCCGGATGTCAGCCAGCTGCGCTTCATCGACCGCCTCGTCGCCGACAGCCGCACCGTGGCGCTCAATCACACGGCCGGTCTCTCGACGCCGCAGCAGGTCCAGATGGTGCTGTTCTCGCTCTTCGCGCTCATGGACGAGGCCGACGGCTACAAGGCAGAGCTGAAGAAGCTGATCCGTCGCCGCGAGGCGGCTCTCTATCGCGAGCTCGGCGTCCCCCAGGGCAACGACGAGAATGCGGTCGATTACTACACGCTGCTCGATCTCGAGGCGGTGGCCCGGGACCTCCACGGGCCGGAGTTCGCCGCCTGGGTGAAGAAGAACGTCAACCCGGACGAGCTGCTGTTCAGGATCGCCGACGAGACCGGCATCGTGCTCCTCCCCGGCCGCGGCTTCGGCACGCGCCAGCCGGCGGGGCGCGCCTCGCTCGCCAATCTGAACGAGTACCAATACGCCAACATCGGCCGGTCCCTGCGCGGCATGGCCGAGGAGTTCCACGTGGTCTTCGAGAAGGGCGGCGGCTCCTCCGGCAAGAAGGGCGGCGGCAAGGCTGGAAAGAAGTCCAAGGGCTGAGTCGACCCGGCGCCGGGGCTCGTGGCTTTAGTCCCGGGCTCCGATCGATAATGAGCCGGCCGCTCAGCCCGGGCGGCCGGCTCGCTTCGCTTTCGGCGCATTCAGCGCGACGGCGGCGCGGATCAGCTCGGCCAGGGCCTTTTCGTCGATCGCCTCGCCCACGTGGAAATCGATGGCCCGGCGGACATTGCCCTCCAGGCTGGAATTGAACAGGCCGGACGGGTCTTCCAGCGCCGCGCCCTTGGCGAAGGTCAGCTTGACCACGCTCTTGTAGGTCTCGCCGGTGCAGATCATGCCGTCGCGATACCAGACCGGCACGCCGCGCCATTTCCATTCCTCGACGACGTCGGGAACGGTCTGCCGGATCAGGGCACGAAGTCTGGCAAGCATCTCTCCGCGCCAGTCGCCGAGCTCCCTGATCCGCCCGTCGATCAGTTCGGATGGTGATTGCTCGCTCTGGGTGGCGGTGCTTGTCATGATCGCTCTCCGTTGCCGCGTGCTCCAGGGCCGCGGCGGTTCCTGCGCAACTAGATGATCCAGCCGGGCAGCTTCGCGGCCTGCTCGACCCAGCGCGCCATCAAGGCTGCGTCGGTCAGGCCATGCTCATCGATGTGAATGTAGCGGGTGTTCTTGTCCTTCGACGCGATGGGCGGCAGCGGGTCGAGCGCCACGCCGTTGAGGAAGGCGATCTTGATGTAGCGTGCGAAGCAATGGACGCCGAGGAACCAGCCGTGCTCGCTGGTGCCGTAGAGGGGCGAGTTCCATTTGACCGCCTTGCGCAGGTCGGGGACGGTCCGCTCGATCAGCGCGTCGAGCTGCTTCCCCGCTGCGCTCTTCCATTCCGGCATCGCGGCGATATAGGCCTGCACGGCCGCATCGCCCTCGGCCTTCGCGATCTGCGGGTTGCCGCCCGAGAGCAGGACAGGCTTGGCGGGGCCGCCCGCATCGACCTCGATCGATGGTCTCGTTTTCTTCGCCAAACCGCTCTCCTCCGGCAAACCGATCTCCAAACGGCGCGGCTGAACGGCGGGCGTTTCTCAGCCCATCCGCGCGAGCACGTCTTCCAGCGCTGCGAAGAAACGCGGCCATCCGCCCTGGGCGCCCTGGAAGTAGCGCGGCTGGTCCGCCCGGAAGCCTGCCTGTTCCATGCGCAGCCACGTGCCGGAGCCGGCCGGCGTCAGCGTCCAGGTCACCACCGTCTTCAGTCTGTGATCGCCCCATGTGTAGGACAGCGTCCGGGCCGGCTCGACCTCCAGCACCTCGCACTGGACGGCGCCCCATTCGGCGCTGAAATCGAAGCGGTGTCCCACGATCGGCTGGAAATCGTTCTTCATCAGCCACTCTGCGATCAGATGCGGCTGCGTCAGGGCGCGCCAGAGCTTCTCCGGCGGATGCGGGAACTCCCGCTCGACGACGACGGAACGGATCTCGTCCGATGTTTCGTTCATTGATCCATTCTCCTCAGCAGATCCTCGAGATCGTCGAAGCGGTTTTCCCAGAAGCCGCCCATCTGGCCGGTCCAGTCGATCAGCGGCGCCAGAGCCCGGGGCTGCGCGCTGTAATGCGTCTGGCGGCCTGCCTGCCGGTCTCGCACCAGCCCGGCCTGCTTCAGCACGGCGAGATGTTTCGACACGGCCGGCTGCGAGACGCCGGCGCGGACCGTTAGCGCGCCCACAGTCTGCTCGCCGTCCCGGCATAGCCATTCGAACAGAGCCCGTCGCGTCGGGTCGGCGAGGGTCCTGAAGAGCTGGTCGTGATCGGTCGCTATCAAAATACATAACCCGTCAGTTATTGATTGAACCAATAACTGACGGGTTATGTAAGAGTCAACTCGAGAGGAACTGTGTTGTGCCGACGCGCGTCGCCGTCAGGAAACGAAGTCCTGCCGCATCGGCGTGAAGACGTCGACGAGCGTTCCCGCTTCGATGGCGGTCGCGCCGTGCACGGCATCCGGCGGCACGGTGAAGCTGTCGCCGGCCCGGAGCCGTTCTGTGCGCCCGGAGATGGTGATGTCGAACACGCCGCTCTCGACCAGCGAGCACTGGATATGAGGATGGCTGTGCGCCAGACCGACGGCGCCGGCCTGGAAGCGCACCCGCACCATCATGACTTCGTCGCGGTAGGTCAGGACCTTGCGCGTCACGCCTTCGCCGGCCGGCTCCCAGCCGAGATCGGCGTCGCGGGCGAAGGGCTCGTTCTTGCGATCCATGTCGGTTCTCCCTCAGCGCGCGAGCCAGCCGCCATCGACGGGCAGGACGACGCCATGGACATAGGCCGCGGCGTCGGAGGCGAGAAACACGGCGGCCCCGCCCAGTTCCCCGGGATTGCCCCAGTGTCCGGCCGGGATGCGGGCCAGGATTGCGGCATTGCGCTCGGGATCGGCACGCAGGGCCTCGGTGTTGTTGGTGACGAAATAGCCGGGCGCGATGGCGTTGACGTTGATGCCCTTGGCTGCCCATTCGCAGGCGAGCAGCCGCGTCAGCCCGGCAAGCCCGCTCTTCGACGCCGTATAGGAGGGGATGCGGATGCCGCCCTGGAACGAGAGCAGCGAGGCGATGTTGATCACCTTGCCGCCCTTGCCGTCGGCGAGCATGCGCTTCGCCACCCCTTGCGTCAGGAAGAAGGTCGACTTCAGGTTGACGTCCATTACCGCGTCCCAATCGGCCTCGGTGAAGTCGATCGCGTCGGCGCGGCGGATGATGCCGGCATTGTTGACGAGGATATCGAGCCGCGAGCCGTCGGCCTTCGCCGCCGCGTCGGCTTCCTCGACGATCCCGGCGATCGGCTCCAGCGTGGCGAGGTCGGCCGTGATCTCATGGAAGGGCTGGCCGGTCTCTGCGATCAGCGCCTTCGTCTCGGCCATGCTGGAACGGCCGACCGCGACGATGCCGGCGCCCGCCTGCGCGAGCGCGACCGCGATCGCCTGGCCGAGACCCGTATTGGCCCCGGTGACGATCGCGGTCCGGCCGCCCAAATCGAAGGGTGAGCGCATCAGCGCAGATCCCCGGTCGCGACCATGTCCATGTCGGTGTAGTCGACATTGTCGCCGCCCATCCCCCAGATGAAGGAATAGGCCTTCGTCCCGACGCCGGAATGGATCGACCAGCCGGGAGAGAGGATCGCCTGCTCGTTGGCGACGACGAGATGGCGGGTCTCCTGCGGCTCGCCCATCAGGTGGAAGACGCGGGCGTCGGCGGGGACGTCGAAATAGAGATAGATCTCGCAGCGCCGGTCATGGACATGCGAGGGCATGGTGTTCCAGATGCTGCCCTCTTCGAGCGTCGTCACACCCATCACGAGCTGGCAGGTCTCGCAGACGCCGGGGATGATGTACTGGCGGATGACGCGCTTGTTGGCGGTCGCCTGCTCGCCGAGCGCGATCGTCTTGGCGTCGGCCTCCCGGATGACCTTGGTCGGGTGCACGGCATGGGCCGGCGTCGAGAGCAGGTAAAACTTGGCGGGATTGCCGGCATCGTCGCTGACGAAGGAGACTTCGCCCGCTTCCTTGCCGACATAGAGCGCATCGCGTTTGGCGAGTGCGTAGTCCTTGCCGCCGACCGAGACCTTGCCGGGACCGCCGACATTGACGATGCCGAGCTCGCGCCGCCTGAGGAAGGCGTCGGTGCCGACGGCCTTCGGCGTCGGCAGCACGACAGTTTTGCTGGTCGGCATGGCGCCGCCGACGATGACGCGGTCGAGATGGCTATAGGTCAGCTTGACCTCGCCCGCGGCGAACAGCGTCTCGATCAGGAAGTGGCGCCGCAGCTCCGCCGTGTCGAAGCCCTTGACGGCCTCGGGGTGCGAAACCTGGCGAATTTCGATGGTCATGATCAGTCCTTCAGTGGAACAGGCGCGGCAGCCAGAGCGACAGGCCGGGCACATAGGTGACGAGCAGGAGCACGGCGATGCTGGCGCCGTAGAAGGGCCAGATCGTCCGCATGGACTCGCCGATGGAAATGCGGCCGATGGCGCAGGCGACGAACTGCACCGACCCCACCGGCGGCGTGTTGAGGCCGATGCCGGCGTTGAGGATCAAGATGACGCCGAAATGCACGGGGTCGACGCCGAAGGCCTTCACCACCGGCAGGAAGATCGGCGTGCAGATGATGATCATCGGCGCCATGTCCATGAAGGTGCCGAGCACCAGCAGGATCAGGTTGATCATCAGCAGGATGGTGATCGGGTTGTCCGACACCGCCTTCATCGCGGCGATGGTCGCCTGCGGCACCTCCAGGAAAGCCATCAGCCAGCCGAAGGCGCCGGCCGTGCCGATCACCAGCAGCACCATGGCCGTCGTGCGCACGGCGCCGAGCGTCGCCTCGACGAAAGCGGTCCAGGTGAGCTGGCGATAGACGAAGATGGTGATGAGGATGGCGTAGACCACGGCGACGCAGGAGGACTCCGTCGCGGTGAAGATACCGGAACGGACGCCGCCGAAGATGATGCCGATCAAGAGGATGCCGGGCAGCGCCAGCACGACATAGCGGCCGACGGTCGCGAAGCCCGGGAAGGGCTCGCGCGGATAGCCGCGCTTCACCGCGACCGCCCAGGCTGCCACCATCAGCGCGGCGCAGAGCAGCAGGCCCGGCACGACGCCGGCCGTGAACAGGTCCGCGATCGAGAGATTGCCGCCCGCCGAGAGCGAATAGATGATCATGTTGTGCGATGGCGGGATCAGCAATGCGATGATCGCCGCGTTTGCGGTGACGTTGACGGCGTAGTCGGCATCGTAGCCGCGCTTCTTCATCTGGGGGATCATCAGCCCGCCGACCGCGGAAGCATCGGCCACGGCCGAGCCGGAGATGCCGCCGAAGAGGGTGCAGGTGACGACGTTGACCTGGCCGAGGCCGCCGCGCAGATGGCCGACGAGGCTCGCCGCCATCTGGATCAGCCGCTCGGCGATGCCGCCACGGATCATCAGGTCGCCGGCATAGATGAAGAACGGGATCGCCATCATGGCGAAGGCGTTCATGCCGGAATTCATCTGCTGGAAGACGACCACCGGCGGCAGGCCCATAAAAGCGACGGTCGCGACCGAGGCGATGCCGAGGCAGAAGGCGACGGGCACGCCGATCAGCAGCAGGAGCGAGAAGACGCCGAAGAGAATCCAGAGTTCCATGGCTCAGGCCTCCTGGCTTTCGCCGAAATGGACGAAGCCCAGCGGAGCCTGCTGCTCGCCGGTGACGAAGAGGAGGAGCTTTTCCAGCGCGAACAGGGCGATCAGCGCGCCGCCCGCCGCGATCGGCACATAGTCCCAGCCGCGCGAGATGCCGATGATCGGCATCCGGTCGCTCCAGGTGCCGGCCGCGAGCTGCCAGCCATAGCCGAGCATGGCAATGCCGAAGGCGCAGACGAGGCCTTCACCCAGCACGATCAGCACGGAGCGCAGCGGCGGCGGAGACATCACCAGCCCGACCTCGAAGCCGAGATGGTCGCTTTCCCGCACGCCGACGGCGGCGCCGAGCAGGATGAACCAGGACATCAGGAACAGCGATCCGGCCTCGACCCAGATCGGCGTATCGTTGAGGACGTAGCGGCCGAACACACCCCAGGCGACCATCACGGTCATCAGGACGAGGCCTGTCCCGGCTGCGATCAGCGCGAAGAGGCTGAGCTTGGCGTCGAGGCGTGTCAAAAAGGCAGTGAAAGCGCGCATGGAATCTGCCCGGGCTGGCAAGGGGCCAAAGCGGGGCGGCCATTTCGGCCCGCCCCGCCTGATTGAGGCTCAGTTCACCGCCTGGATGGCGGCAACCATGTCCTTGAGCTTCGGATCGGTGACGAACTTGTCGTAGACCGGCTTCATCGCGTCGATGAAGGGCTGCTTGTTGACGGTGTTGATCTGGGCGCCGCCGGCCTTGACCTTCGCCTCGGACGCCTTCTCGCGGGCGTCCCAGAGCTCGCGCATCTTGAGGACCGATTCCTTGGCCGCAGCCTTGATGATCGCCTGGTCCGCCGCGTTGAACTTGTCGAAGCTCTTCTTCGACATCACCAGCGCCTCGGGCGACAGCGAGTGCTCAGTCACCGAATAGAACTTCGAGACCTCGAAGTGGCGGGTCGATTCATAGGACGGCCAATTGTTCTCGGCGCCGTCGATGACGCCGGTCTGCAGCGCGGAATAAACCTCGCCGAAGGGCATCGGCGTGGCGTTGGCGCCGAGCGCCGAGACCAGCGCGACGAACATGTCGGACTGCTGGACGCGGATCTTCATGCCCTTCATGTCGGCAGGGCTGTTGATGGGGCGCTTCGAATTATAGAACGAGCGCGAACCGGAATCGTAGAGCGCGAGGCCGATCAGGTCGTGCTTGTCGAACTCCTTCAGCAAATTGTCGCCGATCGGCCCGTCCATGGCCTTCCGCATGTGGTCGACCGAACGGAAGATGAAGGGCAGGGACGGAATGTTGGTCGCCGGGATCAGGTTGTTGAACGGCGCCATGTTGATGCGGTTGATGTCGATGACGCCGAAGCGGGTCTGGTCGATCGTATCCTTCTCCTGGCCGAGCTGGGCGGAGTGGAAGACGTTGATCTTGATGCGGCCCTGGCTGCGCTCCTCAAGGAGCTTGCCCATGAAGCGGACAGCCTCGACGGTCGGGTAGTCGGTCGGATGGATGTCGGCCGAGCGCAGCGTCACGCTCTGGGCGAGGGCGGAGGTCGCCGCGGCGGCCGAGAAGGCCAGTGCGGCGGTATAGGCAAGGAAACTGCGGCGTGCGGTCATGGTGCGTTCTCCCGTGGTTTCGAAGGCCTCGCCGTTTCCCGGCTTGTTCGCTGGCCTGCCGAACGTAAGCTTGCTGCCCGCGCCCCGTGCTCGGTTGCGGCAGTGATTGTATGGTAGTATGTTGTTGTATGGTACGCAACAGGCCCTGGAGGTTTTGACTTGAGTCTTTCGTTGGCGTCTCCCGCCTCTTTCCCGGGCGCTTCGGCGGCCGCGCGTGTCGAGGCCGAGCTGCGCCGCGCGATCGTCGCGCTCGAATTGCCGCCCGGCACGCGCCTGTCGGAGCAGGAGATTGCGCTGAAATACGGCGTATCGCGCCAGCCGGTGCGCGAGGCGCTGATCGCGCTCGCCAAGACCCGGCTCGTCGACATCCAGCCGCAGCGCGGCACGGTCGTGGTCAAGTTCTCGGTCCGCAAGATGATGGAGGCGCGCTTCGTGCGCGAGGCGGTCGAGGTCGCGATCGTACGCGAGGCCTGCGTGGCCTTTTCGGCCCAGAGCCGGCAAAGGATTTCCGATCTCCTCGACGTCCAGGAGAAGGCGGCTCAGCGCGACGACCACAGCTCCTTCCAGCGTTATGACGAGCTCTTTCATGTCGAGTTGACGGAAGGGGTGGGCATGCCGCTGGCCTGGGAGGCGATCCGGGATATCAAGGCGCATATGGACCGGGTCTGCCAGCTGACCTTGCCGGGACCCGACGCGATGCTGCCGCTGGTCGGGCAGCATCGGAGGATCATGGCGGCGATCGATGCCGGCGACGCTGCGGCGGCCGAAGCGGCCATGCGCCACCATCTGACCGAAATCCTCCGCGCCTTGCCGAAGACCGAGGTTGCGCACCCCGACCTCTTCGAATAGCGCGCAGCGCGTCCGATCACGGGGCGGCTCAGCGGCATCGTGCCGCGTTTTCGCGCACGGCTGAAAGCTGCGTCATGCGCATGGCTCTCGCGGGCGGCTTCTTGCATGCTATGAAAGCCGCTGAGCTCAATGTTCCATGCTTGTTCCGTTGGAGACGCTCCATGCGCTTCTGTCGCGTAGCCTTCGCCGCTGCCCTCGCTGCATCCCTGCTATCCCCGCCTCAGGCGCAGGCGCAGGCGCGGTTGAAGGCGCTGATCGAAAGACTGCGCGGCGACACGATGCCGGAGGGGATCGTCAAGACCAACGGGCGCATCGAGGCGACGCAGGTCGACGTATCCTCTAAATATGCCGGCCGCCTGGCGGAGGTCACGGTCAAGGAAGGCGATGAGGTCACCGCCGGCCAGGTGGTCGCCCGCATCTCGTCGCCGGAATACGAGGCTCAGCTGCGCTCCGCGCAGGCGCAGGTGCTGCGGGCCCGCCAGGCCCTCGCCGAGGCGGAGGCGCTCATCGCCCAGCGCAAGAGCGACCAGATTCTCGCCAGGACCGATGCCGAGCGTGGCAAGGAACTGGTTGCGAAGGGCTATCTCAGCAAGCAGGTCGACGACCAGCGTTCTGCCAAGGCCGATGCCGCCGATGCGGCGCTGCGGGCTGCCCAGGCGCAGCGCGACCAGGCCCAGTTCGCGATCCATGCCTCCGAAGCGGATGCCGAGCAGATCAAGGCGATCCTCGTCGATCTCGTGCTCGTCGCGCCGCGCAGCGGGCGCGTCCAATACCAGCTCGCCCGAACCGGCGAAGTGGTCTCGGCCGGCACGCGCGTCATCACCATCCTCGACCTGTCGGACGTCTACATGACGATCTACTTGCCGGCGGCGCAGGCCGGGCAGCTCGCGCTGGGGGATGAGGCGCGCATCATTCTCGATCCCGTGCCGCAATATGTGATTCCGGCGACGGTCAGCTTCGTCGCGGCCGACGCGCAGTTCACGCCGAAGGCCGTCGAGACAGCCGAGGAGCGCGAGAAGCTGGTCTTCCGCGCCAAGCTCCAGGTCGATCGGGATCTGCTCGCCAAGTACCACCGGCAGGTGAAGACCGGCGTGCGCGGCCTCGGTTTCGTCCGCACCTCTCCCACCGCGAAATGGCCTGACTCGCTGGTCGTGAAGCTGCCATGACGGAGGCCGGGCCTGCCGCCAGCCTCGTGGGCGTCACGCACCGCTACGGCAAGGTGACCGCCCTCGATGCGCTGACGCTCGAAATCCCGTCCGGCCGCATGATCGGCGTGATCGGGCCGGACGGTGTCGGCAAGTCGACGCTGCTCGCGCTCATCGCCGGCGTGCGGGCGATCCAGCAGGGCAGCGTGCACGCGCTCGGCGGCGATCTCGGCGTCAAGGCGGAGCGCGAGGCCCGGCGCGGGCGCATCGCCTATATGCCGCAGGGGCTGGGCCGCAATCTCTATCCGACACTCTCGGTCTTCGAGAACATCGACTTCCATGCGAGGCTTTTTGGACAGGACGCTGCCGAGCGTCGACAGCGCATCGACGAATTGCTCACTGCCACGGGGCTCGACCCCTTCGAGGGGCGCCCTGCCGCCAAGCTCTCCGGCGGCATGAAGCAGAAGCTTAGTCTCTGCTGCGCGCTGATCCACGATCCCGACCTGCTCGTCCTCGACGAGCCGACGACGGGCGTCGATCCGCTCTCGCGCGGCCAGTTCTGGGATCTGATCGACACGATCCGCGCCCGCCGGCCGGGCATGAGCGTGATCGTCGCCACCGCCTATATGGAGGAGGCGGAGCGCTTCGACTGGCTCGTGGCGATGGATGACGGCAAGGCGATCGCGACGGGCACGCCCACGGAGCTACGCCAGAAGGCCGGGCAGTCAACCCTGGAAGCCGCCTTCGTCGCGCTGCTGCCTGAAGCCAAGCGCGCGCAGCACCGCGAAGTCGTCCTCAGGCCGCGGGTCGTGAGCGACGACGCGACGCCGGCGATCGAGGCAGAGGGGCTGACGCGCCGTTTCGGCGATTTCGTCGCTGTCGATCATGTCAGTTTCCGGATCGGCCGTGGCGAGATCTTCGGCTTTCTCGGCTCCAACGGCTGCGGCAAGTCGACGACGATGAAGATGCTGACCGGCCTGCTGCCGGCGACCGAGGGCACCGCGAAGCTGTTCGGCCAGCCGCTGGCGGCCGACGACATGGAGACGCGGCGTCATGTCGGCTACATGTCCCAGGCTTTCTCGCTCTACAGCGAGCTCACGGTGCGGCAGAACCTCGTGCTGCATGCCGAGCTCTATCATCTGCCGCCGGCAGAGATCCCGGGCCGGATCGCCGAACTTCTGACCCGCTTCGACCTTGAGAACGTCGCCGATGAGCGGCCCGACAGCCTGCCGCTCGGCATCCGCCAGCGTCTGCAGCTTGCCGTCGCCGTCCTGCATCGACCGGCCATGCTGATCCTCGACGAGCCGACCTCGGGCGTCGATCCGATCGCGCGCGACGCGTTCTGGCGCACGCTGATCGATCTCTCGCGCGACGACGGCGTCACCATCTTCCTCTCCACGCATTTCATGAACGAAGCGGAGCGCTGCGATCGCATCTCCTTCATGCATGCCGGCAAGGTGCTCGCTGTCGGCACGCCGCAGGAGCTGGTGCAGAAGCGCGGTGCCGACACGCTGGAAGAGGCCTTCATCGCCTACCTCAAGGAAGCTGCCGGCATCGAGGAGGCGCCGGCGGAGGCCGCGGTCATCCCGGCGGCCGCGGCCCTGCCGGCGCCACCGGCCCGCCGCTTCGATCCGCGCCGGCTCTGGGCCTGCACCCGTCGCGAGACGATGGAGTTGTTGCGGGACCCGATCCGGTTGAGCTTCGCCTTCCTCGGGCCGTTGCTCCTGATGCTGGCCTTCGGCTTCGGCATCTCCTTCGACGTCGAGAACCTGAAGTTCGCGGCTTTCGACCAGGACGGCTCGATGGAAAGCCGGCAACTGGTCGAGGCTTTCTCCAGCTCGCGCTATTTCGACGAGCAGCCGCCGATCCGTTCCGAGGCGGAGCTGGACCGGCGCCTGAAAAGCGGCGAGCTTCAGCTCGCGATCGAGATCCCGCCCTCCTTCGGTCGCGATCTGATGGCCGGGCGCACGCCTGAACTTTCGGTCTGGCTCGACGGCGCCATGCCCTTCCGGGCCGAGACTACCCGCGGCTACGTGACGGGCTTGGCGGCGCAGTATGCGCAGGGGTTTGCGGCTGCCCAGTCGGCGTCGAGCCATGCGCCGTCGCCCGTCACGATCGAGACCCGCTTCCGCTACAATCAGGATTTCAAGAGCGCCAACGCCATGGTGCCGAGCGTGATCATGCTGATGCTGATCCTCATTCCGGCGATCATGTCGGCGATTGGCGTCGTCCGCGAAAAGGAAACCGGCTCGATCGCCAATTTCCGCTCGACCCCGATCAGCCGCTTCGAGTTCCTGTTCGGCAAGCAGCTGCCCTATATCGCCGTCGCAATGGCCAGCTTCGTCATGCTGGTCGTGATCGCGTTGACCGTCTTCGAGGTGCCGATCAAGGGCTCCGTCTGGGTGCTGGCGCTGGCAACCCTGCTCTATGTTTCCGCCACGACCGGCTTCGGCCAGCTCATCTCCAGCTTCACGCGCACGCAGGTATCGGCCGTGTTCGCCACGGCGATCCTGTCGATCATCCCTGCGGTCAATTTTTCCGGCCTGATGGTGCCGGTCGCCTCGCTCTCGGGCGGCGGCCGTCTCATCGGCATGACCCTTCCGCCGGCCTGGTACCAGCCGGTGAGCGTCGGCGTGTTCACCAAAGGGTTGGGAGCCGCAGAGCTCTGGCCCAACCTCGTGATGCTGGCCTTCTTCTTCCTGCTGTTCCTCGTCGTTGCGCAACTGGCGCTACGCAAGCAGGAAGCCTGAGATGTCCGCGCTCGTCATCCATCTCCAGAACATCCTGCGCCTCATCGTGAAGGAGCTGCGTAGCCTCCGGGCCGACCCGATCATGCTGGTGCTGGTGGTCTACACCTTCAGCATCGCGGTCTACACGGTCGCCACCGGCGTGAAGCTCGAGGCGCGCGACCTGACCATCGGCATCGTCGACGAGGACCAGTCCGAGTTCTCGCGCACGCTGCTGGGGGCCTTCGGCCCGCCACTGTTCAAGGTCTCCAAGCGCATCGCGGCCAACGAGATCGACGCCGAGATGAATTCCGGCCGCCTGGTCTTCGTGCTGGAGATCCCGCCCAAGTTCCAGGCGGACCTGCAGGCGGGGCGGCAGGCGACGCTGCAGCTCAATATCGACGCCACCGCGATGACCCAGGCGGGCAACGGCGCGGTCTATATCCAGCAGATCATCGCCCAGGAGATCGCGAACCGGCAGGCCGGGCGCGAGACCACGACGTCGATGCCGATCAATCTGGTGGTGCGGGCGCGCTTCAATCCCAACCTGGATTCCGGCTGGTTCAGCTCGGTCATGCAGATCCTCAACAATGTCACGCTGCTGACGATCGTGCTGACCGGCGCGGCGCTGATCCGCGAGCGCGAGCAGGGCACGGTCGAGCATCTTCTGGTGATGCCGGTCACGCCGGTCGAGATCATGCTCGCCAAGATGGTGGCGAATGCCCTCGTCATCCTGGTCGCGGCGGTCGCCTCGCTCGTCTTCATCGTCGAATGGGCGCTCGGCGTCCCGATCGCCGGCTCGCTTCTGCTCTTCGTGATGGGGACGGCGGTCTACGCCTTTTCCGTCGCGGCGCTCGGCATCCTGCTCGGCACGCTGGCGACGACGATGGGGCAGTTCGGCCTGCTGGCCATCCCGGTCTTCGTGGTCACGCAGTTGCTCTCGGGTGCGACCACTCCGATGGAGAGCATGCCGGTCTGGCTGCAATGGATCATGCAGACCTTCAGCCCGACGCCGCATTTCGTTTCCTTCTCCCAGGGCGTGCTCTATCGCGGAGCGGGGTTCGACGTCGTCTGGCCGGAGATTGCCAAGATCATCGCGATCGGCGCGGCCTATTTCGCCTTCGCGCTCGCCCGGTTCCGCAAGGTGATCTTCGCTTGAGACATACCGGGCAGAGGCGGAACGGGAGCGGCGCCGATGCGTGAGATGGTCGTCCATCTGAGCCTGTTCGCCATCGCAATGGCAGGGGCCGTCGCTGGATTGATCGCTGGCCGCGTCGGCGGCGCATGGTCGCCGGACCTGATCTGGACGGCGGCGACGATCCCCGTCGCCGTGGCGCTGGCGGTCTCGATGCTCCGCGACATGCTGGCCGGACGGCTCGGCGTGGATGCGATCGCGCTTGTCGCGATGGTCGCCTCCATCGCGATGGGCGAGCCGCTGGCCGGCGCGGTCGTCGCCATGATGTATTCCGGCGGCAACCTGCTGGAGGACTATGCCCGCGGCAAGGCCGAGCGCGAGCTCCGCTCGCTGCGGGACCGGACGCCGCGCATCGCCCACCGTCAGGACGCCGGCGGACTCGTCGATATCGCTGCGGAGGACGTGGCGGTTGGCGACGAACTGCTGGTGCGGGCCGGCGAGATGCTGCCGGTGGATGGTGAGCTTCTCGATGCCGCGGCGCGGCTGGACGAATCCGCCGTCACCGGCGAGCCGCTGCCCGAGGCGAAGGCGAAGGGCGAGGCGCTGCGCAGCGGCACCGTCAATGCCGGCGAGGCGTTCCGCTACCGCGCTTCGGCGGCGGCGCATGAGAGCACCTATGCCGGCATCGTCCGGATGGTCGAGGCGGCGCAGACCGCGAAGGCCCCCTTCATCCGCATGGCCGATCGCTTCGCGCTGCTGCTGCTGCCCGCGACCCTGATCGTTGCCGGCCTGGCCTGGTGGCTGTCCGACGATCCGATCCGCGCCCTCGCCGTTCTCGTCGTCGCCACGCCTTGCCCGCTGATCCTGGCGGCGCCGGTCGCCTTCATCGGCGGCGTCTCCCGCGCTGCCCGTGCCGGCATCCTGATGAAGGGCAGCTCAGCGATCGAGGCGCTCGGGCAGGTTCGCACTGCGATCTTCGACAAGACGGGAACCCTGACCGAGGGCGGCGCCCGGCTGGTCGCGTTGGAGTCGGCTCCGGAGGTCCAGGCGGCCGAAGTCCTCCGCCTCGTCGCCTCGCTCGAGCAGGCATCGCATCATGTGCTCGCCGAGACGCTGGTCGCGCTGGCGCGCCAGAAGGCGCTGCCCCTGTCCCAGCCCACCGAGGTGCGCGAATATCGGGGCTCGGGCCTTGAAGGCGTCGTGGATGGCAGGCATGTCCGCGCCGGCTCGCGCAATCTCGTCCTGGGAGATGAGCCCCTCCCGAGTTGGGCGCGGACGGCACAAGCGGGCCTCGACGGCGCCGCTGCTCTTGCCGTCTTTGTCACCCTCGATGGGCAATTCGCCGGTTTCCTCGCCATGGCGGATGCGGTGCGGCCCGACGCGCGCGAGACGCTGGACCGCCTGCATGGTGCCGGGGTCAATCGCATCCTGATGGTGACGGGCGACGATGCCGGGACGGCGGCGGAGGTTGCCGCTCACCTCGCTATCGACGACGTCAAGGCCGAGTGCAGCCCCGCCGAGAAGGTCGCTGCCATCGCGGCGGAGAAGGCTCGTCAGCCGACGATGATGGTCGGCGACGGCTTGAACGACGCGCCGGCGCTGGCCGCTGCGGATGTCGGCGTGGCGATGGGCGCCCGGGGTGCGACGGCCTCCTCCGAAGCGGCCGACGTGGTGATCCTCGTCGACAGGATCGACCGGGTCGCGGAAGCAGTCGTGATCGCGCAGCGGACGCGGGCGATCGCGCAGCAGAGCATCGTTGTCGGCCTCGGCCTGTCCGGAGTCGCCATGGTCTTCGCCGCCTTCGGCTACATCCCGCCCGTCGTCGGCGCGTTCCTGCAGCAGGGCATCGACATCGCTGTCATCGTCAACGCCTTGCGCACGCTCGTCGGCCCGATGGCGCGGGGCCGGACTTTGGAGGCAGCGCGGGCGCCGCGCATCGCAGACGGGGTTTGACCTGTCGCAAGGCTGTCGCGGTTGCCTCGGCAAGGTCGGCTGTCTACCTTCCGGGCGCAATCGACAATGCGGGTGTTTCGACCATGGCCACGAGCCGAAACGCAGTAGAGACATCTCGCCAGCCGACGAGTGGCCCCGACGAACTCAGCCTGCCCTGGTTCTGGCCTGTCGACGCCGCCCTGCGCCTGACCGAGTACAATCTCGATTTCCTCTCCGAGGCGGTGAAGATCACCCGCCCGCCGCCGCCGGACTGGGCGACGCGGAACACAGTGCGCCTCGACCTGCCGACGATGCGGCTACGCGAATTCGGCAAGCCTGAGCCCGGGGGTATCCCCGTCGTGATCGACGCGCCCTACGCCGGACATAGCGCGACCATCGCCGACTACGACAAGGGCCAGAGCCTCGTCGAGACGATGCTCGCGAATGGTCACGAACATGTCCTTGTCACCGACTGGAAGCCGGCGACGCAGGAGATGCGCTACTTCAGCATCGACACCTATCTGGCCGAGCTCAACGCCGCGATCGACGATCTCGGCGGCGTCGTGCATCTGGTTGGCCTCTGCCAGGGCGGCTGGCTCAGCGCGATGCTGGCCTCCCGCTTCCCGCACAAGGTCAAGTCGCTGGTCCTGGCTGGCTCCCCGATCGACGCGGATGCCGGCGATGGGCCGATCAAGCGCATGGCGAAGGCCATGCCGCTGAAGAGCTACCGCGCCATGGTCCGGACGGGCCGGGGCCTGATGCCGGGGCGCTTTATGCTCGCCGGCTGGAAGAACATGCACCCCGACGAGCATTACGTCGACAAGTACGTGCGGCTCTACCAGAACATCGCCGACAAGAACTATCTCGACCGTACCGAGACCTTCGCGGCCTGGTACGAGAACCCGCTCGACCTGCCCGGCGCCTACTACCTCCAGGCCATCGAGCAGATCTTCAAGGAGAATCGCTTCGCCAAGGGCGAGTTCGTCGGCCTGGGCCGGCGCCTGAGCCTGACGGACGTCGCTTGCCCGGTCTATCTCCTCGCCGGTGCCGAGGACGACATAACCACCAGCGAGCAGGTCTTCGCGGCGGAAGACCTCGTCGGCACGCCGAAGAAGAAGATCGAGAAGAAATTGGTGCCCGGCGGCCATATCGGCCTGTTCATGGGCCGCAAGACGCTCGCCGACACCTGGCCCGGTATCGCCCGCTGGATCGCCTTGCAGGGCTGAGTCGCCCGCACGGTCCGCTTCCTGAAATATCCGCCCGCCCTGGAGCCCTCGCGCCATGACGACGCTGTCCGCCTCCGAATATTTCCAACTCGCGCTCGGCCGCTGCGAGGATCTTCCGGCTGTGCGGACGGGGGTGGTTCATCCCGTCAAGGCCAATGTGATCGAGGCCGTCGCGGACGCCGTCGCCGAGCAGTTGATCGATCCGGTTCTGATCGGCCCCGCGGAGCGTATCCGCGCCGCCGCGCTGGAAGCCCGCGTCGATATCTCGCCTTGGGAGCTGGTAGACACCGAGCACAGCCATGAGGCGGCGGTGAAGGCCGTCTCGCTGGCTGCCGCCGGCGAGCTCGAAGCCCTGATGAAGGGCTCGCTGCACACCGACGAACTGCTGGGCGCAGTCGTGCACGCCGACTCCGGCCTGCGGACCGAGCGGCGCATCTCCCATGCCTTCGTGATGCATATCGACAGCTATCCCAAGCCCTTCATCATCACCGACGCGGCGGTGAACATCTCGCCCGACCTCGCCACCAAGGCCGACATCGTCCAGAACGCCGTCAATCTCTGGCATGTCGCGCTGAACGGCGTCGACGAATTGCCCAAGGTGGCGGTGCTCGCGGCCGTCGAGACCGTCAACCCACGCATGTGCGCCACGCTCGATGCCGCCGCCCTTTCGAAGATGGCCGATCGCGGCCAGATCACCGATGCCATCGTCGATGGGCCGCTCGCCTTCGACAACGCGATCAGCGCTGCGGCGGCGAAGGAGAAGGGCATCGTCTCGCTGGTGGCGGGGCATGCCGACATCCTGATCGTGCCCGAGATCGAAGCCGGCAACATGCTCGCCAAGCAACTCACCTTCCTCGGCGGCGCCGATGCCGCCGGGATCGTGCTCGGCGCGCGGGTGCCGATCATTCTGACGAGCCGGGCCGACAATCTGCGAGCGCGCCTGCTCTCCTGCGTCCTGGCGGTTCTTCTGGCTGATGCGCGGCGTACGGGGCGGATCAAGTGATCGACACCATTCTTGTCCTCAACGCGGGCTCCTCCAGCCTCAAGTTCCAGGTCTTCCGCAGCGACGACCTCAGCGTGCTCGCCCGCGGCAAGGCGGTGCGCCTCGGCGAGCCGGAACCGGTCCTGGATGCGAGTCTCGCGGATGGTCCGCGCGAGCGCATCGCGCTGCCGCAGGCCTGCGATCACAACACGGCGCTCTCCGCAGTCCTCGCCTTCGTCGACCGCCATGACGATGGCTGGCGGATGACGGCGGTCGCACACCGCATCGTCCACGGCGGCGAAAACTATGCCGACCCCGTCGTGGTGACGCCCGAGGTCTTTGCCGCGCTCGAAGCACTCGCTCCGCTGGCGCCGCTGCATCAGCCGCACAATCTCGCCGCGGTGGCCGCCGCCCGGCGCCTGATGGCCGACGTGCCCAACATCGCCTGCTTCGATACGGCCTTCCACGCCCGGCACGATGCTCTGACCCACAATTTCGCGCTAGAACAGGGGCTGCGCGACAAGGGCATCCGCCGCTACGGCTTCCACGGCCTGTCCTATCAATGGCTGGAGATGGTGCTGGCCGAGCGGCATCTCGACCTCCATGCCGGCCGCGTCGTCGCTGCCCATCTCGGCAACGGTGCGAGCATCTGCGCCATCCGGGGTGGCCGCAGCATCGACACGACCATGGGGATGACGACGCTTGACGGGCTGCCGATGGGCACGCGTTGCGGCGCGCTCGACGCCGGCGCGGTGCTTTACATGTTCCAGGGCCTGGGCATGAGCGCTGAAGAGGTTTCGAATGCGCTCTACGAGCGCTCGGGCCTGCTCGGCCTGTCCGGCCTCTCCAACGATGTCGAGACGCTGCTCAACAGCGACGATCCCCGCGCGCGTTTCGCCCTGGATTATTTTGCGCTGAAGGTCGCGCAGTTCAGCGCGGCAATGGCGGCGGCGATGGGCGGCATCGACGGGCTGATCTTCACCGGCGGCATCGGGGAGCATGCCGCACCCATTCGCAAGGCGATCCTCGATCGTCTCACCTTCCTCGGCGATTTCAAGGTTCTGGTGATCCCGGCTAATGAGGAGAGGGTCATGGCCGTCCAGGCGAAGGCGCTGCTCGCCTGATCGATAGAACGAGGGAGGCTGGGATGATCAGCACCCGAACGGGCTTCATCCGACGCGTCGATCTGCCGGCCGGGATCGCGGGCGCGCTCTGGCTCGGGCCGATGCCGGGCCGGCTGAGGCCGCTGGCGGATGACCTGGCTGACCTGACGCAGCAAGGGATCGCCCGCATCATCTGCCTGACGCCCGCGGAAGAGATCAGGCTGAAGTCGCCGGACTACGCCGCGCGGCAATCCGATCTCGGCATCCCCGTCACGCGCTTTCCGATCGGTGATTTCGGCGTTCCCGACGATGGCGGCGGCCTGAAGGCTCTTGCCGAGGAGGCCGCTCGCGACCTGAATGCGGGAAGGGAGCTGTTCGTTCACTGTGCAGCCGGCATCGGCCGGACCGGGATGGTCGCGACCTGCATCCTGGTCGCGCTCGGCCTGAGCGGTGCGGAGGCCGTTGCGGCCGTAGCCGCCGCCGGCTCGGGGCCGGAGACGGAGGTTCAGCAGCAGATGGTCGCGCGCTATGCCGAGGAGGCGGTGCATTCCGGCCGCTGAACCGGGCGCTTGCTGCGTTTTGATCGAAACGCATGTCATCCCGGGTCAAGCCCGGGCCGGCGGCGTGGTTCCGTGCCAGATCGGCATCTAGAGCGCCCGCAATCCTGCTCCCGGCTCCTCCCGATCGAGGTCGACGAGATATTCGATGTGCCGGCGCCCCGCATGTCCGGGCTTGATCGCCACGGCCACGCCGAAGACGGTGCGGATGGTCGCTTCCGTCAGCACGGTTTCCGGCGCGCCCGCCGCCAGCAGGCGGCCGTGATGCAGGAGTGCGATCTCGTCGCAGAACAGCGCGGCGAGGTTGAGGTCGTGCAGCGCGACGATGCAGGTGATGCCGAGCCGCCGGATCAGCGTCAGGATCGAGAGCTGATGCTGGATGTCCAGATGGTTCGTCGGTTCGTCGAGGATCAACTCGCTCGGCTCCTGCGCCAGCGCCCGTGCGATATGCACGCGCTGGCGCTCCCCGCCCGACAGCGTGTGCCAGAGCTGGTCGTGCCTGTCGGCAAGCCCGACGCGCGCGAGCGCCGAATTGACGGCGGCCTCGTCCGCGGCGGCCCAGGAGGCGAGTGCGGCGCGATGCGGCGTGCGGCCGAGCCGCACCACGTCGCACACGGAAAGCTGCACCTCGGTCGTAGCCTGCTGCTCGACGAAGGCGAGCCGGCGCGCCAGCTCGCGGCGCGGCACGCTCGCGATGTCGCGCGCGTCGAGCGTGACCACGCCGCCGGCCACATTGCGCAGCCGGCAGAGCAGCCTGAGCAGGCTCGATTTTCCCGAGCCATTGGGGCCGATCAGGCCGAGGATGCGGCCGGGAGCGGCATGAAGCGTCACGCCGTCGACGATCATCCGTCCGGCGGCACCCCAGCGCACGTCATGGGTCGCGAGTGTCATGCCGGCTTCCTCAAGCAGGCCTCCTGGCTCGGTAGAGGATCAGTGCGAAGGCGGGCGCCCCGAACAGGGCGGTGACCACGCCGATCGGCAGGATCTGCTGCGGCACCAGCACGCGCGACAGGATGTCGGCGAGGATCATGAAGATCGCGCCGATGACGAGGCAGGCCGGCAGCAGCCGGGCATGACCCGAGCCGACGAGGAAGCGCGCCGCATGCGGGATGACGAGGCCGACGAAGCCGATCGTCCCGACGATGCTGACCATCGCGGCGGTCATCACGGCGGTCGTCGCGAACAGGACGATCCGCACGCGCATTACCGGCACGCCCAGCGAGGCGGCGGCATCGGCACCGAAGGCAAAGGCGTCGAGCGCCTTGGCGTGCAGCATGCAGACACCGAAGCCGATGAAGGCGACCGGGGTCGCGATCCAGAGGTCCGGCCAGCGCACGCCGCCGAAATTGCCGAGCAGCCAGAACATCACCCCGCGCGCCTGCTCGGCGCTGGCGAGCGTCGTCACGATGGTGGCGGTGGCAGCGTTGAAAAGCTGTGAGGCGGCGACGCCGGCGAGGATGACGCGGTCGCTTGCGCCGCCGGTCCCCGCCGCGAGCAGCGCGACGACGGCAAGCGCGGCGCAGGCGCCGATGAAGGCGCCCGTCGAGAGGCTCACCGCCATGCCGCCGATGCCGACGCCGAGGATCAGCACCGCGACAGCCCCGGTGGAGGCGCCGGCCGAGATACCGAGGATATAGGGCTCGGCCAGCGGATTGCGCAGCAGCGCCTGCAGGATCACGCCCGACAGCGCCAGCGCCCCGCCGCACAGCCCCGCCATCAGCGCCCGGCTCAAGCGGTAGTCGAAGATGACGCCCTGCTGGATCGCGCCCACCGGCAGGCCGAGATCGAACAGCCCGTTGCCGAGTGCCTTGAGCGCGACGTCGAACGGGATCGCCATCTCGCCGATCGTCACCGCCAGCGCCACCGAGACGGTGAGCGCCAGCAGCGACAGGAGCGCGAGGCCGATCCGCGCCGGCCAGTTCGGGCCGTGGGCGGCGTGGCTCAAGGCGCGAGGCCGAAGCTGGCGATCGCCTTGGCGAGCGTCTCGATGCCGTCGACGGTGTCGAGCCCCGCACGGGTCGCACCCACGTCGATGATCACGACGCGGTTGTTCTTCACCGCGTCGAGCTTGCTGGCGACGGGGTCGGTCTTCAGGAATGCGAGCTTCTTCTCGATGTCATCAGCCGGGAAGCGGCGCCGGTCCATCTTTACGGTGACGATCACGGCCGGGTTGGCGGCGGCGATGCTCTCCCACCCGACCAGCGGCCATTCCTCATTGGTGGCGATGATGTTGCGCGCCCCGAGCTTGGACAGGATGTAGGCGGGCACGCCGTTCCTGCCGGCCATGAAGCCGTCACCCTTGATGTCCTTGCTGGAGAACCAGACGACGACGGGGACGTCCTGCGCCTTCAGCTTTGCGACCTGCTCGACCGCCTTGTCCTCACGAGCCTTCAGTTCCGCGACGAGCGTCTCGGCGCGGTCGCTGACGTCGAAGATCTGCCCGAATTCGCGGATGTTGCGATAGACCAGCTCCATCGAGAACATCTGCGTGCGCACGCCGTCGCCGGGGCCGGAATTGTCCTTGCCGACGCAATCGGTCGGCGAGACATAGGTCGGCACCTTCACCTTATGGAACTGGTCGCGCTTGCCGACGATGCCGTTCGGCCCGAGATGCCATTCGAACATTGCGGTGACGAGATCGGGCTCCTGCCCGACCACGGCCTCGAAGCTCGGGTCGTTGTCGGCCAGGCGCTTCACCTTGGCGTTGGCGGCCTCGTAGGGCTTGGCGACGGGCGAGAACCAGACGGCGGTGCCGACCACCCGGTCGCCGAGGCCGAGCGCATAGAGGATTTCCGTCTGGGTTTGGCCGATCGCGACGACCCGCTTGGGCGCGGCGTTGAAGGTGATGGTCTCCCGGCAATTCTCCAGCGTCAGCGGATATTGCGTCGGCCCGGCCGCGGCTGGCGCGGTGAACAGGGCAGCGCCGGCTGCGGCGGCGAAGAGGGCGGGCAGCAACGAAAAGGCGGGACGCATGGAGGCAACCGGGCTGAGCTGGACACCGCGTCGGCGAAACCGGAAGGCTTCGGCGCAAGGTCCAAAAAATGTAACAATGTTGCATTTCTCATAGATCGCACGACGCGACCGCGTCAAGCGTGCCGCGGCCTTCGCTGCAGACCGGCCAAAGATCATCGACATGGAATTCATCGCTCCCCGAGATGAGGGCGGGGGAGCTCGCAGGACACGGCCGGTGGCGCGGATCTGGAGCCGGCCGCCGACGCGCACCCCTCCGGAACACCCCGCCCGAAAGACGCCTTGCGATCGCGGCAGGTCTCCTGGCTCGCGGGTCGACGCCTGATCCGCCCGGCCTTCCCGGCGCAGGGCGCCAGTGGACGATGGACGGAGGGCTCGCCGCTTACAGTTGCGGGGGCAGCCTCGGCATTGGCGCGGGACGCGCCTCACCGAATTCCCTCTTAGCTCCGGGCGAAACCCGGAGAACCTCGATCGACCGGCACCATAGAGCGGTGCCGGGGCTCGTCAAGCGGGCAGGCGCCAGAGCCGGATCCGGTCGGGTTTGAACCCGATCGCGCGTGCTCTAGCTCAGCGTTCGAAACAGGCCGAATTGCGAGAAGAGCGCGGCGGTGCCGCCCGTATGGAGAACACAGGCGGGCTCGCTGCTCGGGATCCCTCCGTTGGCGAGCTGTTCGAGGAAGCCGGCGCAGGTCTTCGCCGTATAGACGTGCTCGATCAGGATGCCCTCGGTGCGCGCAAAGCTCAGGATGGCGGCTTCCGAGGCGGGCGTTGGGACACCCCAACCGCCACCGAGATGGTCCATGTGATAATGCGGCGGTGCCTGCTCCCATGCGGCGACATCGAGCCCCGTCCGCTCCCGCAGGCCCTCATAGATCCGCCCGACATGGCCGGCCAATTCGTCCCGCTCGTATTCGACGCTGACGAGGTGGATCTGGAAGGGATGGCCGAGCAGGGCATTGCCGAAGATGAAGCCGGCTTCGGTCGGCCCCATCGAGCCGGCGAGGAAGACATGCCGGATCGGCGCCTCCTGCTGCTGCGACTGTTCATGCAGTTCCAAGGCGGCGCGGACGTAGCCCATCGCACCCAGCACGGAATCGCCGACGATGTACGGCGTGCGGCCCTGCCGCGCGAGGTCCACGGCCGCCTCCGCAAGCGCCGCATTGCGCTGGCTTTCATCGACCGAGCCAAGGAAGCGCAGCTCGGCGCCGAACAACCGGTTCAGGAAGGAGGCCTGGCGGTTCTCCGGCGTGTCGGGCGCGTTGTGCAGGACGAGGCAATCGAGCCCGACCAGCGAGGCTGCCGCGGCTGTCAGGCGGCAGAGATTGGAGCTGGCGCCGCCGCCGACCAGAAGGATGTCGGCCCCCTTCTCCAACGCCGCGCCCAGCCAGTATTCGAGGCTGCGCAGCTTGTTGCCGCCGAGCGCGATCGGCATGAGATCGTCGCGCTTGGCATAGACGCCGGGTCGATCGAGCTTCGCCTCGAACCGGCGCAGTCTCTGGAGCGGCGTCGCGGTTTCGAGCAGAACGTGACGCGGCTCCCGCAGGAGGCTGGAAAGCTCAGGCATCGTCGCTCGCTCTCGTCAGGCGGGTATCAGCCGCCATACTGGCCGTCGGAGACCTGCTCCAGCCAATCCACGACCTTGCCGTCCTTGGCTTCCTGGACGGCGATATGGGTCATCCCGGTATACGGGCCGGCACCGTGCCAGTGCTTCTCGCCGGGCGGGAACCAGACCACGTCGCCGGGCCGGATCTCCTCGATCGGCCCTCCCCAGCGCTGCACCCGGCCGACCCCGCTGACGACGATCAGCGTCTGGCCGAGCGGATGCGTATGCCAGGCCGTCCGCGCTCCCGGCTCGAAGGTGACACTCGCGCCCTGCACACGTTCCGGTGCGTGCGGGTTGAAGAGCGGATCGATCCGGACCGACCCGGTGAACCAGTCGGCCGGCCCTTTCCCCGACGGCCGCGAGCCCGCGCGCATGATCTCCATGACGATCTCCTTATGCTCTGAGCTTCGGCAGACGGGTTGGTTTGTCGGTGACAGTTCGTCCGCGCCGCTTCACCGTGAGGGATCACCCGAAAACCGTGACCGTCAAGGCCTTCCGTGCCCGTCGCGAGGCGCTCGCGATCAGGCTTTCCTCAGAGCGAAAGCTGCGAACCGGCCTCGCGGCAGGAGGCCTTGAGTGCGAGCAGGATCGCCTCCTCGTCGGTGGCGATGCCATGGCGCTGCAGGCAGGGCACGAGGATCGCGGCTTCCGCATGGCCGCCCGGGCCGATCACCGGGCAGGCGATGTCGGTCACGGCCATGATGTCGCGGCTCGGCGCGACGCGATGCCCGCTCGTGCGGATGTCCGCCAGGATGCGGCGCGTCTCGTCGCTCTCCAGCTTGTCCCGGTCGGCCTCGGAGGCCTCCTTCATCAATTGCCGGCGACGTGCCTCGCTCTGGAAGGCGAGGATGAGCAGGCCGGAATTGGCGTCGAGCGCCGGCCTTCCATAGCCGGGGCGCACGATGACGCTGGCATCGAGATGGCCGGATGTGGTCGCGAGCACGACGGTCTGGGCCCGGCTCAGCACGACGAGGTGGGCGACCATGCCGCTTTCCTCGCTGAAGCGCTCCATCAGCGGCAGCACGATCGAGGTGAGCTGGCGCCCGCCCGGCGTGCGGATGCCCAGGTCGAACAGCCGCCGCGACAGGCCAAGGCGGTCGGTGCCGGCCTCGCGGGCGAGATAGCCGCGCTGCTGCAGCACGAAGACCATGCGGAAGATCTCGCTCTTGGAGCGGGCGAGGCGCTCGGCGATCTCGCGCGTCGACAGCGGCTCGCCGACCTCGGCGAGGAGCTCGAGGATGTCGAGCCCCTTCTCCAGGGCGGGAGCCGCATAGGTGCTTTTGTCTCCGCTCTCGGAGTCGGGCAGGTCGCTCATGTCTTCCTGTTTCATATATGAAGCTTGACATCAAATAAGAAACGAACCTAGCCTCCTCGTAAAGGGGAGGCGGATGGTGCGATGGCCTGATCATATCGCGCGTTCGAGCAGCGCAGCGACAGAGCCGCAAGGCGGCTGGGCATGAAATACGGCCTGCAGTTCCGCGACGTCTTCGCGGCCTGGGAATCGATCCTCGACGGTGTCTGGGTCACGCTGATGCTGTCGGCGGCGGCCATGGTGGGCGGTCTGGTCATCGGCATCGCCTGCGCGGCGGCCCGCGTCTATGGTCCGGCCTGGCTGCGCCGCGCGGTCGGCACCTATGTCGAAATCATCCGCAACACGCCGCTGCTGGTCCAGCTCTTCCTGATCTTCTTCGGCCTGCCCAGCTTCGGCCTGAGACTCGACGGCTTCACCGCCGCGATCATCGCGCTCGTTGTCAATCTCGGCGCCTACACCACCGAGATCGTTCGCGCCGGGCTCGAGGCCGTGCCGAAGGCGCAGGTCGAGGCCGGCCATTCGCTCGGCCTCTCCGGGCTGCAGGTCTTCCGCTACGTCGTGATGTTCCCGGCGCTGAAGTCAATGTTCCCGGCGCTCGCCAGCCAGTTCGTGCTGCTGATGCTGGCGACCAGCGTCGTCTCGCAGATTTCGGTCGAGGACCTCTTCCATGCGGCCTCGATCGTGCAGTCGCGCACCTTCCGCGACTTCGAGGTCTACACCGTCATCGGCGTGCTCTATCTCGGGCTCGCCTTCGCCTTCCGCGGCCTGTTCGCGGGCATCTACTACTGGGCATTCGGCAGGCGATGATCCGCGAATTCGGCCTCATCGATGTGATGTATCTGGTGGCGGCAGCGCGCTGGACGCTGGCGCTCACCGTCGCTGCCTTCATCGGCGCCTCGCTGATCGGCATCGTCATCGCCATCGCCCGCATCCTGCCCTTCGCGCCAGTGCGCTGGCTCTCGGCGGCCTATATCCACGTCGTCCAGGGCACGCCGCTGCTGGTCTGGCTGTTCGTGATCTTCTTCGGCCTGCCGCTCATCGGCATCTCGGTCAATCCGTGGATTGCGGCCGCGACCGCCTTCTCGGTCTATGGCAGCGCCTTCCTCGGCGAGATCTGGCGCGGCGCGCTGGTCTCGATCGCTAAGACGCAGTGGGAGGCCGGCGCCTCGCTCGGGCTCTCGCTCTGGGAGCAGTTGCGCTACATTATCGTGCCGCAATCGATCCGGGTCGCGATCCCGCCGACGGTCGGCTTCCTCGTCCAGCTGATCAAGAACACCTCGCTCGCCGCGGTGATCGGCTTCGTCGAGATCACGCGCGAGGGCCAGCTCACCGCTGCCGGCACCTACAAGCCCTTCGCCGTCTACATCACCGTCGCCGCGATCTATTTCGCGATGTGCTTCCCCCTCACGCAATGGAGCCGCTCGATCGAGCGGAAGCTCGATGTCGCTCGTTGAAATCCACGGGATCAACAAGAGTTACGGCGCCGTCCAGGTGCTGAAGGACGTGACGCTCGACGTCGCCAAGGGCGAGATCATCGCCGTGATCGGCCGCTCGGGCTCCGGCAAGAGCACCATGCTCCGCTGCATCAACGGGCTGGAGCCGGTCCAGGCCGGCGTCATCCGCGTCGACGGAACGCAGGTCAACGACCCCAAGACCGATCTGCGCAAGCTGCGCCAGGAGGTCGGCATCGTCTTCCAGAGCTTCAACCTGTTCCCGCATCTCTCGGTTTGCGACAACATCACGCTCGCCCCGCGCGTCGTGAAGAAGCAGGCGCCGGAGGCCGCCCGCGAGGTGGCGCGCGAGGTGCTCGCCCGCGTCGGGCTGGAGGACAAGCTCGACGCCTATCCCTCGCAACTCTCCGGCGGCCAGCAGCAGCGCGTCGCCATCGCCCGCTCGCTCGCCATGCGGCCGAAGCTGATGCTGTTCGACGAGGTCACCTCCGCGCTCGATCCCGAGCTGACCGGCGAGGTGCTCAAGGTTCTCGAATCCGTCGCGCAGGAAGGCATGACCATGATCCTGGTGACGCATGAGATGGGCTTTGCCCGCCGCTTCGGCTCGCGCGTCGTCTTCATGCATGAGGGGCGCGTCCACGAGCAGGGGCCGGCCGCCGCCGTGCTGGCCGAGCCGAAGACGCCGGAACTCCAGACCTTCCTCAGTGCTGTCCTGCACTGAGGCGGAAGAACAGACATCAACGAGGGGAGAGAGACGATGCGTTCACTGTTCGCAGGCAAATCTGTGCTGGCGGGGCTGGCCGCCCTGGCCGTCGCCGCCTTCGGMGCCGCCGAGGCCAAGGCCGACAAGCTCCAGGACATCCTGTCCAAGGGCGTGGTGCGCATCGGCGTGCCGCTCGACGCCCCGCCCTTCGGCGCGCAGGATGCGGACCGCAAGGCTGTAGGCTTCGACATCGAGATGGCCGAAATGGTCGCCAAGGGTCTCGGCGTGAAGCTGGAGATGCAGCAGATCACCGGCGCCAACCGCATCCCCTTCCTGATGACCGACAAGGTCGACATCGTCATCTCGGTGATGGGCCTCACGCCCGAGCGCGCCCGGCAGATCCAGTTCACCGCGCCCTATGCCAACACCTTCCTCGCGGTCTACGGCCCGAAGAGCTCGGTGGTGAGCAGCCCGGAGACGATCGGCTCGGCCCGCGTCGCCGCCGCCAAGGGCACGACGCAGGAGCTCGCCATCTCGGCCACGGCCCCCAAGGCCAGCCTGATGCGCACCGAGGACGACGCGACGGCGGCGGCGGCCTACATCACCGGTCAGGCCGATCTGCTCGCCACCAACTCGATCGTGGCCCAGGCGCTCGCCAAGCAGAACCCGAACAAGGAGTTCGAGCGCAAGTTCGTCATCCGCCGCAGCCCGGCGCATATGGGCGTCCAGATGGACCAGCATAACCTCGTGCGCTGGCTCGATGGCTTCATCTTCTTCAACACGATGAACGGCGAGCTTGATCGGCTCCACCGGAAGTATCTGGACATGCCGATGGACCCGCTGCCGCCGCTGTAGTCCATCCGACATCCGTCATTCTCGGGCGAAGCGAAGCGCGGACCCGGGAAACTCCTGACCAGAAGGCGCTGGTCGGAGCCTTATTCGGCCGGAGATGCTCGGGTCAGGCCCGAGCATGACGGCTTGTCTCGACCCTCCTCTTCTCGGGGAGGTCTCCCAAGTCACGTCTCATCGAGCCCGCCATGACCAGCCCCCGCCCCAAGCCGACCCCGCGCCCGTCCAGCGCCTTCCTCACCGTCGATCCCGAGCGGGAGGGCAAGCAGTCCGGCTTCCTGATGATCCCGCATTCGCCGCATGACGACGCCTGGGGCGTGACGCGCGTTCCGATCGCCGTGATCAAGAACGGCAGCGGCCCGACCGTGATCATGGAAGGCGGCAACCATGGCGACGAGTACGAGGGGCCGATCACGATCTGCGACCTGATCCGCGATCTCGACCCCGGGCGCGTCCAGGGCCGGCTGATCCTGATGCCGGCGAACAATGTCCACGCCGTCATCGCCGGCCAGCGCACCTCGCCGGTCGACGGGCTGAATTTCAACCGCACCTTCCCCGGCGACCCGCGCGGCACGATCACCCAGCAGATCTCGGCCTTCGTCAGCGACCATATCCTGCCGATCGGCGACGCCTTCCTCGACCTGCACTCCGGCGGATCCTCGCTCGACATCATCCCGAGCGCCATCGTCGAGCCGACCGACGATCCCGCTCTGCACAAGCGCAATGTTGCCGCCGTACAGGCTTTCGACGCGCCGATGACCGTCGTCATCAGCAATCTCGGCGAGCCGCGCACCGCGACTGCCGCCGCCTGCCGGGCCGGGCTCGTCACGGTCGGCACCGAGATGGCCGGCGGCGGCACGGTCTCGCTGGAGGCTCTTTCCGTCTGCCGGCGCGGCGTCGCCAATGTCCTCGACCATCTCGGCGTCGTCGTCCGCGAAAAGCCCGAGCCGAAGCGCGGCGACAGCCAGATCCTCGAACTGCCCGGCGTCTCGGCTTACGTCTATGCGACGGCCGACGGCATCTTCGAGCCCTTCCACGCCAACGGCGCCAAGGTCAGCGCCGGTGAGCCCGCGGGTCGCATCCACTGCACCTGGGACCCTTCGCGCCCACCGGAAACGCTGCATTACGCCGCCGACGGCATCCTCTACGGCCGGCGCCAGCCGGGGCGGGTGAAGCCGGGCAATTGCTGCCTGATCGTGGCGGCGCCCTATCGCGGAACCCTGTCATGATCGCGCTCGACGACATCCGCGCCGCCCGCCATCGGATAGCTCCCCACATCCGCCGTACGCCGACGCTGCCTTATGCCAGGACGCGCGGCACGGATTTCGGCGGCGATGTCACGCTGAAGCTCGAATTGCTGCAGGCCGCTGGCTCCTTCAAGGCGCGGGGCGCGATGAACCGGCTGCTGACCCTGTCGAAGGACGAGCTGGCGCGCGGCGTCGTCACAGCCTCGGGCGGCAATCACGGCCTCGCCATCGCCCGATCGGCGCATGTGCTCGGTGTGCCCGCGACGATCTTCCTGCCGTCCAACGCTGCACCCGACAAGATCGCCAAGCTGCGCGACTGGGGCGCGGACGTCCATATCGTCGGTGCGATCTGGGACGACGCCAATGCCGCTGCACTCGCCCATGCCCGCGAGACCGGCGCGACCTATGCCCATCCCTTCAGCGATCCGGTCGTGGTCGCAGGCCAAGGTACGCTCGGCCTCGATATCCTCGACGACATGCCGGACGTTGACGTCATCCTCGTCGCCATCGGCGGCGGCGGGCTGATCACCGGCCTGTCGACGGCGGTGAAGGCTCTGCGCCCACAGACGCGGATCATCGGCATCGAGCCGGTGGGGTCGCCGACGCTGCATGCCTGCCTCGCGGCCGGCCGCCTCGTCGCGCTCGACAAACTGGAGACCCGCGTCGCCACCATGTCCTGCCGCCAGACCGATCAGGCGATCTACGAAGCCACTGCGCGCAATGTCGACGAGATCGTGCTGGTCACCGATGCCGAGATGGAGCAGGCGGCCAAATCGCTCTGGTTCGAGTTCGGCATCGCGGCTGACCTGTCGGGCGCAGCCGCGCTGGCGGCGCTGCAGTCCGGACGGGTCGCGCTTACGGGCGGGGAGAAGGTCTGCGCGCTGGTCTGCGGCGCCGGCACCGACGGCTGCCTGCCGGGTTAGGTTGCTGGATTCTCCGGAACCGCGGGTCAAGCCCGGGATGACGGCGTGTTTCCGCGTGAGCTCCAGGTGTCGTCGAGCCCTGCACGCGCCTTGTCGTTGAAGAAGCCGGGCGGCCCCATCTGCCCGCCCTTCAGCACGATATCGAGCCCGTCGAGCCGGGAAACGTCGGAATGGGCGCGGCAGAGCGGCGCGCCGGGCACGCAAGGGCCGCGATAGGACAAGCCCCAGAGCGGCAGCGACCGGATCGCCATGGTCGAGGTGTCGCCGCCTGCGACGACGAGGCGGCCGATCGGGGCCCGCTCCATGATCGAAGCCAGCAGCCTGCCGGTCGCATTCGCGACGCTGCCGGCCGCAGCCGGCGCGCCTTCGGGCTGTTCCGTCACCAGCATAGCGTCACCATTCGCGAGTGCGGACAGTGCCGTTTCTCGCAGGCCCGTGGCATAGCTTTCGTCGGAAAGCAGGCGGTGCGGCTCGACGGGCAGCATTGCATAGCCCGTCGCGGCCTCGACCTGCTCACGTGTCACAGGCGAAAGGCTGCCAACGAGCGCGAGCACCGGCCCGACATGGCGATTGTCGATATGGGTGGGAGCTGTCTTCGCCGCAGACTCCGCAGGCGCTGCGGCGAAGGCACGCGCGACCGAACTTGCGCCGACGGCCAACATCGGGCCATCCGCCAGAGCCGTGGCAAGAAGCGCGCCGATCGCCGTAAGGTCAGCCTCGGTCGCGACATCGAACAGGATGGCCTGCGTGCCGTCGGAGCGGGCACGGGCCACCGCCGCCCAAGCGTCTGCATAGGCGCGGTAATCGACCAGGCCGAGGCCCTCTAGGCCCTGCGCGGCGAGGTGCCAGCGCAGATCGGCTTCGGCCATGGGCGTTACAGGATGACGGCTCATCGTCGGGTGCCGGTCGATGCGGTGGATCGTGCCGTCGCCACCCGCCGCGAACAGGTTTCCGAACAGGCAGTAGCGCCCGAGATTGGGTTGGCCGCCGAGGATCGGTACGAGAGGATTGGCGAAGAAGGGCTTCAGTGCCGCGACGGCCGCGCCGATGCTGCCGACATGCGGCGCGCTGTCGAAGGTCGAGCAGCATTTGTAGTGCATCAGCCCGACACCTTGCCCGGCGAAGAAGCGCCCGATCTCCGTCAGTTCCGCCGTGATCGCCTCCGGCGCCATCGCGCGGCTCGCCCCGGCGATGCCGATCGCGTCGAGCGGGCCGGCTGCGGCAAGTTGGGCTTCGTCCGGTTGGCGCAGGAAGAGCAACGCGCGGAAGCCGCGCTCGGCCAGCGTCGCCAGCGTATCGGTCGAGCCGGTGAAATCGTCGCCGTACCAGCCGTAGAGAGGCGTGCGTTTCGCGGTCACGGCGCGCTAGCCCGCCTTGCCGCCGAACATGTCGAGCGCCTGCTGCAATTCCGGATGCGCGCGCGCTGCCTCGGCGATAGGCGTACCTTCTGCGACGGCCGCCCATGCCTGCCGGATGCTGGCGACGCCCGCCTTCGGTCCGCCGGGATGGGCGAGGATGCCGCCGCCGGCCATGAACAGCAGGTCGTCATGGCCGATTGCGTCCCAGGTCGGCTGCGCGGTCCCGGCCCATTGCCCGGAAGAGAAGGCCGGCATCACCCGGTCATCGGCGCCATCTGTCAGCGGCGTGACGCAGTCCTTCGCGGAGGTCACGACCTCCTCGTCTTCCTGCGCGAACTTCCCCTGCAGCCCGTGGACATGCATGTGATCGACGCCGGCCAGCCGCCATAGCACCTGATAGGCCTGGAACCCGATGCCGAGCAGCGGATGGCGCGAGAAGGCACCATAGCCGTTGCGATGGCCGTGCAGGGCAAGGTCGGTCGAGCGGCGCAGGCTCTCGATCGCCGAAAAGCCGCACCAGTTCAGGCTCGCCATCACGCAGGAACCGCCCTCGCGCTGGACGAGATCGGCATGGCGGCGCATGGCGTCGGTCTCGTCGGTGATGTTGAAGGCAACCATGACGGGCTTGCCGGTCTTGTCCTGATGCCGGCGCACCGCCGCCATCACCGCCGGAATGCGCTCTGCCAACGGCGCATGCACGGGGTCGGCCGAAATCTCGTCGTCCTTGATGAAGTCGAGCCCGGCCTCGCACAGGCTGGCGACGAGCTCGGCGGTTTGCGAGGCACTGAGGCCCACATTCGGCTTGATGATCGAGCCGACGAGCGGCCCTTTCGCCGCGCCGGTCAGGCGCCGCGTGCCGGCGATGCCTTGCGCCGGCAGCGGGAAGCACTGGCGGTACGACCAGGGCAGGGCGATGCTTTCCAGCCTCAAGCCGGTGACCTCGCCGAGATCATAGAGGTTGCCGGCGACGACCGCCGCCAGCGTCGCGAGATTGGCGCCGACGTTGTCGACCGGGAAGGAGATCGTGACCCTCGCCCGTCGCCATGGCCCACCGACGCCTTTGCGGGCGAGCCAGGCATTCGGCAAGCTGGGCTCGGTTGCGGGTTCCAGCTCCACGATCCGCGTGACGACAGCGCGGGCTCGCTCGCGCAATTCGTCGGTCTCGCCGGCGACGCGGGCGAAGGTCCCGCAGGATTGCTCGCCGGCCATCACCTCCGCGACCCTGGCAGGATCGAGCGGGGTTTCGATGAGGTAGGTCGCTTCGAAATGGTCCTGCAAAGATGTCATGAATAACCAAACTCCCGGGTCATCCCGGACAAGCCGCCGGAGGCGGCGCCGATCCGGGATCCATGCCGGAGCCTCTCAGAATGAGGTTCAGGCATGGATCCCGGGTCTCCCTGCGGTCGCCCGGGATGACTCGGGCGGAAGAGGTTTAGGCGGCTGCCGCTGCGAGCTTGCTCAGGTCCGGGAAGGGCCGCACCGGGTCCTTGCCGTCCCAGGTCTCGGATGCCTCGCGGATCAGCCGGAACATCTCGCCCTTGGGGCCAGCGACTTCCGACAGTTCGATCACCGTGCCCGGATGGTAATGCGTGTCGAAATAGACGAAGCGCCCGCGCTCGCCGACCTCGCCTGACATCACCGGCTTGAATCCCTCGGCGACCAGCCGCTCCATGTCGGCGTCGTAGTCCGAAGTCCAGTAGGCGACATGCTGCAGCCCGGTCAGCCCCGCATCGGTGAAGTCCTTGTACATGGACGGCACCGCGTTGCGGCACTGGATCAGTTCGATCTGGAGCGGGCCTGAATTGGCCAGCGCCACCGAGTTATGCGGCTCGTAGGCCTCGCCCTTGTAGCGGTAGTTTTTGATCGGGACCTTCGGGTTGTAGAAGAAAGGCCCGACGCCCAGCACGCGGCTCCAGTAATCCATCGCCGCCTCGATATCCGGGACGACATAGCCGGCCTGACGGATCTGGCCAAAGAAGCGGCTCATGGGCGTTGCTTTCTGATTATCAGGTTCGAAGGAAGCCGATGGAGATCCACGGCACGGCAGCGACGATGACGAGGCCGATGAGCAGGGCGAGGATGTAGCCCCAGATGTATTTCAGGCCTTCGTCGGGATTGATCTTGCTGATCGCGCAGGCGCCGTAATAGCCGACGCCGAAGGGCGGGGCGAAGAGCCCGATGCCCATCGCGAAGATCACGACCATCGCGTAATGGACCTCGTGCACGCCGACCTGCTTGGCGATCGGGAACACCAGTGGCCCGAACAGCACGATCGCCGGGATGCCTTCGAGCACGCTGCCGAGGATGGTGAAGGCGACGATCGAGATCGCGAGGAAGCCCCAGGCACCGCCCGGCACCGCTGCCATCGCCTGCGCGAGATCGCGCGAGAAGCCCGATTGCGTCAGGCCCCAGGCCATGGCGGTGGCGCAGCCGATGATGAAGATGATCGCGCCGGTGAGCGAGGCCGTCTCGACCAGCATGCGCGGCAGGCGGCGCCAGTCGAACTGGCGATAGAGCAGGATGCCGGCGAGCACCGCATAGGCGATTCCGATGGTCGAAACCTCGGTCGCGGTTGCCACGCCCTCGACCACCGCGGCGCGGATGACGAAGGGCAGCGCAATCGCCGGCAGCGCGACCAAGGCAAGCTTACCGATTTCGCGCCGGGAGAAGCGCTTGACGTTGCTAAGGTCCTCGCCGCGGCAGCGCCACCACACGACGAAGCAGAGCGCGATGCCGAGCACCACGGCCGGCAGCATGCCGCCGGTGAACAGCGCCGCGATCGAGACGCCGGTCACCGAGCCGATGGTGATCAGCACGATCGAGGGCGGGATCGTCTCGGTCTGCGCGCCCGTCGCCGAGAGCAGGGCGACGAGATCGCCGGGCTTGGCGCCGCGCTTCTGCATCTCGGGGAAGAGCACCGGCGCAATCGCGGCCATGTCGGCGATCTTCGAGCCGGAGATGCCCGAGACCAGGTACATCGCGCCGACCAGCACATAGGACAGGCCGCCGCGAACATGGCCGAGCAGGCTCGCCAGGAACTGGATCATCGCCCTGGCCATGCCGGTCATCTCGATCAGCGCGCCCAGGAAGATGAAGAGCGGCACGGCGAGCAGGATGAGATGGCTCATGCCCTCGTCGAGCCGGCCGACCATGACCAGCATCGGCGTCGAGGTGGTGCAGGCGAGATAGCCGAAGGTGGCGAGCGCGAAGGAGAAGGCGATCGGCACGCCGGAGAAGACGTTGAGCGCGACGACGCCGACGAAGAAGACGATCAGGTTGAGCTTGCCGAGCGGCTTCAAGGCCGGCCCGGCAAGCCAGAACAGCAGCACGAACAGCGCGGTGATCCCGATCGCGAGCAGGGCGGGCTTCAGCGTCGAAAAGCGGAGCAGGCGGCAGCAGGCCGCGATCAGCATCAGGCCGACGCCGACCGGAATCGCTGCTGCGCGCCAGGCATTGCTGATCTCCAGGGCCGGCGTGACGATGAAGTTCTCTTCCTCGGCATATTCGAGCGCATGCGGGATGATGAGGAGGAGGAAGGCGATCGAGGCGGTGATCGCGACCGCCTCCAGGAGCGCCCGCGTCTGCGGCGAGACGCGGGAGACGAGCCCGGTCATCCGCATATGCTCGCCGCGCCGCAGCGCCACCACGGCACCGAGCATCGACAGCCACAGGAACAGGATCGAGGCGAGTTCGTCGGACCAGACCAGCGGAGCGTGGAAGACGTAACGCGCCGCCACGCCCGCCCCGAGGATGATGATCTCGACCAGCACCAGCACGGCTGCCACCGTCTCGACCAGCCCGCCCAGGGCTCGGTCGAGATGGCCTGCGAAGCGGCCGAGCCCGTTTGCGGGCATGGCGGCAGCGGGAAGGGTCGCGCTATGGGCATCCATCGGGGGCGTTTCCTGTCTTGTGCTTTTGGGCCTTATAGGCCCGCCCGCACCCCTCAGGCCAGCTTGCCGACGGCGTCTTCGAGCAGGCTCCAGGCCTCCTTGCCGAAGCGCTCCTGCCACTCCTTGTAGAAGCCGCTTTCCCGCAGCTTGGCGCGGAAGGAATCCGGGTCGGTCTTGTTGAAGGCGAGGCCCTTGGATTGCAGGTCCGCCTGTACCGTTTCGTTGAGCTTCTTGATGTCGCCGCGCTGGGCGACGCCGGCCTCGTTGATGGCTCCTGCGACGATCGTCTGAACGTCGGGCGGCAGGCCGCGCCAGGCACGCCCGTTGGCGATGAACCAGAACCCGTCCCAGATATGGTTGGAGACGGCGCAGCTCTTCTGGACTTCGTAGAGCTTGGCGACCTGGATGATCGGCAGCGGGTTCTCCTGCGCGTCGACGACCTTGGTCTGCAGTGCGGTATAGACCTCCGAGAATTGCAGGCTGGCCGGCGCGGCATCGAGCGCCTTGAACATCGAGATCGAGAGCGGGCTCACGGGCACGCGGATCTTGAGGCCGGCCATCTCCTTGGCGGTCTCGATCGCCTTGCCCGAGGTGGTCATCTGGCGGAAGCCGTTGTCCCACATCTTCTCGAAGGCATAGAGGTTCACCTTGGAGATGGCCTCGCGGACATGGGCGCCGAGCTTGCCGTCCATCGCCTTCCAGACCTGGTCGTAATCGGCGAAGGCGAAGCCGACCGCGTTGATCGCCGCGACCGGCACCAGCGTCGCGATCACCAGCGCCGACGGCGTGAAGAAGGTGATGCCGCCATTGCGCACCTGGCTCAGCATGTCGGTATCGCCGCCGAGCTGATTGTTCGGGAAGATCTTGATCTCGACCCGGCCGTTCGTCTCCTTGGCGACGCGCTCGGCCGCCTCCTGGGCGCGGATGTTGAGCGGGTGGCTGAGGGGCAGGTTGTTGCCGTATTTCAGCTCGATCTCGGCGGCGCGCGCGATATGCGGCATGGCGATGAACGAGGCGGCAGGCGCAGCGGCGAGCGTACGCAGCACCGTGCGGCGCGTGAAGTTCGTCATGGTGATCCTCCCGGTATCGCTGATGCGATTTGATTGATTGCGGTCTTCTTGCCCTCAGATTAGGAAGCTGGAATGATGGTGGTCAAACTCAAATAATGATGGTTTTTGATGTAATCCTATGACGGGTCCGTTGGAGAAAAACGGCGGCGGCGAAAGCCTGCAGCGCCGCCGGATGGCCCGCATCGCCGATGTCGCGGCGCTCTCCGGCGCTTCGACCGCAACCGTCGACCGGGTGCTGAACCGGCGCCCCGGCGTGCGCGCGGCCACCGTCCAGCGCGTGCTCAAGGCTGCGAGCGAGCTGGGCTATGTCCTCGATTCCGCCTTGCCGGCGCAGGCCTTCACGCCGATGCGTCTCGCCTTCCTGCTGCCGGCCGGGAGCAACCGCTTCCTTGCGATGCTCGGGCGCCATATCGCGGAGGCGCAGGAGCATCTCGCCTCCTTTAACATGCGCGCTCGCGTCGAGTTCATCGAGAGCTTCAAGCCGGAACTGCTGGCCCAGCAGCTCCGGCAGGTCGGGCGCGACGTCGACGGCATCGCCTTCATGGCGCTGGAGCATCCGGCCGTGCGCGAGGCGGTGAACGGCCTCGCCGAGCGCGGCGTGCCGGCCGTGACCCTGATCTCCGACATCGCCAATGCGCGCCGCGCCGCCTATGTCGGGCTCGACAACCGCTCGACCGGGCGCACGGCCGGCTATCTCGTCGCCCGCTTCATCGGCAAGCGCCCGGCCAAGGTCGCGATGATCGCCGGCAGCCTGAGCTACCGCGCCCATGAGGAGCGCGAGATGGGCTTCCTGCATCTCTTCGAGGAGATGTTTCCGCAGATCGAGGTGGTCGGCCTGCGCGAAGGGCTCGACGACGAGGGCCGCAACTATCGCCAGGCCAAGGCGCTGCTGGCCCAGCACCCCGACCTCGCCGGCATCTACAATATCGGTGGCGGGCCGGAGGGCATCGCGCGCGCCTTGAAGGAAGCCGGCCGCCAGCAGGAGGTGGTCTTCGTCGGCCATGGCCTGACGCCCGCGACCCGTGCACTCCTGCTCGACGGCACGATGGACGCTGTCATCACCCAGCATCCCCATGCGGCGCTGATGAGCTGCATCGCGATCTTCGCCAATCTGCGCGCCGGCCGCCCGGCCCTGGAGGGCACGGCGCCGCCGAGCATCGAGATCATCCTGCGCGAGAACCTGCCTTAGGCCGGTAGTCGAAGCTTGCATTCTGAGAAACAAAGAGGGAACATACACCCATGTCCCTTCCGGATTCCGTCCTCAATCCCCCGCCGGCGCGCCCCGATATCACGCGTATCGTCTGCCGCGGCGCAGCCCGGCATCTGCGCGAGCGCGGCTATGCCATCGTCAAGGAGATGACCTTCGCCAATGGCCGGCGCGGCGACATCGTCGCGCTGTCGCCGTCGGGCGAGCTCTGGGTCGTCGAGGTCAAGTCAGGCATCGCGGATTATCGCGTCGACGGCAAATGGCCGGATTACCGCGACTATTGCGACGGCTTCCTCTTTGCCGTGGCACCGGAGTTCCCGCGCGAGATCCTGCCGGATGATGTCGGCCTGATCGTCGCGGATGCCTATGGCGGCGAATTGCTGCGCGAGCCGCCGCGCCACCCCTTGAGCCCGGCACGCCGCAAGATGCTGACCATCGCGCTGGCGCGGCTGGCTTCGAGCCGGCTCGCCTTGATCGAAGACCCGGTCGGCTCAGACTGAAGCGGCCTCTCGCCAAGGCTCGGCCCCGGCGAACGCCAGCGGCTTCGCGAAAGAGCGCAGGTCGATCTCTTCAACCAGGAAGTCGATGAAGGCGCGCACGCGGGCCGGCAGCCGGCCGCCATGGCCGACATAGACGACATGGATCTCCTCGACGTCGCCGGGATTGAACGCTTCCAGAACCGGGACGAGGCGGCCGGCGGCGATATCGTCGGCGATATGGAAGACGGAAAGCCGCGTCAGGCCTTGACCTGCGAGCGCAAGTTCGCGCGCGCTCTCCCCGTCGCCGACCGTGGTGCGTCCGCGGGCGGCGAACTCGCTGCGCTTGCCGTCTATCAGGAACGGCCAGGAATCGCTGTGCCGCGCGAAGTTGAAGGTGACGAGGTCGTGTTGCGCGAGGTCGTCGGGATGCGCGGGGGCGGGATGGGCGGCGAGATAGGCGGGCGATGCGACCACGGCCATCCGGCTTTCGCCGAGCTTGCGTGCCACCAGCTGTGAGGAGCGCAGTGGACCGACGCGGATCGCGACGTCGGCGCGTTCATCCACCAGATCGACCACCGCGTCGCTCAGGGTGATGTCCAGCTGTACCCCGGGATGAAGCTCGGAGAAACGTGGCACCAGCCGCAGCAGGAAATGCCGGCCGAACGGCACGTTGGTGTTGACCCGGAGCCGCCCGCGCGGGATCTGGCAGGCGGAGACCGCCCGCTCCGCCTCGTCGAGATCGGCGAGTACGCGCAGTGCCCGTTCATGGAAGGTCGTGCCTTCCTCGGTCAGCATGAATTTGCGCGTCGAGCGCACGATCAGCCGAACGCCGAGCCGGGCCTCCAGCCGCGCGACGAGCTTGCTGACGGCCGAGGGCGTCATCCTCAGCGCCCGCGCCGCCGGCGAGAAGCCGCCGAGTTCGACAACGCGGGTGAAGACTTCCATCTCGCCGGAGCGGTTGATCTCGGTGCGCGGCATCGTGAATTCAACTCACAATTGCTGATCTTTCGCGCAGTCTAATTCACAAGCCTGCGCGGCGCTATCTCCGGGCCCGAACCCGTTCCCGGAGGCATTCCATGCCCATTGCCCTTTATGCCCTGACCGTCGGTGCCTTCGGCATCGGCGTCACCGAATTCGTGATCATGGGCCTGCTGCTGCAGGTCTCCAGCGATCTCGGCATCAGTGTGCCGCTCGCCGGGTTGCTGATGACCGGCTATGCGCTCGGCGTCTTCGTCGGCGCGCCCATCCTGACGATCGCGACGCGCTCCCTGCCGCGCAAGACGACGCTGCTGGTACTGATGGCGATCTTCACCCTCGGCAACCTGGCGGCCGCGCTGGCGCCGAACTTCGCCTGGTTGATGTCGGCCCGCATCGTCACCGCGCTGGCGCATGGCACCTTCTTCGGCGTCGGCTCGCTCGTCGCCACCAGCCTCGTCGCGCCGGAGCGCAAGGCCTCGGCCATCGCCTTGATGTTCACCGGCCTGACGATCGCGACGCTGCTGGGCGTGCCCTTCGGCTCCTGGCTCGGCCTTGCCTTCGGCTGGCGCTCGACCTTCTGGGCGGTAACGGGCATCGGCCTCCTCGCCTTCGTCGTCCTGGCCGTGCTCGTCCCGGCGGATCGCGAGCGCGTCGTCCCCGGCTCGCTCGCCGAGGAATTCAAGGTGCTGACGCGCCCGCAGGTCCAGCTCGGCCTGCTCATGACCGTGCTCGGTTTCGGCGGCATCTTCGCTGTCTTCACCTTCATCCAGCCGATCCTCGTCGAGCTTGCGGGCTTCAGCGAAGCGGCGGTCTCGCCGATCCTGCTCGTCTTCGGCGCCGGGCTCGTCGTCGGCAATCTGCTCGGCGGCCGCTGGGCGGACCGCAACCTCGCCCCAGCCCTCATCGGCACCATCGCGCTGCTGACCGTGGCGATGTTCGCCTCCGGCCTCGCCTTCTACAGCCAGATCGGCGCCGTCGTCGCGGCCTTCGCGCTGGGCGCCGCCGCCTTCGCCACCGTCGCGCCGTTGCAGATGTGGGTGCTGCAGCAGGCCGGTGGAGCCGGGCAGGGGCTGGCGTCGAGCCTGAACATCGCCGCCTTCAACCTAGGCAACGCCTTTGGCGCCTGGCTCGGGGGCGCTGTGATCACGCAGGGGCTGGGCTATGGCGCCATCGCGCCGGTCGCCGCCATCGTTCCGCTCGTGGCGCTCGGCCTCGCTGCTGTCGCGGTTGCGCTCGACCGGCGCACGGCCCGCCTCGCTCCCGCCTGCGCGACCTGAACCGCGAAAGCGATTGGACAAGCAAAAGCCCGCCGGACATGTCGCCCGGCGGGCTTTCTTCTGTTGGTCGTCGGATCAGCGCGGGGCGCGCTTGGCGAGAATGCGCTGGAGCGTGCGCCTGTGCATGCCGAGGCGGCGCGCCGTCTCGGAGACGTTGCGGCTGCACAGCTCGTAGACGCGCTGGATATGCTCCCAGCGGACGCGGTCGGCCGACATCGGATTTTCGGGCGGTTGCGGCCGGGCATCGCGCGCGGCGGCGAGCGCGGCATGGATCTCGTCGGCATCGGCCGGCTTGGCGAGGAAGTCGAAGGCGCCGAGTTTCACCGCGCTGACGGCGGTGGCGATGTTGCCGTAGCCGGTGAGGACCACGCCGCGGGCTTCCGGCCGGCGCTCCTTGAGCCGGGCGATCACGTCGAGCCCGTTGCCGTCACCCAGACGGAGATCGATCACAGCGAAGGCCGGGGCGGATTCCTCCACCGCAGCGAGCCCTGCGGCGACGCTGTCGGCAATGCGGACCACATAGCCGCGGCCTTCCATGGCGCGGGCGAGGCGGGTGAGGAAAGGCTTGTCGTCATCGACCAGCAACAGCGACATGTCCGTGTTGTCGGGCCTGCCGGTCTGGCTCGGCGCATCCTGCATTTTGATCTCCTGACCGCTTGTCCATGCGCGCTGCGGTGGCGCGAAGTGAGGTTTCGAAACGCCGGCCGCATGCCGTTCGGGCTTGCGGTCAGCTAAGCTCATGTAATGCCGATGCTTCCGGCTTGGTACCCCCCATCGCGGGCAGGTCCGCTTCAAAAACGTCACGGGGCCAGACGATGCGGATCGAGGCGCCGCTCGCCGGCGCCGGGCGGTTCGAGAATTCCAGCGTCGCGCCGCCGCGCTCGAGCAGGGTCTTCGCAATGAACAGGCCGAGCCCGAGCCCGCCACCGGCGCGTCCCTCTCCGCTGCCGCGCGAGAGATAGGGCTCGCCCGCCCGCATCAGCACATCGGGCGGAAAGCCCGGGCCGTCGTCGGCAATCGTCAGAACGACGCGGCTCTGCGTCCATTCGGCCGCGATCGTCACGGTCGAGCGCGCGAAATCGACCGCGTTGTCGACGATGTTGCCGAGGCCGTAGATCATGCCGGGGTTGCGCCGGCAGACCGGCTCCGGCTTGTCGCCGGTCATGGTGATCTCGAAGGGCACGCCGAAGGGCCGCTGCGGCCCGGCCGCTTCCTCGATCAGCAGACGCAGCGTCAGCTGATCCAGCGGGCCGGCATCGTCGTCCTGCAGGCTGGAGAGCTTGCCGAGGATGCCGCGGCAGCGTTCGACCTGCTCTCGCAGCAGCGCGATGTCCTCGGCCATCTCGCCGTCCGGCGGGGCAAGGCGCGTGAGCTCGCGGGCGACCAGCGCGATGGTGCCGAGCGGGGTGCCGAGTTCATGGGCGGCGGCGGCGGCGAGCCCATCGAGCTGGGACAAATGCTGTTCGCGCGCCAGCACGAGCTCGGTCGCGGCAAGCGCATCCGAGAGGTCGCGCGCCTCCTTGGCGACGCGCCAGGCATAGATGCCGGTGAAGGCAAGCCCGAGCACGAGCGCGACCCAGTTGCCGAGCTGATAGAATGGCGGCAGCACCGGCCGGTCCTCGCCCGCCCAGGGCAGCGGCAGGTGGAAGCGGCTGAGCAGGGTCGCCAGAATCATTGCCAGCAGGCCGAGCAGCAGGGTGCGTTGCGGCGGCAGCGCCGTCGCCGAGATCATCACCGGCGCCAGGAACAGGATCGCGAACGGGTTCTGAAGCCCGCCCGTCATGAAGAGCAGGGCGGCGAGCTGGGCGATGTCGAAGCCGAGCAGCGCCGTCGCCGGGCCGTCCTGCAGCCGATGGCTGAGCGGAAACCTGATTCGCAGGACGATATTGAGCCAAGCGGAAACGGCGATGACGGTGAAGCACCAGCCGAAGGGCAGGGGAAAACCAAGGCCGAAATGCACGCCGGCGACGGCCGCGCTTTGGCCGGCGATGGCCAGCCAGCGCAGCCGGACCAGCGTGTCGAGCCGCAGATGGCGGCCCGTTCGGGCGAGAAGAGGGGTCGAGAGGTCCGAGGCGCTCACCGTTGATCGGCCTTCTGCGCGGCTCCCGCCGGGAGCGGGAATGACGGCTTCATCCACATGGCAGTAAAATCTTAGCCTTTAGCCGGGTTGAATGAGAACAAAATCAACGTAAGCTGCGTTATTGCGACGCAGCATGCTTGTTGCGCCGCCAGAAGGACACTCGATCGCATGTACGGGGCCACCATGTCGTTTGCCTATCATGCCTACGAAGCAGTTCACATGATGGTGAGCCCGGTGCGCGGCGTCTCCGACGCGATGCACCTCGCCTTCAAGAACCCGGCCAATCCGCTGACCTATACGCCCTTCGGGCGCACCGTCGCGGCTTCCTGCGAATTGTTCGAGCGCGTCACGCGCCGCTACGGCAAGCCCGCCTTCGGTCTCGACGAGACGACGATCAACGGCGTCAAGGTGGCGGTCGAGGAGCGGGTCGTCTGGGAGCGCCCCTTCTGCAAGCTCGTCTATTTCGATCGCAAGATCGCTGGGCGGCGCAAGCCGCAGCCCAAGGTGCTGCTGGTGGCGCCGATGTCGGGCCACTATGCCACGCTGCTGCGCGGCACGGTCGAGGCGTTCCTGCCCGGTCATGAGGTCTACATCACCGACTGGACCGATGCGCGGCTGGTGCCGCTGACGGAGGGCCGCTTCGACCTCGACGACTACATCGACTACGTCATTGCCATGCTGCAGACGCTGGGGCCGGACACCCATGTCATGGCGATCTGTCAGCCTTCCGTCCCGGTTCTCGCGGCGGTCGCGCGCATGGAAGCCGAGGCCGACCCCTGCGCGCCCCGTTCGATGACGCTGATGGGTGGGCCGATCGATACCCGCCGCTCGCCGACCGCCGTGAACCAGCTTGCGATGGAGCGCGGCACCGACTGGTTCCGCCGCAACTGCATCACCGTCGTGCCCTTCCCGCATATGGGTGCGTTCCGGCAGGTTTATCCCGGCTTCATGCAGCTCTCGGGCTTCATGGCAATGAACATGGATCGCCACGTCACCGCCCATTACGACATGTTCAAGCACCTCGTTGGCGGCGACGGCGATTCGGCCGAGAAGCATCGCGACTTCTATGATGAATATCTCGCCGTGATGGACCTGACGGCGGAGTTCTACCTGCAGACGGTCGATACCGTCTTCGTAAAGCACGCCATGCCCAAGGGCGAGATGATGCATCGCGACAAGCCGGTCGACCTGACTGCGGTTCGCCGCGTCGCGCTGATGACCGTCGAGGGCGAGAACGACGATATCTCCGGCGTCGGGCAGACACATGCTGCGCATGATCTCTGCGTCAACATCCCCGCCGAGAAACGGGTTCACTATCTCCAGCCGAAGGTCGGCCATTACGGTGTCTTCAACGGCTCGCGCTTCCGCGCCGAGATCCAGCCGCGCATCTCCGATTTCATGGTGAGTCTCGACATGGAGGCGGCCAAGAGCCGTCGCAGCGAGAGCGCCGGCGAGCAGCGCAAGGCTCTGAAGATCGCCGGCTGACGGGGCGTAATAGTCTCTCCCTTCCCCATCGCCCGCGAATCCCGCACAATCGCAGTCGATGCGCATCTCCCTGTTCAGGCGCCAGCCGGACCCCGACCGGATTGAGGTCGTGCATGCCGGCACGCGTTATCCCGTATCGATCAAGCGGCGCGCCAACGCGCGGCGAATGACGCTGCGCGTCTCGCAGGCGACTGGCGAGACCACCCTGACCTTGCCCGAGCGGGTCGACTTCTCTGCCGGGCGTGCCTTTGCCGAGAATCATGGTGGCTGGATCGCCGCGCGCATTGCGAAGCGCCCGCTGGCCGTGCCGTTCGAGCCGGGGCAGAGCATTCCGTTGCGCGGCGTCCCGCACCGTATCGTCCATTGGTCGAAGGCGCGTGGGCTGACGCAGGCGACGCAGGACAAGGATGGTGCGCCGATCATCGCGGTTGCGGGCGATGGCGCGCATGTTCCGCGCCGGGTCAAGGATTTCCTCAGGCGGCTCGCGCTCGAGGATCTGGAGAAGGCGGTGCGGCATCACACTGCGACGCTCGGCATCCCCGCCCGCAAGATCACCATCCGCGACACCACGAGCCGGTGGGGCTCGTGCTCCTCGCAGGGGCATTTGAACTTCTCCTGGCGGCTGATTCTCGCACCGGCCTCGGTGCTCGACTATCTCGCGGCCCATGAGGTGGCGCATCTCAAGGAGATGAATCACTCGCATCGTTTCTGGGCGCTGACCCACAAGCTCTGCCCGCATACCGAGGAGGCGGAGGCGTGGCTGAAGCGCCACGGCGCCAGCCTGCACGGTTATGGTTGACGCGGTATCACTGCCGCAATTTTGCCGTTAACCACTTTATGAAACTTGCGCCCGCACACTGAACGCCGATTCGCCTTCAGTGTGAGTATGCCTATGGGTCACGTCATCGCGTTCCGTCGCCCGCAACAGCCCCTTGCCGCGCCCGAGCCTGTGCTCGGTCTGCTTTCGGCCGTGGATTTTGCGCTCCGCGATCTCGCGGAAATCATGCCTCACATCGCGCTCGACACCGCCCGCGCGCAGGCCGAGGCGTGTCGCGCCATGCTGGCGCAGGCTTTCGATGCCGAAGTTGAGGCCGAGCTCGGCAACTGATTCCGGCCAGCATCGCGCCCGCGCATGCCGCCCCCGGCGGCGGTGCGGGTTGCCGAAGCGGATGAATTGTCGAACCTCTGCGGGAAAGAGCCGGCGCTTGGGCCGGCCACAGCCCCGGGAGGCTCATCCGTGTTCCTGACCAACAGCGATATGGTCGATCTCGTCGATCTCAGACATCGGCTGCATCGGAGGCCCGAGATTTCGGGCGAGGAACGCGAGACCGCCGCCACCATCGTCGAATTTCTCAAGCCGACCCAGCCCGACCGCATCGTCACCGGACTTGGCGGCCACGGCGTTGCGGCGATCTATGAGGGCGCCGAGCCGGGCCCGACGGTGATGATTCGCGCCGAGCTCGATGCGCTGCCGATCGAGGAGCTCTCGACCAGCGATCATCGCTCCGAGATCCCCGGAAAAGGCCATCTCTGCGGCCATGACGGCCACATGACCATCCTCGCTGGACTCGCGCGCGGGCTCCGCCGCAATCCGCCCAAGCGCGGCCGCGCCATCCTGCTGTTCCAGCCGGCGGAAGAGACCGGCGCCGGCGCCGCCGCCGTCATCGCCGATCCGAAATTCGCCGAGATCGCGCCGGACTACGCCTTTTCGCTGCATAACCGCCCGGGCGTTCCGATCGGCCACGCCCGCATCTCGGAAGGCGCCGCGAATTGCGCCTCACGTGGCCTCAGGATCGTGCTCAATGGCGAGACCTCGCATGCCTCGACACCAGAGCATGGCCGCTCGCCAGCCCCAGCCATCGCGCGCCTCATCCCCGAATTGACGGCGCTCGGGCCGGGCGGCGAGCTCGATGCCAATTTCACGCTGGTCACCGTCACCCATGCCGGGATCGGCGAGCCCGCCTTCGGCATCGCACCGGGGCGCGGCGAGCTCTGGGTGACGCTGCGCACCGTCAACGACGCGCAGATGGGAGCGCTCTGCGAGAAGGCCGAGGCGCTGGTGCGTGAAGTCGCGGCGGCCGGCAGCCTCGACGCCGAGATGAGCTATCACGACATCTTCCACCATTGCGAGAACGAGCCTGAGGCCGTCGCCATGCTGCGCCGGGCGATGGATGAGGAGAAGGTGCCGCACGGCCCGACCAAGCCCTCGCGCGGTTCCGAGGATTTCGGCCTGTTCGGCCGCAAGGCCAAATCGGCGATGTTCCTGCTCGGCTCGGGCGATACGGCCCATCTCCACAACCCGGACTTCGACTTCCCCGACGATGCGATCGACACCGGCGCACGCGTCTTCATGCGGGCGCTGCGCAATCTGGTCGGCGAAGCCCCGCGGGCCTGAGGAAGAGGCCATGGCTCTGGATTGGACGCGCGCTGCTGCGCGGGCGAACGAAATTGCCGCTGGCTGGCAGCGCGAGGCCGGCCCCGGCGGCGCCGTCGTGCTGTTCGATCGCGACGGGGTGCGCGAGGCCTTTGCCGGCGGCCTCGCCAGCATCGACTACCGGGTGCCCTTCACGCCGCAGACGCCGAACCGCTTCGCTTCGATCAGCAAGCATGTGCTGGCGATCGCGCTGCTGCGTGCCGGCGTGCCCCTCGATGCACCGCTCGGCCGCTGGCTGACCGAGCTGCCTGCGCCGCTGGCCGCGATCGAACTTGGCCGCGCGCTGGACATGACCGGCGGCCTGCCGGACATGATGGAAGCCTTCTGGCAGCAGGGCGTGCCGTTCACGGCGACCCTGAGCGCCGACGAGGTCTTCGCGCTCGCCTGCCGTTTTCCGTCGCTGAGCGCCGAGCCCGGCACGGAGATGGCCTATTCCAACACCGGCTGGCGTCTCGGGCAGCGCATCCTCGAGCGTGTCACCGGCCGGTCCTACAGCGACATCGTCGCGGATCTGTCCGGCGAGCTCGGCCTCTCCTTCCGCCTGCCCTATGACGCTGCCGAGATCGTGCCCGGCCTCGCCACGGGCTATTGGGCCGACGGCGCGGCCTGGCGGCGCGGCCATTACGGCTTCCACTTCTCGGCTTCCGGTGGCATCGCCGGCTCGGCTGCCGATCTCGCCGGCTGGGCCTCCGCCCTGCTCGCCGGGCGCGGGCCGCTCGCCGGCATGCTCGAGCGCCTGACGGCACCGCGCCATTTCGCGGATGGCGGCGAGAGCGTCTACCGGCTCGGACTCGTCTGCAGCCGTCTCGGCGAGACCGGGATCGTCGGACATGGCGGCTCGCTCACCGGCTATCGCAATCACTTCCTGATGGCGCCTGCCCATGGTGTCGGCGTGGTCGTACTGAGCAATCGCGAGGAAGAGGCGCTCTGGCCGGCCATGACCGTGCTGGCCGCGCTGCTCGGGCAGGATCTGCCTGCGGCCGCCCAGGCGCCGGCCGGGCTCTTCGTCACGGAAGAGGGGCCGTTCTGGGCGGAACTCACGCCGGATTCGATCAGCTTCATGGGCGGATACGAGCGTTTGGTCGCGGACGGCGCGGGCGGTTTGCGCAGCCTGCCCGCCTATCTCGACATCCGCCTCCGGCAGGATGGGGTGGACAGCTTGTCCGGCCTGATCGGCGGCGTGCAGCGCTCGCTGCGGCGCGTGCCGGCCGATACGGCGCTCGATGAGCGGCTGGTGGGCCGCTGGCACGATCCGCATTTCGGCACTGAGATCGAGATCCGGGCCGACGGCACGGCGCTGATGCCCTGGCCCTCCGGCGGGATGCTCTCGCGACTGACGCCGCTGCCGAACGGCCGGGCGCTGGCCGATCTGCCCCACGGCCCGTGGCGCTCGCGCCCCTGCCTCTGGCTCGATGGCGACGGCGGCTTGCGGGTCGCCGGCCACCGGGCAAGGGTCTTGCAAATGAAACGCGTCGGCTGACATCGCTCCGCGTGGGCGATGCAGCCGGGCCGATGACGATTGAGGAGGATGTTCCGATGCAACTGCCCCGTTTCGCCGCCGCGCTGGTCCTGACGGCGTCCGCCATGCTGCCTTTGCCGGTGGCCGCCCAGGCTCAGCCCGCCGCAAACCGCGTGCTGCGCGTTGCGCCGCATGCCGATCTCAAGACGCTCGATCCGGTCGCCGCCTCGATCGTCATCACCCGCATGCACGGGCTGATGATCTACGAGACGCTCTTCGCCTGGGATTCGAACCTCCAGCCGAAGCCGCAGATGGTCGAGAGCTTCGAGACCTCGCCGGACAAGCTGAGCTGGAGTTTCACGCTGCGCCCCGGCCTGAAGTTCCATGATGGCCAGCCGGTCACCACGAAGGACGTCATCGCCTCGCTCGCCCGCTGGATGAAGCGCGATACCATCGGCGGCAAGCTCGGCGAATATACCGAGGGCATGGAGGCGGTCGACGACAGGACCTTCCGGCTCAAGCTCAAGCGCCCGCTGGCGCTGGTGCCCTTCGCGCTCGGCTCGGCCGTTGGCCAGATCCCGGTGATCATGCGCGAGGCGGACGCCAAGAGCGATCCGATGAAGCCGATCACCGAGACGGTCGGCTCCGGCCCGTTCAGATTCAACCGCGAGGAATGGCGCAGCGGCTCGAAGATCGTCTACGACCGCAACCTCGACTACGTGCCGCGCTCCGAGCCGGCCGACGGCCTCGCAGGCGGCCGCGTCGTCAAGGTCGACAGCGTCGAATGGCTGATCATGCCCGACGCCGCAACGGCCGCCGCCGCGCTCCAGACCGGCGAGATCGACATCTGGGAGCAGCCCAGCCAGGACCTGATTCCGGTCGTCTCGGCGAACAAGCAGGTGAAGGTCGAACGCTATTCCAATCTTGCCAACCAGGTGATGCTGCGGCCGAACCATCTCTACCCGCCCTTCGACAATCCCAAGGCCCGGCTCGCTTTGGCCTATGCCACTGACCAGGCGGACTTCCTTGCGGCCGGCTTCGGCGACGAGGAATGGTGGAAGCGCTGCAACGCCTATTTCGTCTGCGGCGGGCCGAACGGCATCGAGGCCGGTGCGGAAGGCTATGCCAAGCCCGATCTGGAGAAGGCGCGCCAGCTCCTCAAGGAGAGCGGCTACAAGGGCGAGAAGCTGGTTCTCTCGACCAGCAACGACATCGCCCCGATCGGCCGCATGGCCGAGGTTGCGGCGTCGCAGCTCAAGGCCGTCGGCTTCAATGTCGACGTCCAGTTCGCGGATTGGGGTGCCGTCACCACGCGCCAGCAGAACAAGAACCCGCCGGATCAGGGCGGCTGGAACCTCTTCGTCACCTATGCCTCGGGCGCGACCATGCAGTCGCCGCTCACCAATATCGGCACCAATATGGCCTGCGAGCGCGCCTGGGCCGGCTGGCCTTGCGATGCCGAGGCGGAGAAGCTGCGGGGTGCCTTCGTCGATGCGCCCGACGACGCCAGCCGCAAGGTCGCGCTCGAAGCGCTGCACAGGCGCCTTGCCGAGGTGCAGCCCTATCGCGTGCTCGGCCAGTTCGATCAACCTTATGCCCGCCGCACGAACGTCGCCGGCGTGCTGGCGGCGCCGGTCATGCTGTTCTGGAACATCGAGAAGAAGTGAGGCCGCGGCTGCTCATGCCGGAGAAGCCGTCGGGATGAAATGCGGCGTGGCATGCCAGACGAAATCGCGGCTTTCGCCGGGCGCCAGCGTCAGGATGCCCGGCTTCTCCGCGAACTCGCCCTGCCAGCCGACCGGGCTCGCCATGCTGAACCAGGGTTCGATGCACAGGAAGGGGGCGCCGGTCGGCTTCGACCAGATGCCGAGGTCCTTGTAGCCCTCCCAGCTCACGGTGAGGGCGCGGACCTCGCGTCCGGCCGCGTCGAGGGCCGCAAACCGCACCGAGTGGTTGGCAACGTCCGGGATCACGATCGCGTCGTTGACGAACAGCGCCTCCGCAAGCGCCAGCTCCGTGCCCTCGAAGGGCAGGGGAATGGGCGCGCCGAGCAGGCCGCCTTCGACGCTGAGGCCGGGGCCGGGTTCTGCTTGAAGGAAGCTGAGGCGGTGGTCCTCCTTCGCGACGCCCTCCGCCAACGGCCAGAGGAAGGCCGGGTGAGCGCCGGCGCCGCAGATCAGTGTCGTCTCGGCCGGGTTGACGACCCGCGTCGTCACCGAAAGCGTATCGCCTGCGAACTCGTAGATCATCTGCAGCACGAAGCGGAACGGGTAGCGCGCCAGCGTGTCCGCGCTCTCCCGCAGTTCCAGCACGGCGCGTTGGGGCGCCCGCTCGATCCATCGGAACAGGCTGTCGCGGGCGAAGCCGTGCTGCGTGAGATGGTAGGACCGGCCTTCATGGATCAGCGTGTCGTCGGTGAGGCGCCCGACGATCGGGAAGAGCACGGGCGCGTGGCGCGGCCACTCCGGCCCGCCATGCCAGAGCAGCGGCCCATTCGCATCGGACAGCGCGATCAGCTCGCCGCCTTCAGCCCGGATCGTCGCACGCAGCCGGCCGGAGGCAATCTCATATGTGTCGGTCATCTTCGTCTCCGCCGGCTGGCCCTGATCCCGCAAGCCGGTCTGTCCTGCATATCACGCAAGCGTGATCCCGCATTCCCCGGAATCCATGCAAAAGCGGCATCATTCTCCGCCGGCTTCATCCGGCAGGCAACGCATTGTCGAATCCGGTCTTTTTTAGGTTTTTCCTTTCCTTGACCCCTCGTTCGCCCGTGCCGATCCTGCCGGGAGCCTCCGCAGGCGCTCCCGCCGTGACGCATTCCGCGCCGGGTTTCGTTCATGCCGTCAGGATTTCCGATGACCAACACTGCCAATAACCGCTCCGCCGAGCACGACATTGACCCGCTTTTCCTGGAGCGTTGGTCGCCGCGCGCCTTCACCGACGAAATTATCTCGGAGGCCGAGCTGAAGGCGCTGTTCGAGGCGGCGCGCTGGGCACCGTCCTCCTACAACTCCCAGCCCTGGCGCTTCATCTATGCCCGTCGCGGCACGGCGCATTGGCAGACGCTGCTCGGCCTGCTCAACGAGTTCAACCAGTCCTGGGCCAAGAATGCGGCGGCTCTCGTCGTCATCGTCTCGAAGGAGACCATGGCGCTGCCCGGCAAGACCGAGGAAGTGCCGTCCTACAGCCATTCCTTCGATGCCGGCGCTGCCTGGGCCAATCTCGCCCTCCAGGCCGTGCGGCTCGGCTGGCAGGCCCATGGCATGGTCGGCTTCGATCGTGGGCGTGCGCTGTCGGAGCTGAAGGTTCCGACCGGCTATCGCGTCGAGGCGGCCGTCGCCATCGGCAAGCCCGGCGACAAGGCGCAACTGCCGGAAGCCTTGCAGGCGCGCGAGACGCCGAGCCAGCGCAATCCGATCTCGGCCACCGCCTTCGAGGGCGCCTTCCCGGCCTGAGCGGTGTGCCTCTTGCCGCGGGCCGCGATTCGCGCGATCCCGCGGCATGCGCTGAAGGAGGCACGCTCTTGCTGATCACCCGCCGCCAGTTCGCCGCCGGTTCCCTCGCCGCGCCCGCCATCTTGAAGGGCGGGCGAGCCTTCGCCGCCGGCCGGCCGGTCACCGTCGCCTCTCTGCTTGGCGAGGACAAGCCGGAGACGAAGATCTGGCGGCGCGTCGCCGAGATCCTGGCGCGCACCGCGCCCGGACGCTTCGATCTGCGGATCGTGCCCAATGCCGCGCTCGGCGGCGAGAAGGAGGTCGCCGAGGGCTTGCGTTTGGGCTCGATCCAGGCGGCGCTCTCGACCGTTTCGTCCTTGTCCGGCTGGGTGCCGGAGGGCCAGATCCTCGACCTGCCCTTCCTGTTTCGCGACCGCGACCATCTCGGCCGGGTTCTGGCCGGCCCGCTGGGCGCCGAACTCAAGGCGCGCTACGAGGCGCAGGGCTTCGTCGTGCCGGGCTTCATCAACTATGGCGCCCGCCATCTGCTGGCCAAGGAGCCGCTGACGACGCCGGCGTCGGTCAAGGGCAAGCGCATCCGCGTCATCCAGAGCCCGCTCCATACCGCGCTCTGGTCCGGCTTCGGGGCCTATCCGACGCCGATCCCGATCCCCGAGACCTACAACGCGCTGAAGACCGGCGTGGTCGACTGCATGGACCTGACCAAATCCGCCTATGTCGGCTTCAGGTTGCATGAGGTCGTGCCGGTCCTGATCGAGACCGGCCATATCTGGGCGACCGGGGTCGTGATGTTCGCCGCACCGTTCTGGAAGGCTTTGACGCCGGCAGACCGTGAGGCGCTGGCGGCAGCCATGGCCGAGGGAACCGCCTATTTCGACGAATTGATGCTGGCCGACGAGGCGGCCTCGATGGCGAAGGCCGCTTCCGAAGGCGGCAGGACCGTGCCGGCCCAGGACCGTGCCGGCTGGCAGGACGGCGCCCGCAAGGTCTGGGCGAGCTTTGCGCCCCAGATCGGCGGCATGGCAAAGATCGAAGCCATCGCGCAAAGCGCTTGATCACCGCATCGCAGGACGACAGCCATGCCGCTTTCGATTGACCATATCGTCATCGCCGTCACCGATCTCGATGCTGCCGTACGGGACTATGCCGCGCTCGGCTTCACCGTGCTGCCGGGCGGCGAGCACCCGCGCGGCTCGCGCAACGCGCTCGTCGTGTTCGAGGACGGCGCCTATCTCGAGATCATCGCCTTCCCGCGGCCCGTGCCGGGTTTCCGCTGGTGGCAGGTGCTGGACCGTGCCGGTCCGGGCCTCGTCGACTACGCCGTGCTGCCGGATGATTTCGAGGCCGATCTCGCCCGCGCCCGCGCCGCCGGCATCGTCATGGACGGGCCGATCGAGGGCGGCCGGCTCCAGCCGGATGGCGCACGCATCGCCTGGCGTTCGGCACGCCCGCCCGAGCCGGATATCCCCTTCCTCGTCACCGACGTCACGCCGCGCGATCTGCGCGTCCCGGCCGGTGCGGCACGTCGTCACCGCAACGGCGTCACCGGCGTCGCAGGCGTCACGGTAGCGGTTCAGGATCTCGTGAGCTCGACAGCCCGCTACCGGACCTTGCTCGGCCGCGAGCCGCTGGCGATCGGTGGCGTTCCCGGACTCGGCTTCGGCCTCGTCCAGTTCCGCTTGGAACGTCAGACCCTCTCGCTGGTGGAACCGCGCGCTTCCGCCGCAGCCGCTCCGGCAGCCCATCTCATCGCCCGGGGCCAGGGCGCGTATGCGATCTCCTTCTACGGCCCGGACGACGCCGTGCTCGACGACGGCCTGACCCATGGTGCCCGTCTGGAGATCGTCCGCGATCCCTGAGCCGGCGACGTCATTTTCCGGTCACGCTTGCGGGCGACAGTGGCCCGTTACCTTCGAATCGTTCTATTTATGTAGTAATAACAAAGGCTTGCATCGAATCGCCGGTCTGCCTATCTCTCCCTCGCGATCAGTGAATCAACCGACGGAGGGACCGGAATGGGTGGAGTCACGGAGGTCGATGTCGCGGCCGCGATCGGCCGCATCGACGAGATCATCATTCGCGAAATCGTTCGCACGGGTGCAAGCCGGCCGGAGCTGCGCCGGGCGCTCGCCCTCGCGAAAGGGCCGGGCGATCTCGCTGCCGATGCGGCACTGCCGCCGCATATGCAGCGCCTTGTCGATCTGCTTGTCGTCACATTGCCTGAACAGGGGCCGCCGAACCGCCTCCATGCCGCCATGAAGGGCATCGATCGTGCGGCCTGATCAGGGGAGCGTAGAATCGTTGGAAACCGCCCGGGCCGAAATCCGGCAGGCGGTGCTGACGGCTTTTTGCGCGGCGCTCCACGATACTCGGTTGCCGCCTCTCACCCTGATGGAGTTGGCGGCGCAGGCGGTCGGTTCGGTCTACAGAGAGGTGGCGGATGCTCATTGCGGCGATCAGCCATGCCCTTGCGGCTGGCGGCCGCGCCTCCAGGCGGATCTGGAGGCGCTTCAGGCGGCGCTGGCGCTGAGCGCGGTGCCGGGCTCGCAGCCGGACCTCGCCAGCATGGCCGTTCTCGGCCGGGCCTGACCTCGCATTCCGCTGACATGCCATGCTAAGGCGCCGTGGATCGGCGGAGCGGCATGCGCAACATCCTCATCATCGGCATCGGGGCCGGCAATCCCGACCACATGACCATCGAGGCGATCGCGGCGCTGAACCGCGCCGACGTCCTGTTCATCCCCGACAAGGGCGAGGAGAAGGCGGCGCTGCGGGGCCTGCGCGAAGGCATCTGCGCACGCTTCATCCGCAGCCCGGACTACCGCACCGTTCCCGTCGACATCCCGCGCCGCGGCGAGGCCGGCAACGACTATCACGGAGTGGTCGACGATTGGCATGAGCGCATCGCCAAGCGCTACCGCGCCCTGTTCGAGGCGGAGTTGGCCGCGGGGCAGACAGGCGCATTGCTGGTCTGGGGCGACCCGGCGCTCTACGACAGCACCCTGCGCATCATGGAGCGGGTCGTCGCCTCCGGTCTCCCCATCTACTGGCAGGTCTATCCCGGCATCAGCAGCGTCCAGGTGCTGGCCGCGCGCCACCGCATCCCCCTCAATACGATCGGCGCTCCGATCCTGATCACTACGGGCCGGCGATTGGCGGCGGGCTTCCCGGCCGATCAGGACAGCGTCGTCGTCATGCTCGATGGCGAGCAGGCTTTCGCCAGGCTCGATCCTGATCGTCTCGACATCTACTGGGGCGCCTATCTCGGCACGCCCGACGAGATACTCCTCGCCGGGCCGCTATCCGAACTCTCCGCCGAGATCGTGCGCGTGCGTGCTGCGGCCCGCGCCCGCCACGGCTGGATCATGGATACCTATCTGCTGCGCCGGCGCCCTGCGGCTTGACGCACGAGCCCGCATCCGCCATCGCTCCCGCGACCTTCTAAGCGCTGGAGCTGCCCGATGTCCCTCGCCGATCTCGCCGCCACCATCGACGCCGCCTGGGAGAACCGGGCCGAGATCGGCATCTCCACCAAGGGCGCTGTCCGCGAGGCGGTCGAGCAGGCGATCGAGATGCTCGATGCCGGCGAGACCCGCGTCGCCGAGAAGCAGGGCGCGGATTGGATCGTACATCAGTGGCTGAAGAAAGCCGTGCTGCTCTCCTTCCGCCTGACCGACAACATGATCATCGCCAACGGACCGGGCGAGGGCGTGTTCTGGGACAAGGTGCCGTCGAAGTTCGAGGGCTGGGGCGAGAACCGCTTCCGCGCCGCCGGCTTTCGCGTCGTGCCGCCGGCCGCCGCGCGCAAGGGCTCGTTCATCGCGTCCGGCGTCGTGCTGATGCCGTCCTTCGTCAATATCGGCGCCTATGTCGACAGCGGCACCATGGTCGACACCTGGGCGACCGTCGGCTCCTGCGCCCAGATCGGCAAGAACGTGCATCTCTCGGGCGGCGTCGGCATCGGCGGCGTGCTCGAGCCGCTGCAGGCCAACCCGACCATCATCGAGGACAACTGCTTCATCGGCGCCCGCTCCGAGGTCGTCGAGGGCGTGATCGTCGGCGAGGGCTCGGTGCTCTCGATGGGCGTCTTCATCTCGGCCTCGACCAAGATCGTCGATCGCGCCACCGGCCAGGTCCATGTCGGCAAGGTGCCGCCCTATTCGGTGGTCGTGCCGGGGTCGCTGCCGGGCAAGCCCTTCCCGGACGGCACGCCCGGCCCGGCGCTCTCCTGCGCCGTCATCGTCAAGACGGTCGATGCGCAGACGCGCTCCAAGACAGGCATCAACGAGCTGCTCCGGGATTGAGGCAGCGGTCGCCCTGCGTCATGCTCGGGCTTGACCCGAGCATCTCGGAACCCAGTGTCTTCTTGTGACGAGATTCTCAGGTCGAAGTTTGGCTTCGCCTGAGAATGACGCTGCAAGGACCCCTCAACCCACCGGCGAGGGAGCGCCCGTTCCCTGCGGATAAGGCTCGGGCGGCGTGTCGGTCGCTGGCGCCGCGCCATGTGCGTCGGCGAGCGCGTCGCGCAGCTTCTGCTCCTGCGTGTGGTCGAGCGAGGTCTTGAGCACGGTGCCGCCGGTGCCGCGGATCGCCTCCAGCACCTTGTCGCCGGTCACCTTCTTGACCAGCACGAAGAGCGCGGCGTTGCCGGGCCGCAGGCTGCTCGACAGATCCTTCATGAACTTGTCGTCGACGCCGTAGTCGGTGAGGGCGCCGCCGAGCGCGCCGGAGGCCGCGCCGATCGCCGCCCCGAATATCGGCATCAGGAAGATCGCGCCGATCAGCAGGCCCCAGAACGAACCAGAGACCGCACCCATCGCCGTGGTGTTGAGCAGTTGGTTCAGCTTCACCTTGCCGTCTTCATGCATGACCGCAATGGCGGCATCCCCGATCTCGATCAGATATTCCTTCTGCAGGCCGATGAGCTTCTGGCGCATTTCTTCGGCGCGGGCCTCGGTCGGATACACGATGACGACGAGATCGGACATGGCGGGAACTCCTGCTGCTGATGCTGCATGTTGGCCCGTGCGGATGACAGGCACAAGGCAACGCACAGCTGCGCTGTCAGTTCCCCCGATGCGGCGCTACTCGCCGCCGACGGCCTTGGCCGCTTCGATTGCCCGGCCGCGCAGAGGCCGCTGCTCCATGCGGGCGAGCGAGATCAGGGCGCAGCCGAAACCGAGGCTCGCTGCGCCGAAGACATAGCGAAACAGCGTCACCATCGTCTCGCGATCGACCGTGCCGAGCTTCAGCGCTTCGGGCGAAAGCTGCGCTGCGGGGCCGCCGACGCCGCCGAGCACGATCGCGCCGAAGACCGCGACGATCAGCGCCCCGCCAATCTGGCGGAAGAAATTGGCCACTGCGGTTGCCGTGCCGAGCTGATGCGCGCTCACCGCATTCTGGATCGAGACGGTCGCGACCGGCAGCAGCGTGCCGAAGCCGATGCTGACGACCGCGAGGATCGCGGAGAAGGCCAGCAGCGGGAGCTGGCCCGAGAAGGCGGACAGCACGGCGGTGCCGGCAAGGGCGACGAAGAGACCGGCCAGCGGCACGCGCTTGTAGTTCGTGACATGTGACATTGCCCGGCCGGAGCTCGTCGCGCCGACCACGGTGCCGCAGGTGAGCGGCAGGAGGCCGAGGCCGGAATGGGTCGCGCTCATCCCCATCACCGTCTCGAAATAGAGCGGCAGATAGATCGTCAGGCCGATGAAGGTGCCCATGCCGAAGCCGGCTGCGACGGTGCCGCGCCGCACGACACGGTTGCCGAGCAGATCGAGCGGGATGAGCGGCTCGGACGCGGTCCGCAGCCGCCAGGCGAAGAGTGCCCAGAGCGCCAGGGACATGCCGACCAGCCCGGCGATCGGCAGGGAGCGCCAGGGATAGGCGGTGCCGCCCCAGGAAAGCGCCAGCAGCAGCGACACGGTTCCCAGCGTCATCAGCAAGGCGCCGAGCACGTCCAGCCTGTGGGGGCGCTCATGGCGCGGCAGGCGCTTCAGCGCCGAGCTCGTCATCCAGTAGGCCACGAACCCGAGCGGGACATTGATCCAGAAGATCACCGACCAGTGCAGCTGCTCCGCCAACACGCCGCCGAGGACCGGGCCGAGCAGGGAGGACGACATGAAGACGCTGGCGAAATAGACCTGATAGCGTCCGCGCTCCTTGGGCGGCACCATGTCGGCGACGATGGTCTGGGCGAGCGCGATCAGCCCGCCGCCGCCGAGCCCCTGGATGAAGCGTGCCAGCACCAGCAGCCAGAGCGACGGCGCAAGCGCGCAGGCCACCGACCCGACGACGAAGACAGCGATGCCGGAGAGCAGAACCACCCGCCGCCCATGGATATCGGCGAGCTTGCCGTAGAGCGGCGTCACGGCAGTCGAAGCCAGCAGGTAGATTGTGACGACCCAGGACAGATGCGTGACGTCGTTGAGCTCGCGGCCGATCGTCGGCAGCGCGGTCGCGACGATCGTCTGGTCGAGCGCCGCCAGGAACAGCGCCAGCATGACGCCGATCAGGATCGAGCGGATATCGGCAGGGGTCAGCGATGCGGCCTGGGCCGGTGCGTCGAGCCGCTTGTCCATGGAAACCGTGTTTGAACCTGCATTTTCGGAATGACAGAACTTAGTGCCGGCTTGTGCCATGCGCCAGCCGCGTGTTGTCGGGGCGGCCCTGCGATGAGGGCGGAGCGGTTGCTGCGCGCTTCGTCAGGCCAGCTCGCGCAGGGCGGCGCGCAACGTCTCAGGCGCATCCCCGGGCAACGCCGCCTCGATAGCGGCATGGGTGCTCTGCCAGATCGGTACGGCCGCGGCGAGCAGGGCGCGTCCTTCTGGCGTCAGGGACAGAAGCTTGCTGCGACGGTCGGCGGGGTCGGCGGCGACCCGGATGAGGCTGCGCCGTTCGAGCGGTTTCAGCGCCGCCGTCAGCGTCGTGCGGTCCATGGCGAGAAGGTCGGCGACTGGCCTGAGCGATGGCGGGGCCGGACGATTGAGCGCCATCAGCAGCGAGAACTGGCCGTTCGTCAGCCCGACAGGCCGGAGCGCCTCGTCGAAGCGGCGCGCCAGGGTGCGCGCCGCGCGCTGTACATGCAGGCACAGGCAATGGTCGCGCACATGCAGCGTGGTCGCGAAGGGAACGCCGGCATCCTCGTTCATGCCGATTGCATGTGGGGCGCGCCGGAGCGAGTCAAGCGGCTGCACCCGGCGGCTGCTGGCAGGCCGGGTTGACGCCGACAGTGCCAAGGCGCGCTATGACGGGCAACCAGGAAACAGCGTGAGGAGGTTTGCGATGGCGCTGCTGGCCGCCGAGAATGCGATGCTGGTCGTTATCGACTTCCAGGCGCGGTTGATGCCGGCGATCCATGCCGGCGACAGGGTGCTGCTCAATGCGGGCCGGCTCGTCGAGGCCGCGCGCCTGCTCGGCATTCCCGCAGTCCTGACGGAGCAGAATCCGCGCGGTTTGGGCGCGACAGTGCCCGAGCTGGCGGGGGCTGGGCCGGTCGTCGCGAAGATGAGCTTCGACGCCTGTGCCGAGCCGGATTTCCTCGACGCCTTGGCGGGCGACCGCGAGCTGGTGATCTGCGGCTGCGAGGCGCATGTCTGCGTCGGCCAGACCGTGCTCAGCCTGCTCGATCATCGCCGGCGTGTGGTCGTCGTTGCCGATGCGATCGGCTCGCGCGCCCCGGAGTCGCGCGAGATCGCCCTGAACCGCATGGCGAGCCATGGCGCCGAGATCGTCACCACCGAAATGGTGCTGTTCGAATGGCTGCGGACGGCCGATCACCCGCAGTTCAGGACGATCTCGAAGCTGATCCGCTAGAGGCGGCCTCTTACAGCGGCTTCCTGATCGCCTTGGCGATGACGCCGACAATGCCCTCGCGGAAGAGCAGGACGCAGACCACGAAGACGATACCCTGGACGACGGTGACCCAGGCGCCGAGGGTGGCGAGATAGTTCTGCATGGCGACGATGACGAGCGCGCCGACGATCGGGCCGAAGACGGTGCCGAGGCCGCCGACCAGCGTCATCAGCACGACCTCGCCCGACATCGACCAGTAGACGTCGGTCAGCGACGCCAGCTGGAACACGATGGCCTTGGTCGCGCCGGCGAGGCCGGCAAGCGTGGCCGAGAGCACGAAGACCATCAGCTTGTACTGGTTGGCGCGGTAGCCGAGCGAGATGGCGCGGGGCTCGTTGTCGCGGATCGCCTTGCAGACCTGGCCGAAGGGCGAGTGGATGATGCGGTAGATCAGCAGCAGGCCCATCATGAAGATCGCCGCCACCAGCCAGTAGAGCACGCGGTCGTCGGCGAGGCTGATCAGGCCGAGGAACGTGCCGCGCGGCACGGCCTGGATGCCGTCCTCGCCACCGGTGAAGCGCGGCGTCTGCAGCGAGAAGAAGAACACCATCTGTGCCAGCGCCAGCGTGATCATGGCGAAATAGATGCCCTGGCGGCGGATGGCGAGCGCGCCGAAGACGGTGCCGAGCACGGCCGCGATTGCCGTGCCGAGCAGGATCGCGAGCTCCGGCGTCAGGCCCCAGTTCTTGGCGGTGTAAGCGCTGACATAGCTCGCCATGCCGAAATAGGCGGCATGGCCGAAGGAGAGCAGGCCGCCATATCCAAGCAGGAGGTTGAAGGCGAGCGCGAACAGCGCGAAGCACAAAACCTTCATCACGAAGACGGGATAGACGACGAAGGGCGCGACCACGAGCACCGCGGCGATGGCGATGAAAAGGTTGCGGTGGAGGCGCGCCGTGCTGTCGTCGGTCTCGGTGACGACGGCGGCAGCCGGGGTGTCGGTCGAGGCAAGGTCGGTCATGTGATTGTCCCTCGCTTGCGTCAGTGGGCGCGGCCGAACAGGCCGGCAGGCTTCACCAGCAGCACCAGCACCATGATGATGAAGATCACCGTCGCGGCCGCTTCCGGGTAGAACACCTTGGTCAGGCCCTCGACCAGCCCGAGCGAGAAGCCGGTGACGATGGCGCCCATGATCGAGCCCATGCCGCCGATCACCACCACGGCGAAGACGACGATGATCAGGTCCCCGCCCATGTTCGGGTTGACCGAATAGATCGGCGCGGCCAGAACGCCGGCGAAGGCCGCGAGCGCGACGCCGAAGCCGTAGGTCAGCGTCACCAGCAGCGGCACATTGATGCCGAAGGCCTGGGTCAGGGTCGGATTCTCCGTGGCGGCGCGCAGATAGGCGCCGAGCTTGGTCTTCTCGATCAGGAACCAGGTGCCGAGGCAGACCACGAGCGAGGCGAAGATCACCCAGGCGCGGTAATTCGGCAGGAACATGAAGCCCAGATTCTGGCCGCCGGCGAGTTGCGGGGGGATGGCATAGGGCAGGCCCGAGGAGCCGTAGTAGTTGCGGAACACGCCCTGGATGATCAGCGCCAGCCCGAAGGTGAGCAGCAGCCCGTAGAGATGGTCGAGATGGGCGATGCGCTTGAGCAGCAGTCGCTCGATCGCGATGCCGGTCGCACCGACGATGATCGGCGCCAGCAGCAACGCCGCCCAGTAGTTGATGCCGAGATAGTTCAGGCACATCCAGGCGACGAAGGCGCCCATCATGTACTGGGCGCCATGGGTGAAGTTGATGATGTTCAAGAGCCCGAAGATCACCGCCAGCCCGAGGCTGAGGATCGCGTAGAACGAGCCGTTGATCAGGCCGAGAAGGACCTGGCCGAACAGCGCCTGGGGCGGGACGCCAAGAAGTTCGAACATGCGGGACTCAGATCATCTGGACGTCGGAAGGTCTTCATGGAACCCCGTCGTCATTCCGGGCGGAGCGAAGCGGAGACCCGGAATCCATCGAAAGGCGCAACGGCTCTATGATGGATTCCGGATCGGCACGCTTCGCGGCCGGTCCGGAATGACGCCGGAGGGTTTGAAACCCGGCCGAGCCGGGCTTCAGCAACTCACTTCTTGACGAGCGGGCACTCGCTCTCGGCCAGCGGCTGGAAGGCCTGCTCCGCCGGCAGAACCGCGATCTGCTTGTAGTAGTCCCACGGGCCCTTCGACTCGGACGGCTTCTTGACCTCGTAGAGATACATGTCGTGCATCTTGCGCCCGTTCGGACGGATCGTGCCCTTGCCGAAGAGCGGATCGTCCGTCGGCATCTCCTTCATCTTGGCCATGACGGTGGCGCTGTCCTTGCTCTTCGTCGCCTCGACCGCTTTGAGGTAATGCAGCAGCCCGGAATAGACGCCGGCCTGCACCATGGTCGGCTTCTTGCCGCCGTTGAGCTTGGCGAAGCGTTCCGACCAGGCGCGGGTCTGGTCGTCGCGATCCCAGTAGAAGGATTCGGTCAGGACCAGGCCCTGCGCCGCCTGCAGGCCGAGAGCGTTGACGTCGCTGATGAAGACGAGCAGGCCCGCGAGCTTCTGCCCGCCGGCGACGATGCCGAACTCGCCCGCCTGCTTGATCGCGTTGGTGGTGTCGCTGCCGGCATTCGCCAGGCCGATCACCTTGGCCTTGGAGGCCTGCGCCTGCAGCAGGAAGGACGAGAAATCGGTGCCCGGGAACGGCGTCTTCACCGAGCCCACCACCTTGCCGCCGGCCTTCGTGATGGTCGCGGTCGCGTCGCGCTCCAGCGCATGGCCGAAGGCGTAGTCCGCGGTCAGGAAGAACCAGGTGTCGCCGCCGGCCTTCACCATGGCGCCGCCGGTGCCCTGAGCCAGGGCATAGGTGTCGTAAGTCCAGTGGATCGTGTTGGCGTTGCAGGCCTTGCCGGTCAGGTCGGAACTGCCGGCGCCGGAGTTGATGTTGACCTTGTTCTTTTCCTTGGTGATCTGGCTGACAGCCAGCGCCACCGACGAGGTCGGTACGTCGAGGATGAGGTCGACGCCGTCCTGGTCGTACCATTGCCGGGCGATGGTCGAGCCGACATCCGGCTTGTTCTGGTGGTCGGCCGAGACGATCTCGACCTTGATACCCTTGTCGGCCGCCTTGAAGTCCTCGACCGCCATGCGCGCGGCGACGACCGAGCCTTCGCCGGCGAGGTCGGCATAGAGGCCGGAGCGGTCGTTCAGCACGCCGGCCTTGACGGAGATTTGCTGGGCTAGCGCCGGGCTCGCCATCAGGGCGGCGAGCGCGGTCGTTGCAAGAATCGTCTTCAGCTTCATCATTGTTCTCCCTGCTGTGGTTGTCGGCATTTCGCCGTGTTCTTGGCCGCGCAATGCCGGCATCCGGGCGAAGCCCGTCAAACCCCGAGATAGCGGTGCAGCTTGTCGATATTGGCGTCGAGCTCGGAATTGGGGATCATGTCGATGACCTTGCCCTGCTCGACGACATAATGCCGGTCCGCCACGGTCTGCGCGAAGCGGAAGTTCTGCTCCACCAGAATGATGGTGAAGCCCTCCTGCTTCAGTTTTGCGATGGTGCGGCCGATTTGCTCGATGATCACCGGCGCAAGGCCTTCGGTGGGTTCGTCGAGCAGGAGCAGATGCGCGCCGGTCCGCAGGATGCGCCCGATCGCCAGCATCTGCTGCTCGCCGCCGGAGAGCTTGGTGCCCTGGCTCTTCAGCCGCTCCTTGATGTTGGGGAAGAGCGTGAAGATGGCGTCGAGGGAAAGCCCGCCGGGCCGGACCTGCGGCGGCAGCATCAGGTTCTCCTCGACCGAGAGCGAGGCGTAGATGCCGCGCTCTTCCGGCACGAAGCCGATGCCGAGCCGGGCGATCGCGCGCGATGGCAGCCCGATCGTCTCCTTGCCCTCCAGCACGACCGAGCCCTTGCGCTTGCCGATCACGCCCATGATCGACTTCAGCGTCGTGGTCTTGCCGGCGCCGTTGCGCCCGAGCAGCGTTACGACCTCGCCGGGCGCGACGTCGAGATCGATGCCGTGCAGCACATGTGATTCCCCGTACCAGGCCTCGAGCCCGCGCACCTTCAGCAGCGGCGCGCTGCCGGAAGCGGCCATGGGAGCTTTCACAGCCTCAGTGATGGCCATGGCCGCCTCCCGAACCGATATAGGCCTCGACCACGCGCGGGTCCTTCGAGACGGTGGCGTAATCGCCCTCCGCCAGGACCTGCCCGCGCGCCAGCACGGTGATGCGGTCCGACAGCGAGGCGACAACCGAGAGGTTGTGCTCGACCATCAGGATGGTTCGGTTCTGCGAGATCTTGCGGATCAGCGCAGCGATGCGATCGACATCCTCGCGGCCCATGCCGGCCATAGGCTCGTCGAGCAGCAGCATTTCGGGGTCGAGCGCCAGCGTCGTCGCGATCTCCAGCGCGCGCTTGCGGCCGTAGGAGAGCTCGCCGGCGGTCAGTGACAGAAAGGGCGTCAGGCCCACCGCGTCGACGAGGCTCCTCGCTTCGTCGTCCAGGCTCTTCAGCGTGCGCTCCGAACGCCAGAAATCGAAGGAATCTCCGCGCTTGCGCTGCAGGGCGATGCGGACATTGGTCAGCACCGACAGCTGCGGGAACACGGCGGAGATCTGGAAGGAGCGCACCAGCCCGAGCCGCGCGATCTCGGCCGGCTTCTCGCGCGTGATGTCCCGGCCGTTATACGTGATCGTTCCGCGGGTCGGCGGGAGAAACTTGGTCAGCAGGTTGAAGCAGGTCGTTTTGCCGGCGCCATTGGGGCCGATCAAAGCGTGAATCGAGCCGCGCCGGACATTGAGGTTGACGCCGTTCACAGCTGTAAAGCCGGCAAATTCTTTGGTTAGACCTGAGGTCGAAAGAATATTGTCCTCAGACATGCCGACTGCCAGCCTTCATCAGCTTAGTCTTTCTTGCTTGTGCGGTTCCCCTTGCATGGCATGCTGCACCGCGTCGGGAACATAAGTCAACGTTCGCTGAGCGGCTCGCGGAAGCAGGTTCATATACTTTGGTCTTATTCTGAAGATGTCCTGCAAATGAAGGATGTCGCGCCCGGCCGCGTCGCGCGATGTTGCCTGCTTCGGACGCGAATCCGAAAAATCCATTTGAACCTGGGACAAGGTGGGCGCGACCAAGGGGTATTCTGGTTTACCGTCGGGAAGTGTTGCGGTAAAAATGCCCGTTGGCTTTCACTATTGTTGTCCGTCGACCAATCGTGTGGTGTCCCCTGTCGGGAGCTTCGCGGCCAGAAGGTATGTGCCGCTGAATTCGGAGGAGGTTGTCGTGAGCTTCGCGTCTCTGGTTTCGGTGTTCCAAGCCCGCATGGCTTCGGTCCTTGCGTTGGTGCTCTGGGCCGTTGTGCTGTCTTCGCCCGGCTTCGCCGCCGCGCCGGAGCGGCGCGTTGCGCTGGTGATCGGCAACAGCGCCTATACGGCGGTGCCGCCGCTCGCCAACCCGCAGCGGGACGCCAAGGGCATCTCGGCCGCGTTGAAGCGCCTCGGCTTCGACGTCGTCGAAGGCTACGACCTCAAGATGGACGAGATGACGGGCATCGTGCGCGAATTCGCGCAGAAGCTCGACGGCGCCAAGGCCGGCCTCGTCTACTATGCCGGCCATGGCATCGCCGTCGGCGACGAGAATTATCTCATCCCGGTCGACGCCTCGCTGCGTTCTGAGGCGGATCTCGACTTCAAGGCCGTCAACGTGCAGCTGGTCCTGCGACAGATGCAGCGCGACGAGCGCGTCAACATCGTCATCCTCGATGCCTGCCGCGACAACCCCTTCGCGGCCCAGCTCGCCGCGAAGTCCCGTGCCGTCACGCGCGGCCTCACCGCGATCGAGACCCAGTCGGCCTCCGGCATCCTGATCGCCTTCGCCACCGATCCGCGCGCGACCGCGCTCGATGGCGAGCGTGACGGCAACAGCCCGTTCACCTCCGCCCTGCTCAAGCATATCGAGACGCCCGAGGTCTCCATCACCACGGTGATGGACCGCGTGCGCGCCGATGTCTGGGAAACGACGGGCAAGAAGCAGAAGCCCTGGACGAATTCGTCGATCATCGGCGAGTTCAAGATGAACCCGACGCTGAAGCTCGCCTCGGTCGATGCCTCGGCTGCCGCGACCAAGACCATCGACGCGGCCGTGCCGGTTCCGGCCATGCCGGCTGCGCCCTCGCTGGACCGTGCCCAGCTCGACGTGAAGACATGGGAGGTCGCCGAGCGCGGCAATTCCCTAGCCGACTATCGCGCTTATCTCGAAGCCTTCCCGTCCGGCCAGTTCGCCACCTTCGCGCGCAATCGCCTTGCCAGCCTTGAAGCGGCGAAGCCCGCTGCGAGCGCCACGGAAACGCCTCCCGGCGTCACTGACGAGGCGCTCAAGAAGGAGGTCGGCACTGTGCAGACCGAGACGGCGATGAAGCTCCAGCCCAAGGATCGCCGCGAGTTGCAGGTCCGCCTCGGCGTCGCCGGCTTCCAGTCCGGCAAGCCCGCCACCACCTTCGGGCCGGGCCAGCGCAAGGCGATCCAGGAATGGCAGAAGTCGCGCAGCATCCCGGAGACCGGCTTCCTGACGGCCATGCAGGCGACGGCGCTGCGCGCCCAGAGCGAGGTCGCCTATCGGCAGGTGCTGGCTCAGGAAGAGAAGGCGGCCGCCGAGAAGAAGACCCGCAAGGTCGGCGATGCCCAGCAGGGTAGCCGCAGTGCCCGCAAGACCACCGACGAGGGCGAGGAGATGTACCGGCGCGATCTCGCCCGCGAGCGCGGCACGGCCTATGGAGGCTCGGCTACTCCGGCCCGCGGCACGAGCAGCAGCGGCTATCAGGGCCGCGTCCGGACGCGTGAGAGTGATGCCGGGGACAGCACGGGTGCCGCGATCTTCGGCGGCATCGTCGGCGGCGCTCTGGGCGGGGTGATCGGTGGCGGCTTCCGCCGCTGAGGCACCGTCTCCCGCTTATATCATCCGGAAAGCCGGCCCCTCGGGCCGGCTTTTTTCCTGCTGTAGTATGGCGGCCATGGCCTTGCGCGGCGACATCGTGCGGCTGCTGCAGGGCGGCGTCTGATGGGGGAAGTGCCTGAGCCCTCAGCCCTGTTCCCAGCCGGCCCTGACCAGATCCGGCACGTCGCAATCCTGTTCCGGCCAGCCCACGCAGAGATAGGCGATCAGCTTCCAGTCGGGTGATGCGCCGAGAGCCGCCGTGATCTCGGCGGGCTCGAGGATCGAGACCCAGCCGACGCCGAGACCATGAACGCGCGCCGCCAGCCAGAACTGCGTGATGGCCGCGACGACCGAGTAGTCGAGCATCTCCGGCATGGTCCGTCGGCCGAGGCCATGGCCGCGCTCGGTGCCGTGGTCGCAGAACACGGCGAGCTGCACCGGAGCCTCGCGCAAGCCTTCGAGTTTGAGGCGCGCATAGAGCGCGGCGCGCTCGCCCTCATAGGACGCCAGCGCCTCGACATTGCAGCGGCTGAAGCTGGCCTGCGCGGCTTCGCGCTGAGCCGGCTCCTCGACGGCGAGCCAGCGCCAGGGTTGCGAATGCCCGACGGAGGGCGAGAGCTGCGTCTGGGCGATGAGACGTGCGATGAGATCGGCCGGGACGGGATCGCGCCGGAACCGCCGGACATCGCGCCGCCAGCGCAGCAGCTCCTCGAACTGCCGGGCGAAGGCCTCGTCGAAGACGGGGGGCTCGTTCACGCCAGGCCTGCGGTGGCGATGGCATGGAAGAAGGACCCCGTCACCAGCCCGCGCCGGCTCCCGGCTGGGGCAGGCGCCGAGCCATGCGGATCGGTCACCACCGCGAAGGGCGGGTCCTCTCCCTGCGCGACGATGCTGGCATAGTGGAACTCATGCCCGGTCAGCGCTGAACCCGCCGGCCCGAGCGGTCCGCCCGCCTCCAGGACGGCCCGGCGATAGCCGAGGTTCATCTTGCGCCTGGCGAAGGAGGTCTCGACCGAGAGCAGCCCGGCCATGGCATGAGCGACGCCGTCGGCATCGGTCAGGCTGCGCCCGAGAACCATGTAGCCCCCGCACTCGCCATGCACGGGCCGGGTCCCGGCGAAGCTGCGCAAGCCAGCGAGGAAGCGGCCGGCCGCCGCGATGGTGCCGGCATGGAGCTCGGGATAGCCTCCGGGCAGCCAGCAGGCGTCGCAATCCTGCGGCGGCGCCTCGTCCCTGAGTGGTGAGAACGGCACCAGTTCGGCGCCCGCCGCGCGCCACCCCGCTTCGACATGCGGATAGACGAAGGAGAAGGCGGCATCGCGGGCGATCGCGATCCGCCGTCCCGGTGCGGGCAGCGGTGGGGCATTGCCATCGGCTGCGGCCGTGAGAGTGGCGTCGCCGGCCGCTGCGACAATCGCATCGAGATCGACTGCAGCCGCGACGGCCTCGGCCAATGAATCGAGCCGCGCATGCAGGTCGTCGGTCTCGCCGGCCTGGACCAGCCCGAGATGGCGCTCCGGCAGGATCAGGCTCGCCTCGCGCGGCAGCGCTCCGAGGACGGGCAGGCCGATCCGCTCCATGCCCTGCCGCACCAGCCGCTCATGGCGGGCGCTCGCGACCTTGTTGAGGATCACGCCGGCGACGCGGATGCGCGGATCGTAGACCTTGCAGCCGAGCGCGACCGCCGCCGCCGACTGCGCCTGTCCGGAGACGTCGATGACGAGCACGACCGGCCACCCGGTCAGCGCTGCGATGTCGGCACTGGCGCCGGTATGGCCTGCCGGTCCCGGCACTGCGTCGAACAGCCCCATCGAGCCTTCGGCGATGACGATGTCGGCCGCCCGCATTGCCTCGCCCGCGATCTGCCCGAGCAGGCTGTCCGACATCGCGTAGCTGTCGAGATTGGCACTCGGCGCCCCTGTCGCGGCGGCATGGAAGGCGGGGTCGATATAATCGGGCCCGCATTTCAACCCGCGCACGGTCAGCCCGCGGCGTGTCAGCGCGCGCTGCAGCCCGAGCGTGATCGTGGTCTTGCCCGAGCCGGAGCGCGGCGCGGCGATGAGCAGCCCGCGCGCGCTCACAGGCCGCCCCGCGGCCGGAAGCGGCGGTCGTAGTCGATCGAATAGAGCGCGCTTTCGCCGAAATCATCGGCCGCGAGCGCCGGCCCCACCAGGATCAGCGCGGTGCGTTCGAGTTCGCTGGCGCGGACCTGTCCCGCGATGTCGGCGAGCGCCCCTTGCAGCACCGCCTCGTCCGGCCATGTCGCGCGGAACACCACCGCGGCCGGGCAGCCCGCACCATAGAACGGGGTCAGTTCCGCCACGACCTGTTCGATGACGTGGATCGAGAGATGGATGGCGAGCGTCGCGCCGGAGGCGGCGAATGTCGCGAGCTTTTCCTTCGGTGGCATGGCCGAGGCGCGGCCGGAAGTGCGCGTCAGTACCAGCGATTGGGCTACGCCGGGCAGGGTGAGCTCGCGCTTCAGCACCGCGGCGGCGGCGGCGAAGGCCGGCACGCCCGGCGTCACCGTGTAGGGAATGCCGAGCCGGTCGAGCCGGCGCATCTGCTCGCCGCAGGCGCTCCAGATCGAGAGATCGCCGGAATGCAGCCGCGCCACGTCCTGCCCGGCGAGATGCGCAGCCTCCATCTCGGCGATGATCGCGTCGAGAGCGAGCGGGGCGGTGTCGACGATGCGGGCGCCCGGAGGACACCAGTCGAGCATCACCTTGGGGATCAGCGATCCCGCGTAGAGGCAGACCGGGCAGGCCGCGATGAGGTCGCGCCCGCGCAGCGTGATGAGATCGGGCGCGCCGGGGCCGGCGCCGATGAAATGGATGGTCACGACACGCTCCTGGCCAGCGCGCAGGTGACGCGCGCGGTCGCAATCCGCGGCTGCACCAGCTGGCCGCCCGGGCCCGCCCCGGCCAGCGCCGCAGCCTCCGCCACCGAGCCGACGCCGTAGAGCGAGGCGATCCGGGTCGAACGCGTCGCGCAGGCGGCCTCGAAGCCTTTCAGCGCCTCGTCGGGGATGGCGACGAGCTCGGCCGTGCGGTCGGCCGCGGCCGCGACCATGCCGGCTTCCGCGGCTCGGCTCGCGAGCGTGGCGAAGCGCGGTGTCGCGGTGCCGCTGAGCCCCGCGATCGCCAGCGCCTCGTCGAGGCAGGCGAGGATGTCGGCGGCCTCGGTGCCGGGCCGGATGCCGATGCCGGCGACGAGGCGGCCGGCGCTCAAGGCTTCTCGACCCGCCATTGCGTCACCGGCATCGCCGGGCGCCAGCCATGCTTGCCGCCGACGGGTGCGAGCCGGTCGATCGAGATGCGGCGCAGCGAGCCGCCATGTTCGGCGTGGAGCGCCGCGAGCTTCGCCTCGCCCTCGATGGTGACGACATTGGCGACGAGGCGACCGCCGGGCTTCAGAGCCGCCCAGGCGGCGTCGAACAGCCCCTCCTCGGTCAGCCCTCCGCCGATGAAGACGGCGTCCGGCGCCTCGCGCCCGACGAAGCCCTCGGGCGCTGCACCAGCGACAGTTACGTCGAGCCCGCCGAGTTCGAGCTTGTTGCGCGCGATCCGCTCGGCCCGGTCAGCCCGCGCCTCGAACGCGATCGCCCGGTTGCGGACATGGCGCTGGCACCATTCGACGGCGACCGAGCCGGAGCCGGCGCCGACGTCCCAGAGCAGCTCGCCGGCTCGTGGTGCCAGCGCCGAGAGGGTGATGGCGCGGATCTCCGATTTGGTGATCTGCCCGTCATGGGCGAACCACTCCTCGTCGAGCCCGGGCGTCAGCGGCAGGATGCGCGAGTCGTGTGTCGCGGCAACCTCGACCGCGATCAGGTTGAGCGGCACGACATCGTCGAGGGCGAAGGCGTCGGCGCGGGCCTCGCGGATGCGCTCCTGCGGCCCGCCGAGCGATTCCATCACGACGATGCGGCTCGCGCCGAGGCCGCGTGCGGTCATGAGTTCCGCAACGGCGCGCGGCGTGCTCTCATCCCAGGAGAGGGCAAGGATTCGGGCATCGGGCTGGAGATGCGGGACGATGCGGTAGAGCGTGCGGCCGTGCAGCGAAACCAGCGCGCATTCCTCCTGCGGCCAGCGCATCCGCGTGCAGGCCATCGAGAAGGACGAGAGCTGCGGGATGATCCGCATCTCCTCGGCGGGGATCGCGCGGCTCAGGCTGTTGCCGATGCCGTAATGGAACGGGTCGCTGGTCGCGAGCACGCAGACCTTGCGGCCGCGCTCCTTGAGGATCTGCGGCAGCGCGTTGCGGAAGGGCTGCGGCCAGGGCCTGAGCTCGCCCGGCACCGAGCCGACCAGCGCGATATGCCGCTCGCCGCCGAAGACGATCTCGGCCTCGTTCAGTGCCACCAGCGCGTCGCGGCAGAGGCCGGCGGAACCGTCTTCGCCGAGGCCGATCAGCGAGAGCCAGGGCGCGGGCGCCTCGCCGCTCGACAGAACATCCGATTCACGCAAAACTGTCGACATGACCGTCCTCATCCTTGGCGGAACGAGCGAAGCTGCAGCACTCGATCAGCTTCTTGCTGATCAGGCTCCCGATATCCGTGCCATTATCTCGCTGGCGGGCCGCACCGTCGATCCCCGCCCGACCAACCTGCCGGTGCGCGTCGGCGGATTCGGCGGCATCGAGGGCCTGAGGCGCTATCTGGTCGATGAGGGCATCGTCGCCGTCGTCGACGCCACCCACCCCTTCGCCGCGGTGATGCCCTTCAACGCCGAGCATGCCTGCAAGGCCGAAGGCGTGCCGCTGCTCGCCATTCGCCGCGACTCCTGGAAGCCGCGCGACGGCGATCGCTGGAAATCCGTGCCGGACATCGATGCCGCCGTGCAGGCATTGGGCGATGAGCCGCGGCGCGTCTTCCTCACGGTCGGCCGGCTCGAACTGCCGGCTTTCGCTGATGCCCCGCAGCATCGCTATCTCGTGCGCGCCATCGAGCCGATCGGCGATCGGCTGCCGGTACCGCATGTCGACGTCATCCAGCAGCGCGGCCCCTTTGACACCGACGACGAGGAGGACCTGATGCGCCGCGAGGGCGTCGAGGTCCTGGTCAGCAAGAACTCGGGCGGATCGGCGACGATCGGCAAGCTCGTGGCGGCGCGCCGGCTCTCCCTGCCGGTGATCATGGTGGAGCGGCCGCCTAAGCCCGATGTCGAGACCGTCGATCATATCGATCAGGTCCTGCCCTGGCTGGTGACACAGGGGCTCTTCGTCACCGAACGCGGCGTATAGACGTAAGGTGCCGCGCCCGCCCGTGCGATCAGCCGCGTGCTGGAAGCTCCGATCATCACCAGCGTCGCCATGTCGGCCGTGCCTGCGGCCGCGACGGCCTCGGCCAGCGTCAGCACGCGCAAATTCTCATCCGGGCGCCCGACGGCGCGGGCGAAGAGCACGGGCGTTGCCGCGTCGCGCTGCGTTGCCGCCAGTTCCAGCGCCGCGCCGAGCTGCCAGGGCCGCGCTTTCGAGATCGGGTTGTACAGGCAGATCACGAAATCGGCGGCGAGGGCCGCTTCGAGGCGGGTGGTCACGACATCCCACGGCTTGAGGTTGTCCGAGAGCGAGATCGCGCAGAAATCGCCGCCGAGCGGGGCGCCGGCCCGTGCTGCAGCCGCCAGCATCGCGGTGATGCCGGGTTCGACCGTGATCGGGATGACCAGCCACTCCGAAGGCCCGGCTTCCAGCGCCTCGAATACTGCCGCAGCCATGGCGAACACACCGGGGTCACCGCCCGAGACGACTGCGACCTTGCGCCCCTCGGCCGCCAGCCTCAGCGCGTGCGCCGCTCGCTCGACCTCGACGCGGTTGTCCGACGCGTGCTTGGTCCGTCCTTCCCGATCAACTATGCGGTCGACATAGGGGCCGTAGCCCACGAGGTCGCTCGCGGCATCGAGCGCGGCCTGAGCGGCGGGAGTGATCCACTCCGCCGTGCCGGGACCGAGCCCGACGATGGTGAGCGAGCCCGTCACAGCCGCCGCCCCTCGCCGGGCACCAGCACCATCGCGAAATAGGGCGCCTCGTCGTCGGCCTTGTCGGCGAGGCGCGCCACCACCTGCCGCGCCATCGTCGCCCGCTCGACATAGATCGCGCGGCCCTCAAGCCCGGCGGCCATCAGCGCGCGGCGCACCTTCGGCAGGTTGCGGCCGAGCTTCATGATCACGGCGGCGTCGGTATCGGCCAGCCGCCGTGCCAGCTCCGCCTCCGGCAGCGTGCCGGGCAGCACGGTCATCACATCGTCGCCCCAGGTGATCGGCGCGCCGGCTTCGCCCCAGGCGCCGGTCATGCCGGTCACACCGGGCACGATTTCGGTCGGGAAGCGCTGGGAGAGCCGCCGCCACAGATGCATGAAGGAGCCGTAGAAGAACGGGTCGCCGTCGCAGAGCACGGCGAGCGTCCGCCCGGCCTGCAGCTCCGCCGCCAGACGTTCGGCAGCCTCCTCGTAGAAGGCCGCGATCGGCCCGTCATAGTCGGGCTCGCCGACATTGGCCTCGGTCGTGACGGGGAAGGCGAGCTCGATCTCGCGGGCCGGATCGGGCGCGATGATGGCGTCGGCGGTGCTGCGGGCATTGCCGCGCCGACCGCGCTTGCAGAAATGCACCAGCCGGTCCGCCGACAGGATGATCTCGCGGGCGCGCACCGTCATCAGATCCGGTGCGCCCGGTCCGAGGCCGACGCCGTAGAGCAGGGTCTTGGTTGTCCCGCTCACCCGCTTATTCCTTGTCCTGCGCCAGCGCATTGACGGCGGCTGCCGCCATGGCTGAGCCGCCACGTCGCCCATGTACGACGACGCAGGGGACGCGCCCGTCTCGGGCCAGCGCTTCCTTCGATTCCGCCGCGCCGACGAAGCCGACGGGGATGCCGATCACGGCGGCAGGCTTCGGCGCGCCGGCATCGAGCATTTCGAGCAGCCGGAACAGCGAGGTCGGGGCGTTGCCGATGACGACGACGGAGCCTGCGAGCCTGGGCTTCCAGAGTTCCATCGCGGCGGCGGAACGCGTCGTGCCCATCTCGGTTGCGAGCGCTGGGACCTGCGGGTCGTCGAGCGTGCAGATGACCTCGTTGCCGGCCGGCAGGCGCGCGCGCGTCACGCCGTTGGCGACCATCTTGGCATCGCAGAGGATCGGTGCGCCGCTCTTGAGCGCAGCCTGCGCGGCGTCCGCGAAACCGGCGGACATCTCGACGTCATCAGGCAGGTCGGTCATGCCGCAGGCATGGATCATCCGCACCACGACGCGCTCGGCCGCGCCGCTGAAGCGGGCGAGATCGGCTTCCGCGCGGATGATCGCGAAGGAGCGCTCATAGATCGCCGCCCCGTCCTGAATATAATCGTATGCCTTGTTCAACCGCGCGGTCCTGTTGAACGCACGGCCTTGGCCAGCTGTGCGTGAATCTCCTGTCCGGGCTGCAATCGCGCCAGGAGCGTCGAAAGGTCAAGCGTCGCGACCGGCTTGTCCCGCGTCGTGCCGCCGAACACGGCGTCGTAGCGCCCCTCGCGCCCGACCAGCGTGAGGTCGGATTCCGCAGGGTGAGCGCAGGCTTTGACGCAGCCGGAAACGTGCAGCGTCACGCCCTGCGTGAGCAGATCGGCGGCAGCCCCGGCGAGCCTGGCCGCGTCCGCCATGGTCGGGGCCTCGGCGCGGGAGCAGGCGGGGCTGCCGGCACAGGCTTGCACGGAAAGGCGCGGATCGTCGTCGCGTGTGATCAGGCCGAGGCCGTTCGCCAGCGCCATCAGCTTGTCGGCCTCGGCACGGCGAAGATTGCGGAAGGCGAGCCCTCGCCATGGCGAGAGCCGGATGTCGGCTGCGCTTGCCTCGATACCGGCGCCGAGCTTGTCGAGGATGGCTGTGTCGCACCGGCCGAAGGGAAGGCCGATGAGCACCGCGAGCCGGTCCTCGCCCAGAGCGAACAGCCCGGCGCGCCGAGGAGCAGGGCGTGGCGCGGGGGCGGGTATTTCGGGCAGCAGGCTCAGCTCGGCCAACGCTTCGGGCGGCAGATCGCGCAGGCGGCGGATGCACTCGGGATCAGCGCTGCGTAGGATCGCGAAACCGCGCAGGACGGCTTCGACCGCTGCGGCGGCCTCCGCTTCGGGGATAGGGCCCCGCCAGAGATGATCCGCAAGACTCAAGGCGGCGCGCCCGGCGCCGATACCGACGAGCCGGATGTCGCCGGGGAAGCTGTCGAGTGCCTGCGGCCCGCCATCGTCGACGACGACGCTGAGCTTGGCCGGCAGGCCAGGGATGTTTCGCGCCCGCTCCTCGACGGCCGCGGACAACGCCACGGCGTCGAGCAAGCCCTTCCCGTCATTCTCGGGCGGCGCGCCGCGCCGACCCGAGAATATCGTCGAAGAGATGTTCGGGTCAGGCCCGAGCATGACGGCCTCGTTGAAGCCGGCGAGCGGCGAGATCAATGTCAGCCGTTGCGGCCCGTCGCCGGCATGTTCGTCGACGAGGCGCTCCGCCAGGAGGCGCTCGACCAGAGCTGGATGGCTTTCGGCCGTCACGCCGCGAATCTGCAGATTGCCACGGGCGGAGATTTCGATCAGCCCGTTGCCATGCCCGGCGGCCAGGGCCGCGATCCTCCGCAATTGCGCTGGAGTCAGCTTCGCGCCCGGTGGATGCAGGCGCACCAGCCAGCCATCGCCGGTCTCCATCGGCTTCAGCGTGCTCGGACACCAGCCGCGCCGCAGCGCTTCCTTGGTCGGCGCGCTCATTCCGCCGCCTCCCGCGCCAGGAAGGCGCCGACCGAATTGCGCCGGCTGCTCCAGAGCCCGCGCCGCGCGGCCTCCGCCAGCCGCGAACGGATCGAGGCGGCGGCCGGGGCATTGGCGGCTTCCAGCGCCGCCCAGATCTGCGGGTCGGCGCAATAAGCCTGGAACACGGCATCGAACAGCCCGTCGGCAACCGCATCCGTGCTCGCCGCGAAGACGAAGAGCGTATCGACCGCTTCCGCCAGTTCCGCCGCGCCGCGCCAGCCATGGGCGAGCTGGGAGGCGATCCAGCGCGGATGCGCCAGCCGGCCATGGACGATGCGGGCGATGTCCTCGGCCAGCGTGCGCGCCTTCGGCGCTTCCGGATTCGAGCTGTCGAGGCTGTAGAGGGCGGGATCGGCGCCGAGCGCCTTCGCTGCTGCCGCGAGTCCGCCGATCACATCGGCGGCGCTGGTTGCTTCGAGAATGTCGCGCCCGGCCGTGTCGCTGACATGGATGAAGGCATGGGAAGTGCGGATGCGGTCGGCAAAGCCGGCATCGGCCGTGCCCGTACCTTCCGGCCCGCTGTAGGCGTGGTCGGAAGCGGCGAGATAGGCTGCGCCCAACTCGTCGCGCCGCGTCCAGTCGCCGTCCAGCGCCCGGTCGGCCATAGCGGCGCCATAGCGGCCGGGCGCTGCACCGAAAATGCGCGCGCCATGCTCGCCGCGGCGACGGGCGGCGGCGGGCTCGTTCCACTCGTCCGGCTCGTCCAGCGCCGCGACCGCCCGTGCCGCCTGGTCGATCAACGCGACCTGGCCGGGAAACGTGTCGCGGAAGGTGCCGGAGATGCGCTCGGTAACGTCGAGCCGCGGATAGGTGAGCTTTGGCTGCGGGATGATCGTAAAGCCCGTGACACGGGTGGAGGCATTGTCCCAGAGCGGTTCGACGCCCATCAGCGCGAGTGCATGGGCGATATCCTCGCCGCCCGAGCGCAGGGTGGGGGAGGCCCAGAGGTCCATCACGATCCGTCTGGGATAGTCGCCGTGTTCCTGCAGGTGCCGCGATACCACCGCCTGTGCCGCGAGCTTCCCGAGCCTGGCGGCAGCGCGCGTCGGGATTGCGCGGGGATCGAGCGTCGAGAGGTTGCGCCCGGTCGGCAATACGTCGGGTCGGCCGCGATGCGGCGAGCCTGCGGGGCCGGGCGGGACGAACCGGCCATCGAGAGCGGCGAGCAGGTTCTCGCGTTCGTTGCGGGCGGAAGCGGGGTCGATCGCAGACCGGCCGAAGATATGCAGCCCGTCGCGGAAAGGCAGTTCGGCGATATCGCAGAGATGGGCGTCGAGCCGCGTCAGCGCCTCGTTCATCTCGGTATCGGCAGCGACGCCGCAGGAGGCGGCGAGCCCGCTCGTCTCGGCGCGCGAGCGGATTTCGGCAGCGACGATGTCGGCGCGGCGCGGATCGAGCACCTGCGCCTGCGAGAACTCCTCGACGAGGTCGCGCAGCAAAGCAGTCTCGCCGGCGGCATCCGCTTCGGCCAAGGGAGGCGGCAGATGGCCGAGCGTCACCGCCGAGAGCCGCCGCTTGGCCGGCGCCGCCTCGCCGGGATCGTCGACGACATAGGGGTAGATCACCGGCAGCGCGCCGGCCGCGAGGCGCGGCCAGCAGCCGGCCGAGAGCGCCACCGCCTTGCCCGGCAGCCATTCCATGGTGCCGTGCGTGCCCAGATGGATCAGCGCATCGACGGCTTCGCTCTTCCGCAGCGCCAGATAGAAGGCGAGATAGCCATGGCCGGGTGGGGCGTCGGGGTCGTGGTAGCGTGCCTTGCGGTCGGGCGTGGCATCGCGTGGAGGCTGCAGGGCCACGGTGAGCCGGCCATAGCGCACGGTGCGGAAGCGGAAGGCGCCCTCGCTGCAGGTGCGATCGGCTTCGGGCGCACCGTGGCTGGCAAGAAGGGACTCGCGGGCTGCGGCGGGAATGGTGGCGAGCCAGTCGCGATAGGCTGCGAGCGGCATGGAGAGATTGGTTGGCCCGACAGTCAGTGCGGCCATGAGGCCTGCGCCTTCGTCTCCCCACCAGCCGTCATCCCGGACAAGCCGCGTCAGCGGCACGGATCCGGGATCCATGCCTGAACCTTCATCGGAGACGCTCAGGCATGGATCCCGGGTCTCCCTCCGGTCGCCCGGGATGACCGGGGAGGGGAGATCGACGGGGTATCCCACCCCCGCAAGCAGTTCCCGGATCGCCAGCACGCTCGCCGGCGTGTCGAGCCCGACGGCGAAGCCGGCCCGGCCGCCGCGCGCGGGGTAGTCCGACATCACCAGCGCCAGCTTTCGCTTGGCCGCGGGTTTCCGGGCCAGCGCGATCCAGCCCTCCGTCAAATCGGCAAGCGCAGAGATGCCGTCGCGGTCGGGCACGAGCCGGCGGATGCTGAGCCCGGTCGCCGGGTCGCTCGCTTCCGCCTTGAAGGCCACCGGGATGGCGCCGATGCGTCCGTCGAATTCCGGCAGTGCCACCTGCATGGCGAGATCAGCAGCCGAAAGGCCGCGCGGCGAAGCCTCCCAGGCCTCGCGGGGGCTGCCGACGGGCATGGCCTGCAGGATCGGGCAATCGGCGGCGTCGAGCACGAAATCCGCGCTCTCGCGTGCCGAGAAGGCGGTGGTGGTGAGGATCAGCGCGGGTTTGCGCGTCGCGATCAGCGCCGCGAGTTCCGCCGTGACGGCCGGGTCCTTCAGGCTGGTAAACGCGAGTGGCAGCGCCGCGAGGCCACGTGAGGTGAGGGTGGCCGTCAGTGCCTCGCCCATGGCCGTATCGCCCGCCGCGACGCTGGAGCGATAGAGCAGGATCGGGACCAGCGGGATGTTTGCCGGCAGGGCGGCGAGTGCGTCCCGCCAAGGCAGAGGCATACCGCCTCCGCCCAGTGCGAAGAATGGCGGCAACGGAAGCGGAGCGCGATCGGCAGCGTCGCGAGGCCCCTCCAGATAGTCGTCGATCCGCCGCAGCAGCCGCCGCATGTTCTCCGCGCCGCCGCCGGCCTGGAAATAGGCCAGCAGCTCGGCGGCGAACCCGGGCGGCACGGTCGCATGCTCGCCCAATCTTGGATCGTCGCGCTCGTCACCGGGCAGGATCGCGAGCGGAATGCCGCGCGCGCGGCAGGCGATGCCGAGTTGCTCGATGCCGTAGCGCCAGTAGTCGAGCCCGCCGAGGCAGCGCACCAACAGGAAGCGGCATTGCGCCGCCGTCTTCTCGATCAGGAAATCGACCGAGAGCGGGTGTTTCAGCCGCCGGAGCGGAGCGAGGCGGACAGTGAGGCTCTGCCCGTCATGCTCGCCCTTGTGGCGAGCATCCACGTCTTGGACATGGTCTTCGAGCAGCGAAGACGTGGATGGTCGGGGCAAGCCCGACCATGACGACAACGGCTCCACATAAGTACGTGCCGCCACCGCCAGCGCCGAAAGGTCGCTGTCGGTGAAGGACAGGACGAGCACATCTCCCGGCGACAGGGCGAGATCGACAGCGTCCTCGCCGTCGTCGAGCCTGATCTCGCTGGTCGGGAGCAGGTGCATCGGTTGATGTTACGCCCCCGCGAGGGCCGCTTCCACGGCCTTCAGATCGAAGCCCTTGAGGCCGATCACTGTGAGGCGCCCCTCGCGCGGCTCAGCTGCCGCCCACGGCCGGTCGAAATGATGGCCGACGCGCCGGCCGACGCCTTGTACGACAAGCCGCATCGGCTTGCCCGGCACGGCGGTGAAGCCCTTGAGACGCAGCACGCCCTCGGCCTCGGCAGCCCTGGCGACGCGCGCCGTGAGCTCCTCGGGCGACAAACCGGCCGGTAGCGGCACCGCGACGGAGTCGAAATCGTCATGGTCGTGATCGTGCTCGCCCTCGCCGTGATGCGAGGGGCGGGCGGCGAGGTCGTTCTCAGCGGCGGCGCCGAGGCCGACGATCAGCGCCGGCTCGACCTTGCCATGGGCTGTCTCGACGATCTTGATCGCCTTGGGCAGGTGCGCGGCGATCTCGGCCTTGACCCGCGCCCGGCCGGCCTCGTCGACGAGGTCGCTCTTGTTCAGCAGGATCAGGTCGGCACAGAGGATCTGGTCCTCGAACACCTCTTCCAGCGGGTTGTCGTGATCGACGGACGCGTCGGCCGCCTTCTGCGCGGCGAGCGCCTCGGGATCATCGGCGAACAGGCCCTCGGCCACGGCCGGGCCGTCGACCACGGCGATGACGCCGTCGACGGTGACTCGGGCACGGATCGCTGGCCAGTTGAAGGCCTGCACCAGCGGCTTCGGCAGGGCGAGGCCGGAGGTCTCGATCAGGATGTGCTCGGGCGGGTTCGGCCGGTTCAGGAGCTTCTCCAGCGCCGGCACGAAATCGTCGGCGACGGTGCAGCAGATGCAGCCGTTCGGCAGCTCGACCACGTCCTCGTCGCTGCAGATGGCGATGCCGCAGCCTTTCAGGAATTCGCCGTCGAAGCCGAGGTCGCCGAACTCGTTGACGAGCACGGCGAGCTTCTTGCCCTCAGCGTTCTCGAGGAGGTGGCGCACCAGCGTCGTCTTACCGGCGCCGAGGAAGCCGGTGATGATCGTGCACGGCGTCTTGCCGAGATTTGCGGTCTGCGGAGCGTTCATGATGTCATCCTTGCTGGCGCGCCGGCAAAGGCGGCACGCGCGCGACCACGCCCTTGCGGAAGGACTGCGGCCGCTCTTTCCAGGGAACGATGCCGTTGGCGCTGGCGGCATAGGCCTCCGCCGCGCCGACGATCTCGTCGAGATGGGTTTGCGTGTCGAGGTCGCCGATCAGATAGGTCCATTTGCCGTCGGCGCAGAGCGCGATGGTGCAGGGCCGCTTGCAGACGCAGAGGCACTCGACGGGCAGCACGGGGATCGTGCTGCCCTTGGCTTTAAGCTGCGCGGCGAGGCGTTCCGCGAGCGCCAGTCCCGGCTGGTCGTAACCCTCCGGCAGATCGGCGCGGGCGCGGCGGCAGGCCGTGCAGACATGGATCGTAAGGTCGCCCTCGGACATGGCTCGCCTCAGGCTTCAGCGGCCCGGCGGCTCGCCCAGGGCCAGAGCACGCCGACCATGAAGGCGGTCGCGAGCCAGAGTGCGGCCTGGATGCCGAGGGAGAGGGCCGCGAAATGAGCCGCGACCTCGGCCGGCACCTTGCTCTCCGGCGAGGCCGGATGCGGGGCGCCGATGACATGCGGCAGCAGAATCACGACGGCGGCCAGGAGCTTGAGCCAGGGTTGTTCGAAGCGCAGGAACAGGAAGAGGCCGAGCGCCGTCGCGATAGCGGTCGTGAGCCACCAGAACTGCCTCTGTTCCAGCGCTGCGGACGCCGCGCCCGGCAATTCCGGAGCGAGCCCCATCGCCGGTGCGAGACCGAGCGCGAGGAAGCCGCAGGCTCCCCAGACCAGGGCGCTGCGCTGGTCGATCGTGTCGCCGGCCGCGATCATGCCCGCGAGCAGCAGCGCCGCGAAGCCGATGGCCGTCGCGATCGTCACCGCGCTGGTGAAGAGCGTGCGCTGGAGGCCGTCCTGCGGCTTCCACTCGGCATGCTCGTGGCCGGGCGCATCGCCGGCGGGGCCGTGCGCGAGGATGAGTTTCGCCTCGCCGTCGAAAGCGGCGAGCGTCGGCGCCTTCAGCGCGAGCGCCGCCTCATAGGTCTCGGCCTTGAGGATCAGCGGGGTGGTGGTGACATGCTGGAGGGCGGCGACGATCAGCCCAGCCAGAAGCCCGGCCAGAATGCTGACCGTGAGAACACGCGTAACCATGGTTGCTTTCCCTCAGTGGCAGGGAAAGGCGAGGCCGTGACGGGTGTCGTGCGCGGCGTTGTGGACGTCGGTCGAGGCCGCGAAGCCGGTCGTGTAGATCAGCGCGACGCCGATCACGAGCGCGGCGGCGACCGCCTTGACGCGTTCCGAGACGCTGAGCTGGGTAGTGGAAACCGAAGCAGTGTTCATAAGGCTCTCCGTGGCCGCCCCGCCGGCAGCCGGTTGGATCTTTGCGGGTCGACGGCAGGTCTCCTGGCTCACGGATTTGGCGCCCTGTGCCGCCTTCCCGGAGTGAACGCTCCAGTGGCCGATGGCGAAGGACATCCGCTTACAGTTGCGGGGGCAGCCGCGGCATTGGGCAGAGCAAGCCCGCACCGCGTTCCCTTTTCACCTCCTCGCGGAGGCACCGTCAGCGACGATCATTAGCCTTCGTCGGGCGGCTGTGCAATGCAGAGGCTCTACTCCTTGCGAACCTTCATCTCGGAGAGCCGTTTAGCGGCGCTTCGCGCGATGGGGCTCGTGAACATGGCGAATGTTATGCCCACGGAAATGCGTCATCTCACCCTCGTCCTGGGCGGCGCCCGCTCGGGCAAGAGCCGCTATGCCGAAGGGCTGGTCGAAACGCTGCCCGCGCCCTGGGCCTATATTGCCACCGCTCAGGCCTATGACGACGAGATGCGGGAGCGGATCGCCACCCACCGGGCGCGCAGGCCGTCCGGCTGGGAAACGGTCGATGCTCCGCTCGACCTTCCCGAGGCGATCGCCGCGATGCCGGCCGGTCGGCCGGTTCTCGTCGATTGCCTGACGCTCTGGCTGACCAACCTCATCCTGGCCGAGCGCGACACCGTCGCTGCCACGACGGCTCTCATCTCCACCTGCGAGCGGGTTTTTGGCCCGCTCGTGCTGGTCGGCAACGAGGTCGGCCTCGGCATCGTGCCGGATAATGCGCTCGCCCGCCGCTTCCGCGACGAGGCCGGGCGATTGCACCAGGCGCTTGCCGCGCGCGCCGGCCGCGTGGTCTTCATGGTTGCCGGATTGCCGATGCAGGTGAAATGATGACGGACACCGAAGACGCCGCCCGCCACAAGGCGAAGATGGAGAAGCGCAAGGCGGTGCAGGACGCCGAGGTCGCCTCCAAGACGGTCGAGAAGGGGCTGCTCATCGTCAACACCGGCCCCGGCAAGGGCAAGTCGACGGCAGCCTTCGGGCTGATCCTGCGCGCACTCGGCCATGGCTGGCGCATCGGCGTGGTGCAGTTCATCAAGGGCGCCTGGTCGACCGGCGAGCGCAAGGCGCTCGAGGCCTTCGGCGATCAGGTCCGCTGGCACAGCATGGGCGAGGGCTTCACCTGGGAGACGCAGAACAAGGCGCGCGACATCGCCGCCGCCGAGCGCGCCTTCGCCAAGGCTGGGGAGCTGATGGCCGATCCTGAGATCCGGCTGCTCGTGCTCGACGAGCTCAACATCGCCCTGCGCTACGACTACCTGCCGCTCGCCGAGGTGGTGGGGGTGCTCAAGGCCCGCCGGCCCGATCTCCACGTCGTCGTCACCGGCCGCAACGCCAAGCCGGAGCTGATCGAGGCTGCCGACCTCGTCACCGAGATGGCGCTGGTGAAGCACCATTTCGCCGCCGGCGTGAAGGCACAGGAAGGCATCGAGTTCTAGCCTAGGTAATGGACCGAAACGATCCCGGTGCACGGGACTGGTCCTGTCCCGTTTTGTGGGCGGGCTGCCATGCAAGGCTTCGGACCTCGAAAGCCTGGCTTGCAACGGCACGGGCGCGCGCAGCCGCAGCCCGTCCTCGGTGCTAGTGCTGTTCAGATGACCGCTGCAGCGACGAGGTGCTGCCATCATCGAGGAACGCCGCCTTCAGCAGGCACTCCGCGTACTCACTTTGGGCTTCGGAATCGAAAACCAGCCCTGAGCCCGTGTTGTAGGTCGCTGTGCCCGAGGCGCTCAGGGTCAGCGTCCGGATCGCGACGCTGAGCCGCGCCTCTCCCTGCGGCGAGAACATGCCGATACTGCCGCAATAGACGCCTCGCGGATGCTCTTCGAGCTCATGGATCACCTGCATTGCCCGGATCTTGGGCGCACCCGTCACCGAACCGCAGGGGAAGAGAGCGCGGAGCAAATCCGGAAATCGGATATCCTGCCGGAGCTGCGCTTCGATCCCGGACGTCATCTGAAACAGGGTGGGATAGCGCTCGATGGTGAATAGGTCCGTCACTCCGACCGACCCGACTTCGGAGATCCTGCTTAGATCGTTCCGCAGCAGATCGACGATCATCAGGTTCTCGGCCCGGTTCTTCTCGCTCGATTGCAGTTCGCTCGCTGCGCGCAGATCATCAGCCGGTGAGGCATGCCGCGGCGCGGTTCCTTTCATGGGGCGGGCGCGTATCGACGAGCCCCGGGCTTCGAAGAAGAGCTCGGGCGACAAGGACACAATGGTGTCCCCACCGAGCGCGACGAGCGCTCCGTAAGGCGCAGGCTGACGAGAGCGCAGCGCCGCAAACAGCGCAACCGGATCACCGGACCACGTCCCGAGCATGGGAAATGTCAGGTTCACTTGATAGACGTCCCCTGACCGGATGTAGGCGATCACGCTCCTGAAGCGGGCTTCGTAGTCGTCAAGCGTCCATACCGGTGACAAATGTCGGAGGCTCCCGGCGCCGCGCACCGCGCCCCAGTCAAAGCGATCAGGCTCGTCAAAGACTCCGAAATGGAGGAGCGGCCCCTTCAGCTCGGGCGCCCGCGCGGCAAGCCGTGGCTCGAAGATGTAACCCAGCTCGTATGCGGCATATCCCGCCAGATGGTACCCGGCGTTCTGGGCGTCGAGCATGGCCGCCAGCACGGCCGGGACGTCAGCGAATGTCCGCGCTTCGAGAACGCGGTGGCATCGCGTGAACGAGAGGGTGTCGCCCGATCGCCCGTCCTCGATCAGGACGAGCGGAGCATCGAAATTCCGATCAGGGGCGCTCAATCCAGCCTCTCGCAATCGGGCAATTGCGCACCTTCGCCTGCCCGCATCCAGCTTCCAACATCGAAATCTGCTACCCCGGAGAGACGGGTGCAGGAATAACCAATGCCATATCCGCCGGGGCCAGGATCGAGAAGCCGTGCCGGCCCAGCGCATCGCTATCGACCGAACGGCTCAGGCGATCGCGGCTGTCGTCGCCCTGGTCGAAGGTGACGACGCGTGGCTTCAGCGCGGGGTTCTGCTGTTCGTCGACATGGACGGAGTCGCAGATGACAGTCTGGTCGCCGCCCTGGCAGCTACGGGCGGCGCCGTCACCGGCATAGTTCCAGAGGCGCTACCGCAGGAAGGTCAGCCCAGTATCTCGTTGAACGTCACGTTTCGCCGCTCTGCAAGAGAGCGGGTTGCCGCTTCCGCGAGGACGAGCGAGCGGAAGCCGTCCTCGATGCCCGGAACCGCGGATCTCTCACCAAGCGCGAACTCGACGAAGGCCGCGATCGAGGCCGCGTAGCTCGGCGCCATCCGGAGCATCGGGTCCTTCGGCAGTCCCTCGGTCAGCACCTTGTCATCGAATATCCGCATCACGCTGCCATCAGTGATGCGCGACGATTCCAGCAGTCCCCCCGTTCCGAACACCTCGATGCGGTCGTCGTAGCCGTAGACGGCACGCCGGGCATTATCGATCAGGCACAGCGCGCCGCTTTCCATCCGCAGGGTCACGAGCGCCGTATCGACGTCACCGAACTCGGCAAAGACCGGATCGGCGATCACCGAACCCAGCGCCGAGACTTCGATCGCCTCCTCGCGGGTCAACCATCGCGCGAGGTCGAAGAAATGCACCATCTTGTCGTAGAAGAGGTTGCCCGAGACCTTCAGATAGCTTGCCGGCGGAATCGCGTTCGGACCTCTCGACGTCATCTGCACGGTCTGGACACGACCAATCGCTCCGGCTGCGACATCGGCGGCGACACTGGCGTGGTTGCGGTCGAAGCGGCGGTTGAAGCCAAGCATCACCCGTGAGCTCTGCCCGGACAGATCGCGGTGAAGGGAATGAGCCTCGGACAGGCTGCTCGCGAGCGGCTTCTCGCAATAGACAGCCTTCTGCGTCTGTGCGGCATGGCGCAGCACGACCGGATGCGTCTCCGTCGACGACGCGATGACAACTGCGTCGATGTCGTCCGCTTCGACGATGTCACGCCAATCCCGAGCGATCCGTGCGCCGTGCTCGTCCGCGATCCGCTGGGCCCGATCCGCCAGCGGATCGAAAACCGCGACGATTGTTGCCTGGCGGACCGAGGCAAGATGCTTCGCATGGACCGAGCCGATCCTGCCCGCTCCGATGAGGCCGATCCTGAGCATATTCCGTTCCTGTAAGATTGAGTGGCGTCAGCCGGTTTCCATCGGCAGATCGTTCTCGCCCGCCCACTCCGAGAGCGAGGCGTCGTAGAGGCGCACGTCGCGGCGGCCGATCAGCGCGAGAGCGAATGCGTCGGCGCTGGCGGCGATGCCGTGGCCGCAATAGAGGATCACGGGCCGTTCGGCCGGGAGCTGCGAAAATCGCTCGCGCAGCGCCTGTTCTTCGAGAAGGCGACGCGGCTGGGAGGTGAACAGGGAGGCGGCGGGAATGTTCACGCTCCGCGCGATACGCCCCGCGCGGCCATAACTGTTGCCGTCAATTCCKGCAAATTGGCTCGGCAGCCGAGCGTTGACGACAGATGCGCCGTGGTCGTCATGAATCGCGCTGAGCACGTCATCCCGGGTGGCCACGAGTTCGGGACGATGCGCCGCCCGGAAGTCACCGCCGGCACGCGGGCGCGCAGGGCCGCTCTCGACCGGACGACCAGCCTGCAGCCAGCCATCCCAGCCCCCGTCGAGCACATGCGCGCCGTCGAAGCCGAAGACGCGCAGCATCCACCACACCCGCGTCGCCCACCAGGGATCGCCGGTGCTGTAGAGCACGACGCGGCTGTCCTGCCTCAGGCCGAACCGCCGCATCGCCGCCTGGAACGCGTGCCGCGCGGGCAGCATGAACCGCCAGCGGCTCGCCGAGTCCGAGATATCGGCCTGGACGTCGATGAATTGCGCCCCCGGGATATGGCCCACCTCGAAGCGCGCGCGTTCGGGGACGCTCCGATAGATCGTCCTCTCATCGGGCACGATGCTCGTCGTGCAGTCGAAGATGAGCAGGGAGGCGTCGCCGAGCCGCCCGGCCAGCCATTCGCCATCGACGAGCGGCGAGAGTGAGCCTTGTTCCCGGGTACTGGTCCAAGTCTCAATCATGCGACAGCCGCGGATCGAGCGCCTCGCTGAGGCCGTCGCCGATCAGGTTGAGCGAAAGCACGGTCAGCACGATGCAGAGCCCGGGCAGAGCCGAGACATACCAGGCGGAGCGGAGATACTGCCGCCCCTCGCCGATCATCGATCCCCAGCTCACCGCATTCGGGTCCCCCAGGCCCATGAAGGACAAGGCGCTCTCCGACAGGATAGCGGACGCAACCATGATCGAGGCAGTCAGGATGATCGGCGAAAGCGCGTTCGGGAGGATGTGGCGCAGGATGATCCATGTGTCGCGGACGCCCACCGCCTTGGCCGCGATCACATATTCCCGGGCCTTGATGGACCGGAACTCGGCGCGCACGAGCCGTGCGATCGTCGTCCAGCTCACCAGGCCGATCGCCACGATGATCGTCGCGACCGACGGGCCGATGATCGAGATCATCACGACGAGCAGGATGAAATTGGGGATCGTCTGAAAGATCTCGGTCAGCCGCGTGAGCAGGCTGTCGATCCAGCCTCCGAAATATCCCGAAAGAGCCCCGACGAGCACACCGACGCCGGTGCCGATCACCGTCGCGGAAAATCCGACCAGCAGCGAGACGCGCGCGCCGTACAGCAGGCCGGCCAGCATATCCCGCCCCATCGAGTCCGTCCCAAGCGGGAAATCCCGGTGCTGGCCGGGCCATTGAAGCGGCCGCCCAACTGGCGCGAGGGGATCGCCGGGGGCAAGCAAACCGGCGAAGACAGCCAGGAGCAGCGAGGCAGACAGAATGGCGAGGCCGGCGACGCAGAGCGGATTGGCCGTCAGCACCCAGAAAACCGAGCGCCTGCGCTCGCTGGCGAGCACGGCCAGCCCATCGGACGATGCGGTTCCACCCGGCGACGTGGTTTCGACGAACGCCATCAGCCGATCTCCACACGCGGATCGAGCCAGGCTTGCGTCACGTCGGCCAGGACGTTGGCGAAGGTCACGAGAACCGAGGACAGCACGAGGATGCCCAGCATCACGTTGAAGTCCCGCGCCATGACGGATTCGAAGGCGAGGCGGCCCAGGCCGGGCCATGCATAGATCGTCTCGACCACGACGGCTCCGCCGAGGATTCCACCGAAGTGAACGCCTGCGACGGTCGTCACCGGCAGCAGCGCGTTCCGCAGGGCATGGGTGAACAGGACGGTCCGCTGCGGAACGCCCTTGGCCTGTGCTGTGCGCAGATAGTCCTGTCTCGCCACATCGAGCATCGAGGCCCGCATGAGCCGGGCGTAGATCGCGACATAGAACAGCGACAGCGAGAGGCACGGCATCATCATGTACTTCACGCGGTCGAGGGCGAGGCTCACGCCGGAGAGGCCGGAGGCGATGGTTCGATCCCCCCCGGACGGGAGCCAGCCCAGCTTCACCGAGAACAGCACGATCATCATCAGGCCGATCCAGAAGCTCGGCACGGAGTAGAAGAAGATCGAGATCACCGACAGGACACGATCAGGCCAGCTGCCGCGGCGGGCAGCCATTGCCGAACCCAGCACGACGCCGAGACCGACAGCGATGGCGAGCGACACTCCCATGAGCGCGAGGGTGCCGGGCAGGCGTTCGAGAATGAGCTCCGAAACGGGAACCCCGAAGCGCGGCGATGTACCGAGGCTGAACTGCGCGAGATTGCCGAGATAGACTAGGAATTGCGCGAGGAGCGGGAGATCGAGGCCGAATTGCCGCCTCCAGAGCGCCACGCCCTCCTCGGTCGCGGCACCGCTCTCCGCAGTCAGCACGTCCACGAGATCGCCGGGAACCAATTTCAGCAGGAAGAATGACAGGACGACGATCCCCAGCATCGTCGGGACCGCCCTGATCAATGCGCGTCCGAAAACGCCGGCTACTCTCATCTCGGCTTCCTGTTCGGAATAAAGGACGCGGCTTGCTCCGGCGGCCCGCCTATGGCTTAGCGCCAAAAGAGCATCGACGAACTAGAATTCTTTTCCTTTCTTTTATCCATCGAGAGGATTCACGTCTGTTGTTCGGAAACTCACGGCGCTTTCGTGCTGTCTGATGCGGCGAGCGCGGTCGAGCGCCTCTCATAAGTCAGTCACGGTCGAATTTTGATTATCATTTATATGTCAATTACATAATTAGCTCTCACGGTTGCCTGATTTTGGATTTGCCGCGCCGCGTTGCGGCTATCGCAGCTGGTGACAATCCGAGTTCGCGGGAAAGTCCGCGCGGCGGCCGGTCATTGTCCGCGGCTAATTATATATCTATGAGGTAGATTATACATTTTCCAGAGACTTGGTATGCCACCCCGCCCATCGCTTGCCCTTAACGTCCATTTCATCCACTCCGGCACCTACAGTTCGGCCTGGCGGACGCCAGAGGCGAAGCCGACGGATTTCTACGACATCGATTTCTATATCAGGGGTGCCCGGACCGCGGAGCGGGGAACCTTCGACTCGATTTTTTTGGCAGATGTCCCTGCGCTGATCGATCGACCGCAATACCGGCCGAGCTACGCGCTGGAGCCAACGATCGCGCTCGCCGCGATCGCCGCGGCAACCCAGCATATCGGGCTGATCGCCACGCTCTCGACATCCTATAACGAGCCCTACAACGTCGCTCGGCGCATCGCATCGCTCGATCACATCAGCAGAGGCCGCGCCGGCTGGAACATCGTCACGACGTCGAAAGCCGAGGCCTCATCGAATTTCGGCCTGTCCGAGGTCGCGGCGCATGCCGACCGCTACGGCAAGGCGCGCGAGTTCACGCAGATCGTCGCCGCGCTGTGGGACAGCTGGGAGCCGGGTGCTCTGGTGGGCGACAAGGAAACGGCGCGCTTCGTCGACCTGTCGCGCGTCCATCCGATCGACCACAAGGGCAAGCATTTCTCGGTGCGCGGCCCCCTCAACCTGCCGCGATCACCGCAGGGCTGGCCCCTCCTCGTCCAGGCAGGCGGCTCGCCGGACGGAATCGACCTCGCAGCCCGCTTCGCCGATGTCGTCTATTCCGTCTCGCATACGCTTGAGGATGCTGCCGTGTATGCGCGCAAGGTTCGGGAGCGGCTGCTTCATTACGGACGTCAGCCCGACGATGTCGTCATCTGCCCCGGTCTGGTGACGATCATCGGCAGCACCGAGGAGGAGGCACGCCGGCGCGAGCGCGATCTCTGGGAGCTGGTTCCGCTCGAATACGGACTTGGTCGGGTCGCCGATCAGCTCGGGATCGACCCCTCGAAACTCGATCTCGACGCACCGCTGCCGGACGGGTTGAAGCTGCCGGTCAACGGCAACCAGACCTTCTTCAACGTCGCCACGCAGACCGCGCAGCGCGGCCGCCTCACCGTGCGCGACCTGATCCGCGTGCAGGGCGGCGGCACGCTGAGCCCCATCGCGATCGGGACCCCCGAGCAGATCGCAGGCCGCATGGAAGAATGGTTTCGTGCGGGCGTCATCGGCGGCTTCAACATCATGCCGGACGTGTTGCCATCGGGCCTCGAGGACTTCGTCGACACCGTGGTGCCGCTCCTGCGCGACAAGGGCATCTTCCGGCGCGAATACGGCGAGGGAACGGTGCGCGAGCGGCTGGGCCTTTCCCATTCGGCCCACCGTGCGATCGACCCCGTCGCGCCCATCGCCGCGAGCGTCGGCTGACCCCATTCCACCGACATTTCATGACGGAGATCGACACCATGTCGAACAATGATGCTTCTTCTTTTGCCGGCGGTCGTGGCAAGGGCGCGCCTTCACGTCGCGCGGTCGTCGCTGGGCTGGGAACTCTCGGCGTCATGGGCGTGCTGCTGCCCGAGATCGCGCTCGCCCAGGGCAAGGCCGAACTTCCCGAGAAGGAGCGCTTCGGCGGGACCGTCACCTTCAGCTATGGGCGCAACGACCCGACAATGCTGTCCAACATCGACCGCAGCGGGACCGAGGCCATCACGAACAAGATCTTCGAGGGGCTGATCGGCTTCGATTTCGACCTCAAGCCGATCCCTGCCCTGGCCAAATCCTGGGAGATCTCTCCGGACGGCCTGCGCTATACGTTCAAGCTCCATGAGACTGTGAAGTGGCATGACGGCAAGCCCTTCAGCTCCTCCGACGTCGCCTATTCAATCAAGACGCTCAAGGAGCTGCATCCGCGCCGTCGCGCCACCTTCGCCAACATCAGCGAGATCGAGACGCCCGACGACCTGACGGTCACGCTCGTCCTGTCGAAGCCGGCTCCGTATCTGCTCGGCGCGCTCGACGCGACCTCCGCGCCGATCTTCGCCCGCCATCTCTACGAGGGTAAGGACTTCGTCACCAACCCGGCCAATCAGAAACCGGTCGGCACCGGTCCCTTCGTGTTCAAGGAGTGGGTGAAGGGCAGCCACGTCCTGCTGGAGCGCAATCCGGACTACCGTCAAAAAGGCCGGCCGTATGTCGACCGGATCGTTGTCCGCATCATTCCGGACCCCGCGGCGCGCGTCGCCGGTTTCGAGACGGGAGAAATCGATGTCGGCAATGGCAACCCCGTCCCGGCGGCGGATATCGAGCGCCTGAAGGCCATTCCGACGCTGGAATTCGAAGACCGGGGCTACGCACGCGCCGCGCAGCAGAGCCAGATCTTCTTCAACCTGGACAACCCGATCCTCCAGAACCGGCAGGTGCGGTTGGCGATCGCGCATGCACTCGACCCGGTTGCGATCCGCGAGGTCGCCTGGAACGGACAAGCCCGTCTCTCGCCGGCCGCGATCGTGCCTGGCGGCGAATTCAACAATCCGAAGATCGCGTTCTACAAGTACGATCCGGCGCTGGCGCGCAAACTGCTGGACGAGGCCGGCTTTCCCGAGAAGCAGGGAGGCCGCTTCCCGATCCGCATCCTCTGGGCGCCTTGGCTGGACACGCTGAAGCGCGTCGCCGACCAGGTACGCGGCCAGTTGCGCGCCGTCGGCATCGCTGCGGAAGTGCAGACCTACGACTACGCGACCTTCGCCAACAAGGTCTACACGGACCGGGCCTTCGACATCGACGTCGAGGCGTTGCAGAACGGCTACGACCCGCTCGACGGCGTGCACCGCATCTACTGGTCGAAGGCGTTCAAGATCGGCCTGCAGTTCTCGAACCCCTCCCACTACGCGAATCCAGAGGTCGACGCGCTGCTGGAGGCTGCGGCCGGCGAGAACGATTTTGAGAAGCGCCGGCAGCACTATCTCAGGTTCCAGGAGATCGTTCATCACGATCTTCCGGCCGTGAATCTCACCGAGGCGATTACCTACACGGTCGCGAACCGCCGGCTGAAGAACCACACCATCGACGCCGCCGGGGCGACCTACAGCTTCTCGGAAGCCTACCTGCAGAAAGCAGGCTGATGCTCCCGGGTGACGGCCGCCTCATGGCGGCCGTCACGTCGGCATCGATCGATATCATTCCCCTCAGGACGTGTTTCCATGACAGCCTCCGGATCGCAGATGCATCTCGGTGCCTTTCTTCTGGCGACGGGACATCATCAGGCCGGATGGCGCGATCCGGGGGCAGCCGCCGATGCGGGCGCCAACCTGGCCCACTATGTCCAGCTCGCGCGCCTTTGCGAGGAGGCGAGGCTCGACATGGTCTTCCTCGAGGACGTGCTGAGCGTTCGCGATGCCGATCCGACGATCGTCAGCCGGATGGCGCGCGCGACGATCTTCGAGCCGCTGACCCTGCTCTCGGCGCTCGCGATGGCGACGAGCCGGATCGGCCTCGTCGGCACTGCCTCGACGAGTTATCACCACCCGTTCCACGTCGCGCGCCTCTTCGCCTCGCTCGACCTCATCAGCGGCGGCCGGGCGGCCTGGAACCAGGTCACCAGCATCACCGATCTGGAAGCCCGGAACTTCGACCGCGACAAGCATCTCGCCCATGCGGACCGCTACGACCGCGCCCGCGAATTCGCCCATGTCGTCCGCGGTCTCTGGAACAGCTGGGAACCGGATTCCTTTACCCGGGACAAGGAGAGCGGCTGGTTCATCGACGCCGAGAAGATGCATGTGCTCGACCACAAGGGCGCGCATTTCCAGGTGCGCGGCCCGCTGAACGTGGTCCCGTCCCCACAAGGGCATCCGGTGCTGGTGCAGGCCGGCTCCTCCGATGCCGGACGGGAACTCGCTGCGGAGAGCGCGGAAGTCGTCTTCACGGCCCAGACGACGCTCGCGGACGCACAGGAATTCTACGGAGACCTGAAAGACCGCATGGCCAAATATGGCCGGCCGCGCGATGCCCTCAAGATATTGCCCGGGCTGTCGCCAGTCGTCGCGGCGACGCGGCAGGAGGCACAGGACAAGTTCGATCGCCTGCAAAACCTCGTCATTCCCGAAGTGGGCCTGCGCATCCTCGCCGAAAAACTCGATATCGACGATCTCGCCGACTATCCGCTCGATGGACCAATCCCCGAGCTGTCGCAAACGGAACGGGCGATCGGCCGGCAGAACCTGCTGCGGGATCTGGCGCGCCGCGAAAACCTCACCATCCGCCAGCTCTATCTGCGTATTGCCGGGGCCCGCGGTCATCTGCAGCTGGTGGGCACCGCTCAGGATATCGCCGACGTCATGGAGGAGTGGTTCTCGAAAGGCGGGTCGGACGGCTTCAACATCATGCCGCCGGTGCTGCCGACCAGCCTCGAGGATTTCGTCTCGCTCGTGGTGCCGGAGTTGCAGCGCCGCGGCCTGTTCCGCACCGAGTATTCAGGGACGACACTCCGGGATCACCTCGCGCTGGCCAAGCCCACCCATCCAGCCAAACTGGGTGCCGTGGCGCGCGCGAGCCGCAACTGACCGTTCATGACGGAGCAAAGCCCCATACGCCCGCCCGGCGCCCCGTCCAGCCTCGCGGAACTCGAGGCCCGGATCGCCTATGACCTCGCCTGCGCCGACTATCCCCGTTCGTCGTGGCTGCCGGCCCGCACGGATCGACGGGGACGCCATGTCCACGACGTCGTCATTATCGGAGCCGGACAGAGCGGACTGGCGGCTGCCTGGGCCCTGAAGCGGCTAAGAGTAGACGACGTCAGGATCTTCGATCGCGCTCCCAAGGGCTTCGAAGGTCCTTGGGACACCTATGCGCGCATGGAGACGTTGCGGACGCCGAAACACGTCACGGCGCTCGAAAGCGGAATGCCATCCCTATCGTTCCGGGCCTGGTATGACGCGAGCGGCTTTCAGCCGGGCTGGGAGGGATTGCAGCGTGCCCCACGCCGGATCTGGATGGAGTATCTGCGCTGGTTCAGACGGGTGCTCGGACTTGCCGTCGAGAACGAGGCGGAGCTGCTTGGGTTCTCCCCGACCGATGACGGCTTCATCGCGATCGATCTGCGGCGCGGAGCCGCCATTGAAACGGTCGTGGCTCGCAAGCTCGTCATGGCCACCGGCCTCGACGGCTGCGGTCGCTACGAGCCACCGCCGGCGCTCGTAAAGGGCCTGCCTGCGCATCTCCATGCCCATGCCTATCATGACATCGACTTTGCCCGGCTGGCGGGAAAGCGCGTTGCGATCCTCGGGATAGGTTCGGCAGCGACCGACAACGCCGCGGCGGCGCTGGAAGCCGGCTGCGCAAGTGCGGACCTCTTCGCGAGACGATCGCATCCGGTCAGCCTCGACGCGCGCGACTGGGTCGAGCATGCGGGCTTTCTGGGCTCGTTCGCGGACCTTGGCGATGCACTGAGATGGCGGGTGTCGCATCGGCTGGTCGGCGTGAGCTCCCCCGCTCCGCCCTGGAGCCTCGAACGTTGCGAGGCCTTTCCAAACTGCCGCTTTCATTTCGGCGCGGCCTGGCGGAAGCTCGAATGGACGGGAAAAGACATCGTCATCGACACGGCGAGGGGGGCATTCACCGTCGATTTCGTGATCTTCGCGACCGGAACGGACGTCGATCTGTCCAGGCGGCCGGAATTCACGGCACATGCTCCGTTCATCGCCTTGTGGCGGGACCGCTTCCAGCCTGAACCGGCAGAAGCCGTCGAGGACGCGCTTGCCTATCCCTATCTCGGCCAGGGCTACGAGCTGACCGAGAGGCGCGAAGGCACAGCCCCCTACCTGTCCGATGTCCACGTCTTCAATCACGCGGCCGTGGTCAGCATGGGCGTCGGTGCCGCGACCGTGACCGGATTGGCCTTTGCGGTCAGCCGGCTCTCGACCGCAATCGCCCGCGATCTCTATCGCGCGGTCGCTGCCGAGCATGTCGCAGCCATGCCCTGGCCGCCCTACGACACACCCACTCCACCTCATTTCCCGCCTCTGGAGGGCAATAGCGATGCTGACGATATGGGGACGCGCAAGCTCGATGAACGTGCGGAAGGTGCTCTGGTGCGCTGAAGAGCTTGGCCTCGCATACGAGCATATTCCGGCGGGCGCTCACTACGGCGTCGTCGACAGCGCAGACTTCCGAGCCCTCAATCCGAACGGCCTCGTACCCTTGATCCGCGACGGCGATGTCGTCCTGTGGGAGTCGAATACGATCGTGCGCTATCTCGGGGCTGCTTACGGCGACGAGGGCTTTGCGCCGACCGACGCCGCGCGCCGCGCCCAGGCCGAGAAATGGATGGACTGGACCTCGATCGCCTTCGCCCGGCCGTTTCGCGACGTGTTCTGGAACCTCGTGAGGGCCTCTCCGGAACAGCGGAACGACGAGGAGATCGCCAGAGGAACGAAGGAGGGAAACAGGCTGCTCGCCACGGTCGACCATGTCCTGGCGACGCAGCCGTTTCTGTCGGGCGATGATTTCGGGATCGGCGACATCCCGCTGGGCACGCTCTTGCATGGCTGGTTCGGGCTGCCGATCGACCATGCCGAGCTGCCCGCTCTGGCCGCCTGGCAGAAGCGGCTGGAGGAGCGTGTCGCCTATGGGCGGATTGCACTGATCCCGCTGGCCTAGATCTCTGATCCCGCCATCTAGCGTGACGTAGCCGTCACTGTTCGATTCACTCTGTCGGCGTTTGGGACGCGGCGAGCTCCGTTGGCTGGATCGGCAATCGGCTGCGCCTGCCGCCGTCAACGAAAAGTTGGAGGCGACTTGGGGGCTTGGTCCGGGTATGGTTTACCGGCAAGTGAGCGAGTACCGCCTGTTTCAGCGCTGACCGATAGACTATGGGGTGCCGGGCGCTGGGCCATTTGGTCACCCACCTCTGCCATTTCGCGGCTAGCGAACAGGCCCTTGTTCGGGAGCGAGCCGTGACAGGCGTTAGGCAGCGCTGCTCGCTCTGGGCTGATAGGTCATCGTCCTCGCGACGCCCTGTGCGGGGCGCTTTTCGCCGGCCAGCGCCTCGAAATCGAGATGGTTTTCGGGCGGGACCAGCGGGCAGGTGACGAAATTCGTGAAGGCGCATGGCAGCGCCACCGCATAGTTGAAATCGATCCAGTCGATGCGCGTGCAGGCCGCGTCGGCGAACTGCAATTCGATGACCCGCCCGGCGCCGTAGGTGATGGGCCCGCTGGTCTGATCGCGAACATGCGCAACGGGCTGCACGCCGGTCGGCGTGTCCTTGCCGATGAGCACGACGGTATGGGTCTTGCCGCCGTGCTCGAAGGTGAAGGTTCCCATCCGCGGCGTGTTCTCGCGCACGCCGGCCTCCACCGTCTCGGCCTCGAAGGCGACGCGCTCGGCCGGCGTGTAATGGCCGGGAATGCGCCAGGCGGGATCGTAGTCGAAGGCGGTGACGCCGGCATCCTCCAGGCGGGTCGCCTGGCGCGGGTCGCGCACGCGGACGCCATAGAGCTGCTGTCCGTCGTGCTTGGTCCGCACGATGGTCTCGACCTCGTTCACACCGAAATAGACCGGCACGCTATTGCCGTGACCATAGGTCTGGTTGCGCCCGGGAATGATCTCGACCGGCCCGGCGGGATATTCGCCGTTCACCGACAGGGTCGGCCCGGAAGCCGGCGGGGTGAAGATGACCCGGCCGTTCTCGACCGACCAGTTGCCGGGCAGCAGGTCGAACGTGACGTTCCGATCATTCTCCTCCAGCCAGTACTGCGCGACGAGCGAAGTCCAGCCATAGGGGCGGAACATCGTGGCGACATGGGCATAGCGCCATTCGCGCCACTGGCCTGCCAGGTGCTCGTTCGTGGGCATGTCCATGTTCCTTTCAAAAGCCAGTTGTCTGCTTGCGCGCCAGGGCATGGGCGGGCCCGGCTGGATCAGCGCCCGGTGATCTCGGCCAGGAAGGCGAGGACACCGCGCCAGGAGCCGTCATCGGCCCGGGCATTGCCCGAGGGCGTGCCGCCGCTGGTGTAGGGCACCTTCGAGACCGGGTGCTCGCGGCTCAATTGCGTGGTCGGCACGAAGGGCAGGTTGATGGCGTGGCCGGCATCGTCGAAATCGAGATGGCGGACCAGATGCGGATGGCCGTGCCGGTGCAGGGTCGAGACCACCATCCGGGAATAGAGGCTGGAGGGCCAGGCGCGATCGTCGCGGCCGGAGACCAGCAGCACGGGGCCCGCGATCTTCTCGACCGGGATACGCGCGCGCTCGGCCAGGGCGCGATCCTTCAAGCCCTCGAAGAAGACGGAGTGATGCCGGGTGGGCGGGGCATCGCCGGCCCAGGGGTGCCAGTGCACCGCCTTGTTGTCCTGCCAGAGATGCGGCAGCGGTTCGCCGCCCCTGGTCCAGGTCACGCCCTGCCAGCCGCCGCGTGCGGGGTCGCCGGCGCCTTGGGCGCCATGGACCATCGCGCCGGGCACATAGGCGATCACGGCCGAGACGAGATCGGGGAAGGTCGCGCCGAGCAGCAGAGCGAGTTCGCCGCCACGCGATTGGCCGCTGACCGCAACGAAGCCGTCGCGCGGTTGGAGTTCCTGATGGACCCAGCGCAGCCCTGCCTCGAGATATTCGAGCGGCGTTTCGGTGATGAAGGGTGAGAGGCCCGGCGCCTTGAAATAGCCGAGCGCGAAGGCCTGATAGCCATGAGAGGCGTAGAGCGCGCCGCGCGGCTCGTTGATGCCGCCGCCCGAGCCGTTGAGCACCATGACGACCGGATGCGGCCCCGGCCCAGCCGGCGTGAAGAGCGTGCCGACCAGGCCGTCCTCCCGGATTTCCCGCCGCGTCACGCCCGGCGCGGCGAAGCGCTGGAGGAGCTCCGCCTCGGCGCGGACGCCGTTTGCGGTCTCGGCCGTCAGCGTCGTCGATAGAGGGTGCATGACGTCGTCGGCGAAGAGCTCCTGGCTCGTGCCACCTTCCGGGTGCTGGCTCCAGAGCAGGCCCATCGCCGAGACTTCGGCGTAGTCGCCGCCGACCGGCGCGTCGCGGGTCAGATCGACCACGCCCTGTGCGTCGGCCATATAGGTCGCCTGGCTGTCCCAGAGGACGCCGCGCGAGCGCAACGTCCGGGCGGAGATGGCGACGAGTTCGTCGGGAGCGAGGCCGGAGATGGTGATGCGGCGCGGCTCGTCGATCAAACCATCGGCAGGCGTGACCGAAAGGACGGGCCGAGAGGTGAGGCTTGTCGTCATCATCAATCTCCTCGGTCCGTCATCCGGGCGAGATGGGCGTCGAGGCGCTGTGCGAACGCGGCGTCAAGCACCGCCTCGGCCGGCAATCCGCCGCCGCGCGGCCAGTGACCGCCACCGGCGGTCCAATCGCTCTTCAACCCGGCAAGCCTGGATTGCCAGTCGAGGCGCTCTCCGGCCGCAGCCGGATCGAAAGCGAGGACGAACACGCCTCGCCCTTTCGGATCGCCCCGGCCGCCGCCGGCGACCCCGGCCATGAGCTCCACCACGAGCCCGAGCAACGAGCCGATCTGGCCACCGCGCGGCAGGAGCGCCGCGACCTCGGCGGCGATGCTGGTCGGCATTCCCCCGCCATCCAGCGCGATCCCTTCCTGCAGTTCCCTGCCAGTGGCGCGAGCATTCCGGATATCGGCCATGGTGGCGCTGCTGCTGGCGACGTCGATGACCACGCGCTCCGGGCCCTGGCCCATGGCGATGGCGAGCGGGTTGGTGCCGATCACCGGCTGCGTACCGCCATGCGGTGCGACGAAAGGCGGCCCTTCGGCTCCGGCCAAGCCGACGAGGCCCGCATCGGCGATGTGGCGGACAAAGGGCGCGAGCCGGCCGAAGCCCCTGACACCGCGCAGGAAGACGGCCGCGATGCCGAATTGCCGGGCGGCGGCTTCCAGATCGAGCGTGGCGGTGGCGACGGCGAGCGGCGCGAAGCAGGAGGAGCAGTCGAGCCAGCGGATGGCCTGTCGTTGCTCGTTCGCCGGCAGGGGCGCGGTACCGGCCGTCCATTCCTCGAGCATGCCGACGCCGAAGCGCGGCAACCCGAGCACGTCGGCCTCGACCAGCGCCGAAGCGGCGAGCTTGGCTGCCGGGCTGCCACCGAGGGCGGCCGACAGCCGTGTTATCGCATCGGCGGCCGCGATCATTCGCCTGCACTCCGCGCCGCGCTGCCGATCCGGATCTCGCTTTCCGAGAGATAGCCCAGCGTCATCAGCCGTTCGATCAGGAACTCGCGGGCGCTCCGGATATGGGCGGTCTCGATCGCGGCGGCCCGTTCGCCGTCACCTGCTTCGATCGCATCGACGAGCGCGGTGTGCTCGTCGGAATGCTCGCCGGCCTTCACGGAAAAATCGATGGCGAAACGCAGGAGGCGTTCGAGCTCGTCGAACAGGTTCTCGGACAAGGCGATGACGCGCTTGTTGCGGCTGCAGCGGGCGATGGCGACGTGGAAGCGCCGCGCCACCTGCTGCATGGCGCCGACATCGAGCGGCGCGGCATATTCCCGGACGATCTGGCGCAGTTCGGCGATGTCGGCCGCCGTGGCGTAGCGTGCCGCCTGCCGCGCCGCATGCGGGCCGATCGCCGCCCGCAGGTCGAGGATCTCGTGCACGGCCTGGAAGGTGATGGCGGCGACGCGGTAGCCGCTGCGTGGCAGGATCGTCACCAGCCCGTCGGCCGCGAGCTTTTGCATGGCGTCACGCACCGGCGTCTTCGAGACTTCGTAGCGACGGGCGATGGCGGCGGCGTCGAGCGTCGTCCCCGGAGCGATCTCGCAGCGCATGATCTCTTGCCGGAGCGCAAGATAGATGCGCTCCGAAACGGGTGGGTGGTTGGTGGCGGCCGGGCCTGTGCCTACGGTCATGAGCTTCTGCCCCCGCCGCCGTCAGTGCTTCGCCCAGGGCACAAAGCGCCGTTCCAACGCCTCGAGCGCGAGGATGGTGAGGTAGCCCAAGGCCGAGATCACCACGATGCCGACGAACATCCGCGAGACTGCGAAGGTCTGCCACGACGCCCAGATGAAGAAGCCGACGCCACTGCGCGCTCCCAGGAACTCTGCCGCGGCGATGATGATGTAGGATGAGCCGGCGGCGAGCTTCAGCCCGGTGAAGATGCTCGGCAGCGCGGCCGGGAAGGCGATACGCCGGAAGGTCTGGAAGCGGCTCGCGCCGGCATTCTTCGCGACATCCATGTAGATCTGCGGCGTCTGCATCACCCCGCTCATGGTGTTGTAGAACATCAGGAAGAAGACGCCGATGGCGATGACGACGAACTTCGAGGCGTCGCCGACGCCGAAGATCAGCAGGATCAGCGGCAGGATGGCGATCTTCGGCACGGGGTAGAGAGCCGAGAAGATCGGTCCGAGTATCCGGCGGGTTGGCCGCGACAAGCCCAGGATGAGTCCCATGACGATGCCGGGAACGGCACCCATGGCGTATCCGACGCCGACGCGGCGCAGCGTGGCGCCGATATGATCGAACAGTTCGAAGCTCAGCACCATGCGCCAGGCGGTCTGGGCGATCGCGCTCGGGGCTGGGAAGAAGCGCCGGTCGATCAGATTGAGCTGGCTCGACAGCTCCCAGAGCAGCAACAGCAGGAGCGGGCTGAAATAGGAGGCGAGCCGGAAGAGCTGCTCGCGCCGGGCCGGCGCCTTGAGCCGGCGCAGCTCGTCTTCAGTCAGTGTCACGGGAACGGCGCTCATCTCATGCCCCCGCCCGAGAGGCCAGCAGCCGCCAGACCTCGTAGGTCAAATCCCAGAAGCGCTTGTCGCGCCGCATCTCGACAACGTCGCGCGGCCGCTCGAACGGCACATCGAGGTCGGCAACCAGGGTGCCCGGGCGTGGCGACATGACGAGCACGCGGTCGGCCAGCGTCAGCGCCTCGTCGACGCTGTGGGTGATGAAGACCACGGTCTTGCCGGTCGTTTCCCAGATGCGCAGCAACTCCTGCTGCAGGACGAGGCGGGTCTGCTCGTCGAGCGCGCCGAAGGGCTCGTCCATCAGCAGGATATCGCGGTCGTCGACCAGAGCGCGCGCCACCGAGACGCGCTGCTTCATGCCGCCGGAGAGTTGATGGGGGCGAGCCCCGGCAAAGTCGGCGAGCCCGGTGAGTGCCAGGAGGTCCCGGACCCGCGCATCCTGCTCGGCGCGGGAAGCGCCCTTGAGGCTCAGCGGAAAGGCGATGTTCTCCGACACGGTCAGCCAGGGCAGGACCGACGCTTCCTGAAAGACCATGGCCGGCGGGGTCTTGCTATGCAGCGTCACCGTGCCGCTGAGCTTCTGCTCGAGATCGGCCAGGATGCGCAGGACCGTGGTCTTGCCGCAGCCGCTCGGCCCGACGATGCAGACGAACTCGCCGCGTGCCACGGTAAAGCTGACATCGGAGACGGCCACGGTCACGCGGTCGCCTTCGCTGTCGTAGAACGCCTTGGTGAGGTGGCAGACCTCGATCGCCGGCCGGGCCGTTGCCATCGAGGCCGGACGCGCGATCTCGAGCACCGCCGCCGTCACGGCTTGCTCGCGACGAGCTCGTTGGCGCGCTTCAGGAGATCGACACGATAGACGGCATCGATCTTGGCCGGCCCCTTGTATTCGAGCGCGCCGCGCTTGCGGAAGAACTCTTCCTGCTCGCGCACCGAGGCCATGTCGATGGCGCCGTCCTCGGAGCGGACCGTGTAGGGGATGCCGCGCAGCGCATCGCGCTCGGTCCCGGTGTATTTGGCGACGATGTCGAGGATCTTGTCGTCCTTCCAGCCACCCTTGTCGAGCAGACGGGCGGCTTTGAGATAACCCGCCATGAAGCGAACCACCGCATCCTCGTTCTTGGCGACGAAGTCCTGGTTGAAGGCGATCAGGCCGAGCTCGGTGCCGAAGGTGTGGTCCTCGACCAGCCGGCGGCCGAGACCCTGCTTCTCCAGCTGCTGGGCGAAGGGCTCGATGCTCCAGCCCGCCTCGAGCCCGCCATTGGCGAAGGCGGCGGCTGTCGCCGGCGGCGGCAGGTGCACCGGCTCGACGTCCTCGATCGTCAATCCGCCCTTCTCCAGGGCCTTGGCGACGGAAAACATGCCGAAGCCGCTCGGTCCGGGAATCCCGACGCGCTTGCCTTTGAGCCCGGCGACGGTCCGGATGCCTGCGTCCCACGCCTTCTGCGAGACCATGAAGGGAGAGGGCGAGGGGACCGTAGACGGCATCCTGGCCGAAGTGGCGATGATCGCGACCGTGGCGCCGCGGTCGAGCGCATTGAAGAGGCCTGCGCCCCAGGTTGCTGCGCCGGCTTCGACATTGCCGGAAGCGAGCAACTGGATGGTCTCCGCTGTGCCGCCCTTCGGAGAGAGCGTCACCTCGATGCCGAAATCCTTGAAGAAACCGAGCTCTTTGGCGACGAAGAACGGCGCGTAATCGGCGAAGGGCGAATAAAGGAACTCGACCTTGGGCAGCTTCTGTGCCCGGGCGGCCGGGACGACCGAGGAAGCCAGGGCGGCGGCAGCCGCCGCTGCCATGAGATCACGACGACTGACTGACGGCATGCGCGATGCTCCTCTTGCGCCAGTACGGCTTTCCGGCGCCGGTCCCTGACGATCCTCTCACTCACCTGCAGGACGAGTATCCCGCCGATGAGCCGATTGTCAGAACCGGAGACGGTTGCTTACAACTGATGTATCAAACTCGCAATCTGATATTTTCATAGAAGGCCGAACGTCACTGGCGGGGCTGCGGGCTCTCTGGAAGGCATCCCGGCCGCGGATAAGCACGGATTTGCATCTGGTGTTTTCAGGCGAGAACAGGCGCATTAACCGCGGACAAGCTGGCGCAGGATTGGGATGCTCCCAGCGTCACAAGGCCGCCCATGAGCCGTTGCCCGCGAGCAGGCCGCCTGGGTCCGCTGCAGGGAGAGCGGCCCACGCGAAGGCCGCGGCCTGATTTGGCCAAAGGCAAGCCAAGACCAGGCCCAGCGGGGACTGACCGAGATCAAGGCACAGGGACCGAGCTTGTGGCACCAGAGGCGCCCATGCACCTGCCGATATTCGCCTTCGCCTGCGCATCGCTGCTTGCGACACCGGGTCCGACCAACACCTTGTTGGCGACCGCTGGCGCGGAAGCTGGATGGCGGTCCGCCAGATATCTGTTGGCTGCTGAGCTCGCCGGCTATCTGCTGGCCGTGACGATCTTGAGGGTCGTATTGGGTCCGGTGATCGCGGCGCAGCCGGGGTTCGCGTTGGCGCTGCAAGGCGTCGTCGTCGTGTATGTGCTTCATCTCGCCGTCGCGCTTTGGAGGCGCAGCAATGCGCACGTCCTCTCCGGGCAATCGATCACGTTTCGGCGGGTGTTGCTGACCACGCTGCTCAATCCGAAAGGATTGATCTTCGCGTTCGTTCTGCTTCCGGCGGCGGCCGATGGCATGCTGCTTTGGCTCGCTGTGCTTTCGGTCGAGATCGTTGCGATTGGCTTCGGTTGGATATTCCTCGGGAGCGCCTTCCACGCGAGGCTGCAGAATGCAGCCAACGCGAAGATCGGCTACCGTTTGAGCGCTGGAATGCTGGCCTGTCTCGCGAGCGCGGTCGCCACGCGCGTCATTGTGGCACTTTAACCTGTCCCAGCCTCGCCGACCGCAACTCGACGCGCGAATGGCCTCAGCGGCTCGGCAAGATGCGACCTGCCGCCGGGAGCGACGGCCAGTGCTCGCGTTGTAACCGACGGATATGCGATGGGCGGATCATCCACCTAGCGTATAGGCGGTCTTGACGGTTGTGTAGAACTCCTTGGCGTAGGCGCCCTGCTCGCGCGGGCCGTAGCTGGAGCCTTTCCGGCCGCCGAAGGGCACGTGATAATCGACGCCCGCCGTCGGCAGGTTGACCATCACCATGCCGGCCTCGCTGTTGCGCTTGAAATGCGTGGCGTGCTTCAGCGAGGTCGTGCAGATGCCGGAGGAGAGGCCGAACTCGGTGTCGTTGGCGAGGCTGAGCGCCTCGTCATAATCCTTGACGCGGACGATGTTGGCGACCGGGCCGAAGACCTCCTCGCGCGAGATGCGCATGGCGTTGGTGGTTTCGGTGAACAGCGCCGGCGCGAGGTAGAAGCCGGGGGTGTCGCGCTTCAGCAGCTCGCCGCCGAAGACCAGCTTGCCGCCCTCGTCCTTGGCGATCTGGATGTATTTCAGGTCCTGGTCGAGCTGGCTCTGGTCGACGACCGGGCCGATATGGGTGCCGGCCTTCAGCGCGTCGTCGACGACGACGCTCTTGAGGCGCTCGATGCAGGCCTCGACGAACCTGTCGTGGATGCCGGCCTGGACGATCAGGCGCGAGGACGCCGTGCAGCGCTGGCCGGTCGAGAAGAAGGCGCCGTTGACCGCGACCTCGACGGCAACCTTGAGGTCGGCGTCATCGAGCACGACGAGCGGGTTCTTGCCGCCCATCTCGAGCTGGACCTTCTTCATCGGGTTGGAGGCGATGCAGGCGGCCGCGACCTTGCGGCCGGTCGCGACCGAGCCGGTGAAGGAGATGGCGGTGACGTCCCTGTGCTCGAGCAGCGCCTGGCCGACGACCGAGCCGCGGCCCATGACGAGGTTGAGCGCGCCCTTGGGCAGGCCGGCGCGCTGGAGGATGTCGACCAGCGCCCAGGCCGAGCCGGGCACGAGGTCGGCCGGCTTGAGGACGACGCAGTTGCCCCAGGCGAGCGCCGGGGCGATCTTCCAGGCCGGGATCGCGATCGGGAAGTTCCAGGGCGTGATCATGCCGATGATGCCGAGCGGCTCGCGCGTCACCTCGACGCCGACGCCGGGGCGCACCGAGGGGATCATCTCGCCGCCCAGCCGCAGGCATTCGCCGGCGAAGAAGGCGAAGACCTGGCCGGCGCGGGTCGCCTCGCCGATGCCTTCCGCGAGCGTCTTGCCCTCCTCGCGCGAGAGCAGGCGGCCGAGCTCGTCCTTGCGGGCGAGGATCTCGTCCGAGGCCTTCTTCAGGATGTCGTAGCGCTCCTGCGGCGTCGTGCGGCTCCAGGCCGGGAACGCGGCCTTGGCGGCGGCCACGGCGTTGTTGAGGTCCTCGACCGTCCCTTGCGCGTACTCGCCGACCACGTCGTTGGTGTTGGAGGGGTTGATGTTGCGCGAGGCATTGGCCCCGCCGGCCCACTCGCCGGCAATGAGGTTCTTGAAGAATTCAGCCATGGTTATGTACTCGCTGGTGCCGTAGTGGAGAGACTGACGAAGTCAGCCTGCTTTCAAGATCGAGGCATGTAATGAAATCCGGCGGCACCCTGGCCGTTGGCAAATCTGCAAGCAATCGCCGATCATGCCGAAGAGGGCCTGTAGCTGATCGCGGGGCCGCCACCGAGGCCCTGCGCCGTCTTGCTGGCGCCCGCCAGTTGGGCGCATTCCTTGGCTATTCGCTTAGCGGACCGGCGGAGCGTATTGCAGGCCGCCCTTTGACCAAAGGCCGTTCTGACCGCGGACGATCTTGAGGGGGGAGCCCTGTCCGAAGTTCCGCTCGAAGGACTCTCCGTAGTTGCCGACATGCTTGACGATACGCGCAACCCAGTCAGGCGTCAGACCAATCTGCTCGCCAAACTTGCCCTCGGCCCCTAGCAAACGCTTGACCTCCGGATTGTCCGACTTGAGCTGCTGATCGACGTTTGCCTGCGTGACGCCAAGCTCTTCGGCGTTCAGCATCGCGAAGTGTGTCCACTTCACGAGATTAAACCATTGCGGATCGCTGCTGCGGACGGCCGGACCAAGCGGCTCTTTCGAGATGATCTCCGGGAGCACGAGGTGCTCATCCGGAGCAGCCAGCTTTAGACGGATGGAATAGAGACTCGACGCATCGTTCGTGATCGCGTCGCAACGACCCGCCTCGTAAGCAGTCATCGCCTCGTCCGAGCCGGCGAACGAGACGACCTCATACTTCAGATTGTTTGCCCGGAAATAGTCGGCGACGTTGAGCTCGCTTGTCGTGCCTTGCAGCGTGCAGACGGATGCGCCGGAGAGCTGGAGCGCGGAGTTCACGCCGAGCTTCTTGCGAACCATAAAGCTCTGGCCATCATAGTAGTTGACGCCGGTGAAAAGCACGCCGAGCGAAGCGTCGCGAGACATCGTCCAGGTCGTGTTGCGGATCAGCACATCGACTTCGCCCGATTGGACCACCGTGAAGCGATCCTTCGATACGAGGGGGATGTATCTGACCTTGCTCGGATCGTTGAAGATCGCCGAGGCAATGGCACGGCAATAATCGACGTCGAGCCCTGTCCAGTTTCCTTGCGCGTCCGGGACACCAAAGCCGGCAAGGCCGGTATGAACACCACAATTGAGAGCACCGCGCTGCTTGACCTGCCCCAAAATCGTCTGCGCGGAGACAGTGCTTGCAGCAGTCATGAGGCCGATAGCTGCGAGCAGAGTCGCGCCTGCGAACTTCTTCATCAATATTCCCCTGTAATATATCGATTCAGTTGCTCGGATTAATGAGCCTACCCATGCTGTCGAGCTCACACGTCCGCGCCCCTCGAGACGCAAGAGCGGGCCGCGCAGCAGCCCGCTCTGCTTCGGAATGATCGTCTGGCCTCACTCCGACTTGGCGATGAGCTCCGCCAGGATCTTTTCTTCTTCCGGCGTGAGGTCGACGAGCGGCGGCCGAACTGGACCAGCTTCAAACCCCTTCTGACGAACGCCAGCCTTGATCGCCGAGACCGCATAGCCCTTGTTGCGGCTGCGCAGCGCCATGAACGGGTAGAAGAAATCGCGCAGGATCTCCTCGCACCGCGCGCGGTTGCCGCCTCGCAGTGCCTTGTAAAATTCCACGGCCAACGCGGGGACGAAATTGAACACCGCCGACGAGTAGGTGGTAAAGCCCGCGCCCAGGTAAGCTTCGGCGAAGAGTTCCGCGGTCGGCATGCCACCGAGATAGGTCAGCCGATCCCCAAGTGTCGCAGTGATCTGGCGCACCAGGCCGATATCGCCCGACCCATCCTTGAAGCCGATCAGGTTCGGGCAGGCTTCCGCGAGCCGGGCGATCGTATCCGGGTGCAGGATCGAGTTGTCGCGATTATAGACCATCACGCCAATTCCGATGCTGTCGCAGACGGCCTTCACATGCGCGTAAAGACCGGCTTGCGGCGCATCGATCAGGTAGTGCGGCAGCAGCAGGATGCCGTCGGCGCCGGCCTTTTCCGCCGAGCGGGCGATATCCACCGCGATGCGCGTCCCATAGCCGCAACCTGCGACGATGGGGGTCTTACCCGCAGCTTCCTTCGCCGCCGATACGATCGACGGGATTTCCGAGGGAGCGAGCGAGAAGAATTCGCCCGTGCCACCGGCCGCAAACAGTGCCGCCGCCTCAAAGCCGGAGAGCCACTCGACATGGCGGCGATAGGGCTCGGCGGCGAAATCCCCCGAAGCATCGAAGGCGGTCACAGGGAAAGAAAGCAGTCCTGCGCCCAGCGCCGACTTCAATTCGATTGGATTCATATCGCAGCCCTCAGCCGATCGATGGAGTGGATCTGGCCCATCCGTACTGGGGCTGAGAGCGTCAGTCAATAACTTGTATGATAAATCTCACAACTGTCTGAGAAGTTTCCGATACCGCTGCTGACTTCCGTTGAGGTGGACCCGCATTGCCTCGCGGGCGTCCTCGACATCGCCGTTCGAAATCGCGGCCACGATTCGCCCGTGCTCCTCGACGAGGCGCTGGAGGTACTCGCTGCTGGTCCGTTCGGAGTTCGGTTCCCGCAGGGCCGAGCGCGGGATCATTCCCTCCCCCATGATCCGCAGAAATTCGACAAAGCGAGGGTTGTTGGTCGCTTCGGCAATGGCGAGATGGAGATCGAAATCCGCCTCGATTGTCGGCTGCTGGTTCTGGATGCAGGCGATGATGGCGTGATGCCGCTCAATGATCGCCTCCTCCTGCGCTGGAGAGCGTCGCTGAGCAGCGAGCGCTGCGGCCTCCATTTCGACGGGTGCGCGGAGCTCCAGCAGCTCGATGACCGAGGAAATGCGGGCATTATCGACATTCTGGAATGGCAGGACGGGCGCGGAAAGCGGCTCCAGGACGAAGACGCCGGCCCCTTGCCGGGGATCCACGAGGCCGTCCGCGCGCAACGCGGAGATCGCCTCCCGAATGACGGTGCGGCTGACATTATGCTCGACCGTCAATTTGGCTTCGCTCGGGAGTTTTTCGCCCGGCCGATACCGGCCTGATCGAATGGCCTCGCGGAGGGCTTGGCTTACCGAGGATGCAAGCGTGCTGCTCCCCCGCCTTGTATCCGCCGCCGCTTCGCGTCGCCCCGACATTTTACCCTCGAATCCTGCCAGCCAATCCTGTCGGCTCGCTGCATGATAGGCGATCAGAATGTATCTTGTCTGATGTTTATTTAGTCATTTGACAAGATCCTCAAACTTGTCATACGACATGAACGTCGCTAGCGGTGATCGGGCGACGGCTGCCGCCCGGCGGAGGCCGCCCGAGCTCAGCGATCGCGCCAAGGCATTTCAAAGGCCGGCGCAAAGAGGGAGGCGTTCAACCATGACCGACATGGCAATCGAAATGGCCGGCGTCGACAAGTGGTTCGGCAGTCATCAGGTTCTGACCCAGATCGACCTGTCGGTGGCCCGCGGCGAGCACATCGTCCTCTGCGGTCCGTCGGGTTCGGGAAAGTCGACACTGATCCGCTGCATCAACCATCTTGAAGGTACCCAGGCAGGTTCTATCCGCGTTGGCGGTATCGAGCTTGGCCGGGACGGATCCAACGTCGATCAGATTCGGCGCAATGTCGGGATGGTCTTCCAGCAGTTCAATTTGTTTCCCCATCTTACGGTTCTGGAGAATTGCACTCTGGCGCAGCGTCGCGTTCGGAAAACCAGTCCGGCCGACGCCAAGGCCCGCGCCATGCAGTATCTGGAGCGCGTCCGGATCGCCGAGCAGGCTGCCAAGTATCCCGCCCAGCTCTCCGGCGGGCAGCAGCAACGCGTTGCCATTGCGCGCGCTCTCTGCCTGGGGCCGGACATCATGCTTTTTGACGAGCCGACATCTGCCCTCGACCCGGAGATGGTCAAGGAGGTGCTCGATACGATGATCTCGCTGGCCGATGACGGGATCACCATGATCTGCGTCACGCATGAGATGGGCTTCGCCAGGGCCGTCGCTCATCGCGTCGTCTTCATGGATCAGGGGCGGATCATCGAGAGCGCTCCGCCAGGGGAATTCTTTGACTCTCCCAAGCACGAACGCACCCGCGCATTCCTCGGCCAGATCCTGAACCACTAGCGATTTCCGAACCGCACACCGCGCTGCGCGGTCCCGCTCAGTCCAAGCAGAGATATGGCTGAACCTCTCCCATGAAATATGCGATCGACTTCGGCCCCGTCCTCGCGGCCTGGCCAGAGCTCCTGAACGGCACATTCAGCACGCTGAAGATCTCGGCGATATCGATCGTGCTGGGTCTGGTCATGGGCATCGGCCTGATGCTGCTGCGCGCAGCCGACTGGGCGGCGTTGAAGGCATTCGCCCTTGGCTACATCGAGATCGTTCGAAACACCCCGTTCCTGGTCCAGGTGTTCTTCATCTTCTTCGGCCTGCCAGCGCTGGGGTATCGCCTGGGAACCGAGCAGGCCGCGATCCTGGCATTGTCGCTCAACTGTGCGGCCTACACAGCCGAGATCATCCGCGGCGGTCTCGATTCCATTCACAAAGGACAGTTCGAGGCGGGGCGCGCCCTCGGACTGAGCCGCATCGACATCTTTCGTTTCGTTATCTTTCGGCCGGCGGTTCGGGCGGTCTACCCGGCATTGTGCAGCCAGTTCATCCTGTTGATGCTCACATCGAGCATCGTGGCTTCGATCTCGGCCGAGGACCTCACCTACGCGGCTCAGACCATCGACGCTCAGACTTTCCGCTCCACGGAAGTCTATTTCGTCGTCGGCGCGATCTATCTCGCGCTCTCCCAGCTGCTGTCGCTTGTCCTGCAGGGGATCGGCCGCGTCTATTTTTCCTACCCGGTGAAGTGAGGCTCGAATGATCCGCCCGTTCGGCTTCAACGAATTCCTTTTTGTCCTCTCCCACGCGCAGTGGACCATTCTGCTGTCGCTCGTCTCTTTTGTGGTCGGAGGCATCGCAGGGCTTGGTGTGGCGCTCGCCCGGACGAGCAATTCTCCGTGGCTGAGGCGCGTAACGACCGTCTATATCCAGGTTTTCCAGGGCACGCCGCTGCTGGTGCAGCTGTTCTTCTTCTACTTCGGCCTGCAACTGGCAGGGCTTTCATTGGGCATCTGGGGCGCGCTCATCGTCGGCTTTTCGCTGCACACGAGCGCCTTCCTCGGCGAAATCTGGCGCGGCAGCATCGAGGCCGTGCCGAAGGGGCAGACCGAGGCGGCGAATGCTCTCGGTATCGGCTACGCCTCGCGAATGGTCGATATCGTGCTCCCGCAAGCGTTCCGGATCGCGATGCCGGCCACGGTGGGCTTCCTGGTCAATCTGATCAAGGGCACCGCGCTGGCGGCTCTCGTCGGCCTGACCGAGCTCACACGCTCGGGCCAACTCATGGCGAACATCACCTTTCAGCCGCTGCAAACCTACGCCGCGGTCGCGCTGATCTACTTCCTGATTTGCTTCCCGCTGACGCTCGCAAGCGCTCGGATCGAGAAGCGGCTTCACGCCGGTCGGTAACGCAAGATCCGCCGGGGTCGGCCCGGCTGAACAACGAGGGGAAAAGCGATGAAGAAGTTCGGCTTTACGCGCGCGGAAGTGCTTGCTCTGGCAGGCGGCGCAGTCGCGGCGCTGACGCTGGGAATTGCTCCCGCGAAGGCGATCACACCCGATGAGATCAAGGCCAAGGGCAAGATCGTCATCGGCGTGCAGATGGATCAGTTTCCCTGGGGCTTCATCAACGCCGCCGGCAAGAATGAAGGCTTCGACATCGAGATCTCGGAGCTCATCGCCAAGGAACTGGGCGTCAAGCCCGAGTTCGCCCGCATCACCGGCCAGAATCGCATTCCGCTGCTCACCAGCGGCACTGCTGACATCCTCGTCCCGTCGATGACGATCACCGAGGAACGCGCCAAGGTCATTCAGTTCGTGCTGCCTTATTCGGCCAACGACATCACCCTGTGGGCGAAGAAGGACGCGCCGATCAAAGGCAATGAAGACCTCGGCAAATACGTCATCGGCGTCAATCGCGGCAGCGTTTTCGATCCGATCCTCGTCAAGGCCGCTCCGGCCGGCACGCAGATCCGCCGCTTCGACGATGATGCATCGACGGTCCAGGCGCTTCTCGCCGGCCAGGTCGACGCCATTCTGGGCAGCGTGACCTACGGGCTCGTCATCAAGAGCACGGGTAACGACGGCAAGTACGAGCGGAAGTTCAAGGTCGCGGACAATTACCAGGGCATGGCGGTCCGCCAGGGCGACAAGCAGATGCTCGACTGGCTGAACGACTTCGTGAAGCGCCGGACCGCCGATGGCACGCTCGATGCGCTCTACAAGAAGTGGATCGGCGCCGATCGGCCGACGCTGCCGACCTCACTTCCCGGTGTGAACTTCACCGGTCAATAACGAGGAGCGGTTTCGCCGCGCCTTCCTCCAGATCGCTGTTTCCCGCCCGGGCCGAAATGGCCCGGGACCGGATAATTGCGCCCCGAACAAGTGTTCCAGAACGAGTGCACGGACATGACGACAGACGGCAAGCAGATCAGGGTCGGCGTCGATATCGGCGGAACCTTCACGGACGTCGCCATGGAAGTGGGCGCGGCTTTGTTTTCCACCAAGGTCCTGACCAACTACGCCTTCCCGGAGCAGGCGATCGTTGACGGCATCCGCCAGGTGGCGGAGCTGGCCAATGTCTCTTTGGATCAGGTCGATACCGTCATCCACGGCACGACCCTGGCCACCAATGCCCTGATCGAGCGGCGCGGCGCCCGCACGGCCTTCATCACGACCAAAGGCTTTCGAGACGTCATCGAGATGCGGACCGAAAGCCGGTTCGAGCAGTATGACCTCAATATCGTGCTTCCTGCCCCGCTGGTGCCACGCGATGAGCGCTTCGTTCTCGACGAACGGATTTCGGCCGAGGGCACCGTGCTGAAGGCTATCGACGACGCTGAACTCGACGCGCTCTGTGACCGCATCGCGGCCGGCGGCTTCGAAAGCGTCGCCGTCGGCTTGATCCACTCCTACATCGACGGCCGCCACGAGAGGCAAGTGCGCGACCGGCTTCTCGCTCGCCTGCCCAATGTCGCCGTCTCGATCTCCTCGGAAGTCTCGCCGCAGATGCGGGAGTTCCAGCGCTTCAATACGGTCTGCGCCAACGCCTATGTGAAGCCGCTGATGGCTTCCTATCTCAACCGGCTCGTCGGCCGCCTGCGCGACGAAGGGCTCACCTGCCCGGTCTTCATGATCCACTCGGGCGGCGGCATCATCAGCGTCGAAAGCGCGATCGAGTTTCCGGTCCGTCTGCTCGAGTCTGGCCCGGCCGGCGGCGCGATCTTTGCCGCGCACATTGCCGCGCGCTACGGCCTCGACAAGGTCCTGTCCTACGACATGGGCGGCACGACCGCGAAAATCTGCCTGATCGAGGGACAGGTTCCCAAGACCGCGAAGACCTTCGAGGTCGCCCGGACCTATCGCTTCAAGAAGGGCTCGGGCATGCCGATTTCGATCCCCGTGATCGAAATGGTCGAAATCGGAGCCGGCGGCGGCTCGATCGCAAGCGTCGACTCCATGCGGCAGATCCGGGTCGGCCCCCATAGCGCCGGTTCCGAGCCCGGGCCCGCCTGCTACGGCCGCGGCGGCGACCGGCCGACTGTCACGGATGGCGACCTCGTTCTCGGCCGCCTCGATCCGAACGAGTTTGCGGGCGGTGCCATCAAGCTCTCGACCGAGGCGTCGCAGAGCGCGCTCGATCGCGAGATTTCCGGCAAGCTGTCGATCGACACCGCGACCGCCGCTTTCGGCCTCAGCGAAGTCGTCGACGAGAACATGAGCAATGCGGCACGCATGCACGCCGTGGAGAACGGCAAGGAGCTGGCCGAGTTCACCATGATCGCCTTCGGCGGCGCGGCGCCCATCCACGCTGCACGTCTCTGCGAGAAGCTCGGCGTCGATGAACTGATCATTCCGCCCGGTGCCGGCGTCGGATCCGCTATCGGCTTCCTGCGCGCTCCCTTCGGTTTCGAGTCGGTGCGCAGCGCCTATCTCCGTCTGACACGCTTCGATGCTCAATCGGTCAACACGCTCATTCGCGAGCTTTCCGAGGAGGCGACGTCCTTCGTCCGCAGCGGTGCGCCCGATGCGGTGCCGACGCTCGAATGCACGGCTTACATGCGCTACGTCGGTCAAGGCTGGGAGGTTCCGGTCACGGTCGAGGTTCGCGACTACGCCCAGGCAGACGGAGCGCATTTCCGTGGCCTGTTCGATGAGGCGTATGAGCGCTTCTTCGGGCGCCTCATCGACGGTCTCGATGTCGAGATCGTCAGCTGGTCGCTGCGCGCCACCTCCGAGGTTCCGCCGGTGGACCACGTCGCCTGGGCCAGCGAGCCGAGGACGATCGCCGCGCCGGCCAAGCGCCCGATCTTCGACAGTCAGATCGCAGCATTCCTCGAGGCCGGCATCGTAGCGAGAGCCGACATGAAGACCGGAGATCTGGTCTCGGGTCCGGCCGTCATCACCGAGCGCGAAACCTCCACCATCGTCACAGCCAGCCGCGAGGCGATCATGCAGGCCGATGGCTGCCTGCTCCTGCGCAATAAGCGCACCGTCTGAGGGAGATCGGCATGAGCAACAACGCGCTTTCCAACGTCCACATGCAGATCATGTGGAACCGCCTGATCTCCGTCGTCGAGGAGCAGGCCGTCACCTTGATCCGCACCGCCTTCTCGACCTCGGTGCGAGAATCCGGCGACCTTTCGGCGGGTGTTTTCAACCAGGCCGGTCAGATGATCGCCCAGGCAGTGACCGGCACGCCCGGCCACGTGAATGCGATGGCCGAGGCCGTCGGACACTTCATCAACGACATCGGCCGCGAGAACATCTTCGAGGGCGACGTCTACATCACCAACGATCCGTGGAAGGGCACAGGGCACCTGCATGATTTCACGGTCGTCTCGCCCTCGTTCCGCAACGGTTCGCTGATCGGCTTCTTCGCCTGTACCGCCCATGTGGTCGATGTCGGCGGCCGTGGCTTCGGCCCCGACGCCAACGAGGTGTACGAAGAGGGCATCTTCATCCCGATCATGAAGTTCGCCGAGCGTGGCACGGTGAACAAGGATCTCGTCAACATCCTGCGCAACAACGTTCGTGAAGCGCACCAGGTCGTCGGCGACGTCTATTCGCTCGCGGCCTGCAACGAGATCGGCCACCGCCGTCTCATGGACATGATGGACGAGTTCAAGCTCATCGATCTCGAAGGGTTGAGCGAGTTCATCTTCGAACGGAGCCTGCAGGCAACCCTGGAACGCCTCGCGGCGCTCCCGCACGGCAGCTACGACAATGTCATGCGGGTCGATGGCTACGGTTCCCCCATCGATATCGCGGTCCGCATGGATGTCGCCTCCGATCACATCCTGGTGGATTTCGCCGGCACATCGGCTCCGAGCCCGCTCGGCATCAACTGCCCGGTCATCTACTCGGCCGCCTATGCCTGCTACGCCCTGAAGTGTTCGCTGGCGCCCGAGATTCCGAACAACTACGCATCGCTGCTGCCTTTCAAGGTCGCGGCTCCGGTCGACTGCATCCTCAATGCACAGCGCCCGGCTCCGGTGGCCGTTCGCCACGTCCTCGGCCATCTGGTCCCGGATGCAGTCCTGGGCGCCGTGCACAAGATGTTGCCCGGCACCGTCCCCGCCGAAGGCTCCGGCGCGCTCTGGAACCTGCATGTCAGCGTCCGTCCGCTGAAGGGCGCGAATGCCCCCGCCGACGGCGGCCAGCGTGCCGAAGTGCTGCTCTTCAACTCCGGAGGCGCGGGCGCTCGCCCGGCACTCGACGGTCTTTCTGCCACGGCTTTCCCGAGCGGCGTGCACTCCATGTCGATCGAAGCCACCGAGCATGTCGGTCCGGTCGTGTTCTGGCGCAAGGAACTGCGGGACGGCTCGGGCGGCAATGGCCGATATCGTGGTGGCCTGGGACAGGTGGTCGAGATCGCTCCCAAGCCGGGCCATGAGATTTCGTTCAATGCCATGTTCGATCGCATCGAACATCCTCCGCGCGGCCGCGAGGGGGGCGAGAACGGCGCACCGGGTTCCGTTCATCTCGACGACGGCACGGTGTTGCGAGCCAAGGGGCGCCAGCACGTGCCGGCGGGACGCCGCCTCGTGCTCGAATTGCCCGGCGGTGGCGGCTATGGCCGTCCGTCCGAGCGCGAGGCTGAGGCCAGCTCTCGCGATCGTCGCCTCGACTACGTAACCGCCTGAATGCCGCTCGCAGGACATTCGACGATGAACTACGAAAACAGCATCATTCGGCAGGTGAAGCCATCGCCCTCGATGGCGATCTCGCTCCAGGCACGAAAAATGACGGCCGAGGGGCGCCCGGTCATCGATTTGAGTCTCGGTGAGCCGGACTTCAACACGCCGGACCACATCATCGAAGCTGCCTACGCCGCGGCGCGCGCCGGGCAGACGCGATACACCGCCGCGGACGGGACGCCAGAGCTCAAGAAGGCGATTGCCGAAAAGTTCGCCCGCGAAAACGGGCTCGGCTACAAGCCAACGGAGATCTCGGTCGCGAACGGGGCCAAGCAGATCATCTTCAACGCGCTGATGGTGACGCTCGAAGAAGGCGACGAAGTCCTGGTGCCGGCTCCCTATTGGGTGTCCTACACTGACATGGTTCTGCTGATGCGCGGCGTGCCGAAGGTCGTCGCGTGCACCGCGGAGACCGGCTTCAAGATCACGCCGCAGGTTCTGCGCGCCTCGCTCACGCCGAAGACGCGCTGGCTCATCCTCAACGCCCCTTCCAACCCAAGTGGCGCAATCTACGATGAGGCGGAGCTCAAGGCGCTGGGCGGCGTGCTCGCCGATTTCCCCAATGTGTTGGTCATGTCGGACGAGATCTACGAGCACATTCTCTATGATGGGCGTCGTTTCACATCCTTCGCCAAGGCATGCCCGGAGCTTCGTGACCGCACGCTGATCGTCAATGGCGTCTCCAAGGCCTATGCGATGACAGGGTGGCGGATCGGCTATGCCGCCGGTCCTGAAGGCCTCATCAAGGCGATCGGAAAGCTGCAGTCGCAAAGTTCGAGCAACCCCTCGTCGGTCTCGCAGGCCGCAGCCCTGGCGGCTTTGACCGGCCCGCAGGATTTCGTAGGCAAGGCGGGTGCGGAATACGCAAAACGCCGCGATCTGGTCGTGGCCGCGCTGGTTGCCGTGCCCGGCCTGCGGATCGTTCGCCCCGAGGGCGCATTCTACGTCTTCGTCGACGTCTCCGGCCTGATCGGGAGGTCGACACCTCAAGGGAAGCGGATCGAAAATGACGCCGACATGTCGTCCTACCTGCTGGAGCAGGGGGAGGTGGCCAGTGTGCCGGGGAGCGCTTTCGGCCTGGACGGACACGTCCGGATTTCCTTCGCTGCTTCCGAGCAATCGCTGAAAGAAGCATGTCGGCGGATCGGAGCCGCAGTCGCCAGCCTTTGACCGGATCAAGCGCCGATGGACGCGGTCGAGCAGACGCTCGGTGTCCGGAAATTGCTTAGTGCGCTCGCGGACATCGAGCCGGCCGAGCTGCCGACCTGGGAGGCAAGCCGACAACGGCCTTCCGGCCGCAAGCGGACCTTCGGAGCGAGAAGGCGGCACGCCGGCAATCGACCTGTTCCGAAAGCTCAGCTTCTTCGGAGCATTGGAACAAGCCGCTTCGAGGCTGCGGCTCGCCGGCTCGGGCTTTGCCCGGTCTGCTCGCATGTCTTCATGCCGGGCAAGCATCCGCGAGTGACCGACGCCGTGGTAGCTGGATCGGGTCGGTCCGACGCGGATGAAAGGTTGCCAGCGCGTTTGGCGCAAAATGGCAAGACCGGGTGACCTGCCTATGCACGAAATGATCCGAGCAAAGTTCGTCCGCCAATCCTGCAGCAATCGGTTGGGCGGCGGCTTCGACTATCTGGCGGCGCCGACAGATCAAAGCCCAGAACGACGTTCGCCCGGATCTGGTTGCTGGAGGATCGATGGAGCGTGATATGGCTGAGATCGCGATCGTCGCAGTGGGAACGGTTGTCTATACACTGACTTGCTGGGTCACTCTTGCCCATTTCGGTGTTCATCGCTGAGCCTCGCCATAGGCGAGCGCCCGGTGCTTTGTGGGATGGCCCGTTATTGCCCGGACAAGGCTGCGGCCTCGGCAGCGCAGCCGGGCGTCGGGGTGACCTGCTTCGCCTTCGCAGCCTTTACTTCCGCTTTCGCGGCTTTGAGGTCGACGAGGAAAGCCGGGTCGGTTTGCAGCCGCGCAACCGTCGCCGCGCCCATGATGCGCCCCGCATCGACATCGCTCTGCCAATGGGCGTCGCAGATCACGCGGCTCTGCCCGAATTCGATGCCGCGCTTGAGCAGCGCATCCGCGCGCTCGGGATTGATCTGCGCGAAGACGAGAGCCCAGCCCCAGCCGGCGGCCGTGTGGCCGGACGGGTAGGAGCCGTCACTCCGCAGGATCGCCTCCTGATCAGCCCGGCAGGTCGCTTCGTTGTGAACCACGAAGGGGCGGGTCCGGTTGTATTTGTTCTTCACGCCATAGGTGGAGAGGCCGAAATCCGACAGCATCTTCTGCATCATCGCGTAGAGGCGCGGGGTCTGCTTGCTGTCGATCCTGACCCCCATCGCGCAGGAGAAATTGTCGGCGGCCTGCGGAAAGGCGAGATCGGCGTCGGTATAGGCGAGCTTCCAGCGCGCGGTGTTGCGCAAGGGGAGCGTCGCCTTGCGTGTTTCTTCGTCCCGGGCCAGCGCAGCCGAATTCGCCTCGGGCGGCGGGCCAAGCAGGACCAGGCTGTTCGGCAGGTCGGTGCGCTTGAGATAGCCCGGTGCGATCTTGAAATGCGGGTCGGTGACCTTCGTCTGCGCTTCGCCCGTCTGCGCGAACGCCTGTCCGCAGAACGCGAATAGCGCCAGCAGAGAAACATGGGCGGCCCTCACAGCAGTCCCGGTCATCGACATTCCCATTCCTTTCGACATGGCTGAACTCATGAACGCCCGGTCAGAACCGGTATGTTGCCGCGACCGCAGGCCCGTGCTGCATCACGTCGTAGGGATTGGGCGCCCTGTCCGCCGTGCGAGCGCCGCTCCCGCGAGTGCGATCTCCTCGCGCCGTCCGTGCCTGCGAGAGCGCTTACGGGCGCTGCAGGCACGATCGCCTCGATCGGCAGGCGAATTCCGTTGCGCGCATTTCGTGCATGGGCAGCCTGCTCGTCTTGCCATTTCGCGCCAATCGGGACCGGCTATGCTCCGTCTCCGCCGGTCGCGAATCCCCCCGACATTCGGCCCTGTGAAAAGCGTCGATCCGGTGATCGCGGCGAGGTCCGATGGCTGATATCCCTTTGACGCGCGGCCAGTTCCTGCTGCCCTTCGTCAGCATCCTCGACGATATCGGCGCTCCGACTGAGACGCTTCTGGAGAGGTCGCGGCTGCCATCGTCCCTGGCCGAAAAGAGCGATCTCTACCTGCCGCTCCTGCCGGCGCTGCGTTTCGTCGAGACGGCCCAGAGAAGCCAGGGCATCGAGGATTTCGGCTTTCTCGCGGCCCAGCTGCTGCATTTCTCCCATATGAGAGAAAGGACGCGGGTCCTGATCGCGCATTCTCCGACGCTGCTCGTCGCGCTCCGGCACGCCTGCCACGAGGCATCGCGGGAAGACACCATCCTGAGCATGTGGATCGAACATCACGCCGATCATGTCCGGGTCTGCAGCCGGCTCGCCGGACCCGGGCACCTGCATCTGAAATACGCGCAATGGATCCAGAACATCTTTCCGGTCCATATCATCAGGCAATTCGCCGGGGCCGACTGGATGCCGACGGCGATCGCTTTCGAATCGTCCTATGCGCCGAGCCCGGCGACGCGATCCTGCTGGCCGAATGTGCGGTTCCTGTCGGACCAGCGTTCCGCCTGGATCAGCCTGCCGCTCACCTTGCTCGGCCTCCCCAACCGCATGCCCGCCGCGTTTGCGCCGCCGCGCGACAACGAGGACGGCCGTTCCCCCTACGACATCGTCGAACTGCTCAAGCTGATGCTGCCGGCCTATCTCGACGAGGGAACCACTGCTCTGGCGGACGTCGCCGAAATCGCGGGCGTCAGCAGGCGGACGCTGCAACGCAAGCTCGCCCATGTCGGCCTGTCCTATTCGGACATCCTCGACACGGTCCGGTACGAGAATGCGAGCCGGCTGCTGCGCGACACCGATTGCAGGATCATCGACGTCGCCTTTTCCTCCGGCTACACCGATCCGGCGCATTTCAGCCGCGCTTTCCGCCGGATGACCGGCGTCACGCCGCGCCAGTTCCGCGAGCAGGCGCGGCTCTGCTGAAAGGCGTTTTTCCCTGGGGCGTCTTGCCGATCGGGCGATCGCCGCCGCCCTTGACGCAACGGCCGAAAGGGCAGGCGTCTCAGTATCGACAAGCGTCCGGGTTCCGCTTCCTTCAGGTGCCGGGCCCGGACATTGCGGACGTCCGGAACGGGGCAGTTTCGCGCGTTGGCTGGTGCCTGGCGTCTCGCGCCGCGACCCCCGGTTGAACCTCGCGCCCCCCGGATCGAATTCCCTGAGACAAAATCAATCCGGATGAGGCCTGAGGCGGGTGGAGGCCGGCAGGCTTGACGCTGGTCGGCTTTGCTCTCAATTTGAATTTGAATTCAGATTCAAGTTTTGAGAAAGCTCATGCCTGATATGATGCCGCGACAGCCGCGCAAGGCCGGGAAGCGGGAGGCGATCCTCGCCGCCGCGCGCGGCATTGTTTCGGAGGTTGGCTTCCACGAAACTTCGATTGCCGCAGTGGCCTCCGCCAGCGGCGTCTCCACCGGCAGCGTCTATTCCTATTTCTCGTCCAAGGCCGAGCTGATGGCCGAGATCGTCGCGGCGGTGTCCTCTCGCGAACTGTCCGTGCTGCGCGAGATCGCCGCAAGCGATGCCCCGGTCGCTGAGCGGCTGACCGCCGCGGTCGAGGCCTTCGCCCGTCGCGCCTTCGCCAATCGCCGCCTGGCATGGTCGATGATTGCGGAGCCCGCTGACCCGGCTGTCGACGCGACGCGCCTCGACTATCGCCGCGAGATCGCCGGCATCTTCCGCGCAATCGTTGTGGAAGGCGAAGGGCAGGGCGCTTTCCGTGCCGTCGATCCCGATGCCGCGGCGGCGATGATCGTCGGAGGGTTCATGGAGGCGCTGATCGGCCCGCTCTCGCCCGAACGGCCGATCACCTCGGAACGCGGCCGCGAGATTGCCGCCGCGCTTGCCGATCTCTCCCTCGCAGCGCTGATTTCCCGTGAAGGACAGTCCGCATGACCACGCTCGACGCTTACGGCTACGACACGCATGAGGTGCTGAACCAGGCTCCGGCACTGGCGGATTACGATGCCTTTGCCGCCGATCCGGCGCTCGGACGCATCCTCGACACCTTCGGCGCCGGCTGGTTCCGCGAGCAGGCGAGCGTCGTCGGGGGCCATGTCGGTTCGCAACGCGTGCAGGATCTTGCCCGGCAGGCCAATCGCAGCCTGCCGGAACTGCGCACGCATGATCGCTGGGGCCGACGCGTCGACCAGATCGAGTTCCATCCCGCTTGGCACGAGCTCATGGGGCTCGCCATGCGCGACGAGTTCCATTCGCTGTGCTGGACCAGACCGCGAGCCGGCGCGCAAGTGGCGCGTGCTGCCGTCTCCTATCTCTGGAACCAGGGCGAGAACGGCATCTGCTGCCCGCTCGGCATGACCTATTCGGCGATCCCCGTCCTGCAGCGCGATCCGGCACGCTGGGCCGGGTTCGGCAGGCTGGTCACCTCCTCCGACTACGACGGGCGTCCGCTGCCGGCCGCGCAGAAGCGCGGCGGCACGGTCGGCATGGCGATGACCGAGAAGCAGGGCGGTTCCGACCTTCGCCAGACCCAGACGGTCGCGACGCGCAATGCCGACGGCACCTATTCGCTCACCGGCCATAAATGGTTCTTCTCCGTCCCGCATTCCGACGTGTTCCTGACGTTGGCGCGGACGGAGGAGGGCGTCTCCTGCTTCGTCGTGGCGGGCTGGCTGCCCGACGGCTCGCGCAACCGGCTGCAGATCCAGCGGCTCAAGGACAAATGCGGCAACAAGTCGAACGCCTCCTCGGAAGTCGAATTCCGCGGCGTCATCGCCCATCTGATCGGCGAGCCCGGCCATGGCATCCGCGCCGGGCTGGAGATGAACCATTATACGCGGCTCGATTTCGCCGTCGGCTCGGCCGGGCTGATGCGCCATGCGGTAGCGCAGGCGGCGCACCACACCGCGCACCGCCGCGCCTTCCAGAAGGCTCTGATCGACCAGCCGATCATGGCGAATGTCATCGCCGACCTCGCTCTGGAAGCGGAGGCCTCCGCCTGGCTCGCCTTCCGCTTCGTCCATGCGCTCGACCGCGAGGGCGAGAGCGAGGCGGAGAAGCTCATCGGCCGCATCGGCGCGCCGATCGCCAAATACTGGAACTGCAAGCGCGCCACGCCGGTGGTGGTCGAGGCGCTGGAATGCCATGGCGGCAACGGCTTCATCGAGGACCATCTGATGGCGCGGCTCTATCGCGAGGCGCCGCTCAACGGCATCTGGGAGGGCGCCGGCAACGTCGTCTGCCTCGACGTTCTCCGCTCGATCCGCCGCTATCCGGATTGCGTGCCGGCGCTGCTCGACGAATTGCGCGCGGCGCGCGGCACCGACCCACGCTACGACGCGTTCCTGAACGAGCTGGAGACCGATCTCGTCGACGTTCTCCGCCACGAGCATCTGGCGCGGCGCTTCGTCGAGCGCATGGCGCTGGCGCTGTCGGCCTCGCTGCTGATCCGCCACGCGCCGCATGCGGTGTCCGATGCCTTCATCGCCTCGCGTCTGGCGGGCGGCTGGTCTGGCCATTTCGGCTCGCTGCCGCTGGGAGCCGATCTGCAGGCGATCGCGCGGCGCGCCGTGCCGGACCCGAACTGAGACTTCGACCCGAGACGCATCTTAGGCGTCATGCTCGGGCTTGACCCGAGCATCTCATGCCGAAGGAGGCTCCCGGCGCCTTCTCGTCCAGAGATTCTCGGGTCTGCGCTTCGCTCCGCCCGAGAATGACGTGCGGGCGAAGGTCAAAGCAGCGTCATAGCCGCCAGCACTGCCGCCAGTCCCCACAGCAACCCGCAGGCGCGCCGGTACAGCGCAAGCGCCCGGCGGATGTCGGCGGCGTTCGCTTCGGCGCGGCCATCGCCCATCCAGTGATCCTCGACACGGGTTTTGCCATAGATGCGTGGCCCGGCGAGGCGGAGCCCCAGCGCCCCGGCCATCGCCGCTTCGGGCCAGCCGGCATTGGGCGAGCGGTGCTTCGCTGCATCGCGCCGCAGGGCTCGCCAGGCGCCGCCTGCATCGGCCGACCGGTCGAGCACGGCCGAGGCGACCAGCAGCAGCGCCGTCAGTCGCGAAGCCGGCAGGTTGACGAGGTCGTCGAGCCGAGCCGCCGCCCAGCCGAAGGCGAGATGGCGCGGCGTGCGGTGGCCGATCATCGAATCGGCGGTGTTGATCGCCTTGTAGGCGGCGATACCAGGCAGGCCGCCCGCACCAAGCCAGAAGGCGGGCGCAACGATGCCGTCCGAGAAATTCTCGGCGAGGCTTTCGATCGCCGCGCGCGCAACCCCGGCTTCATCCAGCGTCTGCGGATTGCGCCCGACGATCATCGAGACGGCTCGGCGGCCGCCTTCCAGCCCCTCGCGTTCCAATCCTTCGGCGACGCGGGCGACATGCTCGTAGAGGCTGCGCTGTGCGATCAGAGTCGAGGCGATCAGCGCGAGCGGGATGAGGCCGAGCGGCCCGAAGAACAGGCACAGACGCTGGACCAATGCGGACAATGCGATGGTGACGGCGAGCAACAGCGCCAGCGCCAGCACGCCCATGACCTTTCGCGTGACGAAGGACGAAGCCTCGCGGTTGAGAGCCCGGTCGAGCACGCCGATCAGTTTGCCAATCCAGGTGACGGGATGGCCGATTGCGGCATAGAAGCGCGAGGGATAGCCGAAGGCCGCCTCGATCGCGAGGGCGAGCATGAGTAGCGGCAGGCTGGCGGAGAGGTTCATGCGGGGCGCGGGCGCAATCGTGGCTGAGGACAGCATCTGGCATGGCGGCGATCTCGCCACAGCCCGTGCGCTCTTTCCGGATGCGCCCGGACCCTGGATCGATCTCTCCACCGGGATCAATCCGATCCCCTATCCGCTTCCGGAGCTGCCGTTAAGCCTGTGGACGCGCCTGCCCGGCGCCGATGACGAGGCGGCGCTGATCGCCGCCGCACGCGCGGCCTACCGCGTGCCGGATCACGTCGGCATCGTCGCCGCGCCCGGCACGCAGATCCTCATCGAGCTGCTGCCGCGCCTTGCGCCGTCGGGGCCCGTCGCCATCCTCGGGCCGACCTATGCCGAGCACGGCCATGCCTGGCGCAAGGCGGGCTTCGCGGTCGCCGAGGCGGCCGCGCTGGAAGAGGCCGCGACCATCGTCGTGGTCAATCCGAACAATCCCGATGGGCGCGCGCTGTCGCGGGCAGAACTCGCGGATCTGGCGGCGCTCTGCGCCGCGCGCGGCGGTCTGCTGGTCGTCGACGAAGCCTTCGCCGATTTCACGCCCGAGACCAGCACCGTGCCGGAACTGCCGCCCGGTGCGATCGTGCTGCGCTCCTTCGGCAAGACCTATGGGCTCGCCGGCCTGCGCCTCGGCTTCGCGATCGGCGCAGCCGAACTGATGGCGCGGCTCAGGGCGGCGCTCGGCCCCTGGTCGGTCGCCGGCCCCGCCCTTCAAGTCGGTGCCCAGGCTTTGGCGGATGCCGAATGGCTGGCCAGCGCCGGCCGAGAGCGCGCACGGGATGCCGCGCGTCTCGACGCGTTGCTCGCGCCCCATGGCCGCATCCTCGGCGGCACCAGCCTGTTCCGCCTGCTCGAGACGCCCGCGGCGCCGGCGCTCTTCACGCGCCTCGGCCGCCACGGCATCTATGTCCGCCGTTTCCAGAACGCGCCGGATCGTTTGCGCTTCGGTCTGCCGGGCGACGACGCCGGCTGGTCGCGCCTGCAGACGGCGCTCACCGTCGATGCGCGGGAGGCATCGGCGTAAGCGTGAAGCTTGCATGCGGCGGATGCGGGGACAGGAGCCGGCGCGCCAGCTAACGTCCACCGAAAAGGATTCGGGGAGAGAAAACGCATGGCATTCCTGCCGCCGGAAGGTGAACTGACGATCGGCTTCGCCCACGCCGCCTACCAGCTGGGTGACGAGTTCGCGACGCGCGGACGAGCGGCAGGGAGTTTCGAGGTCCGCAATCTCGACGAATTGCGAGAGCGCGCGCCGGAGGCGGATGTGCTCGTCGTCTCCGGCCTTTGGCGTAACGACCTTCTGCCGCGCCTGCCGAAGCTGCGCTTCATCCAGTCGATCAGCGCCGGCACCGACCAGTTCGACAAGGCGGCGATTGGGGCAGCCGGCATCCGCCTCGCAAGCGCGCAGGGCAGCAATGAACGGGCGGTCGCCGAGCATGCGATGTCGCTGATCCTCGCGCTCACGCGTCAGATACATTTCGCCCGCGACAACCAGGCGAAGCAGCACTGGCGCCCGATGATCGGCGACCGTGCGCTGCGTGAGGACGAGCTTGGCGGCAAGACGCTGGTCGTCGTCGGGCTCGGCCGCATCGGGCTGCGGCTGGCGAAGCTCGCCGCCGCCTTCGACATGCGCGTCATCGGAGTCCGGCGCAGCTCCGAGCCTCAGCCTCATGTCGAGGCCGTCGTCCATCCCGACAAGCTCGCCGAGACGGTCGCGCAAGCCGATTTCGTCACGCTGACCTGCCCGCTGACGCCAGAGACCGAAGGGTTGATCGACGCCCGCATCCTCGCGGCGATGAAGCCTTCGGCCTTCCTGATCAATGTCGCGCGCGGCCGTGTCGTCGACGAGGCGGCGCTGCTCGATGCCCTCGGCAACGGCGGGATCGCGGGTGCCGGGCTCGACTGCGTCCATGAGGAGCCGCTGCCGGCCGCCTCGCCGCTCTGGCGCCTGCCGCAGGTCATCGTCACGCCGCACAGCGCCGGCGAGACCCGCGCCTATGAAGGCAATGTGGTCGATATCCTGCTCGACAATCTCGATCGCCTCGGCCGAGGCGAGACGGCGTTGCGCAACCAGGTCGTCTGACCGGAACAGGGGGCGGCCATGCCCTGGCCCAAGTTCGGACGGCCCGGCGGGCCGTCGCTCATCCTTGCGCTCGGTGTGACGCAGGTCTTCGGCTACGGCGCGCTCTACTACGCCTTCACCGTGCTGGCGCCCCGCATCACCGCGAGCTTCGGCTGGGCGCCGGAATGGACCTATGGCGGCTTCGCGGTCGGTCTCTTCCTCGGTGGCGCGGTCGCGCCCGTCACCGGCAGCCTGATCGACCGCTACGGCACGCGACTGGTGATGACCGCCGGCTCCGCGCTGGCCGGTCTCGCTTTGCTGGCGCTGGCCGAGGCGCGCGGCATGGTCGGGTACGTCCTTGCGATGGTGGCCTTGCAGGCCGTCACCACCGCCGTCTTCTACGATGCCGCCTTCGCGGCGTTGACGCAGGCACGCGGAAGCCAGGCGCGCCGCGCCATCAGCCAGCTCACCTTGATCGGTGGCTTCGCCTCGACCTTGTTCTGGCCGCTCACCAGCAGTCTGCTCGCGATCCTCGACTGGCGTGGCGTGTACCGGCTCTACGGCCTTTCGCAGATCCTCGTCTGCATGCCGCTGCACTTCGTCTTCCTGCCGGGGCGGGTGAAACGGCCGGTCGTCGCGCCGGCCGCTCATGCCGCATCGCCCGTGCCGCAGGAACCGGAAGTGACCTATCTCACGGGCTATGCCCGTCGCCGCGCCTTCCTGCTGCTGGCGCTGGCCTTTTCGCTGCAGGGTTTCGTGGTCTCGGCCATGGCCGTGCATATGCTGGCGCTGCTGGAGGGCTTCGGGCTCAGCGCCGCCGTCGCGGTCGGCCTCGGCGCGATGCTCGGGCCGTCTCAGGTCGCCGGGCGCCTCGCCGAGATGCTGTTCGGCCGCGCGGTCTCGCCGATCACCACCGCCTGGGTCTCGGCCTGGCTGATGCCGTTGGGCCTTGTGCTGCTCCTGATCGGCGGCTCGCTGCCGGTGGCCGCCGGCCTGTTCGCCATCGCCTTCGGCATCAGCATGGGGCTGAGCTCGATCGTGCGCGGCACCGTTCCGCTCCAGCTCTTCGGCCCGGTCGGCTTCGGCGCGACGATGGGCAAGCTCTCGGCGCCCGGCCTCGTCATCAAGGCGGCGGCGCCGCTCGTCTTCGCCGTTTCGCTGCAGCGCGGCGGCGTCATGGTTTCGACGCTGCTGCTGATCGCCGTATCGGCGCTCGCCGCCATCGCGCTTGTCCTGCTGGCGCGCAGCCGGCGCTAGCAGCGGTGCTTGAAAATTCTCGGCCCTCAGGATGAGGGCTCGCAAAGTTGCTTCATTATGAAGGCTCAGGCCAAAAGGCCCTGCCACCAGCGCCGGGCGGTGTCACGGGTGCGAATGGCGAAGCCATAGGCGGCCGAGGCGCGTACCCAGCCCAGCACCTGATCGCGCACGCGCACCACCTGTCCCATGATCCAGGCGAACCAGCGATAGCTCAACAGCTTCTCGCGGCCGGCATGATAGATGCGCTCAACGAAGACGAAGCTCATGAGATGCGCGAAGGCTGTCACGACGAGCCCGGCCCAGAACTGCCCGCGCGCGAACAGCAGCAGGCCGAAGAGCTTCAGCGGTTCGGCGATGGCGAACGGGATCGCCAGCGCCAGCAGGACGAGCGGGCGGGGCAGGTCAGAGACCGTTTCCTCAAGCCTGCGCATGACACGCAGGCCCGCGAGCCGGCGGATCAGCGGCCGGTAGAGCGGCCGCAGCAGCTCGTCGAGGACGATGAAGACGGTGAGGACGGCGCGCAGTGCCGCGAGCAGCCCGCGCTTCAGCGGGCCGCGCTCCGGGGCGGGCGGGGGCGGGAGGTTGTCGGACATCGCAGCCGGATTTATTGGCCCGGATTTATGGCATTTCCGTGCCGCTCGATATCCGCCATGGCGAGAAGCGATGCGACGAAGCAATCTGGCGGCGGCAGAACTCCCGGTCTCCCGGATTGCGCAGCTGCACCTGCAATGAGGTTCCGTTCCGCCCGGTCTAACGGCGCGCATCCTCTTTCAGCATGGCCACGCCCTTCTCGGCGATCATCATCGTCGGGTTGGCGGTATTGCCGGAGGTGATCGTCGGCATCACCGAGGCATCGATGACGCGCAGGCCCGAGACGCCGCGCACGCGCAGCCTTTCGTCCAGCACGGCGCCCGGATCGTCGTCGCCGCCCATCTTCGCCGTGCCGACCGGATGGAAGATCGTGGTGCCGAGCTTGGCGGCGGCTTCGAGCAGGGCTTCGTCCGACTGGGCGCCTTCGCCCGGCAGGTACTCCTCTGGCCGGAAGCGCGCCAGCGGTGCCTGCGCCACGATCCGGCGCGTCAGCTTCAGCGCGTCGATCGCGACCTGCCGGTCTTCCTCGGTATCGAGGTAGTTCGGCGAGATCGCGGGGGGGCCGAACGGATCGGCGGAGCGCAGATGGACGTTGCCGCGGCTCGTCGGCCTGAGATTGCAGACGCTGGCGGTGAAGGCGTCGAAGGGGTGCAGGCCCGAGCCCCAGCTGTCGAGCGAGAGCGGCTGGAAATGGTACTGCAGGTTTGCCGTCGCATAATGCGGCGCGGATTTGGCGAAGGCGCCGACCTGCGAGGGCGCCATCGTCAGCGGGCCGGAACGCAAAGCCGCCCATTGCAGCGCCATCAGCGGCCGGCGCCAGATCCTGGCATAGTCGCTGTTCAGCGTCTTGACGCCGTGGACCTTGTAGACCGGCCGGATCTGCAGATGGTCCTGCAGGTTCTCGCCGACGCCGGGCGCGTCGACCAGTGTTTCGATGCCGAGGCTGTGCAGCCGTGCCCCGCCGCCGATGCCGGAGCGTTCGAGCAGGAGAGGGGAGGCGACGGCGCCCGCCGACAGCACGACTTCGCCGCGGACCTCGACCCTGAGCTTCTCCTCGCTCGGAGTGCCCTGGCCATGGGTGAACTCGATCGCCTTCGCCCGGCCGTCCTCGAAGACGATGCGCTCGACATGAACGCGCGTCTCGAGCCTGAGATTGGTCCGGTCGCGCTGTTCGAGCAGCGGCTTCAGGAAGGCGCGATAGGCGCTCAGGCGTCGCCCGCGCCGCTGGTTCACCTGGAAATAGGAGGAGCCTTCGTTGTCGCCGGTATTGAAGTCCGGGATCTTGGCGATGCCGGCGGCCTCGGCCGCGTCGCGGATGGCATCGAGGATAGCCCAGCGCACACGCGGATGCTCGACGCGCCATTCTCCGCCCGCCTTGTGCATCCCGCCGGGCGGCGGCGCGATATGGTCTTCGTGCTTGAGGAAATAGGGCAGCACGTCGTCCCAGCCCCAGCCGCTGAGGCCGCGCTGGCGCCAGCCCTCATAGTCGGCCGCCTGGCCGCGCATATAGACCATGGCGTTGATCGCCGAGGAGCCGCCGACCACCTTGCCGCGCGGATAGGCCAGGGCCCGGCCGCCGAGCCCGGGCTGCGGCTCGGTCTGGAACAGCCAGTCGGCGCGGGGATTGCCGATGGCGAAGAGATAGCCCACCGGGATGTGGAGCCAGATCCAGTCGTCGTTGCCGCCGGCTTCGAGGACGAGGACCTTGGTCTCGGGATCGGCCGCCAGCCGATTGGCGACGACGCAGCCGGCCGAGCCCGCACCGATGACGACGTAGTCGAAGGTGCCGATCAGGCGGCGGTCGGTCGAAGGCGTATCTGGCATGGCGTTTCCAAGGGCTTAGCTGCGAACCCGCCTGTTCGCCGGCGGTGGAGGTGCAATCTGGCATAGGTCGGAACGCTGTGTCAGCGCGCGGATATGCACATCCGTGCTGCTTCTCTGCGGCTCATCTGGGCCTGAAAGCCGATCACGGGTCGCCGCGCTGAAAACCGGGTGAAGTTCTCGCACTGATATCGGAACGGACTGCGGCATACTTGTCATCGCCGCGAGGATGTGGCCGAAGGTGGGATTGCTAGGCGTTCGCATGCGTCCTTTTCGCAAGGAGCGGCAAGACGCGCCCGGCATCGAAGCTCCAGCTGCCGTCCGTCCGAGAATGAGCGATATGAATGAAATTCTGCCGGATGAGGCGGCGAAGAAGCTGCTGCAGCGCGTGCTGGACCGTAGCTTCCGGGTTGGGATCATCGGCCTGGGGTATGTCGGCGTCCCGCTCGCCTTGGCTGCTCTGCGTGCCGGCTTCGACGTGCTCGGTTTCGACATCAACTCTGCACGCGTGTCCGAGCTCAACGCGGGCAGAACCGGGATCAAGCATATTCAGGCCGAGGATCTCGCCGCGGCCGCGAGGGCGGGGCGCTTTCTCGCCACGGACGACTTTTCGCGGCTGGACGAGCCAGACGGCCTTATCATCTGCGTTCCGACCCCGCTCACGCGCCACCGCGAGCCGGATCTGAGCTTCGTCGTCCAGACGGCGGAAACCATCGCGGGACGTTTGCGGAAGGGGCAATTCATCGCGCTGGAATCCACCACCTACCCGGGTACGACCGAGGAAGTCCTCAAGCCGATCCTCGAACGAACCGGGTTGAAGAGCGGCACGGATTTTTACTTGGCCTTCTCGCCCGAACGCGAAGATCCGGGCAATCCGCGTTTTGGAACCGCCTCGATACCCAAGGTCGTCGGAGGCGACGGCCCCGAGGCGCTCGCGATAGCGCAGGCCCTGTATGGCGAGCTCGTCGTCCAGACCGTGCCGGTCTCGTCGACCTCCGTGGCCGAAGCCGTGAAGCTGACCGAGAACATCTTTCGCTCGGTCAATATTGCGCTCGTCAATGAGCTGAAATCGATCTACGCGGCCATGGGCATCGATATCTGGGAGGTTATCGATGCCGCCAAGACCAAACCGTTCGGCTTCATGCCGTTCTATCCCGGCCCGGGGCTGGGCGGGCACTGCATCCCGATCGATCCTTTCTATCTTTCATGGAAGGCCCGGGAATACGGGATCACGGCGCGCTTCATCGAGCTGGCAGGCGAAATCAACACGGCGATGCCGCATCTGGTTGTCGAACGACTCGCGCACGGTCTGGATCAGCATTTCGCGCGCGGACTGAACGGAGCGCGGATTCTCGTCATCGGCGCCGCCTACAAGAAGAATGTTGACGATATGCGCGAAAGCCCTTCATTGCGCCTGATCGAGCTGATCGAGCAACGCGGCGCCCAGGCATCCTATCACGACCCGCATGTTCCGATCATTCCGCAGACCAGGGAGCATGGCGGCCTTGCCGGGCGCCGATCCATTGATCTCGCTCCCGGCACGATCGGCGATTTCGATGCCGTTCTCATCGCTACCGACCACGACGCTGTCGATTACAAGAGGCTCGTCGCAGAAGCGCGGCTGGTTATAGACACGCGTAACGCTTGCGAACGGAACGGCGCCTCTGCAGCCAACGTGATCAAGGCCTGACCCGCGCTTTGAGGACGGCGGTGGTATGATAGGCAGGCAGCTGGGTTGATCTGCGTTGGCTTCTCGCCCCGACAGCCGGGCAGGGTCGCCGGAGCGAGCATTGCTCTGCGGCTATGGCCTGCGCGATAAGCGATGGCCGTGTTTTCGGCGTCCGAGCCTAACGGAGTCTCCATGACTTTCCGCAACATCCATTCGCACGGTCTCGTCCGGATCGCCTGCGCCGCGCCGCGGCTGAAGGTGGCCGATCCGGCTTTCAACGTGGCCGAGACGATTGCGATGCTGCGGCGGGCGGACGAGAGCGGGGCGTCGCTGACCCTGTTCCCGGAACTCGGCATCAGCGCCTATGCCATCGACGACCTGCTGCAGCAGAATGCGTTGCTCGATGCCGTGCGCGAGGCCTTGGGGCACCTCGTCGCGGAGAGTCGCGCGCTGCGCGGCGTCGTCGTGGTCGGCGCGCCGCTGCGGGTCGAGGGGCGGCTGTTCAACTGCGCCGTCGCGATCCATCGCGGGCGCATCCTCGCTGCCGTGCCCAAGACCTATCTGCCGAACTATCGCGAGTTCTACGAGCGCCGGCAGTTCGCCTCGGGCGAGCGGGCGGGCGCGCTCTATATCGATCTCTGCGGCCAGGAAGTGCCGTTCGGCACGGATATCCTGCTGGCCGCGGCCGATATCCCGGACTTCGTGGTGCATATGGAGATCTGCGAGGACGTCTGGACGCCGATCCCGCCATCGTCCTACGCCGCGCTCGCCGGGGCGACCGTGCTGCTCAACCTCTCGGCCTCCAACGTCACCATCGGCAAGTCGGACTGGCGCCACGCACTCTGCAAGGCCCATTCCGGCCGCTGCATCGCGGCCTATGCCTATTCCGCCGCGGGCACCGGCGAGTCGACCACCGACCTCGCCTGGGACGGGCAGGCGATGATCTACGAGAACGGCGCGCTGCTGGCCGAGGCGGAGCGCTTCGCCGCCGAGCCGCAACTCATCCTCGCCGATATCGATCTCGAACGGCTGGCGATGGACCGCATCCGCCAGAACACCTTCGGCGACAGCGCCGATGTGAACCGCGACCGGCTCGGCTTCCGTCGCATCGACTTCACGCTGGAGCCGGATCGCGACAACGATCTCGGATTGGCCCGCACCGTCGAGCGCTTCCCCTTCGTGCCGAGCGACGATGCCAGACTGAACGAGCTCTGCTTCGAGGCCTACAACATCCAGTCGCATGGGCTGCGCAAGCGGCTGGAGAGCACGCGGCTCGACAAGGTCGTGATCGGCGTCTCCGGCGGGCTCGATTCGACGCAGGCGCTGATCGTCGCCGCCCACACCTTCGACGAGCTGGGCCTGCCTCGCGAAAACATCCTCGCCTATACGCTGCCGGCCTTCGCGACGAGCAAGGACACCAAGGACAACGCCTGGCGATTGATGCGGGCGCTTGGCGTCAGTGCCGAGGAAATCGACATGACGCCGGCCTGCCGGCAGATGCTGATCGATATCGGCCATCCCTTCGCCAAGGGCGAGCCGGTCTACGATATCACCTTCGAGAACGTGCAAGCGGGCGCCCGCACCTCCGTGCTCTTCCGCCTCGCAAACCGGCACAACGCGCTGGTGATGGGCACCGGCGACCTCTCGGAGCTGGCGCTCGGCTGGTGCACCTATGGCGTCGGCGATCACATGTCGCATTACAATGTCAACGGCTCGGTGCCGAAGACGCTGATCCAGCACCTGATCCGTTGGGTCGCGCAGTCCGGCCGCTTCGGCTCCGAGGCCTCGGATGTCATGCTCGACATCCTCGCGACCGAGATCTCGCCCGAGCTGGTGCCGGGCGATGGCGACAAGCCGGCGCAGAAGACCGAGGATTTCGTCGGCCCCTATGCGCTGCAGGATTTCAACCTGTTCTACACGACGCGCTACGGCTTCCGGCCGAGCAAGATCGCCTTCCTTTCCGAGCATGCCTGGCGCGATGCCTCCGCCGGGGACTGGCCACCGAACATGGAAGCCGGCAAGCGCGTCGCCTACGATCTGCCGGTGATCAAGCGCTGGCTCGGCGTCTTCATCCGGCGCTTCTTCGAGACCAGCCAGTTCAAGCGCTCGGCCATGCCCAACGGCCCGAAGGTCTCCTCCGGCGGCTCGCTCTCGCCACGCGGCGACTGGCGCGCGCCGAGCGACGCCTCCGCCGCGCCCTGGCTGAAGGATTGGGAGCGGATTCCGGATTGAGCGAGAGGGTTTAGTTCGTCGGGCACGCTCCCAGCGCAAGCGGCGAGGTCCGTAACGTCAGATCCCGATCCAAGTGGGGCCTTAAGCATGTCCGCTTTCGGTTGTCGCCGTCGTGCCTGCTATCATGTGATAGAAACCCGGTACGACGACACGCCTTCGCAGATTGTCCCAAGGGGCAGCCTTGCAGCTTCGAGGTCGTGCGAATGGCAGGCGAAAGCGGGCTGTCCGAAGAAGAAATCTGGCTCTGGTTCCGGAATGCAACGATGGAGTTCGCCGTGCTGAAACGATGCCTCACCGTGGTGTTCATCCTTCTCGGGCCAGTCGGTTGTGTCACGCAAGATACCGTTCCCAGCAAAAGAGCGGATGGGCCAGCCTACATGCTGCCAGGCGTTGGCGCGCCCGCACGTCAGACGGACATGTTTGGGAATGCCTTTCGTTAGTTGAAGAAGGCGCCTCTCACCCGTTCGCCGGGATCGTGAATGCCTCCCACAGAGCGTTCAAGGGACCGCGCAATTATGATCAGTGAGGTGCGGCAGCCCGGCTTTCCGGGTGAGCGCGCCGCCCTTCTTGGCCGATTGACCCCGAGCGGCAGCGTCAGCTTTCGAGCAAGTCCTCTCGGCCGGCTCCCCACCCGGAGCGGCAGTTGACGAGCGAGCGCGAGCAATGCTGCAATCCGTAGCCAATCAAAACGGAGACGCCGGTGCATTCGGCCGCGCAGATTTATCAGCGACAGCAAGGTTAGACGATCCCGCTTCGTCTAACGGTAGGACGTCAGATTTTGGCTCTGAAAATTGTGGTTCGAATCCATAAGCGGGAACCACCTGGAAAAAATCGTCAGACAGCGCTCGCTGTTTCCGCTCCCCAGCCATCCTCGCCCTTCGGGCTCACGATTGAACCGCGGTCCAGCCAGCGCCAGAAGAGAACATTCAACCAATGCCGGGAGGCCGACAGTCGCGGCATCTGCAACAGCAGAAATATGATGAGGTACCGCTGCCTTCGGGGCTCATTACCGATCGAATTCGGCATTCTGAATGATCCGCATTCGCGGAAGGCCACAGCAGATCAGCAACCTCGGCGAAGCCGCAACCCGGAATATGCTGGGCGCGACGCGTGACGGTCTCGGTCGCAAACATCGTTCCCGGATGATCGGCGCGGGATCAGGCAGCCAGGCCTTTGAGTTCGCGACACCGACCTTCAAGCAAAGGGGTGTTTGCCGCTGCCAATTCCTATAAATCTATTCCAGATCTTCATAACAACGCGCGTCAAATGCATTGGCCAGCGGCGGTTCGGCCGTGCCATCCTCCGACGATACGGGGGGCGTCGCGGCGCTCCGGTGCAGCGGAGCCCGATGTGCCTGACGACGAGAGTGCTCTCTATCCAGTGGTCGAGTCTTACCGCTCGCTGCGCCTCCCCGTCGGTGACGACCATGAGCTTCAGGTCGAACTGAGCGGCAATCCCGACGGAATTCCCGTCGTCTTCCTGCATGGCGGCCCCGGCGCGGGCACCAAACCCGCCCAGCGCCGAACCTTTGATCCGGCGGCCTTCAACATCGTCACCTTCGATCAACGCGGTGCGGGCCGTTCGCGCCCTTCCGCCGCGCTCGCCGGGAATACGACCCAGGCGCTCGTTGCCGATCTCGAGCGAATCCGCAGCCACCTCGGCATCGAGCGCTGGCTCGTCACGGGCGGCTCCTGGGGTAGCTGTCTCGGCCTCGCCTATGGACAGGCCCATCCCGAGCGCTGCCTCGGCTTCCGCCTGCACGGCATCTTCATGGCCGAGCGCGCCGAGATCGACTGGTGGTTCCATGGCTCGCGCACGATCTTCCCGGACCATTGGGAGACCTTTGCCAATTTCGTGCCGGAAGCGGAGCGAGGCGACCTGCTCGGCGCCTATTACCGCCGGCTCACCGGCCCTGATCGCGAGCAGCAGATGGCGGCCGCAGTCAGCCTCAGAACCTTCTCGGGGCGGACTCAAACCTTCCTGCCCGACGCCGATCATGTCGCGGCCCTGACCGAGCCGCAGGCTGCGCTCGCGCTGGCGCGGATCTTCACGCATTACTGCGTGAACGGCGCCTTCCTCGAACCGGGCCAGCTTCTACGCGACGTCCCGCGCATCCGGCACCTGCCGGCCGAGATCGTCCAGGGCCGCTACGATATCGTGACGCCGATGTGCACGGCCTGGCGGCTCAAGACGGCCTGGCCCGAAGCCCGCTTCACCATCGTGACCGAAGCCAACCACGCGGCGACACCGAACGCGCCGGCTCTATCGCTCGCCTTGCGCGAAGCGACCGATCGCCTGCGCGACTCCATGCCGGCCAGAGCGGCCTGAAGGAACAGCCATGTACGAAGCCGCCAGCCAGATCCGCCTCGGCATCGAACCCTATCTCGAAATCCGCAGCGCCAAGAGCCCGGCCGTTGCGCCCGACGGCGAGCTCCTGGCCTATCTGAGCGACGAGAGCGGCACACATCAGATCTGGCTGAAGCCGGTCGCGGGCGGGGCGCCCTGGCGCCTGACCGACATGCCGGAGCCGGTCGGGGCGATCGCCTTCAACCCCAAGGGGCGCGACCTGCTGTTCACGATGGACTGCGGCGGCGACGAGCGGCATCAGCTCTGGCTCGTGCCGGGCGCTTCCGGCGTGCCGCAGCCGCTGACAGACGATCCGTCCGTGGTTCATGTCTGGGGCGCCTGGGCTCCCGACGGGCAGCGCATCGCCTTCGCCTCGAATGCACGCCATCCCGAGCATATGGACATCTATGTGATGGACATGGCGACGCGCGCGGCGCGGCGCGTCTACGAGGGGAACGGCTATCGTGAGGCCGTGGCCTTCTTCCCCGACGGCCGCTCGCTGCTCGTCGCCGACGCTACCCGCTCGATGAGCGATCAGGATCTTTACCGGCTCGATGTCGAGAGCGGCGCGCGCACGCCGCTGCTTCCGCACGAGGGCCGGGCCCGCTATGCCGCGAGCCGGATGAAGAAGGACGGCAGCGGCTTCTTCACGCTGACCGATCAGGGGCGCGAGCATCTCGGCATCGCCTTCTGCGCGACGGCCGATGGCGCCATGAGCTGGGTCGTTGCGCGCGACGGGCAGGATGTCGAGGCGGCCGCACTCGCGCCCGATCAGGGCCGCCTGGCCTATGTCGCGAACGACCGCGGCAGGAACCGCATCTTCGTGCGCGATCTCGCCAGCGGGACGGAGTTCGAAGCCGGCGGGCTGCCGCCCGGCACGATCGGCTCCGTCGCCTGGCTGCCCGACGGCTCCGGGCTTGTCTTCCCGCTCGACGGCTCGGCCTCGCCGCCGGATGTCTGGTGCTTCGACATCGCCACGAAACAGGCCAAGCGGCTGACGGATGCCTCCAAGGCCGGGCTCGACCCCGCCGCCTTCGTCGAGCCCACCGTGGCGAATGCGGCCAGCTTCGACGGCCTGGAGGTGCCGTTCTTCGTCTATCGTCCACGCGGCAAGGCGCCGGAGTCCGGTTACCCGGCGGTGGTCGTGGTGCATGGCGGGCCGGAAGCGCAGTGGACGCCGATCTTCCGCGCCGACCTGCAGTTCTTCCTGAGCCAGGGCATCATGGTGATCGCCCCGAACGTTCGCGGCTCGACCGGCTACGGCCGGACCTACCAGCATCTCGACGACAAGCATCTGCGCATGGACAGCGTCGCCGACCTCAAGGCGGTGCGGCTGTGGCTTCGCGAGCAGCCCGATGTCGACGACAGCCGCGTCGCCGTCTACGGCCGCTCCTATGGCGGCTTCATGGTGCTGGCGGCGCTGACCGAACAGCCCGAGCTGTGGAAGGTCGGCATCGAGTTCTACGGCATCGCCAACTTCCTGACGATGCTGGAGACGACCGGCCCGTGGCGCCGCTATCTGCGCGCTGTCGAATACGGCGATCCTGTCACGGACCGGGAAAACCTGATCCGCTTCTCGCCGATCCACAAGCTGGGCCGCATCCGGGTGCCGCTCTTCGTAGCGCAGGGGCTCGACGATCCCCGCGTGCCGCCCGGCGAGAGCGAGATGGTCTATTCCGTGCTTCGCGGCCTCGGCCGCCCGGTCGAGTATCTGCGCATCCCGCATGAGGGCCACGGCTTCGCGCGGATCGAGAACCGGCGCACCGTCTTCGGCGGCGTCGCCCGCTTCCTGCGCGAGCATCTCTGAAAGAGGACCAACCCATGCAGAATTCCGAGATCATCTGGGAGCTGGTCGATGCCAAGCGGCAGCCTTTCGAGGCGCTGAGCGATCGCGTCTGGGGCATGCCGGAGATCGCCTATACCGAGTACCGCTCGGTCGGCGAGCATGTTGCGATGCTGAAGGAACAGGGCTTCCGCATCACCGAGAACGTCGCGGGCATCCCGACCGCGGTGATGGGCGAAGCCGGTGAAGGCGGTCCGGTCATCGCCATCCTCGGAGAATACGATGCCCTGCCGGGCCTCAGCCAGGAAGCCAACATCGCCGAGCCCAGGCCCGTCGAAGCTGGTGGTCACGGCCATGGCTGCGGCCACAACATGCTGGGCTCGGCCGCTCTGCTCGCGGCGACCGCGGTGAAGGACTGGCTCGCCAGGACCGGCCGGCCGGGGCGTGTCCGCTATTTCGGCTGTCCGGCGGAGGAAGGCGGCGCGGCCAAGGCCTTCATGGTGCGCGCCGGCGCCTTCGATGACGTCGATGTCGCGATCAGCTGGCATCCGGCTTCGATGACCAAGGTCGACGACGCGCTGTCGCTCGCCAACACCCGGATGGATTTCCACTTCACCGGCCGCGCCTCGCATGCCGCTGCTGCGCCGCATCTCGGCCGTTCGGCGCTCGATGCGGTCGAGCTGATGAATGTCGGCGTCAACTACATGCGCGAGCACATGCCGTCCGACGCCCGCATCCACTACGCCATGCTCGATGCCGGCGGCATCGCGCCGAATGTGGTCCAGGCCTCGGCCAAGGTACGCTACGCCATCCGCGCCCGCGACCTCGCCGGCATGCTGGAACTCAACGAGCGCGTGAAGAAGATCGCCGAGGGCGCGGCACTGATGACCGAGACCAAGGTCTCGATCTCGATCATGAGCGCGGTCTCCAACATGCTCGGCAACACGCCGCTGGAAGACGCGATGTTTGGGAATATCGACCGGCTCGGCCCCGTGCCCTTCGATGCGGCAGACAAGGCCTATGCGGCCAAGATCCAGGCGACGCTGAGCCAGGGCGACATTCTCAACGACTACCGCCGCACCGGCATCGCGCCACGCGAGAACACGCCGCTCTGCGACTTCGTCGTGCCGCAGGGCACAAGGGGCGTGCCGATGATCGGTTCGACCGATGTCGCCGACGTCAGTTGGAAAGTGCCGACGATCCAGGCGCGGGTCGCGACCCATGCCATCGGAACGCCCGGCCATTCCTGGCAGATCACGGCGCAGGGCAAGGCCCCGGCTGCGCATAAGGGCATGGTCCATGCCGCCAAGATCATGGCGGGCACCGCGATCGACGTGATCAGCGATGAGACGCTGCTGGCCCGCGCCAAGAAGGACCATCAGGAGCGGATCAAGCGCACCCCTTACGTCTGCCCGATTCCGCCAGAGGTGAAACCGCCGATTCAGCCGCGGCCCGCGGCCGCCTGAGCCTTGCATCCCGGTACCGCCGGCGAGGCCGTGCCCGGGCGACGTTTCAACCAAACAACAAATAAAGAGCGGGATACGATCATGGCGAACCGAAACGAGAAGAGCGGAACCAAACGAGGCGCCGCCGGCCGCAGTCTCCTGTCGGCTGCGGCTGCCGGCGCCCTCTGCGCGGCGGCGGGAGCAGCTATCGCCGCCACGCCCAAAAATGCTCTGGTGATGGCCTGGAACGTCGACGCCATCAGCACCTTCGACCCCGCCCAGGTCGGCGAGGTCGTCACCAACGAGATCCTGCAGAACACCTGCGACACGCTGGTCGATTTCGACCCGGCCGACGAGCGCAAGGTCGTGCCTGGCTTCGCCGAGCGCTGGGACGTCTCGCCCGACCGCAAGGAGATCACCTTCCACCTGCGCAAGGGTGCGAAGTTCCCCTCCGGCAATCCCGTCACGGCTGAAGACGTCGCCTGGTCGCTGCACCGCGTCGTCAAGCTGAACTTCGGCAATGCGGCGACGCTGACCGAGTTCGGCTTCACCAAGGAGAACGTCGAGCAAAGCATCGCTGCGGGCCCGAACGACACGCTCGTCTTCAAGCTCGACAAGGCCTATCCGACGACGCTGGTGCTGCAGTCCATCGCCGCCAACCGGGTCTCCATGGTGATGGACAAGAAGACCCTGATGGCGAACGAGCAGGGCGGCGATCTCGGCAACAAGTACCTGACCACGCGCACCGCTTGCGTCGGCCCCTACAAGCTGACCCGCTGGAACGCCGGCGAGTCGATCGTGCTGGAGGCGAATGAGGGCTATTGGGGCACGACGCCCGGCCTGAAGCGCGTCCTGATCCGCCATGTCGCGGAACCCGGCACCCAGCGCCTGCTGCTCAGCCAGGGCGATGTCGACGTGGCGCGCGACCTGACCCCGGAGGACCTCAGGGATCTCGAAGGCTCCAAGGACGTCTCGATCGTCACGACTCTGAGGCCCCAGCTCTTCTACTGGGGCTTCAACGTCGCGGACGGCCCCTTCTCCAAGGAGAAGGTGCGCCTCGCGATGCGCTACCTGATCGACTATGACGGCCTCGGCAAGACCGTGATGACCCATCTCGGCGTGCCCCGCGCCAGCTTCGCCCAGCTCGGCGCCGTCGGTGCCCTCGATGCGAAGGAGGGGCAGCCTTTCAAGCTCGATCTCGACAAGGCCAAGCAGCTGCTGACGGAAGCCGGCTATTCCAACGGCTTCGAGGCGGCCATGATCTTCGGCACGCTGCCGCATGCGAACCCGATCGCCCAGAGCGTCCAGCAGAACGCCGCCAAGGTCGGGATCAAGCTCTCTCTCGAACGTATGGCCAATGCCCAGCTCTTCAGCAAGGTGCGCGGGCGCGAGTACCAGTCGGCAATGCTGGCCTGGCAGACCAACGTGCCGGACGCCCATGGCAACGCCTCGCGCCTCGTCTTCAACCCCGATAACAGGCTGGAAGCCAAGCAGACCCAGTATCCGAGCTGGCGCTCCGCCTTCCAGGATCTCGACCTCAACAAGAAGGTTGACGAGGCCCTGCTCGAGCCCGACCCGGCCAAGCGCGACGCCCTCTATGCCGAAATCCAGAAGGAGGTGATGGCGAAGGGGCCGATGGCCTTCATGTTCCAGATGAACAATGTCGCCGGCGTGCGCAAGGACCTGAAGTCTTGGACCTGGAACGGCTTCCGGACCTATTACGAGCGCGCGGCCAAGTAAGGCCGCCGCGATGTCCCGGACCGCCGCAGTCGCGTCCGGCTTGAGCACCGAATCCGGGCGGAACCCGTTTCCGTCCTGGCTTCGAGCGTCCAGCCGGACTCTCATATCGTTCGCCGTGACCCTGCTCGGGCTCGCGGCGCTGACCTTCTTCATCGGTCGCCTGCTGCCGCTCGATCCCGTCGTCGCCGTGCTCGGCGACAACGCGACCCAGGAAGCCTATCAGGCGATGTACAAGCAGCTCGGTCTCGACCAGCCGCTCCATGTCCAGTTCGGCCGCTATCTCTGGGGCGTCCTGCATCTCGATTTCGGCATGGCGCTGACCACCGGCAAGCCGGTGATGGCGGATATCGCCCGCGTCTTCCCGGCGACGATCGAGCTCGCCAGCGTGGCGATCGTCATCGGCACCAGCCTCGGCATTCCGCTCGGCGTGCTCTCCGCGATGTATCGAGGCTCCCTGATTGACCAGATCGTGCGGGTCGTCGGGCTGGTCGGCTATTCCGCGCCGAATTTCTGGCTCGGCCTGATGGGTCTGGTGCTGTTCTATGCGACGCTGGGCTGGGTCGGCGGCCCCGGGCGCATCGACTTCACCTATGAGTTCGATCTCGAACCCGTCACCGGCTTCCTGCTGATCGACAGCCTGCTCGCCGGCAACTGGGATATGTTCGTCAATGCCGTGTCGCACATCATCCTGCCTGCCTCGATCCTGGCCTTCAGCTCGCTCGCCTATATCAGCCGCATGACCCGCAGCTTCATGATGGAGCAGCTCGGCCAGGAATATGTGGTGACGGCGCGGGTCAAGGGGCTGTCCTGGGCGCGAACCGTGTGGGGTCACGCCTTCCGCAACATCGCCGTGCAGGTGGTGACGGTGGTCGCGCTCTCCTACGCCTTCCTGCTCGAAGGCGCGGTGCTGACCGAGACGGTCTTCGCCTGGCCAGGCTTCGGCCGCTACCTGACCAACGCGCTGCTCGCCGGAGACATGAACGCCGTCGTCGGCTGCACGCTCCTGGTCGGTGTCATCTTCGTCACGCTCAATCTGTTGTGCGACCTGCTCTACCGGGTCTTCGACCCGCGGACCCGCTGAGGCATGGCCATGGCACCACAACCCATCGACCATTCAGCCGGGCGGGGCCTCGGGGCCTGGCTCGCCGCACCCGTCCCGGCCTCGCCCTTCCAGGCGCGGATGCAGCAACTCTCGCTGAAATGGTGGCGGCTGCGGGCCAATCCCGCCGCCCTGTTCGGCCTCGCCATCATCGTGCTGATCGCGCTGGTGGCGCTGTTCGCGCCGTTGATCGCGACGCACGACATCTATGCGCAGGACCTGATGCAGCGCCTGCAACGGCCTTCCGCCGCGCACTGGTTCGGCACGGACGAACTCGGCCGCGACATCTTCAGCCGACTGGTGTTCGGAGCGCGCATCACGCTCTACATCGCCCTGCTGACGGCAGTGATCGCCGCGCCGCTCGGGCTGATCATCGGCACCACCTCCGGCTATCTCGGCGGTTGGGTCGATATCGTACTGATGCGCATCGTCGATATCTTCCTGGCTTTCCCGAGCCTGGTGTTGGCGCTCGCCTTCGTCGCTGCGCTGGGGCCCGGCATCGACCACGCGATCATCGCGATCGCCCTCGCTGCCTGGCCGCCGATCGCGCGGCTCGCCCGCGCCGAGACGCTGTCGATCCGCAAATCCGACTATATCGCGGCGGTCCGGCTGCAGGGCGCGTCGCCGCTCCGGATCATTCTCGGCCATGTCGTGCCGATGTGCATTCCCTCCGTCGTGGTGCGCATCACCCTCAACATGGCGGCGATCATCCTGACCGCCGCGGGGCTCGGCTTCCTCGGCCTCGGCGCGCAGCCGCCAAGCCCGGAATGGGGCGCGATGCTGGCGTCCGGCCGCGAGTTCATCCTGACCAATGGCTGGATCGCCGGCATCCCCGGCCTCGCCATCCTCGTCACCAGCCTGGCCTTCAACCTGTTCGGCGACGGCCTGCGTGACATCCTGGATCCCCGCCATGGATAAGCCGCTGCTCGAGGTCGAGGACCTCTTCGTCTCGTTCAAGGGCGCGCACCGCACGGTGCAGGCGGTGCGTGGCATCTCCTTCAGCGTCGGCCGCGAGAAGGTCGGCATCGTCGGCGAATCCGGCTCGGGCAAGTCGCTGACCGGACGCACGATCCTGAAGCTGACGCCGAAGGCGGCGTCGATCTCCGCCACGAAGCTGTCCTTCGACGGGATCGACCTGCTCGCCGCCAGCGAGCGGCAGATGCGCAGCATCCGCGGCAACCGCATCTCGATGATCCTGCAGGATCCCAAATTCTCGCTCAACCCGCTGATGCGCGTCGGCCAGCAGATCACCGAGGCCTATCGGTTGCACCACAAGGTCGGCGGGCGGGAGGCGGAAGCGCGGGCGCTCGCGATGCTGGAGGCCGTGAAGATCCGCGATCCCGCGCGCGTCTTCAGGCTCTTCCCGCACGAGGTCTCGGGCGGCATGGGGCAGCGCATCATGATCGCGATGATGCTGATTCCGGAGCCGGACCTGATCATCGCCGACGAGCCGACCTCGGCGCTCGACGTCACCATCCGGCGGCAGGTGCTGAGCATTCTCGACGAGCTGGTGACGCGGCGTGGCGCGGGGCTGATCTTCATCAGCCACGACCTCAACCTCGTGGCGGATTTCTGCGACCGCGTGCTGGTGATGTATGCGGGCCGGATCATGGAGGACATTCCGGCGCGCGAGCTGCGCAATGCGCGGCACCCGTATACGCGCGCGCTGCTCGACAGCCTGCCGCGCCTCGATCGGCAAGCCGACATGCTGCAGGTGCCGAGCCGCGATCCGGCCTGGTTGGACGGGCCGACGCTGCAGAGCGGGAGCCGGACATGAACGCGGCGGATCCGAGCATCGCGAACAACCGCCCGGCTGCCCTCGCCGTCAGCAATCTCTCCATCGTCTTCGGCCGGGGCGCCTCGGCGCTCACCGCGGTCGACGGTGTTTCCTTCACCTTGCGCCATGGTGAGGCCTTCGGGTTGATCGGCGAATCCGGCTGCGGCAAGTCGACGGTGCTGCGCGCACTCGCCGGGCTCAACAGCGAATATGGAGGCACGATCGCCTTCCATGACCGCGAGGTGCCGCATAAGCGCGACAAGGCTTTTTTCCGCCGCGTGCAGATGGTGTTCCAGGACCCCTATGCCTCGCTGCACCCGCGCAAGATGGTGCAGAACGTGCTGGCCGAGCCGCTGAAGATCCATGGCTTCGACCGGCCGCAGGAGCGCATCGACGAGATCCTCACCGCCGTCGGCCTCGGCCCTTCCTTCCGCTACCGCTTTCCGCACGAGCTCTCGGGTGGGCAACGCCAGCGCGTCGCGATCGCGCGTGCGCTGATCATCGAGCCCGAGCTTCTGCTGCTGGACGAGCCGACCTCGGCGCTGGACGTCTCCGTGCAGGCCGAGATCCTCAACCTGCTGAAGCAGCTCCGCCGCGACCGCGACCTGACCTATCTCATGGTGAGCCACGATCTCGCGGTGGTGACGCATCTGTGCGAGCGCGTCGCGATGATGAGCGAAGGGCGCATCCTCGAGGAAATGAGTTCGCAGGATGTCCGCGCCGGCCGCGCACGCGAGCCCTACACGCGGGAATTTCTCGACGCGAGCACAGGCTATCGCCCGGCTACGTGAGCGATGGTGGGAACGGCGGAGGACCAGCAAGTGGATAAGGCAGTCATCGCGGGCGAAAGCCCGGCGGGAGAATTCTGGCCGGTGCAGGCCTGGGAAACCACGGAGCCGGAAGCGGCGGGCTGGTCCAGCGCCGGGCTCGACCTGGCCTGGCGCTTCGCCGACACCATCGCCACGGCGACGCTGATGATCGTGCAGGGCGGGCGCGTGGTGGCGAGCCGCGGCGACCTCGCTCATCGCTACCAATGCCACTCCGTCCGCAAGAGCTTCCTCAGCGCGCTGATCGGCATCCATGAGGAAGCCGGCACGATCGATCTCTCCCGGACACTCGCCCAGCTCGGCATCGACGACAGGGAAGGCCTGAGCGAGCGCGAGAAGGCGGCGACGATCTATGATCTGCTGACGGCCCGTTCGGGCATCTTCCACCCAGCCGGCTATGAATCCCCCTGGATGAAGTCGATCAAGCCGCAGCGCCATTCGCAGCCGCCGGGCACCTTCTGGCTATACAATAACTGGGACTTCAATGCGCTCGGGACGATCTTCACTGCCCTCACCGGCGCCGGCATCCATGACGACTTCCTGACGCGGATCGCCCGCCCGCTGGGCATGGAGGATTTCCGTTTTGACGGCGAACGGCGCGACGGCTGGCTCGAACAGGACGATTGCTCGGTTCATCCCGCCTATCCGTTCCGGATGTCGACGCGGGATCTGGCACGCTTCGGCCTGATGTTCCTGCGGCAGGGGCGCTGGCAGGGCGAGCAGGTCATCCCAGCCAACTGGGTTGCGACCAGCGTCCTGCCGCTTTCCGATGCCGGGCCACGCGGCGGCTACGGTTATATGTGGTGGACCGAGCGCTCCGGTGCCGGCTTCCCCGGCGTGGTGCTGCCGGCCGGCAGCTACAGCGCGCAGGGCGTCGGCGGGCAGAACTGTCTCGTCATCCCCTCGCTCGACCTCGTGATCGTCCACCGGGTCAACACCGACATCAAGGGCACGGAGGTGAACCGCTTCGCCTTCGGCCGCCTGCTGCGCCTGATCCTCGAAGCACGCCGGCAGGATTGATCAGCCTTAGCCTCCGCCAGACCGACCGGGAGTAATCATGCCCAGCGCCATAGAACGTATTGCCGCATGGAGCCGCTCCGGGTCGGTCTTCTCGCCGCTCGCGCGGCTGAGGGCGCATCACGCCATCACCGATACGGTGGCCTGCATGCTGGCCGGTATCGGCGATCAGGCGACGCAGGCCGTGCGGCAGGCTTTCGCGTCCGGCATCGGCCCGCAGGGCGCGGCTGCGGTCGCCGGTGGTGGCCGGGCGAGCGAGGCGATCGCCGCGCTGGTCAACGGCACGGCCGCGCATGCGCTCGACTATGACGACAATTTCCGGCCGGGCATCACCCATGCCTCGGCGGTGCTGGTGCCGGCGCTGCTCGCCGTGGCGCAGGGGCGCGGGGCGGGCGGACGGGCCTTCGTCGACGCCTATCTCGTCGGGCTGGAGGCGCAGGCCGCCGTCGGGCGCGGCATCAACCCGGGACACTACACCATCGGCTGGCACGCGACCTCGACGGTCGGCGCCATCGGCACGGCGGCAGGCACGGCCTGCCTGATGGGGCTCGACGCGGCTGGCATTGCGCGGGCGATGAGCATTGCGGCGAGCATGGCGGCCGGGCCGAAGGGGCAGTTCGGCACGCCGGCCAAGCCGCTGCACGCGGGGCTCGCGGCCCGCAACGCCGTCGATGCGGCTGCGCTCGCCGCTGCGGGGATGACCGGGCGCCTCGACATCCTGGAATGTCCGATGGGCATTGCCGAACTGTTCGGCGACGACAGCGCTGCCGGCTGGGAACGCATGGCGCTGGCGTCACCCCATGTCATCGAGAGCGATGGGCTGACGCCGAAACGCCATCCCTGCTGCGGCTCGACGCATCTCGCGGTCGACGCGATCCTCGACCTCAAGGCGGAGCATGGCTTCGCTGCCGATGACGTCGCGGCGGTCGATACGCTGGTCGGCATCGCCAATGCCCGTAACCTCGCCTATCCCGACCCGCAGGACGAGATGCAGGGGCGCTTCTCGATGCATTACTGCGTGGCGCTCGCGCTGTCGCAGGACCGGCTGTCGCTCGCCGATTTCACGCCGGCTGCCGTCGGGCGTGCGGAACTCCGGCGCCTGCTGCCGCTGACGACGATGCGATCCTACGACAAGAGCGACGAGGCGGCCGGGCGCCAGCCGCATCGCGTCACCATCAGCCTCAAGGACGGGCGCGTGCTCAAGGCCGAGCGGCTGGAGGCGAAGGGCTCGATCGCGGACCCGTTCGACGATGCCGACCGGGAAGCGAAGTTCGGGGATTGCTGCGCCGACATGCAGGGCGCCGCTGCACTCTACGCCCGGCTCGCCGACATCGATGCGGCAGTAGACCTAGGTTTCCTGTTGTCGGAGTCCGTCGAGGCCGGACGCGCATAACCGCGCCGGCCGGTGACGGGGCCGGCCGGATCGTCCGGCCGCGAGGGCTGGTTGTCGTCGATGGTGGCAGCCCAGAACTGTTCGACGGAGAGCCGACCCTGCTGCCTGGCCCGGTAAAGCCGGATTTCGGCGGTGATGTACCAGGACGGGTCGGCGGCCGGCACGAGCTGGCCGTTGCGCAACTCGTCGACGACCAGGCTCTCGGGCACCCAGGCAACGCCGCGCCCGGCCATGACCATGGCCTTGAGGCCGACCGACATCGGGTTCTCGTAGACTGTGACCAGCGGCGTCGGCCGCTCCGCGAAGAGCAGGGCCAGCCGTCGCGCGAAGAAGGAGCAGGTGCCGTAGCTCAGCAGGCGGACGGGAGCATCGCCACAGCGGAAGGCGTGCAGCGGCTCGCCGCGTTCGTCGGGGATCGAGACCGGGATCGCCCGCTCGGTGCCGAGGCGGCGATAGACGAAGCGCTTGGCGTCCAATTCGGGCGGTACCGCCGGATGGGCATAGGTCAGCAGGAAATCGCATTCGCCATGGTTGAGGAGCGCGACATTGCCGTCGAAGGAAGAGCGCTGATCACAGAACCGCGTTTTCACCGGCCCGAGCTTTTCCTCGATGCGGCGGACGAGGCCAGGAAAATAGGTCAAGGACAGGGTGTTCAGCGTGGCGAAGACCAGGGTCTCCGATGCGTCCTCATGGAGCTGGCGCACCTCCTGTCGCGCGCCCTGCACCTGCTTCAGGATTTCCTGGGCACGCGGAAGAAAGGTCCGGCCGGCTTCGGTGAGACGGATCGGATAGCTGCTGCGGTCGAACAGCGGCAGGCTGAGCCATCCCTCGAGCTGTTTGACGCGGCGGCTCAGGGCCGATTGCGTGACGTTTCGTTCACGGGCGGAGCGCGAGAAGCTGAGCGTCGTGGACAGGCTCAGGAAGTCTTCCAGCAGCTTCAACTCCATCGCCATTTCCTCCGCCGGCGCGGGCAGGATGGCATGGCTGCTTCGGCCACGCCAGAAGCCGACCGGGCGAAGGGAATCGAAGCATTGGCGCGGGCCCGCCTCGCCGTCGGGCGTTGAGCCGTCTGCTCGCGCTCAAGCTCCTCTAAGGGCGGGGGAGCCAATTGGCGGCACCGTCAAACCCGGCTCTGGGATCCCGATCGTGGCCGCGCCTGTTAAACGGCCACCCTCGCTCGCGACGATCCGCTCACAAGGTCACCCAAGGCGCAGTGCCAAGTAGCACAAGCGGGATGGCCACCACGGCGAGCACCGTCTGTGTCGCCGTGATGCCAGCCATCAGCGGAGCATCGCCGCCCAGCTGACGGGCCATGATGTAGGCCGACGATGCCGTAGGCAGGGCCTGGAACAGCAGGGCTGTCGTCAGTGCCGGACCCGTAAGGCCGGTCAGCATCGCGAACAGGATGGTCGCAACCGGCATCGCCAGGAATTTCATCGCCGACGACGACGCGACCGGGCCGACCCACTTGCGAGCTGTCGTGAAGTCCAACGCGGCGCCGACGCAGAGAAGGCCTAGCGGCAGAGAAGCGGCACCCAGGGAGCGCATCGCCGGCTCTATACCGGGCGGAATGCCCAGGCCGGCGAGCTGAAATACGATGCCGGCCAGAGAGGCGATCACCAGCGGGTTCGTCACCAGCTGCTTGAGGATGCCCCGGCCGCTCAGCTTGGCCGAGCCGTGCCGGGCAAAAACCAGCACGCACAGAACGTTGACCGTCGGCACGATCGCGGCATTGCAGATTGCCGCCATGGCGATGCCCTTGGCGCCGAACAGTCCGGATGCCAGGGTGACGCCGACATAGTTGTTGAAGCGAACGCTTCCCTGAAACACTGAGGTGAACGCTGGGCCATCCAGACGCAGCAGAGGCCGCACCGCCACAACCAGAGCCGACACGACGATCGTGGCCAGGATGAGCGTCAGGGCCAGCTTGTGAACCGGCAGCGCTTCGAGATGCGCCGTGGCGAGCCCGTGGAAGAACAGGCACGGCAGCAGGATGTAATAGCCGAGCCGTTCTGCCAGAGGCCAGAAGCCGTCATCCAGGAAACGCCGCAGGCGCAGCCCCATGCCCAGCCCGATCAGCACGATGACGGGCAGCAGCGCCAACAGGACATCGCGCGTCATGCCCCGGCTCCTGACACCGCGGCGATGCGATGGCCGCCCTCGACCAGCGTTGCGGAGAACCGCACCATGTCGGGATAGCCGGCCCAATACGGCGCGGGGATAATCACCTCGTCCCCTTCGAGGGTCGCCAGAAACGCGTTGAAAATGACCTGCTTGGCGCCGCAGCCGACAGCGATCTCGGTGTCCTCGTACTCAAGGCCTCGGTCCCGTGCGACGGCATTGCGAGCGGCCATGCGGAGTTCCGGCATTTCATTGGACGGCGTATAGCCAAGCGGCCGGCGAGCCGCGTCTATCGCGGCGTCTGCGACGTGAGACGGGGGCGCGAAGTCCGGCTCCGCGAGGGTTAGATCCACGATATCGCGACCGGCCGCGCGAAGCGCGGCTGCCCGACGCGCCATTGCGAGGATGGGTGAGCCTTCGACGGCGTCCTGGCTGGGAGCAGCGGCGGTCATGTCGGCCTCGTCGGTCGGTCTTTGCCGAAGCAACTACCCCTTTTGAGGGGCGAGAAAAAATGCTTAATTCTTGCCGGATCGTTGAGAATAACTTTTGGGTCGGGTGTCTGTGTCGCTGCGCGCTCTTCGCACCTTGCAGGCCATTTCCAGGCTTGGGTCTTTTGCCCGCGCCGGGGAAGCGGTTGGCCTGACGTCGTCTGCCGTGAGCTTGCAGGTGAAGTCGCTGGAGGAGGAGTTCGGCGCCCAGTTGTTTGACCGCTCGCGCCGACTGCCCGTACTGACGGAGGCCGGCAGGATCGTGCTCGCAAAGTCCGAAGAGGTGCTCGCGCTCTACGACCAGATCGCGGAGGCTCTGAGTGTCGAGCACTCGCTTGCCGGGCGACTGAAGCTTGGGGCCATCCAGACGGCGCTGTCGGGCGTTCTCCCGCAGGCGCTCATGGCACTGAAACGGTCCCATCCACGCGTCCGGGTCCATGTCGAGGCGGGAATGTCGGCGGAACTTGCGGTGAAGGTCTCGGCCGGCGAGCTGGACGCCGCCATCACGACCGAGCCGGTGAAGCCTCATCCGGCGGATCTGAACTGGACGCCGCTCTATGAGGATCGGTTCTGGCTTGTCGCCCCGGCGGGGTCGGAAGGTCAAAGCCAGCGGGAATTGCTATCCAACCTGCCTTTCATTCGCTTCGACAGCCGGGCGTGGGCCGGCCGCGTGATAGAGCGAGAGCTGAGGCGGCAGCGGATCAATGTTCGCGAGGAGATGGTCCTCGACAGTCAGGAGGTGATCCTGAGAATGGTCCAGAGCGGGCTCGGAGTCGCCATCATTCCCCTTTCAAACGAAGTGCGGAACGGCTTGCCCATGTTCTGCCTGCCATTCGGCGAGCCGCAACTCAAACGGCAGATCGTGCTGTTGGAGCGGCAGGGCCAAAAGGGCGGCAGGTTGGCGGCAGCGCTCGCCTGTACGGTGACGGAAATGGCTGATACGGCGCAAAGGCTGTGAGGCCAATGCCCGCTGCCACGGGTGAGATATCTCCCGAGAGCAGCCCCCTTGAATGACCCGCCCATGCCGAGAAGCACCTCTCGGCCTGTCAGCCCGGAACCTCCGTCTTCGGGCGAGGCGCCAAATTCCGTTATTGGCGCGATCGGGCCGCGCGTAGCTCACGTGGCGGACTTCCACTTTCCACCCGAACAGGACATTCCGCGGCCCAACAAAAAGCCCGCGGCTCGCGCCGCGGGCTGATTATTTTCGAGATGCGAAGGCCTCAGGCCGCGACGGCGGCCGGCTCCTTCTTTTCCCATTCCTCGCCCCAGATCATCACGGCATGGCCGGGCGAGACCTCGCGGTACTGGCGCACCGGCACGATATAGTCGGGCGCCCGCACCGGGCTCTTGATCTCGTCGTTCGAGACCGGGCGCTTCTGCAGGCGCCGGGCCGGATCGGCGATCGGCACCGCCGCCAGCAGCCGCTTGGTGTAGGGATGCTGCGGGTTCTGGAAGATCGCCTCGCGCGGGCCGATCTCGACGATCTCGCCGAGATACATCACCGCGACGCGATGGCTGACGCGCTCCACCACCGCCATGTCGTGCGAGATGAAGAGATAGCCCAGCCCCATGCGGGCCTGCAGGTCGAGCATCAGGTTCACCACCTGCGCCTTCACCGAGACGTCGAGCGCCGAGACCGCCTCGTCCGCCACGATCAGCCGCGGCTCGACCGCCAGAGCGCGGGCGATGCAGATGCGCTGGCGCTGGCCGCCCGAGAACTCGTGCGGGAAGCGGTTGGCCATCTCCGGCAGCAGGCCGACGCGCTTGAGCAGGTCGGCGACCTTGTCGCGCGCCTCCGAGCGGGTGGCGAGGTTGTTGATCAGAAGCGGCTCGGCGACGGCCGTGCCGACGTTCATGCGCGGGTTCAGCGAGGCGAACGGGTCCTGGAAGATCATCTGCATGCGCTTGCGCTGTTCGCGCAGGTCATGCTGGTTGAGCTTGAGGACGTCGACGCCGTCGAGCAGCACCGAGCCGGCGAGCGGCTCGATCAGGCGCATCACCGAGCGGCCGGTGGTCGACTTGCCGCAGCCGGATTCGCCGACCAGCGCCAGAGTCTCGCCGGCCTTCAGGCTGAAGGAGACGTTCTCGACCGCGTGCACGCGCCCCTTCACCGAGGAGAGCAGGCCGCCGCGGATTTCGAAGCGGGTGGTGAGACCGGCAACCTCCAGCACGGGGCGCTCGGCCGCCTGGACGGTATCGGGCACCTCGGTCGGCACGTCGGAGAGGCCGGTCGCGCGGTCGACGACCGGGAAGCGCATCGGCCGCCGGCGGCCTTCCATCGAGCCCAGCTTCGGCACGGCCGAGAGCAGCGCCTTGGTGTAGGGCTTCTGCGGATTGCGGAAGATGTCGTCGGTGTTGCCGGTCTCGATCTCGTCGCCGTTGTACATGACGACGGTGCGGTCGGCGATCTCGGCCACCACGCCCATGTCGTGGGTGATGAAGAGGACGGACATGCCCTCTTCGTCCTGCAACTGCTTGATGAGCTCCAGGATCTGCGCCTGGATGGTGACGTCGAGCGCCGTGGTCGGCTCGTCGGCGATCAGGAGCTTGGGCTTGCAGGCCAGCGCCATCGCGATCATCACGCGCTGGCGCATGCCGCCCGAGAAGCGGTGCGGATATTCGTGGAAGCGCGACTTCGCGGCGGGGATGCGGACCTTCTCGAGCAGGCGGACCGTCTCGGCCTCGGCTTCCGAGCGCGACAGGCCGCGATGCAGGATCAGCGCCTCGGCGATCTGGAAGCCGATGGTCAGCACCGGGTTCAGCGAGGTCATCGGCTCCTGGAAGATCATGGCGATCTCGTTGCCGCGGATGTGGCGCATGTCGGAATCCGGCAGCGTCAGCAGCTCCTTGCCGTTGAGCTTGATCGAACCTTCGATCTTGCTCGATTGCGGCGGGGTGAGGCGCATGATCGAGAGCGCGGTCACGCTCTTGCCGGAGCCGGATTCACCGACGACCGCCAGCGTCTCCTTCGGCTTGATGTCGAAGGAGATGTTGCGGACGACCGATTTCCACTGGCCTTCCACGCGGAAGGAGGTCGAGAGGTTCGAAACGGACAGGATCGGGGAGGTCATTTCGGGTCCTTCTCTGGATCAGATCACACGACGCGGGTCGAGCGCATCGCGCAGACCGTCGCCGATGAAGTTGATCGACAACACGGTCAGGAAGATCGCGGCGCCGGGGAACAGCGCCCAGTGCGGCGCCGAGTCGAGGTGGTCCTTGGCGTCGAACAGCAGGCGCCCCCAGGTCGGGATGTCCGGCGGGAAGCCGAGGCCAAGGAAGGAGAGCGTCGATTCCGCGATGATCGCGGAAGAGACCTCGATCGTCGAGGCGACGATGACCGGACCGAGTGCGTTGGGCAGGATGTGCCGCGTCATCTGGCGGAGCTTGGTCGCGCCCTGGGCGCGGGCCGCCTCGACGAACTCCTTCTCGCGCAGCGAGAGGAACTGCGCGCGCACCAGGCGCGCCACCGGCATCCAGCGCAGCCCGCCGATGACGACGACGATCAGCACGAAGACGCCGCCCTCGACGCCGAACACCGCCTTCAACTGCTCGCGGAACAGATAGATGATCAGCAGCAGCAGCGGCAGCTGCGGCAGCGACAGGAACAGGTCGGTCACCCACATCAGGACGGGGTCGGCCACCTTGCGGGACATGCCGGCGAACGCACCGATGACGACGCCGACGATGGTTGCCACGATCATCGCGGCGAGGCCGACGGCGAGCGAGATGCGCCCGCCATACATCATCCGCGCCAGGATATCCTGGCCGAGGTCGTCAGTGCCGAGCGGGTGCGCCCAGGACGGACCCTGGAGCTGCGCCGAGAAATCGATGTCGTTGATCGGGATGGGCCAGAACCAGGGGCCGACGACGACGCCGAGGATCAGGAAGGCGAGCACGAAGGTGCTGGCCATGGCGAGCTTGTGCCGCCGGAACCGGCGCCACGTCTCGCGCCCCGGCGAGACCACGGCGGTGGCGGCGGCTGCCGTCACCGTCGGATCAGCTGAAGGAGATGCGAGGGTCGAGCCAGCCATAAAGGACATCCGCGATGAGATTGAACAGGACCACCAGGCAGGCGAAGACGAACGTCACGGCCATGATCACAGGTGTGTCGTTGGCGAGGATCGCGTCGATCAGAAGCGAACCGATGCCGGGGATTCGGAAGATCTGCTCGGTCACGATCGCACCGCCGAAGACGGCGGGCATCTGCAGCGCGACCAAGGTCACGACCGGTATCAGCGCGTTGCGCGTGATGTGCCGCAGCGTGACCGTGCGCTCGCTGAGGCCCTTGGCGCGCGCGGTGGTGACGTAGTCGAGCCGAATGACGTCGAGCACGGCCGAGCGGACATAGCGCGTATAGGAGGCTGCCTGGAACAGGCCGAGCACCATGATCGGCATGATCGCCTGGCGGAACATCTCCCAGTACCAGCGCCAGCCTGTCGCAGCGACGTCGGAGCGGTAGACGAAGGGGAACCAGTCCAGCGTCACCGAGAAGAGCAGGATGAAGAGCAGGCCGGTGAAGAAGGTCGGCAGCGAGAAGCCGACGAAGGCGAGCGTGTTGGCGATCTGATCGAAGATCGAATAGGGCCGCGTCGCCGCGAAGATGCCGACCGGCAGGGCGATGCACAGCGCCAGGATCTGCGAGGAGCCGACCACGAACAGCGTCGTCGGCACGCGCTGCAGGATGAGCTGGTCGACATTGATGCGGCTGGCGAAGGAAAAGCCCCAGTCGCCCTGCACCATGGCCCCGAGCCAGCGCAGATACCGCACCATGATCGGGTCGTTCAGGCCGAAGCTGGCGCGGATGGCCTCGCGCACCTCGGGCGGCACGTTGGGATTCGTCGCCATTTCGGAGAACGGATCGCCCGGCGCCAATGCGAGCACCGTGAACAGGATCAGGCTGATTCCGAGTAGACTTGGAATGGCGATCAGAAGCCGCCGTATCAGATATGTCGCCATCTAGTGTTTTTCTCTTTGCGTGCGCGGCGCCGCCGCGGACTGAACGCCGACTGCAACCAAATCATCCCTGCAGCTGCCGAAGGCCGAGCGATGAGCCGGTGCAAAAGCGCCTCTCGCGGAGATCGTCTCTCCGCGAGAGGCTGTTCGGCACTTAGCTGCGATACCAGGCCGCGAGGTTCCAGGTATCGACGTCCCAACCGGAATGGTCGTGGGAGATGTTGTTCAGGGCCGCCGCCACGCGGGTGCGCGAGAGCAGCGGCAGGATGATGTTGGCCTCGCAGAAGATCTCGTTGACCTTGATCAGCAGCGCGGCGCGCTTGGCCGGGTCGAGTTCCTTCTGGGCGGCCTTGTAGGCCTTGTCAGCCTCGGGGTCCGAGTAGCGCGAGACGTTGCGGCCCAGCCACTTGTTCTCCTTGGTCGCGATCTCCCAGGAGGTGAACTGGTTGAGGAAGCGCTCCGGATCGGGCTGCGGCTGCGTCGTGGTGTACATCTCCATGTCGACATAGAGCTTGGTGTAGGTGTCGGGATTGGCGACGTCCGACGAGAAGAACACCGAAGCCGTGACCGACTTGAGCTCGAGGTCGATGCCGGCGCGCTGGCAGGCCTGCTTGATGATGGCCTGGGTCTTCTGGCGCGGGGCGTTGATCGAGGTCTGGAAGACGTATTTGAGCTTCTTGCCGTCCTTCTCGCGGATGCCGTCGGCACCCTTCTTCCAGCCGGCGTCGTCGAGGATCTTGTTGGCCTTGTCGATGTTGAACTCGTATTTGAGCTTGGTCGACTTGAACTGCTTGGGCTCGTTGACGAAGCTCGCCGTCGCGGTGCCGCCGCGGCCATAGATGAACTTCTGGACGGAGTCGCGGTCGATCAGCAGGTTGATCGCCTGGCGCACGGCCGGGTCCGACAGCGTCGGGTGCTTGGTCTTGATGCTCGAGCGTTCGCCGTCGACCTCGGTCCACGGATCGGTTGGGTTCAGGATGATGAACTCGATGTCGCCCGAAGGCACGGCGCTGACCTTGCCGCGACCGCCGGTCTCCATGCGCTTGAGGACCTCGTCCTCGACCTGCAGGTTCCAGGCGTAGTCGTATTCGCCGGTCTGGAGCACAGCGCGCGCCGCCGAGACCGCGTCACCGCCGCCCTTGACCTCGAGCGTGTCGAAATGCGGCTGGTTCTTGACGTGGTAGTCGGGATTGCGCTCGGCGGTGATGATGTCGCCCGGCTTGAACTCGACGAACTTGTAGGGGCCGGTGCCGATGGGCTTCAGGTTGCCCGGAGCCTCGCGCGACTTGGCGCCGATGTAATCGCCGAACTGATGCTTCGGCAGGATCTGGCCGGTCACGCCGACGAAAGCGTCGGCCCAGAACGGCGTGGCCTCGGGGAAGATCACCTTGACGGTGAGGTCGTCGACCTTCTCGACCTTGATGTCCTTGTAGGCACCGGTGGTGTAGGCGGCGGTCGCCGGATCCCTGGCATATTCCCAGGTGAAGACGACGTCGTCGGCGGTGAGCGGCTTGCCGTCATGCCACTTCACGCCCGGCTTCAGCTTCCAGGTGACGGCCTTGCCGTCCTCCGAGAGGCCGCCATTGGCGCGGGACGGCACTTCGGCCGCGAGCTGCGGAATGAGGTTGCCTTCCTTGTCCCAGCCGGCGAGCGGCTCGAAGAAGATGCGCGAGGCGATCTGATCCTTGGTGCCGGAGGCGAAATGCGGGTTGAGCAGGGTCGGGGCCTGCCAGAGCAGGATCTTGAGCGGACCGCCGCCGCCGGCCTTCGTCGGTTTGTAGGGCAGCGTGGCATCGGCCATCGCCACACCGTTCCAGACCAGAATCTGGCTCGCGATCGGGGCGGCGATACCGACTGCCGCCATCTTCCGGATGAAGGATCGTCGCGACATCGCGCCACCCTTCACATCCGCGACGAGACCGCGGATTTCCTGCTCATTCATCGGATTGCCTCCACCTAAAAAACAAAAAGTCATCCCCAGCGCTTTCGCGCCGTTTTCTCGTTGATGGGCTCAGCAAGGCATGTGCCAACGAAAGCGTCAACTGTGCAGCGCGGGACGGCCATGTCCCCGTGGCGACCCCGAACGGCCGGAAACGGGCGCCTTTGCATGAATGTGCCTTCCGCTTGCGGGAGGGTCGCAATTTTATGCGGGTCATCCGGTGAAGACGACAGTTTTCTTTCCGTTGAGAATGATGCGGTCCTCCAGATGGTGGAGGACGGCGCCCGCCAGGACGCGCCGTTCGATATCGCGCCCCTTGCGGACGAGGTCGTCGGGCGTGTCCCGGTGCGAGATCCGCTCGACGTCCTGCTCAATGATCGGGCCCTCGTCGAGATCGGGGGTCACATAGTGCGCGGTGGCGCCGATCAGCTTCACCCCGCGCTCATGCGCCTGATGATAGGGCTTGGCGCCTTTGAAGCCGGGCAGGAAGGAGTGATGAATATTGATGCAGCGCCCGGCGAGCTTGGCCGACAGCCCGTCCGACAGCACCTGCATGTAACGCGCCAGGACGACGAGGTCGGTCCGGGTTTCCTGGATCAGCCGCCAGATCTCCGCTTCCTGCTCCATCTTGGTCTGGCGGGTGACCGGCAGGTGATGGAAGGGCAGGTCGCCGAGGTCGGTCGAGGCAATATGCTCGCGCGCGTGATTTGAAACGACGCCGGTGATGTCCATCGGCAATTCGCCGATCCGCCAGCGGTAGATCAGGTCCGCCAGGCAATGATCGAACTTCGAGACCAGCAGCATGACGCGCTTCCTGCGGCTGGCTTCGTGCAGGCTGAGTTCCATCCCAAAGCGCTGGCCGAGCGCGGCGAGCGCTTCGGCGATGGCCTCGTGCGGCTGGCTGCCGTCGAGGCGGTTGAACACGACGCGCATGAAGAACCGGTCGGATTCGGTATCGTCGAACTGCTGGGCGTCGAGGATGTTGCAGCCGGCTTCGAACAGCAGGGTCGAGACGGCGGCAACGATGCCCGGGCGGTTGGGGCAGGAGAGGGTGAGGGTCGAGCTGAGATCGAGCATGGCTGACGCCGCCGGGCTGGCGGCCCTTTCAGGGAAACGATGAAGACAGGGAGAGAGGACGGCTGCGCGCGGCGCGCTGCCGTCAACCTCGGCCGGTCGCGCGCCCGAAGGCGGCCGGTTCCGAACGACGCTGTGGCCGGGAAAGGGCCTGGGGTCTCGCGGTCGTCATGATCGTATGGGCTACATGGGCTCGCTGGTCGGGGACCATGCGGGATGAAACACCGCCTTCGGCGCTTTTTGTCAACGCACGCTTCCGGATCGCCTTGACTCGCTCATGTCGAAAATGGAATGTTTATTCCATCGAGCGGGAGGCCTAAAAAATTCCTGCCGTTTTCCGGGAGCCAGCCAACTTGCCGCAAACCAGTTCGTTCAGCCGTGACCTTCACGGCAAGGCGGCCATTATCACCGGTGCCAGCCAGGGCCTCGGCGAGGCGATCGCGCGCGAATTCGTCGGCCGCGGCCTCAAGGCGGTGCTGCTGACCGGGCGCAATGCCGCGCGCGGCGAGGCCGTGGCGGAAAGCCTGCGCGCCGAAGGCTGCGATGCCCGCTTCCATCAGGTCGATCTCGCCGATCTCGACGCCGTCAGGCGGATCGTCCCGGCCGCCGAGAAAGCCTTCGGCAGGCTCGATATCCTCGTCAACGCGGCCGGCGACACCGATCGCGGCACGATCTTCGACACCTCGCCCGCGCTTTACGAGCGCATCATGGCGGTGAATCTGCGCGCGCCCTTCTTCCTGATCCAGGACGCGGCGGAGCTGATGCGCCGGCACGGCATCGAGGGGGCGATCGTCAACATCCAGTCGATGTCGGCCCATGGCGGCCAGCCCTTCCTCTCCGCCTACAGCGTCTCGAAGGGCGCGCTCGCGGTGCTGACGAAGAACGTCGCCTATGGCCTGATCAAGGACCGCATCCGCGTCAACGGCCTCAATATCGGCTGGATGGCGACGCCGGGCGAGGATGCGATCATGAAGCTGCGCCACGACGCCAAGGACGGCTGGCTCGACGAGGCCGCCGCCGGCCAGCCCTTCGGCCGGCTGATCGATCCGCGCGAGGTCGCCAAGGCCGTGGCCTATCTCGCCTCGGCCGAGTCGGGGCTGCTGACCGGCGCCAACATCGATTTCGACCAGAACATTCTCGGCGCGCACGACTAGCGCTCGGGGCCCATTCGCGGCAGGACGACTGCCGGACGAGACCACAGGACTGAAGACGACCATGAAGATCGGATTGCTGGGCGCCGGCCGCATCGGGCGCATCCATGGGCTGAACGTCGCCGCGCGTGGCGATGCAGAGCTGGTCGCCGTCACCGACGCGATGCCGGAGGCAGCCGCTTCGCTCGCTGCCGCCGCCGGCGCGAAGGCGACGAGCACCGAGGCGATCCTCGCCGACGCTGCCATCGACGCCGTGCTGATCTGCACCCCGACCGACACCCATGCCGATCTGATCGAGCAGGCGGTCTCCGCCGGCAAGGCGGTGTTCTGCGAGAAGCCGGTCGATCTCGACGCTGCCCGGATCCGCCGCTGCCTTGCGACGGTCGAAAAATCAGGCAAGCCGCTGATGATCGGCTTCAACCGCCGCTTCGATCCGAATTTCTCGGCGCTGGAGAAGCGTCTGCGCGCGGGCGAGGCCGGCGCGATCGAGATCGTCACGGTGATCTCGCGCGATCCCTCTCCGCCGCCGGTCGATTACGTCAAGCGCTCGGGCGGGCTCTTCCGCGACATGATGATCCATGATTTCGACATGGCCCGCTTCCTCCTGGCCGAAGAGCCGGTCGAGGTCTTCGCGCTGGGCTCTGCCCTGGTCGACAAGGCGATCGGCGAGGCCGGCGACGTCGACACCGCAGCTGTCGTCATGAAGACGGCCTCGGGCCGCATCGCCCAGATCTCGAACTCCCGCCGCGCGACTTATGGCTACGACCAGCGCATCGAGGTCCACGGCTCGAAGGGCATGCTGCGCGCCGGCAATATCCACGAGACCACGGTCGAGATCGCGACGGGGCAGGGCTTCCGCGCCGACCCGGTGCAGAACTTCTTCCTGGAACGCTATGCCGCTGCCTACCGCGCCGAGCTCGACGCCTTCATCGCCGCCTGCAACGGCAAGGCCGTGGCCTCGCCGACCAGCCTCGACGGGCTGAAGGCCCAGATCCTCGCCGACGCAGCGACCGAATCCGCGCAGACCGGCAAGCCCGTCCGCGTCGATCTGGAGTCCAAGTGATGGCTGGTGGTTCGATGACCCCGGCGGAACGCGACCTGCGCTATTACGCGGCGCTCGGCCTCGCGGCCGAGGCCAGCCATCTGGCCCTGGGCTATTTCAACAAGCGCGAATCCCTCGGCGTCACCATGAAGGGCGCGCAGGACTGGCTGACCGTCGCCGACGGCAAGGTCGAGGAATTCCTGCGCCAGCGCCTCTCCGTGCTGTTCCCGAACGATTCCGTCATCGGCGAGGAGGGCGGGGGCCAGGCGTCCGACGCGGTCTGGATTCTCGATCCGATCGACGGCACGGCGAACTTCGCCCATGGCGACCGCAACTGGTGCATCTCGATCGGCTTTCTCGCGAACCGGGTGCCCGAGATCGGCGTCGTCGCGGCGCCGGCGCTCGGCGAGGTCTACGCTGCCCGTCGCGGCGCCGGCGCGACCCTGAACGGCGATCCGATCAAGGTTTCCGCCGCTACAGACATCGCCCGCGCCTCGGTCGAGCTGGGATGGTCGACCCGCATGCCCGCGGCGAGCTATCTCAAGGTGATCGAGCGTGGCTATGCCGCGGGGGCCGCGATGAAGCGCGGCGGCTCCGGCACCCTCGGCCTCTGCCATGTCGCCGACGGCAGCAGCGATGCCTATGCCGAGCTGCACATCAACGCCTGGGACGTAGCCGCCGGMATCGTCATCGCCAGCGAGGCGGGCGCCTCCATCAACGATTTCTTCGCCGGTGAGGGGATTGCAAAGGGCAATCCCATCCTGTGCTGCACGCCGGAACTGGCTCCGGTGCTCAGGGAGATCACAGGAATCGCTTAGCCGGCGCTGTATTTCATTGATCTTTCGCGGCCATTCGTCTCAGTTTCACGGCAGTCACAAGAACCGGACAGAGAAGCCGGGTTCTTCGATCAGGGAGGTTACCATGTCATCGAAATCCTGGCTCAGGGCCGGTCTCTTCGCCGCCCTCGCCACCGCGGCCTTCGCCGCGACCCCGGCCCGCGCCCAAGGCTCGCTCGTCATGTATTGCGGCGTGCAGGAGGAATGGTGCCGTGCCATGTCGACGGCATTCGAGAAGGACACCGGCATCAAGGTCGCCATGACCCGCAAATCGGCGGGCGAGATCTATGCCCAGCTCAAGGCCGAGTCCTCCAACCCGCGTGGCGACATCTGGTGGGGCGGCACCGGCGATCCGCATCTCCAGGCGGCGGAGGAGGGGCTGACCCTCGAATACGAGTCGCCGAAGAACGCCGAGCTGCATAGCTGGGCGCTCGATCAGTGGAAGGCCGCCAAGCAGCGCTCGGTCGGCATCTACGCTGGCGCGCTCGGCTTTGGCTACAACACCGAGCAGATCAAGGCGAAGGGAATCCCTGAGCCGAAATGCTGGGCCGACCTGCTCAATCCCAAGCTCAAGGACGACGTCCAGGTCGCCGATCCCAACTCGTCGGGCACTGCCTACAACCTGCTCGCCACCGTCGTGCAGCTGATGGGCGAGGAGAAGGGCTTCGATTATCTGAAGCAGCTCCACAAGAACGTCAGCCAGTACACCAAGTCGGGCGCGGCGCCGGCCAAGGCTGCGAGCCTCGGCGAGACCGCCGTCGGCATCGTCTTCATCCATGACGCGGTGGTCTTCGCCGTGCAGGGCGACCCGATCAAGCCGGTCGCACCCTGCGAGGGCACGGGCTACGAGATCGGCTCGATGTCGATCGTCAAGGGCGCGCGCAATCTCGAGAACGCCAAGAAGTTCTACGACTGGGCCCTGACCCCGGCGGCCCAGGCGCTGGCCGCCCCGGCGAAGTCCTATCAGGTTCCGTCGAACAAGGCCTCGCCGGTGCCGGCGCAGTCGCCGAAGATGGATCAGATGAAGCTGATCAACTACGACTTCGTGAAATACGGCTCCTCGGCCGAGCGCAACCGCCTGCTCGCCAAGTGGGACAAGGAAGTCAAGGCGCTCCCGAAGTAAGGCGCGTCTCTCCGGCGTGTTTCCGGATGATCTCGGAAACACGCCGTCATCCCGGGCTTGACCCGGGATCCATGCCTGAACCTCCGCCGGATGCGCTCCGGCATGGATCCCGGATCTCCGCTTCGCTGCGTCCGGGATGACGCTGGAGGTTCGGGCGCAGGACAAGGGCTGGGCTCTGAAAGCCGGGGCAACCGGTTCGGGCCAACGGAAACTGTGAGGGCAGGGCAAGCATGGCACCGGCGACGCGACTTGTGCTGCTGATCGGCTGGCTCGGCTATGCGCTGATGCCCTGGTATCTCGTCGAAGGCATGAGCCTGACGAGCTGGGGCTGGCTGGCGGAGTATCCGTTCGGCAAGGCCGGCAGCGCGCTGGCGCTCGCCCTCTCAGGTCAGACGCCCTGGCTCCTGCCGGTCGGCGTCGCGCTCGCGGCGGCGACGTTCTTCTGGGGCAGTCAGGACCGTCAGCGCACGGCCGCCGTGCTGATCTGGGCCGGCGCGCTCGGCCTGCTGCTGTTCTTCGCCCAGGCCTTCGCCATCGTGCTGAAGGATCAGGGCATCGGCTGGCTCGCCGCCTTGCTCGGCGGGGCCGGCGCCGCGCAGCGTGGCATTGGCGGCGGCGCCTTCGTCACGCTGCTCTCGCTGCTCTTCCTGCTCTGTCACGGCCTCGCCTATCGCGGTGTCTGCCGGGGCGATCTCTTCACCACCTCGACGATCGGCCTGATCATCCTGCTGATCGGCGTCTTCATCTTCTTCCCGGTCGCGATCATCCTGAGGAGCGCGCTGGTCGACCAGAGCGGCGCCTTTGCCCTCTCGGCCTTCGTCGCGCGCTTCCTGGATTCCTCGATCTGGGGTCTTGGCTGCGTCACCAGCAACACCAATTGCGGCGTCGCCTGGAACACGCTGGTCCTGGCCGTGCTCTGCGGCGTCATCACCACGCTGCTCGGCCTCGCCTGCGCGCTGCTGATCCTGCGCACCGGCATGCCGGGCAAGCGCATCATGCGCGCGCTCACCGTGCTGCCGATCATCACCCCGCCCTTCGTCATCGGCCTCGCGCTGATCCTGCTTTTCGGCCGCGCCGGCGCCTTCTCGACGCTGCTCTACGAGTGGTTCGACATTCCGCGCTCGCGCTGGCTCTACGGCCTGCCGGGTGTCCTTCTGGCGCAGGTGCTCGCCTTCGCGCCGATCGCCTTCCTCGTGCTGATCGGCGTGGTGCAGGGCATTTCGCCCAGCCTGGAGGAAGCCTCGCAGACGCTCGGCGCCAAGCGCTGGCAGACCTTCCGCACCGTGACCTGGCCGCTGCTCAAGCCCGGCATCGCCAATGCCTTCCTGCTCGGCTTCGTCGAGAGCATGGCCGATTTCGGCAATCCGCTGGTGCTCGGCGGCAATTTCGAGGTGCTTTCGACCAAGATCTTCTTCGCGGTGGTCGGCGCTTCCTACAATCAGGGGCAGGCGGCGGTGCTCGCCATCGTGCTGCTTGCCTTCACGCTCGGCGCCTTCTGGGTGCAGCAGCGCTGGCTCGGCGGCAAATCCTATACCACCGTGACCGGCAAGGGTGACGCCGGCCTGCCGACGCCCTTGCCGCGCCGCATCACCTGGCTCTCCGTCGCTGTGATCGTGCCCTGGGTGGCGCTGACGCTGGTGATCTACATCGTCATCCTCATCGGCGGCTTCGTCCGCAACATGGGCCGCGACTTCACGCCGACGCTGCAGCATTATCTCACCGGCTTCGCCATCGATTTCAGCAACGGCATCTATTTCCAGGGCTCCGCCTGGCCGTCCTTCTTCACTACGATCAAGGTCGCGGCCATCTCGGCGCCGCTGACCGCGATCATTGGCCTGCTGACCGCCTATCTGCTGACGCGCCAGCGCTTCCGCGGCCGCGGCGCGCTCGAATTCGCGACGATGCTCTCCTTTGCCATTCCCGGCACGGTGCTCGGCGTCGCCTATATCCTCGCCTTCAACGTGCCGCCGATCGAGATCACCGGCACGGGGCTGATCCTCATCATCGCCTTCGTCTTCCGCAACATGCCGGTCGGCGTCCGCTCGGGCATCGCCGGCCTGTCGCAGATCGACAAGAGCCTGGACGAGGCCTCGACGACGTTGCGCGCCCGCAGCTTCACCACGCTCTGGCGCGTCGTGCTGCCGCTGCTGAAGCCCGCGCTGGTCTCGGCGCTGGTCTATTCCTTCGTGCGCTCGATGACGGCGGTCAGCGCCGTGATCTTCCTGGTCTCGGCCGAGTACAACCTCTCGACGGCCTATATCGTCGGGCGTGTGGAAGCCGGTGAGTTCGGTCTCGCCATCGCCTATTCCTCGGTGCTGATCGTCTTCATGGCGCTCGGCATCGGCCTCATCCAGCTCGGCGTCGGCGAGCGTAAGCTCGGCCGCCGCAAGCTCATCCCGCTGTCGAGTTCGGCCGCCGAGCCGCTCAAGCCAGGAGTAGCCGCATCGTGAAGGCCGGGCCCGCTTCCGTCGAATTCCGCAATGTCTCGATGCGCTACGGCGCGGTGACGGCGGTCGACAACGTCAATTTCACCATCGAGGCCGGCAAGCTCGTCACGCTGCTCGGCCCCTCCGGCTGCGGCAAGACCACGACGTTGCGCATGATCGCCGGGCTGGAGATCGCCAGCGAAGGCCAGATCCTGATCGGCGGCAAGGACGTGACGAAGCTCTCCGCCGCTGACCGCGACGTCTCCATGGTCTTCCAGTCCTACGCACTCTTTCCCCATATGAGCGTGCTGGAGAACGCGGCCTACGGCCCGACCGTGAAGGGTCTCGGCAAGGAGCAGGCGAAGCAGATGGCGCTGGAGAAGCTGGCGCTCGTCGGCCTCAAGGGCTTCGAGAACCGCTACCCGTCCGAGCTGTCCGGCGGCCAGCAGCAGCGCGTCGCAGTGGCGCGCGCCCTCGTGCTGGAGCCGCAAGTGCTGCTCTTCGACGAGCCGCTCTCCAACCTCGACGCCAAGCTCCGCCGCCGCGTGCGCGAGGAGATCCGCGAATTGCAGCAGGATCTCAACCTGACCGTCGCCTATGTCACCCACGACCAGGAGGAGGCGCTCGCCGTCTCCGACCGCATCATCGTGATGTCGAATTCGCGGATCGCGCAGGAGGGCGCCCCGCGCGACCTCTACGAGCAGCCTTCCAACGCCTTCGTCGCGGACTTCATCGGCGACGCCAATCTGGTGGATGTCACGGTGAAGGCGGTGGCCGACGGCCGCGCCGATGTAGGAATCGGCTCCACGACCGTGTCGCTGCCGGCGCGCGGGCTCGGTCCCGGCCCGGCCAAGGTGGCGATCCGGCCGGAATCCCTGCTGCTCGGCGAGACCGGTCTGGCTGGCTCGCTGCCGGGCACGATCCGCAAATGCGCCTATCTCGGCAATCACCTCGACATCATGGTCGAGACCGAGGTCGGCGAGCTTTTCGTGGTGCAGTATGGTGCTCGCGATTTGCTGGAGCAGGGTGCTCCGGTCGCGGTTTCCTTCGCGAAATCGGGCGTGACGCTGATTCCGCCAGCCTGAAGGCCGCCAGAGACAGGAAATCGCTCACATATGCGGCAGGAAACTGCCGCATTCTCAGCACTTTCACTGCTTATATCTGTTGAGTTGGCTAATCAAAAACTGTTAGATTCGGCCTGTCATCGTCACCTGAATCGGGAAAAGACCGCACAAAAATGGCCACGGGCGAGAGCGCAACCAATATCCTGATCCATCTGGCGGGCGGCGTCGCGCTGCTGATCTGGGCGGTCAGATTGGTGCGAACCGGCGCGATGCGCGCCTTCGGCTCGCAGCTCAGGCACGCCCTGCAGAGTTTCACACGGAATCGCTTCGCCGCCTTCGGCAGCGGCGTCGTCGTGACCATGGTGCTGCAGAGCTCGACGGCAACGACGCTCCTGGTCTCCTCCTTCGCCGGTCAGGCGCTGATCGGCTCGGCCATGGCGCTCGCCGTGCTGCTCGGCGCCAATCTCGGCACGGCGCTCGCCGCCTTCGTCATCTCGATGGATCTCGGCTGGCTCTGGGGCCTCTGCATCGCCATCGGCGTCGCCATGTATCTGTCGAGCGAGGCGATGGAGCGGCCGCGCAACATCGGCCGCGTCCTCGTCGGCATCGGCCTGATTCTGCTCTCGCTGATCGAGCTGAATACGGCGGCGGCCCCGCTCGCCCAGTCGCCGACCTTCCGGGTCGTCCTCGGCGCTCTCGGCAGCGAGCCGCTGCTCGCCGTTCTCGTCGCCATCGCGGCGACCTGGATGGTGCATTCCAGCATCGCGATCATCCTGCTGGTCGCGACCTTCACGGCATCGGGCCTGTTCCCGCCGGCCACCGCGCTGACGCTGGTCATCGGCGCCAATCTCGGCAATGCGCTGATCCCGGTGCTGGACCAGCTCGGCGCGCCCGCAGCCCAGCGCCGCGCCGCTGTCGGCAACCTGCTGACGCGCCTCCTGCTGGCCCTTGCCGTCATCCCCTTCGTCGGTCCGCTCTCGGCCTGGCTCACCAGCCTGCCGATCGCCGGCCAGCGTTTCGCCATCGAGTTCCATGTCGGGCTGAATCTGGTCGGCGCGCTGATCTTCCTGCCCTTCGTCGGGCCGATCGCCGCCCTGGTCGAGCGTTTCATGCCCGGCAAGCAGGAGAAATCCGAGGCGGTGGCGCCGCGCTATCTCGACCCCAACGCCCTCGACAGCCCGACCGAGGCGCTCGCCGGCGCGATGCGCGAGGCGCTGCGGCTGGGCGACCGCGTCGAGGCCATGCTGCGCGACACGATGACCCTGCTGGAGAAGGACGAACTCAAGCTTTCCCGCGCCATCGCCCAGGCCGATGACGGCGTCGACACCATCCACGAGTCGATCAAGCTCTATCTGGTCAAGGTCTCGCGCAACGAGCTGACCGAGGAGGAGAGCCGGCGCCTGTTCGAGATCATCACCCTGATCACCAATCTCGAGCATATCGGCGACATCATCGACAAGAACCTGCGGGAGCTCGCCGAGAAGAAGATCCGCAAGCGCTACGCCTTCTCTCCCGAGGGGCTGGCCGAGATCCGCGATTTCCATCAGCGCGTCGCCTCGGCGCTGGCGCTGGCGCTCAACGTCTTCGCGACGCGCGACCTCGTGCTCGCCCGCCAGCTCTTCGCCGACAAGGCGGCGATGCGCGAGGCCGAACGGCGCGCCACCGACAGCCATTTCCAGCGCCTGCGCTCGGGCCGGCCGGAATCGATCGAGACCAGCGCGATCCATCTCGACATCATCCGGGACCTCAAGCGCATCCACGGCCATATCGTCTCGATCGCCTATCCGATCCTGGAGAGCGCCAACGAGCTGCGCGAGAGCCGCCTGCGCGAGACCAAGGAAGCGGCGCGCAATCGCGAGACGCCGGCCGTGCTCATCCCCGCCCCGCATTCGGGCGGGTGAAGGTCGTCCGACCCCCTCAGCCCTCATCCTGAGGAGCAGCCGGAGGCTGCGTCTCGAAGGATGTTCGAGACAGCGGGGGAGCCTCCTGAAGCATCCTTCGAGACGCCCGCTCACGCGGGCTCCTCAGGATGAGGGCTGGAGGAAGCGCACGCTACCGCGGCGCGGCGAGGATGATCGCGGCCCCGGCGAGGCAGATGACGCCGCCTGTCAGGTCCCAGCGATCCGGCCTCACCCCTTCGACCGCCCAGAGCCAGCCGAGCGAGGCGGCGATGTAGACCCCGCCATAGGCGGCGAAGGCCCGCCCGGCCGCCGCGCTCTCGACCAGCGTCAGCAGCCAGGCGAAGAGCCCGAGCGACACCATCCCCGGCAGCAGCCACCAGATCGGCTTGCCGAGCCTGAGCCAGCCCCAGAAGGCGAAGCAGCCGGCGATCTCGAAGAGTGCGGCGCCGATATAGGCGGCGATGGTCGGCATGGCGGTTCTGGTGGGCTTTTCGAAGCGAGGGCGCCAGTCTAAAGCGTTAAGCCTTCGAACGGAAACATGCCGTCATCCCGGACAAGCCGCGTGAGCGGCGCCGATCCGGGATCCATGCCGGAACATGTCCGAGGAACCTTCAGGCATGGATCCCGGGTCTTCGCTTCGCTGCGCCCGGGATGACGCGCCCAGATGAGAACAGGGCTGCGGTGGAAAAGCCGATACGTAACATCGCCATCATCGGCGCCGGCCCCGCCGGGCTGATCGCCGCCGAGCGGCTGGCCAGTGCCGGGCATCGGGTCACGATTTATGAGCGCATGGCCTCGCCGGCCCGCAAGTTCCTGCTGGCTGGGCGCGGCGGCCTGAACCTCACCCATTCCGAGCCGTTTGACGCCCTGCTCGGCCGCTATCGCGAGGCGAAGGACTGGCTGGAGCCGGCGCTGCGGACCTTCACGCCCCAAGCTCTGCGCGGCTGGGCCGATGGACTCGGCGCCGAGACCTTCGTCGGGTCGAGCGGTCGCGTGTTCCCCCGTGCGATGAAGGCCTCGCCGCTGTTGCGCGCCTGGCTGCGGCGGCTGGACGGGCTGGGGGTGAGGCTGGCATCGGGCCGGCTGTGGACTGGCTGGGACGAGGCGGGAGCGCCGACCTTCAAACTCGCTTCCGACGAAACCGAAACGATCCGGCCCGATGCGGTGTTGCTGGCGCTGGGCGGTGCGAGCTGGCCGCGGCTCGGCTCCGATGGCGGCTGGGTGCCGCTGCTGGAAGGGCGCGGCGTTGCTGTTTCCCCACTCCGGCCGGCAAATGGTGGCTTCACGGTCGCCTGGTCGCCGCTGATGCAGGAGCGCTTCGCCGGGCAGCCGCTCAAGCGCATCATCATCCGCTTCGGCGGCGAGGAAGCCGCCGGCGAAGCGATGATCGATGCGGATGGTATCGAGGGCGGTGCGGTCTACGCGCTCTCGGGTCCGATCCGTGAGGCGATCCTGCGCGCTGGCGTGGCCGAGATCACGATCGATCTGCGGCCCGATCTCGCGGTGGGCGATATCGCCGCACGCCTCGCGAAACGCCGCAAGGGCGAGACGCTGAGCAATCACCTGCGCAAGGCCGCTGGCCTCGCGCCCGTCGCTGCCGCCCTGATGCGCGAGTCGGCGGGGACCGCGCTGCCGACGGAGCCGGACAGGCTGGCGGCGCTGATCAAGGCGGTGCCGCTGCGCCTCGATGCGCCCATGCCGATCGCGCGCGCCATCTCGACGGCCGGCGGCATCGCCCGCGACGAAGTCGATGCCGGCTTCATGCTGAAGCGCCTGCCGGGCGTCTTCGTCGCCGGAGAGATGCTCGACTGGGAGGCGCCCACCGGCGGCTATCTGCTGCAGGCGAGCTTCGCGACGGGCGTGGCCGCGGCGGCTGGAATCGACGATTGGTTGCGCCTATCCGGCCGGAATGGTTGAACCTCGGCTTCCCCTCGGCGTTGCTTCAGCATGGAAGCAGGGAGTGTCGTGGGATGACCATGAGGGGAGCGGCTGCGATGCGGCATGTCGACCTCACGCCGCCTGAAGCCGTCGCCAAGGCGGCCGCGAAGGGCCTGAGACTGCGCCAGAGGTTCAACCGCGGCGGGACGCAGATCGGTGTGGCCAGGGCCCGCGATCTCAGCCACCGCAGGCCCCTGAGCGAGGAAACCGTGCGTCGCATGGCGAGCTACTTCGCCCGCCACGCTGCCGACTGCCAGGCCAAGGGCTTCGGCGACAAGGACAATCCCTCGGCCGGCTGGGTCGCCTGGCTGCTCTGGGGTGGCGACGAGGGCCGCGCCTGGTGCGAGCGCAAGAAGGCGGAGCTCGACCGGGCCGAGGGAGGCGAGCAGAAGCGCCCGTGATGCCCGCTCATCCCGTGGCGCTCAGCCGGCGCGCGAAACTGCGCCCGCCATCGGCTGTCGAGATTTCGCCGACGCGCGCCAGCGGGATCAAGATGTCGCGTATGGCACGCTCGACCTTGCGGCCTTGCTGGAAGCGCGCGGCGATTCCGGCGGCGTCGAGCGCGGTCGCGGCACAGGCCAGGGCCGAGAGCACGCCGGCCACGCGCTCCACCGGGTCGGTCGGGAAGAGCGGCCGGCCCGCGCCTGCCGGCAGCGTCGCGACCAGCTCTTCCGCCTCGATCTGCTCGCCGCCTCGGCCGGCATCGCCGAAGCGCGGGCGCTGATAGTCCGGTCTCAGCCAGCGCACCATGCCACGCGCCTCTTCCTGCTGGCGCTGCCGGTTCAGGCCGACGAGCCGCGCCAGTACCTCCTCCTCCGCCAGATCGGGCGGCCAGCCATAGGCGGCGGCGACCGCGGCATCGATGGTTTCGTGATGCTCGTCGAGGATCAGCGCGAGCCCGCGGTCGCGGATATCGCCTTCGGCCGTCGTCAGGGTGCGCCCGGCCCGGATCGCCTCGCGCACATTGTAGAGCTTGGTCAGGGTGAGATCGGGATGATCGGCCAGCACCTTTTTGCGCAGGGCATCCAGTATCTCGGCGGGTCGGCGGATGGCTTCCTTCTGAAGCTCGGCCGCATCAGGGAAAGGGAAGGGGTCGAAGCAGCGGGATTTCGAGTAGCGCGGGCGATCTTCCAGTGTCGCGCCCTGCGCCAGACACCACGCGGCGTGGATGCGCGACGACAGCACGCCGAGATGGAACGCATCGGACAACGCCACCGCGACCAGCATGTTGTCGGGCAGGATCGACGCGTCGAGGAACTGGAAGACACGGTGCTTCGCGGTCTCGACCGTGGCGATATAGCGCTGCAGCGGGGCAAGGGCGGGGCGAATTTCATCGCGTGTTCGTCCGAAGAGCCACCATCGCGCTTTGATGTCGGCATCCCTGTTGCGGTCCCGCTCCACCTTCACCGTCCGGAGCAGATGCTGATAGACCTCGGGGTACTGTTCCCGGACATGGTCGGACCGGAGTCCATGGAGATCGATGGCCATCGCGCCTCGTGGGCGGGCCATGAGGTCGCGGCCGTTGCGATAGATGCGGATGTGCTCCTCCAGGCCCGCCCTGCGCCCGAGCCCGAGCGCTTCCGCTTGCTGGGGTGACACAATGAACCCCTTGCCGAACAACATCATGCCGCGTGAACTGAGCCCGACACTGGCCTGAAGGCCCATGGCTTGGCTCGTATCGGCTCCCACCGTCAGATCGGAATTGATCCGCCCCTCGCGCGCACTCAATTCGATCTGCGGTTGATCGGTGTCGAGAGCAGCTTCGGAGAGGGTTTGGCAGAGCCTTCCATGACGCTCGCCTGCCTGCGCCACCGTCATCGCGATGCGTACCGCGGCGGTGTCCTTGCCGGCCTTGGTCCAGGGATGGTCGGGGATCGCCATGACCAGCGAGAGCGGCCGTCGCGCCGTCAGATGCCGCTCGATCGTGCGGCGCTGGAAGAGCTGCGTGATCGAGTTGGTGGTGACGAAGCCGAAGCGCCGCAGGCGCGTGCCGGGCTCGGTCAACAATTCGGCGGCCCGGTTCCACCAGTACATCACGAAATCTGCGCTCTCGTTCATCTGCGGATGCGTCGCCCACAGCGCCTCCGCGTAGACGTCGGTGAGTCGGCTGCGCAGATCCTTGCCGCCGATGAAAGGCGGGTTGCCGACGATGAACTCGGCCTCCGGCCATTCCGGGCGGCGTGGATTCGGCAGGAACTCCCTGCCATTGCGCCAGTCCGGGATCGGCCAGTTGTCCCACGACAGAACGGCGTCACGCTTGTGGATGTGGTTGAGCTTTTCGAGGATCGGTTCCTTGGGAGCGAAACCGCGGGTGCGGAAATGCCATTGCAGATGACCGATCCAAAGCACGAGATCGGCAATGGCGACAGCGCGGCGATTGATCTCCATGCCAAGGAACTGGTGCGGACCTACCGCATGTCGCGCAAAGCCGCCGAGTGCTTCGGCACTGCCGAGCTCACTTGCGGCGTCGAGCACCTCGCCTTCGAGCTTCTTCATCAGCTCCTGAGCGACGTGCAGGAAGTTCCCGGTTCCGCAGGCCGGATCGAGCACGCGTGTCCGGCACAGGGCTTCGTGAAAGCTCTCGACCAGCGCCAGTGCCTTTTTCGCGTCGCCGCCATCGCGCGCCTGCTGGGCGGCGGCGAGCACCGCCCGCCAGTCGTCCCGCAATGGCCCGATCACCGTCTCGACGACGAGCCGCTCGACATAGGCGCGCGGCGTGTAATGGGCGCCGAGCCGGGCGCGCTCCTTCTCGTCCAGCGCCTGCTCGAGCAGTGTGCCGAAGATCGCGGGCTCGACCTCCTTCCAGTCGTGCTCGGCCGCGGCCAGCAATTCGCCGATCTCCTCGCGCCCGAGCGGGAACACCTGCGCATCCTCGTAGAGCTTGCCGTTGAAGCGTTTCATCCGCTCGCGCACCGAGGTCGAGTAATGCCCCTTGTCCATCGCCTGCCAGAGCTCCGAGACGAGCGGCAGGAAGGATTCGGGATCGTCGCGGCATTCGCGCAGCAGCGTCTTGAAGGCGTCCTTGCGGATCAGCCCGACATCCTCGGCGAACATCGTGAACAGGCAGCGCATCAGGAAGAGCGCGACTTCCTCCGGGTCGTGGGCGCGCTCCAGCGCTTTGGACACTGCCGCCAGCCTCTCGGCGATGGCACGGGTGACGCGCGCCGCACGGCGGGTCGGGTCGAGCGAGAGCGGGTCGGTCCAGACCATCGCGATGCGCTGGCGCACGGCCTCGTCGCGGAGATCGTTGAGATAGACGCGGTAGCTCTGCCGGTCTGGGAACTGGACGTAGTTCTTACCCTGCCCGGTGAAATCGGCGTAGAACTCGAAGCAGTGGCCGACGTCGCAGACGATCAGGAAGGGCGGCCAGCCATGCGAGGCCGGCAGGGCCTTGGCATAGTCCTCGGCCTGGCGCCTGGCGTTGAGCATCAGCACGTCCCAGGCGCGATCGGCGCCGCGCCGGCCGCGCGGCCCGGCCGGCTCCGCAAAGGGCAGGGCCCCCTGCGCCGGCAATATCTCCTTCGCCTGTCCCTTCAGCCGGCTCTGCTTGGCTTCGAGGACGAAGGCACCCTTTCTGTAGAGGTCGACGCGCCCCGTGCTGTGCCCGCCCTGCCCGTCGGGAAAGCGCACGGGGTATTCGAAACGATAGGTCACCGCGCCGGAATCGCTGGTCGGCGGCTGCGGCGGCTCGACGCCGATCAGCCGGCAGAGCTCGCTGAGGAACTGCGCATAGGCGGCGCGCTCCGCTCCCTCCGAGACCCGCCAGCGGGCGATGAAGGTCTCGATTTCATCGCCCGCCGGCACGGACCTACCCCTCAATATGGTCCGTCCTTTTGGTTGTTCTTAGCCACTATATACAACTTAAAATAGCAACATGCCCCCCTGTCAACTCCTGTCACCAATCGCGCGGGCGAGGCGCCGCACCCTCTCGCATCCGCAGCCGTTCCGCCCCATATTGCGGCCATGCCGAAAAGCTCCGACACCACCGCGACCAAGCCGAAAGCCGCCAAGAAGCCGTCTTCGGCCCGCACGCCGAACTCCAAGGCGTCGAAGCCCGAGCTGAAGCCACTCGAGGGCTATCTCGCCGATCTGCTGAACCCGGCGATCAACCGCGGAACGGCGGTGCCGGGCGGCGCCTCGGGCTTCAAGGATGTGCCGCAGGCCGGCTACGAGGTTGAATCGCGCCCGGGCGATGGCGATATCAGGCCGAAGAAGAAGCTGTCGAAGAAGGCTGATTCCGCCTTCGCCGGCGCCGAGGGGGCGGCGGCCGCGACCGCGACGTCGCTGCAGCATCTGCTCGAAACCGGCAGTCCCTTCATCGATCCGGGCAAGGCCTGGACGCCGCATCGCCCGCCGCGCCCCGAGAAGTCGGAAGGCGGCATCGCCTTCACGATGAAGTCGGACTTCTCCCCGTCCGGCGACCAGCCGACCGCGATCGCCGATCTCGTCGACGGCATCCGCCGGCAGGAGCGCGACCAGGTGCTGCTCGGCGTCACCGGCTCGGGCAAGACCTTCACCATGGCGAAGGTGATCGAGGAGACGCAGCGCCCGGCGCTGGTCCTCGCCCCGAACAAGACGCTGGCCGCGCAGCTCTACGGCGAGTTCAAGAGCTTCTTCCCCGACAACGCGGTCGAGTACTTCGTCTCCTATTACGACTACTATCAGCCGGAGGCCTATGTCCCGCGCTCGGACACCTATATCGAGAAGGAATCCTCGATCAACGAGCAGATCGACCGCATGCGCCACGCCGCGACGCGCTCTTTGCTCGAACGCGACGACGTGATCATCGTCGCCTCCGTCTCCTGCATCTACGGTATCGGCTCGGTCGAGACCTATACGGCGATGACCTTCTCGGTGAAGCTCGGCGAGCGCATCGAGCAGCGCCAGCTCATCGCCGATCTCGTCGCCCTGCAATACAAGCGCACCCTCGGCGATTTCGCCCGCGGCACCTTCCGCGTGCGCGGCGACGTGATCGAGCTGTTTCCGGCGCACTATGAGGACCGCGCCTGGCGCATCGGCCTGTTCGGCGACGAGGTCGAGAGCATCAGCGAGTTCGATCCGCTCACCGGCCAGAAGACCGGCGAGCTCGAATTCATCAAGGTCTACGGCAATTCGCACTACACCACGCCGCGCCCGACGCTGACGCAGGCGGTGAAGTCGATCAAGCAGGAGCTCAAGGCCCGCCTCGACGAACTCAACCGCATGGGCCGCTATCTCGAGGCGCAGCGGCTCGACCAGCGCTGCACCTTCGACATCGAGATGATCGAGGCCACCGGCTCCTGCAACGGCATCGAGAACTATTCGCGCTATCTCACCGGCCGCAAGCCGGGGGAGCCGCCGCCGACGCTGTTCGAATACCTGCCCGACAACGCGCTGGTCTTCACCGACGAGAGCCATGTCTCGGTCCCGCAGATCGGCGCCATGTACAAGGGCGACTTCCGCCGCAAGGCGACGCTGGCCGAATACGGCTTCCGCCTGCCCTCCTGCATGGACAACCGGCCGCTGCGCTTCGAGGAATGGGACGCGATGCGGCCCCAGTCGGTGCATGTCTCGGCCACGCCCGGCAGTTGGGAGATGGAGCAGACCGGCGGCGTCTTCACCGAGCAGGTCATCCGCCCGACCGGGCTGATCGACCCGCCGGTCGAGATCCGCCCCGCCAAGCATCAGGTCGCGGACCTCCTGGACGAGGTCAAGGAGGTCACACAGAAGGGCTATCGCACCCTCGTCACCGTGCTGACCAAGCGCATGGCCGAGGACCTCACCGAATACCTGCACGAGAACGGCGTGCGCGTGCGCTACATGCATTCGGACATCGACACGATCGAGCGCATCGAGATCCTCAGAGACCTGCGCCTCGGCACGTTCGACGTTCTCGTCGGCATCAACCTGCTGCGCGAGGGCCTCGACATCCCCGAATGCGGCTTCGTCGCCATTCTCGACGCCGACAAGGAGGGCTTCCTGCGCTCCGAGACCTCGCTGATCCAGACCATCGGCCGCGCCGCCCGAAACGTCGACGGCAAGGTCATCCTCTATGCCGATCACATCACCGGCTCGATGGAGCGGGCGATGGCGGAGACCAACCGCCGCCGCGAGAAGCAGGTCGCCTATAACGAAGAGCACGGCATCACGCCGCAGACGGTGAAGAAGAACATCGGCGACATTCTCGGCTCGGTCTATGAGCGCGACCATGTCACGGTCGACAAGGGGCTGGTGGCGCCGGCCTCGGGCCACAACCTCAAGGCCGCGATCGCCGATCTCGAGAAGCGCATGCGCGAGGCCGCGGCCGACCTCGAATTCGAGACCGCCGCCCGCCTGCGCGACGAGATCAAGCGCCTGCAGGCGACCGAGCTGGCGATCTCGGACGACCCGCTCGCCCGCCAGAGCGATGTCGAGGCCAGCGCCGGCAAGTACAAGGGCGAGCGCAGCTACGGATCGAGCGCCAACCTGCCGCCGACAAAAGCCTCGCCGGCAGGCGACGGCGTCTACAAAAGCCGCGCCCGCAAGCCGACGGACGAGGACATGGGCCCGCACAATCTCGGCGGCGGCGAAGGCCGGCCGAAAGCCGGCGAAAAGCCGAACCCGCTGCTGACGGGCACCTCACGGGTGCGGAAGCCGACGCTGGACGAGATGGGCCCGGTGCCGGAATCGCGGCCGAAGGGGGCGGAGGAGAGGCGGCGGCGGAGGTAGGCGGCGGTAGATTTATAATGCTTCGATACTGCGTAATTTATCGAGCATATTGGAGATATTTCTGAGCTTTTGAATATTTTCCTCTTTTATCGGGTCCGGATCAAAGTGCATGACGTCATTGCGAATCGCATTGATTTCTGAGAGTTCAGAGCAGAATGTAGATCTATCAAGTTTAAGGGATATTTTTTCCCAGTTATCTTTATTTTCTAGTATTTTGACGTAATTTCCAAATGTTAGCTCCGATATATCGGACAAGTTATTGGGAAGGTGTTCTTCTTTAATTGTTTTCTTGATATCATCAATAGTTATTTTAGTCGACAGAATTATTCTTATGCTATTTTCGATTTCTCCAATCAATAAGAATGGGGTGCTTATATCTTCGAATTGAAGAGCTATATCACTTGATGTGACGATTCCCGAAATTACCTTTTCGGGAGAGCGGATTAGTACATAATTTCTTTCGACTATTGTTTTGATAGCGACGAAAAGGGATGCGTTTGAAGATATCTCGTAATGTTCATCCATGTATGATTTGACGTCCGTCGCTGTTTTGCCATTAGCCACGCGAATGCCGATCGATTCCCAGCTAATAACCCCTTTTACCTCTCTGTCAGACGTCATGACAGGTAGCTGAGAGTAATTTCTTGTCATCATAAGTGTTGTCGCTTCTAGCAAGCTCGCGTTTGGATTTATACTTGTCGGTTTGTTATTCGCGGCTGGTATTTTCCCAATTTTGAATGATGGGTCATTGCTGTCGGGAGGTGTGTTGGCATCAGATGCGGAATCGTTTGAAGCCGGAGGTGTTTTTTGTTTTGTATCATCAAGCTTGAAATTTATAGGTGTATCGACCCATATATTAAGATAATCGGGGTCTGTCCTAATGTTAAATTCATCCAATATTCTGTTTATATATTCTACATTAGCAGATGTGCGTCTTTGTACACCGAACCATTGAAGAAAGCTGCGGATAGTCACAGGGTTGACTTTTCGCTTCGCCTTAAGATCCGAGATGACGTTGTCGAGTTGTTCGATTCCTGAAGTCATGTACCAAACCCCGATCCAAATTCCCGCGAAACTCTTGTTGAATATCTCTAGGAAATTAACAAGGCTACCCGTCTTACCATGACCGTCCCCTCCACCTTCGTCCACGCCTCGCGCGATTTCGAACGCTTCCTGCTCGATGCGCGCGATGAGCTTGGGCTCGGCACCACGCATCAGAGCTATGCGGCGGTGCTGGCCGTGCTGGTCACCTTCCGGGCGCGATTGACGCCGGCGGAGGGCGTGACCTTCGCGAACGCCCTGCCACCGCTGCTCGGTGCCATGTTCCTGCAGGGCTGGAACACGGCGCAGCCGCCAAAACCCTTCGCCGACCGCGCGGCATTGACGCGCGAGGCGATCGGCCACCGCCACGACCACACGCTCCTCCCTGAAACCGGCATCGCCGATGTCGCCCGCGCCCTGCGCCGGCATGTCGAGGCGCAAGCCTTCGAGCGCGCGCTGGACAAGCTGCCGCCGGGCGCGCGGGAGTTCTGGGCGGTGGTATAGGACCCCCGCGCTGACGCGTGAAACGCGGGGAACCCCTCTCTCGGATGGGAGAGGGGCAGGGGTGAGGGAGCGCCGCTGATCGTCAGCCGAAACGGCTCCATTGCGCCTTCTGCGGCAACGGCACACGCCTCATCCGGCGCTCCGCGCCACCTTCTCCCATCCGGGAGAAGGAAAGGTCGTCGCGCTTCCTGCGCCTCGCGTCATGCTCGGCCTTGTACCGAGCATCCACGTCTTGCGACGTTGCTGATGGGCGGACTCCTCGAGACCAAGCGGACGTAGCGGCCTGCAAAGACGTGGATGGTCGGGACGAGCCCGACCATGACGGCGGAGGGGCCATCGCCTATCCTCCCGCCATGACCGTCTCTTCCGCCTTCGTCTAAGCCTCGCGCGATTTCGAACGACCTCGATGCGCGCGCTGAAGTGAGGCGCGGGAACCCTTCTCCCGTGTGGGAGAAGGGCAGGGATGAGGGACTGCCGCTGCCGATGAAGGCTCTACCTATCCGCCTGCTGCTGTGCGGATGGTGGCGATGACATCGTCCCGGCTATCCATGACCTCGGCATTGCTGAAGCGCGCAAGCTTGAACCCGTGCCGCTCGATTTCCGCGGTCCTTGCCGCATCATAATCGCGCTCCCAGCTGTGCTGGCGCCCGGCGATTTCGACGAGCAGTTTTCGATCAATGCAGATGAAATCGACCGTATAGCCGAGCAGGGGAACCTGACGGCGGAACTTCAGCCCATCGAGCTGCCGATTGCGCAGTAAAGACCATAGGGCGTCTTCCTGCCGGGTGGAGGACTGTC